>NZ_JBQKUI010000004.1:0-342364 GCF_054968505.1 Sulfitobacter sp. G5_S2_6_S6
TGGCTGGGATGGTAGGATTCGAACCTACGGTACACTGTACCAAAAACAGTTGCCTTACCACTTGGCTACATCCCAACGTGTGGGCGTAATTAGTCCGGAGTGCGGGGGGGTGCAATACCTTTCTGGAGAAAAAGTGAGGAGAATCTCGGAATTTATTCTTGAGCCGTGTTCGGGGCAGAGCAGGCTGTGTTCTATTGGGGAGGATCAGCGGGGTCGCTCGGCCGCAGGGGGCCTATTGCCGCTGTAGGTCTTGCTGCTGATATCCTGTGTCCGAGCGAACACGTGATCGTGCGAACGGGGCGACGCACCGCCGCCGTCCCCCTCGCTTCAAGGGTGCAGTATATGTCGCGTGCGAGGGCTGTCAGCCTTCGCAGTTGATCAAGATCGCACCGGCGCGGGCACCGGCTTCGACGGCTTCATGGGCTTTGACCGTGTCTGAGAGCGCGAATGTCTGCTCGACCGGGCAGTGCAGCGCCCCTTCGGCCAAGGCTTGGTGGGTTTTCTTGATCGCGAGGGTACGTTCGGCCTCGGTCAGCAGGTAGACGAGGATGATGTCGATGGTCACCGCCTTAAAGAGCAGGGGCAGGAAGGGGAGCGTCGGCTCCATCACCTTGGCAGAGCCATAGGCCGCGATGCGCCCGTTGGGTTTGATCACTTCGGCATCCAGCGCGATATTGGCCCCGAATTCGACCTCGATGATCTGGTCGACGGGGGCACCACCGTTGGCATCAAGCACCTGTTGCGCCAGATCGGGGGCGCTATAGTCCAGCACGACCTGTGCGCCTGCGGATTTTGCGCGCTCGGCCCCACTGGCTCCGGTAGTGGCGATAACGCGCGCCCCTGCCCAGGCGGCGAATTGCACAGCGAGATAGCCGACGGTGCCCGCGCCCCCCTGGATCAGCAGCGTTTGCCCCGCGACATCACCGCCGTTGAACACGGCGTGGGCCGCGGTCAGCCCGGGGATGCCAAGGCTGGCGGCAGTGTCAAAGCTCACGTCATCGGGCAGCGGGACAGCTTGGGCTTGCGGCAGGGCGATATGGGTCGCGGCAGTGCCGAAGGGGCGCTGCCATTGCCCGTTCCAGATCCAGACGCGCTGGCCCACGCGGGCGTGGTCCACACCGTCGCCCACGGCCTCGATCACGCCGGCACCATCGCTATGCGGGATCACTGTCTCGAAGGGCGGATGGGTCATGCCGGGGCGCCCGCGTCGGGATTTCACATCGGACGGGTTGACGCCCGACACGGCCAGCCGCACCAGCACCTCGCCCGCAGCGGGGGCAGGGGTTGGCATCTCGGTCAGGGTCAGCGCGTCGCGTGCTTCGCCAAGGGTGGAATAGGTGACTGCGCGCATGAGAGCTCCTGATCATGGGGACGGTTTTTGTCACCTAAGCCCAAGACCGCGGCATGTGCAATTGCGCGGTCAGTCGCGTAGCTCTTTCGGGCCCACGCCCCAGAGCCGCGCTTTGGGGGCCCAGCCTTTATATCCGCCGACCCGCAGGAAACACCATTCAAGGTCGCAGGCCCCGAGCCGCGCGATCACGCCCAGTTCAAGCTCTGCCTCGACGGGGGCCTTGGGGTCGGGGCGGACAAGCAGCTGCAAACGGTCCTGTTCGACCAGAACGGTGCGCGTGCCCGACAACAGCGAATAATGCACCCAGCCGCCCATACCGTCGCGGTCTTCGACGCGGCGCCAATGGCCATGCTCTGCCGTGATGCGCAGGGGCAGGTCGCGATGTTTGAACACCCAATCGATCCGGTGCGTCAGCGATGGCCCGCGCCGCACGTTCCCCTCGCTCGCTTTCATGGACACGAAACGGGGCACCGGCAGGTTGGTCACCTGGCCGACCTCTTGCGCGAAAACCGGGGTGGTGCACAGGTGAACGGCTGCAAGGGCGCCCAAAAGGACGGAACGTAACATCGGTTTCATGACTGCCTGTCTGGTCTGTTGCCGTTGATTTAATGCAGTTTTGCCCTGCGAGGTTCTTGTGCCTCGTCTCTGCTTGGGACACCATGCCACCAAGCACAGTGCAAAGCCATATTTGGGAGGCCCACAATGTCAAAGCAACCGCTAAGTGTTGTAGTCACGCGACGGTTGCCGGAAGTCGTCGAAAAGCGATTGACGGAACTGTTTCATGTGACGTTGCGCGCGGATGACACGCCGATGACCCGCTCTGAACTGGGCGAGGCGATGAAAACTACGGATATCTTGGTGCCCACCGTGACCGATGAAATCGACGCGGCGCTGATCGGGCAGGCGGGGGACCGGCTGAAACTGATCGCGAACTACGGGGCGGGGGTCGATCATATTGACGTGATGACAGCGCGGCAGCGCGGGATTCTGGTGTCCAATACGCCCGGTGTGCTGACTGAAGACACCGCCGATATGACCATGGCGCTGATTCTCGCGGTCACACGGCGCATGTCCGAAGGCATGGCGCAGATGCAAAAAGGCGATTGGCAGGGCTGGGCCCCGACTGCGCTGCTTGGCGGGCGCGTCAGCGGTCGCCGTTTGGGTATTCTGGGGATGGGCCGCATTGGTCAGGCCGTCGCGCGGCGCGCGGCTGCCTTTGGCATGCAGGTCCACTACCACAACCGCCGCCGTCTGCGCCCCGAGATCGAAGAGAGCCTTGGCGCGACCTATTGGGAAAGCCTTGACCAGATGGTGGCCCGCATGGACGTGATGAGCATCAATTGCCCGCACACCCCCAGCACCTTCCATCTGATGAACGCCCGCCGCCTGAAGCTGATGAAGCCCGACGCGGTGATCGTAAACACCTCCCGGGGGGAAGTGATCGACGAAAACGCGCTGACGCGGATGCTGCGCGCGGGCGAGCTGCAAGGCGCAGGGCTGGACGTGTATGAACACGGCACCGACATCAACCCGCGCTTGCGCGAGCTGAGCAATGTCGTGCTCTTGCCGCATATGGGGTCTGCGACGCTCGAAGGGCGGGTAGAGATGGGCGAGAAGGTCATCATCAACATCAAGACCTTCGAAGACGGGCACCGTCCGCCGGATCAGGTCGTACCCTCGATGCTTTAGGCGCAGCGCCGGTGCGGTTCAATTTGCGCTGGCGCTAAAAACAAGTAGGTTGACCCCGAGCACCGGAACGGGGAGGGGACCATGCTTGCACATCACATCGTAAAGTACATCGGGCGGACCTGCACAGCCATCGCCATAGGTGGTTTTGTAAGTGGGGCCGCTGTCGCGCAACAGGCCGCCGATAGTGTCGCGCCCGAAGGTGCCAGCCAAGGCAGCTTTACCGGCATGTCGCCGCGGATCACCGCCGCCTTCGAGGCTAAGGATGCGGGCAAACCCGTCATCGCCCGGAACTGGATGGTCGCCGCCGCCAACCCTCATGCGGTTCAGGCAGGGGCGGATGTGCTGGCACGGGGGGGCACCGCTGCCGACGCGCTGGTCGCCGTCCAAGCGATGCTGGGGCTGGTGGAGCCGCAAAGCTCTGGCCTGGGTGGCGGGGCGTTTCTGGTCTGGTATGACGCCGCATCGGGCAGGCTGACCACGCTGGACGGGCGCGAAACAGCGCCGCTGGCGGTCACGCCGCAACTCTTTCAGGACGATCAAGGTGTGCCGCTGGGGTTCTTTGACGCCGTCGTTGGCGGGCGGTCGGTCGGTACGCCGGGCACCCCTGCGTTGATGGCCGCAGCGCATGAGAAATGGGGCAACCAGCCCTGGGCCGAGTTGCTGGCCCCCTCTGTCGCATTGGCCGAGAAGGGCTTTGCCGTGTCCCCACGTCTTGCGGCGCTGGTGGCTGATGACGCCGAACGGCTAGCAATCTCCGCGACAACCGCAGATTACTTCATGCCCAATGGCGTGCCGGTTCAGGCAGGCGATACGCTGAAAAACCCTGACTATGCCCGCACGGTTGCAGCGCTGGCTGAACGCGGGGCCGATGCCTTTTATACCGGCGACATTGCGCGCGACATCGTGGGGGCTGTCCAAGGGGCCACCAACCCCGGTGTGCTGTCAGAGGTCGATCTTTCGATCTATCGGGTCAAGGAACGCGACGCCCTTTGCGCGCCCTATCACGGGCATGAGGTCTGCGGCATGGGGCCGCCGTCCTCTGGTGCGCTGGCCGTAGGGCAAATACTGGGGCTGCTGGAAAATGCGGACCTGAGCGCCGGACCGGCGGACGCGGATGTGCTGCGGCTGATCGGCGATGCCTCGCGGCTCGCCTTTGCGGATCGGGGGCGCTATGTGGCCGATACCGATTATGTGCCGGTGCCGGTGACCGGTATGCTCGACCCATCCTATCTGGCGGATCGCGCCAAGCTGTTGCAGGGCGACGATGCGCTGCCCGAAGTCACCGCGGGCGCGCCCGCTTTCGACCATGCCCTAAACTTTGCCGATGATATCTCTATCGAGCTGCCGTCGACCTCGCATGTGTCGATCGTGGACAGCATGGGCAATGTCGCGAGCATGACCACCACCATCGAAAACGGCTTTGGTAGCCGACTGATGGTGCGCGGGTTTTTGTTGAATAACGAGCTGACGGATTTCTCTTTCCGGTCGCATACCGATGGCGTGCCGATTGCCAATCGGGTCGAGCCGGGAAAACGCCCGCGCTCGTCGATGGCACCGACGATTGTGATGAAGGATGGCGCGCCGGTTCTGGCCGTGGGCAGCCCCGGTGGCAGCCGCATCATCGGCTATGTCGCGGGCGCGATCATCGCGCATCTGGATTGGGGGATGGATGTGCAACAGGCCGCAGCACTGCCCCATGCGATCAACCGGTTCGGTCCCTACGACCTTGAGGAAGGCACCGACGCCGCCGCGATGGCCGATGCGCTGACCGGCCTTGGCTACGAGGTGAACACCCGCGCGCTGACCTCGGGGTTGCATATGATTTCGATTGGCGATGACCTGCGCGGCGGGGCTGACCCGCGCCGCGAAGGCATCGCCCTTGGCGAGTGATCGCCCATTCTGAACCAAAGGAAAGACCATATGGCACAGGCCACCGACATGCCCCGCAACGAGACCGGGATCGACACCGCTTTGGGTATCCTCAAGCAGCAATTCGGCGAACGCTTCCAGACGGGGGACGCGATCCGCGAACAGCACGGGCATACGACGACCTGGATCAGAAATCAGGCCCCCGATGCAGTGGTCTTTGCCCGCTCGACCGACGATGTCGCGGCTGTGGTCAAGGTCTGCGCCGCGCATAAGGTGCCGGTCATCGCCTTCGGCACCGGCACCTCGCTTGAAGGGCATGTGAATGCGCCCGCGGGGGGCGTGTCGATCGACGTCACGCAGATGGACGCTGTGGTCGAGGTCAATGCCGGCGATCTGGATTGCCGCGTGCAACCCGGCGTCACCCGCGAGGCATTGAACACTCATTTGCGCGATAAGGGCCTGTTCTTTCCCATTGATCCCGGGGCCAATGCCTCGCTTGGCGGGATGACGGCGACGCGGGCCTCGGGCACCAATGCGGTGCGCTATGGCACGATGAAGGACAACGTGCTGGCGGTCGAGGCGGTGATGGCCGATGGCACGGTGATCCGCACCGGCGCACGGGCGCGCAAATCATCCGCCGGATACGATCTGACGCGTCTGATGGTGGGCTCTGAAGGGACATTGGGCGTGATCACCGAAATCACGTTGAAGCTACAAGGCATCCCCGAGGCGATCAGCTCTGCCCGCTGTTCCTTCCCCTCGGTCGAGGCGGCCTGTGAAACGGTGCAAAGCGTGATCCAATACGGGCTGCCCGTCGCACGGATAGAGCTGCTGGACGCGATGGTCGTGCGCGCGGTGAATGCCTATGCCAAACTGTCGCTGCCCGAAACGCCGATGTTGCTGTTGGAGTTTCATGGCTCTGACGCCGGTGTGGTCGAACAGACCGAAACATTCGCAGCGCTCGCCGATGAAAACGGTGGCACCGACTATCAGGCGACCACCACGATGGAGGAACGCAACAAGCTGTGGCAAGCGCGCCATGACGCCTATTGGGCGATGCTGGCCCTGCGCCCCGGCTGCAAGGCGGTGGCGACCGACGTTTGTGTGCCGATCTCAAGGCTGGCCGAAGCAGTCGGCCGCGCGAACGCCAAAGCGGCGGAGCTGGACCTGATTGCGCCCATCGTCGGCCACGCAGGCGATGGCAATTTCCACGCCTCGCTGCTGCTGGATATGGACGACGCGGATGAAGTCGCCCGCGCCGAGGCGTTCATTAGCTGGCTCAACGAGCTCGCGATCTCGATGGAGGGGACATGCACGGGGGAGCATGGCATCGGACAGGGCAAACGCCCCTATCTGGTCAAGGAACTGGGAGCTGCAGTGGGCGTCATGGGCGCGATCAAACAGGCGCTCGACCCCGATAACATTATGAACCCGGGCAAGATTCTTCCCGAATCCCTGGCGTAGTCGGGACGGCGCGCGCGGTATATCGATCCCTGCCACCGGCAGGGATGCGATGCCTCCGACGGGGATTTTAACCATTTGGAAGCGGCCTACGCGCGAGTTTTTCGACGTTGGTCGCATTTGTGCTGTCTTTGGTCGGCTGGGTTCTGCGTTTTGCGCGGGGGCTGCTAAATGTCGCTAAGACCTATTCTGGCGGAGCATTGGATTCATGAAAACTCAAGTCAAAGCACTGGTTGTGGGCGGCGGCGCCGTTGGCACGTCGATTGCCTATCATCTGGCCCGCGCCGGATGGGACGATGTGATGTTGCTTGAGCGGGACGAGCTGACCTCGGGGTCTACATGGCACGCGGCGGGGTTGCTGCCCTATTTCAACATGTCCTATGCGACGACCCACATCCACGACTATTCGATCAAGTTCTACAAGACGCTTGAGGAAGAGACCGGCCTGAACGCGGGCTTTGCCGTGGTTGGGAACCTGCGCATGGCGCAGACGGACGAACGCATGGATGAATACATGCTCTATGCCTCCACCGCGGAGACCTGCGGCGTGCCCTATACCTTCATGACGCCGGATGAGGTCAAGGCTAAATGGCCGCTGATCAAGACCGACGATCTGAAAGGCGCGCTGTACCACCAGACGGACGGCTATATTAACCCCGCCGATGTCACCATGGCGATGGCCAAGGGCGCGCGGCAGCGGGGTGTGGCGATTGAGCGCAAGTGGCAGGCGGATGCCTTTCACTGGAATGGCGCGGCGTGGGAGGTTACCATCACGAAGATGGTCGAGAAGGGCGGGAACCTTGTCCCTTCGGACGAGCAGGTCGTGATCACCGCGGAGCATGTCGTTACCGCCAGCGGCAACCACGCGCAGCGCACCGCCAAGATGCTGGGCATCAAGATGCCTGCCATCCCGGTCGAACATACGTTTATCGTGATGGATCAGGACCCCGAGCTGGTCAAATGGCGCGCCGATGGCAATCCGGAGCATCCGGTCGTGCGCGACGCCGACAATGAATCCTACGCCCGCGAAGAGCGGGGCGGCTGGATTTTGGGCATCTACGAGCGCGGCGCGCCTGCGCGGTTTGAATATGGGGTGCCGGACAGCTTCCGGGCCGATCTGTTTCCGCTGGATCTGGACCGGATTGCGGATCAGTATATGGCGATGGCCGACCGCGTCCCGTCTTGTGCGGACTCCGGCCTCAAGGACGATTTCAACGGGCCGATCTGCTATACGCCCGACGGCAACCCGCTGGTCGGTCCGGCACCCGGCCTGCGCAATATGTGGCTGGCCGAAGGGTTCTCTTTCGGGATCACAGCTGCGGGGGGCACGGGCTACTACCTTGCGCAGATGATGGTCGAGGGCGAGGCCGAGATCGACATGGCGTCGCTGGACCCCAAACGCTATGGCGACTGGATGACCACCGAATATGCCGCGCGCAAGAACGAAGAGGCCTATGAGCACGTCTATATCCTGCACCACCCGGATGAGGAGCGCCCCGCGTGTCGGCCCTTGCGTACCTCGCCTGCCTATGACCGTCAGGCCGCCCGTGGCGCACAGTTCGGCCATGTGAACGGGTGGGAACGCCCGAACTACTTTGCGCCGCTGGGGTTCAATGACCACGACAGCCGGTCCTTCCGGCGCGGCGGCTGGTGGCAGCATGCGGTCGATGAGGCCAAGGCGATCCGCGAGGGCGTGGGCCTGATCGATGCGACCGCCTTTACCAAACATCTGATCAAGGGGCCGGGGGCCACTGCCTTTCTGGATTGGTTCACCTGCAACAAGCTGCCCTCGGTCGGGCGCATCAACCTGACCTATGCGCTGACGATCAACGGCACCACGCGCACCGAATATACCATCGTGCGGCTCGCTCAGGATGAATACTACCTTGTGTCCGCCGGGGCCTGGACGGCCTATGACAGTGATTTCCTGCGCAAGGCCATCGCCGATAAAGCGCCCGAATTCGGTTATATCGAATGTCATGACGTGACCACGCAATGGGGTGTCTTTGCCATCGCGGGTCCCAAATCGCGCGATGTCCTGAAAGAGGTCATCAAGGACGCGGACCCCGAGACGGTGCTGAGCAATAAGCGGTTCCCTTGGCTGACCATGCGCAATATCGAGCTGGGGATGGTCCCCGTCCGCGCCATCCGCGTCGCCTATACCGGAGAGCTCGGCTGGGAGCTGCACCACCCGATCGAGATGCAGAACCACCTGTTCGATCTGCTGGAGAAGGCGGGTGAGAAACACGGGATGAAACTGGTGGGCGCGCGTGCACAGAACTGGCTGCGGCAAGAGAAATCCTACCGCGCTTTCGGCAATGAACTGGGCCGCGATGCCACCCCGCTAGAGGCCGACCTGCCGCGCTTTGTCGACCTGTCCAAGGACTTCCACGGCAAGGACGCAATGCAGGCCCATGGTATCCGAAGCAAATGTGTAACCTTGCTGATCGACGGGCCCGACGACGCCGACCCTTGGGGCCGCGAAGTGCTGTATCACGGCGACACCCGTATTGGTCGCCTGACCTCGGGCGGGTATTCGGTGGCCTTCGGGAAATCCATCGGCATGGGCTACGTCAAACCCGACATCGCGGTGGTTGGCACAAAGCTGAAGGTCAAGATGTTCGACCAGCTATGGGATGCCGAAGTTGTGGAGGACAGCCCCTACGACCCGAAAAACGCAACGATCCGTGTGGATGGGTGAGGCTTGAACCTAGTCGAGCGGCGGCATGCTCTGCCGCTCGGCCATGCGCTGCCGGTGATGCTCCAGATACGCAGGGTCGGGCAGGAACCGTTCTGGTAATTGCAACCTTCCGGAGGCCCCGACAGCTAGTTTGCGTTTAGATTCGGCGGGCAAATCGTCGGCCATGATCATGCGGTAATCATCGTCAAAACTGATCAGATGTCGGTCAAAGGCGCGATCATGAAGGGCGTTCAGGCAAATGCCATTTTCGGGGTAGAACCGTTGAGCATCGTCCTCTTGCCACCCGACGATATGGCTTGCGGTCAGCAGGCGCGTATCGTCGATACCCGTTAGTGCACAGCGAGAGCGATAGTTGTTCAGGATCATCTCGCGGAAGAAGCTTTGTCCGCGCCGCTGCACAACAGTACGTTCAGTGACTTCGCATTGCTTTGCGATCCAGTTTGCCTGCCGCTGCTCGGAAAAACCGGGTGTCTGCTGGGGTGACGGCAAGATCTGCGCTTCATAGGCATTAAATACGATAGAGGGGTCTTGCCGGAACCGCGCCCAGACTTGCCGGTCCATCGCAGAAAGGTTGCCAAGCCCCCTTTGCGGCATCGTGTCATCCAGCGCGGCAAGATTGGACAGTTTCATTGCCACGGCCGATGGCGTGCGTCCGATCCGTTCTGCCATGCGGATGATCTGCGGTGTGCCGGAATGGAACTTGCCAAAAGGAAGCCGCAGATACAGTGACAAAGCCTCAGTGACCTCGTCTTCGGTCCAATTTCGACGTGTCGTCATATACCTGCCGTTTTCGCTCGGAAAATCCTGCCAGGTTCAATTTATAATTGCAATGTCAAAGGTCTTGCTCTGGTAGATTGTGGCGGCGATCTACCGCACCTGACGCCGCGAAAGCCAGTTGTCCCAACTGCTGGGGCTACCGGCATAGACGTTGATGTCGATGTCGCCGGCGGCTCCGGGGACGCGGCCGGTGCTGGTGTATTGCCAGAAGGTCCAGCGCTCGTCGGGGTATTTTTCGGACGGGTGGGCGGCGGTGGAGCGGAGCCAGAATTCAACACCGCGCAGACGCCCCATGTCATTCTGGGCATAGAACTCCGGCGTGGTGTAGACGACGGGCTGCTGCCCGTAATGCGCGCGCAGGATGCTTAGAAAGGTCTGGGCGTTGCGGCGGACGGTATCGGCGGGCGGGCGCAGGGTGCAGGTGGGGGAAAAGGGGTTCCACTCCAGATCCAGCACGGGGGGCAGCATGCCCGGCGCTTTGGGCACGTTTTCGATGAACCAGCGGGCCTGTTTCTCGGGCGTCGTGCAGAAATAATAGAAGTGATAGGCCCCGCGGGCGACACCGGCGCGGCCGGCACCCTCCCAGTGGTTCTGGAACATCGGGTCCAGCAGATCGCCGCCTTCGGTGGCTTTGATGAAGGCGAAGTTCACGCCGGAGACGCGGGCCTCGCCCCAGTTCAGCGGTTGCTGGAAGCGCGCCACATCGATGCCGTGCACCGCATAGCGGTCGGGGCTTTGGCCGGGCCAGTCGAACGGCTTGCGGTCGCCGAAATTGGCTGCCGTCACGTCCCCCACAGGGACAGAGAGTTGCGGCGCACCACAGGCCGAAAGGACAAGGGCAGAGAGGAGGGCAAGAACGCGAAGTCGGGGCATAGGGTCACGGCTTTCGTGCGATAAAGGCCAGATTATTGGCGGGCATGTCGATCCTGTCGATCGGGCTTAGTGCAGCATCGCTGAGCCAACGCGTGATGTCGACCGTATCCTTGTACCCGATCGCAGGATCGGCGGTGCGCAGCTCGGCATCGAATTTCGCATCTCCGTCGGAGGTGAGCACACCCTCGCGGCGGAACGGACCATAGAGGATCAACGTGCCACCGGGGGCGAGCGCAAGCGCGGCTTCGGCGATGACCTGCTGCGCGGCCTCTGTCGGGATCAGATGCAGCAGGTTGGCGAGGAAGATCAGGTCTTGCGGTGGCAGTGGCTTGTGCCAACCCGCCGCTGCTGCATCCAGCGGGGCGGCGGGGGCGACGTTGGTCAGCCCGGCTTCGGCGATATAGGCGTCGATGCTGTCGCGGCGGTCGGGGGCAGGCTCGGTCGGCTGCCAGTACAGATCGGGCAGGGCGCGGGCGAAGGCGGCGATATGCTGCCCCGTCCCGCTGGCAATCTCGAGCGCGCGACCTTTTTGCGGCCCGTGGTCACGCAGCAGGTCACACAGGGCGTCTTTGTTCCGGTCGGCGGCGGGGGCGTGCAGCATGGCACCGCGGGTGGGCAGCGCGACGCTGGCGCTTGGGGGAAGCTTGGCTGTCATGCGCGCAGCCTATCGGGGCGCAGTGCCTCGACCACCGGATCGGGCAGCGAGGGGGCGTTGCCAAGGGTCAGATCGGCCACCAGTTGCGAGGCGGCGGCGCTGGTCTGGAAACCGTAGCCGCCTTGTCCCGCGCTCCAGATAAAGTCGGGCTGGGCGGGATCGGGGCCCAGCACCAACGTGCGGTCCACGGCGAAGCTGCGCAGCCCCGCCCATGTCGCGATGGGTTTCGTCAGCGGCACGGCGACCATATTCTGATACCGCTCCAGCCCTTCGGCCAGCACCATGTCGTCGGCCCATGCGTCCTGCGGTTCGGTCGCGTCCTCATCGGCGGGCGAGATCAGCAGCGCACCCGCGTCGGGCTTGGCGTACCATGTTTCGCCCACGCCAAAGAACATCGGCCAGCGCGACAGGTCATGCCCGCCCGGTGCCGCAATGCGGGCCATGGACCGGCGGTAGGGGGTGATGCCGATGGGAGGCACACCGGCCAGAATGGCGATCTGGTCGGCCCAGGCTCCGGCGGCGTTAACCAGTTTTGCGGCGTGATGGATGTGCGGGCCTGCGGTGACCTTCCACGTATTGCCCGTGCGGGTGATGGATGTGACGGGATGCCCGGTTTCAATCCGTCCGCCATTGCCGCGTAGCTCTTTGGCGAAATCCTGCAGCAGACGGTCGGTATCAATATCATGGGCGTCAGCGTGGTAGCCGGCAAAGGCGATGCGCTCGGCGGCCAGGATCGGCACAAGGCGCAGCGCATCGTCGGGGGTGATCTGTTCGACCCCCATATGGGCGAGATCGCTGTGAAACGCCTCTTCCTCGTGGCGGTCGGCGATGATCATCAGGCCGCGCGGGGACAGGTAGCCGCCGTCGCGCAGGTAGCCGACGGTGGCCTTGTTCAGCGCCTGCACAGAGGGCGCACCGTAATTCTCTTCGATCAGCGCGGCCGACCGGCCAGAGGCGTGATAGCCAAGCGCTTTTTCCCCTTCGATCACCGTGACTTTTGCATCACCAGACAGGCGCGCCGCGGCCGAGATGCCCGCGATGCCGCCGCCGATGACAAGGATGTCGGATGTGTTTTCTGTCATAGCTGCCCCCTGTCCCTTGCACTGGTTTCACGCAGGCCTGTCCCGCCGGCCCCACGTTCCGTGCTTATGGGTGACATGGGCCGGTGGGACGTGCAACCGCGCGGTTAGGCATCGGTTTTGCCGCGCGCGGTGGCGCGACCATAGGCGGGGCGCGCGTGGATCATCTCGACAAAGCCAGCGAGTGCGGGATAATCCTTGGCGCGGCCCTGCTGCATCGCGATCTCTGCCGGAAAGCTGAGCATGATATCCGCCGCCGACAATGTATCCTGCACAAAATGCCCCGAGGCCCGCACGCGGCTGTTCATGTAGCTATAGTGGTTGTCCAGTTCAGACGAGATGCGCGGATGCAGCGGTGCACCGGCGTCGCCCAAACGGCTGACATAGAGGTTCAACAGGATCGGCGTCATCGCGGACCCTTCGGCGAAATGCATCAGTTCAAGGTGCTGCAGATAGGCGGCGCTGTCACGATCGGGGATCATTTGCGGCGCGAAACGGGTGCAAAGCACCTCGGTGATGGCCGCGCTCTCGGCGATCAGCGTGCCGTCGATCTCGACCATGGGGGATTTGCCCAAGGGGTGCACGAGCTTTAGCTCGGGCGGGGCGAGGTTGGTCTTGGCATCGCGGGTATAGGGGATGACATCATAAGGCGCGCCGATTTCTTCGAGCAGCCACAAAATGCGATGAGAGCGGGACCGGTTCAGGTGGTGGATTTTGATCATGACGCTGATGATAGCGTGTTGCAGCCGGATGGGTAGTGGGCATGCATCCCCCGCGCCGTATTTGACAAACGGCGCGGGGGCTTCAGGTCAGGTCAGACGGTGGCGCAGCGCGGGTAGGCGCGACAGGATCAACACATCGACCGCCAGCACGCTCAGCAGCACGGCCCCTGCCATGGGGAAGGCCATCGACACGAACAGCCCGACCAGCACGGCACCCTGCCACAACGGCAGCTCTGACGGCATGGGCGGGGCGGACAGGCGGCCGGCGGCGGTAGGGCGACGCTTCCACCAAAGCACCAGCGCACTGACGCAGAGGAACAGCACCGACAGGCAGACCAGCGTATTGGCCAGCACGCTCAGCAGCCCCAAGGTGCCCATGTGCAGCGCAATCCCCACCGCCATGGCTTTGCCCGCAAGCGAATAATCGGCATAGCGCACATCGGCGAGGATATTGCCGCTGTGCTGGTCGATATGCACGGTGCGGTCCGACATCGGGTCGGTGCTGTCGGTGTTCATGGAATCGCGGCTCAGCGTCCAGACGCCGGTATCGCCCTGCGGCAGGTTCATCTGATAGCGCGCGTCAAAGCCGATCTCGCGCGCCAATGCATCGATGCTGTCAATGGTGACGGCCCCTGCAACGCCCGCCTCCCCAGCCGCGCTGCCAGAGGCAGGCATCGGCGTCTGTTCCAGCGCCCAAGGCACCTCGCGGCGGTGGTGGTTCATGCTGGCGTGGATGTCGTCCGATAGGGGCACGGCATCCCATTTCTCGGCAGGGAACTGGCTCCAGGCTTGCACCATCTTGCCGCCCCAGATGCCCGCCCAGGACAGGCCCGAGATCAGGAACAGCACCAGAAATGCCGATACCCAGATGCCCACAACACCATGCAGCGATTTCCACATCGCACGGCCCTTGGTGAAACGTGGCACCAGCGTCCCGCGCCAGCCTGCACCACGCGGCCACCACATATAAAGCCCCGTGGCGATCAGCACCAAGGCGATCGAGGCCGCGGCTTCAATCATGCGATCACCGGTCACCCCCAGCATCAGATCACTGTGGATGCCATCCGCGAAATCGTACCAGCCGGACCGCCGCGGAAAGCTCTCGATCACCTTGGCCGTATAGGGATCAACCGCAACCATCACCGCATCCCCATCGTGGTCCACGCGGAACAGGGCCGCCAGATCAGGCGCGCGGGGGGCCACATATTGCACCAGCGTGCCGCCGGGCACGGCCTCGACCGCGG
This sequence comes from Sulfitobacter sp. G5_S2_6_S6, assembly GCF_054968505.1. Classification (NCBI taxonomy): domain Bacteria; kingdom Pseudomonadati; phylum Pseudomonadota; class Alphaproteobacteria; order Rhodobacterales; family Roseobacteraceae; genus Sulfitobacter; species Sulfitobacter sp. G5_S2_6_S6. Next base: position 14,422 of record NZ_JBQKUI010000004.1, read on the forward strand.
CTTGCGACTGTGCCGAGACCGACAGGACGGTTTCCTGCACGGTCACCGGGGTAAATTCACCGTCGCGCCCGTCAATCCAGGCGATCCACAGCATCGCCATGCCGGTTATGGCGAGAACCGACAGAAAGGGCAGCACGAACAGCCCGGCATAGAAATGCCAGCGCCATGCAGCAAAGTAGAGTTTGTTCACGCCGCCGTCGGGCTGCGTGGTTTGGGTAGGGGTCGTCATATGAGGGCTCCAAGCCTAAGGGCCTGCATCATCGGCAGGCGGAAAGAATGAACAGATGGGATAGATGTTCAGACTTGGGGCGGGGCGCGGGTCAGCCGGCTGGGGTCAGGCTTGCGTGTGTGCAGCAGCCGTTTCGCCACAAAGCGCAGGGTTTGCGTTTTCTCAAGCACGGGAACGGGCAGGCCGGTGACCGCTTCGGGCAGCGCCATGGCACCGATCAGACGGCAGGTCTTACAATCGGCCATATTGCCTGAATGCGGGCTATCACCAGTGCCGCAGAGGTCCGCCAGCGCGCCGCCATTGGCAACATAGGCTTGCAGCTCGGGCGACAGGTCTACGGGCGCGAAACGATGCGCAAACCCCGATGTCGCAAGCGACAGCAGCACCAGAACGGTGGCAAGCAGCTGGCAGGGGAAGGCGGGCAGAAAGCGCATGTACCTTCTGTAGGCAGCTTGAATGCCCCGCACCAGATGCGTTTTGTCGCAAGACGGGGCACCGCGCTGATTTCGCAACAAAAAAGGCCCCGCGGATGCGAGGCCTTTGATCGTGTCAGGTCAGTGTCCGGCTTAGTTCGGAATGTCGCCCTTGATGCCTTCGACATAGAAGTTCATGCCCGCCAGCGTGCCGTCATCGGCTGTTTCGCCTTCCGCCAGGAAATCGGAACCGTCCTGCTTTTTCAGCGGGCCGGTGAACGGGTGGTAGGACCCATCCGCGATCGATGCTTTCAGCGCCAGCGCTTCTTCTTTTACGTCGGCAGGCACGGCGTCCGTAATCTCGCCGATACCAACCATGCCGGCACCGATGCCGTCCCATGTGTCTTTGCTTTCCCATGTGCCATCCATGACCGCTTTGGTGCGGGCGATGTAATAGGGGGCCCAATCGTCAATGATCGACGAGACGCGCGGCTTGGGCGCGTATTGCGCCATGTCGGACGCCTGACCAAAGGTGATCACGTCGCCGGCTTCTTGCGCCGCCGCCTGAGGTGCTGTGGAATCGGTGTGCTGCAAGACAACATCCGCACCCTGTTCGATCAGAACCTTGGCGGCGTCTGCTTCTTTGGCGGGGTCAAACCATGTGTAGGCCCAGACGATCTTGAACTCGACATCGGGGTTCACCTTCTTGGCGTGAATATAGGCCGAGTTGATGCCACGGATCACTTCGGGGATCGGGAAGGACCCGATATAGCCGATAATGTTCGATTTGGTCATCTTGCCCGCGATGTGACCCTGAATGGCGCGACCTTCGTAGAAACGCGCGGAATAGGTCGACACGTTGTCGGCACGCTTGTAGCCGGTGGCGTGTTCGAATTTCACATCCGGGAATTTGCCCGCGACGTTGATGGTCGGGTCCATATAGCCAAAAGACGTGGTAAAGATCAGGTCCGCGCCGTCCAACGCCATCTGCGTCATCACACGCTCGGAATCGGGGCCCTCGGCCACGTTTTCAACAAAGACGGTTTCAACAGCGTCACCGAATTCTTTCTCGACTGCCAGACGGCCCTGGTTGTGTTCATAGGTCCAGCCGCCATCGCCGACGGGGCCAACAAAGACAAAGCCGACTTTGGTCTTGTCTTGGGCATATGCGCCGCCCGCAAGCCCAAGCGCCAGTGCCGCGCTGGCCATAAGTGTGGTGAATTTCATAACGTAGTCCCCTGAGTAACGCGCCTTTTATCCGGCGCTTGAAGATAGGCCCCTAGTGAGAGGCGTGGAAAGTGCGGCCCAGCGATGCCGGAGCAGCGCTTTTATCCGCGGAAAGGATCACCAGCACAAGGATGGTGATGAGGTAGGGCGACATTGCCAGATACTCGACCGGAATGGCAACGCCCGCGCCTTGCAGATTCAGCTGAAGCTGCGTGATACCGCCAAAAAGATAGGCACCCAGCAACAGCCGCCAGGGCTTCCAGCTGGCAAAAACCACCAGCGCAAGGGCGATCCAGCCCACACCGGCGGTCATGCCTTCTGTCCATTGGGGCACACGGATCAGGCTGATGTAGGCCCCGCCCAGACCGGCACAGGCCCCGCCGAACATGATCGCCAGCGTACGGATGCGCACCACCTTATAGCCAAGGGCGTGGGCCGCCTCGTGGCTTTCGCCGACAGCGCGCAGGATCAGCCCCATGCGGGTGAATTTCAGCACTGCCCAAACGGCGACGACCAGCGCAAAGCCCAAGTACAGAATAATGTCATGGGAAAAGAAGATCGGCCCGATGACGGGAATGTCATGCAGCGGGCCAAAGTTCACATCCGGCAGGCGCGGTGGTTTGATCCCGACATAGCTTTGCCCCAGCAACGCCGAAAACCCCAGCCCGAACAGCGTCAGCGCCAAGCCCGATGCGACCTGATTGGCCAATGTGATCTGCGTCAGGAAGGCGAACAGCAGGCTCAGCAACGCGCCCCCCACGGCCGCGGCGGCAAAGCCCAACAGGGGCGATCCGGTTTCAACGGCGGTCGCAAAGCCGCAGATCGCGCCGATGATCATCATCCCTTCGACCCCAAGGTTCAGCACGCCGGATTTCTCGACCACCAACTCGCCCAAAGCGGCAAAGATCAGTGGCGTCGCCGCCACCAGAAAGCCCGCGACAAAGAGCACGGGATTGATTGCAGACAGATCCATTACGCGACCTCCGTCCGGCCAAGGCGCAGCCGGTAATGGGTGAAAAGATCAAAGGCGAGCAGGAAGAACAGCAACATCCCCTGAAACACCTGAATGGCGGCGGCAGGCAGTCCCAACTGGCTTTGCGCGATGTCGCCCCCGATATAGGTCAGCGCCATCAGACCACCGGCCAGCAGGATACCCACCGGGTGCAACCGCCCCAGAAAGGCGACGATGATCGCGGTGAACCCGTAGCCCACGTTGAAATCGATGGTGATCTGCCCCGCAGGACCCGCGACCTCGAACATCCCTGCCAGACCGGCCAGCAGACCCGACATGCCCATGCAGAACAACACCAGCCGTGTCGGGTTCACGCCGGAAAACCGCGCCGCCCGCGGCGCCTCCCCGGTCACGCGGATGGCAAAGCCCAACCGGTGCCGCGCCAATAAGACATAGGCAAAGATCACCGCGATCAGGGCGGCAACCACCCCCCAATGCATCCCCGATCCCGCGATCAACTCGCCATTATGGGCCGATGCATATTGCTGCAGGTTGCGGCTGCCCGGAAAGCCGAAGCCTTCGGGGTTTTTCAGCAACCCAAGGCTGACAGAGGCGAGGAACTGTTCCGCCACATAGACCAGCATCAATGACACGAGAATCTCGTTCGTCCCGAACTTGACCTTGAGCACGGCAGGGATCATGGCCCAGACCCATCCGCCAAGCGCGCCTGCAAGCACCATCACCGGAAAGATAAAAACACTCTCTGCGGGGTAGAAGGCCAGACCTGCTCCGGCACCGCAAATGGCCCCCATGATGTACTGGCCCTCGGCTCCGATGTTCCATATCCCCGCCTTGAACCCCAGCGACAGGCCAATGGCGATCAAGACCAGGGGTGCGCCTTTCACCAGCAGTTGCGGGCGATAGTAAAAGGCGAAATCGCCGAACAGCGGCTCCCAGAAAATCGTCATGATCGACGCCACCGGGTCTTTGCCAAGTACCGCGAACAGCGCGCCGCCAAAAACCATCGTGGCAATCACCGCCAGAACCGGCGTTGCATAGGAAAACGCCCGGCTGGCCTGCGGCCGTTTCTCAAGCCGCATCATGCCGCGCCCCAGTTCTTGTCATCTACTTCATTTTGCAAGGAAAACTCCACGGGGGTGTGGGGGTGTGAAACCCCCGCAAGCAACGCGTCAAACATGCGCCACCTCCATCCCGTGGGCCCCGCCCATCATCAATCCGATCTCGTCCACCGTCAGCCCTGCCGCGGCACGCGGCTCCGACAGGCGGCCTTCGTTCAGCGCGGCGAAGCGGTCCGAGATTTCCATCAGCTCGTCCAGATCTTGACTGATCACGATCACCGCTGTGCCATTCTCGGCCAGATCCAGCAACGCCTGTCGGATCGCCGCCGCGGCAGAGGCATCGACCCCCCATGTGGGTTGGTTGACCACCAGCACCTGCGGATTTTGCAACACCTCGCGGCCGATGACGAATTTTTGCAGGTTCCCGCCCGACAGCGACCGCGCGGCATTACCGGGGCCGGGGGTGCGCACGTCAAAATCCGCGATGATACGTTCGGCAAACCGTTTGGCGGCGGGCCAGTTCAACATGCCGCGCCGCTCCAGCTTTTCGCGCACGGCACCGGTCAGCATCGCGTTCTCGGTCAGGGACATATCAGGGGCGGCGGCATGGCCAAGCCGTTCCTCGGGCGCGGTCAGGATACCCAGACGGCGGCGCGCGGTGGGGCCAAGCTGGCCCACGTCCTGACCCTCGAACCCGATCATGCCAGCGGCGGTCGGCAGCTCGCCCGACAGGGCCGACAACAATTCATCCTGCCCGTTGCCCGCCACGCCACCGATGCCCAGAATCTCGCCCGCGCGGACTTGCACGGTGATGTCACGCAGCGGCATGCCAAAGGAACTGGGCGAGGGCGCGGACAGCCCCCTCAGGTCCAGCTTGACCGCGCCGGGGGTCTTGCCTGCGCGGGTCGGTGTCTTGAGCGTGCTGCCCACCATCATTTCTGCCATATCCCGTGCCGTCGTCTCTGACGGGGTGCAATGGCCTACCACTTTACCCAAACGCAGGATCGTGGCGCTGTCACACAGGCTGCGGATCTCTTCGAGCTTGTGCGAGATATAGAGGATCGCGGTGCCTTCGGCGCTGAGCTTGCGCAGGGTTTTGAACAGGATTTCAACTTCTTGCGGGGTCAGAACGCTGGTGGGTTCATCCATGATCAACAGTTTGGGGTCTTGCAGCAGGCAGCGGATGATCTCGACCCGCTGGCGTTCACCGGCAGAAAGGTCGCCGACGATGCGGTCGGGGGCCAGCGGCAGGCCGTAGGCCTCGGACACGTCGCGAATCTGCTTGCTGAGGGTGCGCAGCTTGGGCGCGTTCTCCATCCCCAGGGCGATGTTTTCGGCCACGCTGAGCGCGTCAAACAGCGAGAAATGCTGGAACACCATGCCCACACCGGCGGCGCGTGCGGCGCGGGGCTCGTGCGGGGCGAAACTGGCTCCGTGCATCTGCATCGTGCCGCTATCGGGTTTGACCAGCCCATAGATCATCTTGACCAGCGTCGACTTGCCCGCGCCGTTTTCCCCCAGCAGCGCGTGGACTTCGCCCGGCGCGATCCGCAGTGACACGTCATCATTGGCGACAACACCGGGGTAGGCTTTGGTCAGCCCGGAAAGCGCCAGAAGGGGCGTGTCGGTCATGCGCAGCGTTCCTTTTGTGTCAAACGAACCTGTTTATTCGTGCGGGCGGGTTCAAATTGCAAGAGTTGCGTGGCCACCCCAAGCGCAATCGCTTGAGGATGCTTGCCAAATTGCCGCGCGCCGATGGGGCAGGTGATGCGGGCGATCTGTTCGGGGGCATGGCCAAGGGCCGCCAGACGGCTGCGAAACCGCGCCCATTTCGTGTCTGATCCGATCAACCCGCCAAAGGCGAAATCGCGTTGCAGCAAGCGGTGGCACAGGTCCAGATCGTCGTCATGGGCCGGTGTCATGATGAAATGCGCAGCGTCATCTTCGGCGCTGTCCAGCGCGGCACCCCAAGGGCCGTCGACGCCGCTGACGCCCTCTGGCAGATCGTCCAGATACCCGGGGCGCGGGTCGGCGAGTATGACGCGAAACTGCGGCAGCGGGGCCAGAATACGCGCCAGTGCGCTGCCGACATGGCCCGCGCCGTGAATGACCACTTGCCGCGAGGGCTGCCACAGCGGCTCTGCCAACCAGCCGCCGTGCAGGGTAATGGCGAGCGGTGTCGCGCCGCCACTGGCACGGTCGATCTTGGCGCGAAAACTGTCGGCAAGGGGCGGGGCCGCCGGATCAACAGCGCGCAGGTAGATGTCGGGGTAGGTGTCGGGCAGGGCTTCGACTGTGGCGGCGTCGAAACGCTCTGTCACCACCGTCACCGCCCCGCCGCAGCATTGGTTCATCGCGGGGCCAAGGGCGGCGCGGGTCAGCTTGCTGCGCGGGCCACCTGCGAGCATGGCCGCGGCATCGCGCATCGATTGCAGCTCAAGCTGGCCGCCGCCGATGGTGCCGGATGCACCGCCCGCCCAGACCAGCATCGACGTTCCCGCCGGACGCGGGGCAGAGCCTTTGACCTGCACCAGAACGATGCGCGCCACCGTGCCATGCGCGGCAACGGCCTGCGCCAGGGCTGCGCGGTCAAAGGGCATTGCGGGCCTTCCCGATGGCGGTCAGCACTGCTTCGGCCGTGGCGGGTGTTTGCAGGTCACCAAACCCGTCCCCACAGGCGCTTACCGCATCCGACAACGCCATGAAGGCCGAGATGCCCAGCATCAGCGGCGGCTCCCCCACCGCTTTTGACCGGTAGATCGTCTGCGCGGGGTTGGGTTCGTCCCAAAGCGCCACGTTGAACACATCGGGCCGGTCCGAGATGGCGGGGATCTTGTAGGTCGACGGCGCATGGGTTTTCAGCGTGCCCTTGGCATCCCAGACGAGTTCCTCGGTCGTGAGCCAGCCCGCGCCCTGCACATAGCCGCCTTCGATCTGGCCAATGTCCAGCGCGGGGTTCAGCGATGCGCCCGCATCGTGCAAGATGTCCGCGCGCAAAATGCGGTTTTCGCCCGTTAGCGTGTCGATCACCACTTCGGTGACGGCTGCGCCATAGGCAAAGTAGAAGAACGGGCGGCCCTTGCCCTTGATGCGGTCCCATTCGATTTCGGGCGTCTTGTAGTAGCCGGTGGACGACAGCGACACGCGGTTTTCATAGGCGGAGGCGGCGGCTTGGGCAAAGCTGATCTCCTCCTCCCCGATATGAACCTGGCCTTGGGCAAAGCGTATCTGGTCTGCGGTAGTCTGATAACGCTCGGCCAGATGGTCGGCGATGCGGTCGCGGATCGTGTCGCAGGCCGCTTGGACCGCCATGCCGTTCAGGTCCGTCCCCGAAGACGCCGCCGTAGCCGAGGTATTGGGCACCTTGCCCGTATCCGTCGCGGTGATCTTGACGACCGAGAGGTCGACGCCAAAGCGACTCGCGGCGACTTGCGCGACTTTCTGGAACAGGCCCTGACCCATTTCCGTGCCGCCGTGGTTCAGGTGGATCGACCCGTCCTGATAGACATGTACCAACGCCCCCGCCTGATTAAGGTGGGTGAGGGTGAAAGAGATGCCGAACTTGACCGGCGTCAGCGCGATGCCGCGTTTCAGAACCGGCTGCGTCGCGTTCCAGTCGGCAATGGCGGCGCGGCGTGCGGTGTAGTCTGATGTCTGGGCCAGCCGGTCGGTCAGCGCGTTGATGATACAGTCCTGCACCGGTTGGTGGTAGGGGGTGGTTTGCAGACCCGTGGGCTGGGGTGGCGTGCTCTCTTGTGGTGCGGGCGGTGCCCCGCGAGAGGCAAGATCAGCCTCGGTATCATGGGGCAGGGCGCGGTGGTCATGGGCCTGTCCGGTTGCGTCAGGCTGCATCACATCGGCGTAGAAATTGGCGCGCCGCACCGCCAGCGGATCAAACCCGAGTGACTGCGCGATATGGTCCATAACCCGTTCGATGCCCACGATCCCCTGTGGCCCGCCAAACCCGCGAAACGCCGTGGCGCTTTGCGTGTTGGTGCGCAAGCGGTGCGAGGTGATGCGGATGTTATCGAGGTGATAGGCATTATCCGCATGCAGCATCGCACGGTCGGCCACGGGCAGGGACAGGTCCATCGCCCAGCCACAGCGGGTGTAATGGGTGAAATCCAGCGCCGAGATGCGGCCAGTGGCGTCAAAGCCTACGGTATAGTCGATGCGGAAATCATGGCGTTTGCCTGTGACGATCATATCGTCATCGCGGTCATATCGCATTTTGCAGGGGCGTCCCGTGCGCGCGGCGGCGACGGCACAGGCCACGGCGAGCGCATTGCCCTGACTTTCCTTGCCACCAAAACCACCGCCCATGCGTCGCGTCTCTACCCGCACGGCGTGCATCGGCGTGCCAAGCGCCTCTGCCACCTTATGCTGGATCTCGGTCGGGTGCTGGGTCGAGGAATGGACGACCATGTCGCCATTATCTTGCGGCAGGGCGAGGGCGGCCTGACCTTCGAGGTAGAAATGCTCTTGCCCGCCGATATTGATCGTCCCGCTCAGAGTTTGGGGGGCGGTGGTCAGCGCGGCGGCAGCGTCCCCCTTCTGGTAGATGCGGGGGCCATCCTCGAACCGAGCATCGGCGGCCAGCGCCTCTTCGATGGTCAGGATCGGCGCGGTCGGGGTGATGTCCACCGCCCCAAGCCGCGCGGCGTGGCGAGCGGCAAGGTGGGTTGTCGCGATGACCATGAAGACGGGCTGGCCCGCATAATGTACCGCGTCGGTGGCCAGCAGGGGTTCGTCATGGTTGGAGGGCGATACGTCATTGTCAAAGGGCAGATCTGCCGCCGTCAGCACCGCCACCACACCGGGGGCAGCAGCGACATCGCGCAGGTCCATGCCGTTGAGCGTGCCCGCGGCCACCGTGCTCAGTCCAAAGGCGATATGCAGCGTTGTGGCCGGTGTCGGGATGTCATCGACGTAACGCGCAGCCCCCGTGACATGGAGCTTGGCTGCATCATGGGGGAGGGGTTTGGCAACGCTCATGCTGTCACCTCGTGCAGGTTCGTGGGCAGGCCGTTCACGTCATGCAGATAGCGCAGCAGCAGGTTCTGGGCGGTCAGCAGGCGATACTGCGCCGAGGCGCGCATGTCGGTCATTGGCTGATAATCCAGCGCCAAGGCATCCATCGCGCGTCGGATCGTCGCCTCGTCAAAAGGTTGGTTGATCAACAGGGCTTCGGTCTGGCTTGCCCGTTTCGGCGTGCCTGCCATGCCGCCAAAGGCGATGCGTGCGTCTGTGATCACATCGCCGGCGCGGGTGATGTTGATACAGCCGCACAGCGCCGAGATGTCCTGATCGAAACGTTTGCTGATCTTGTAGCAGCGCAGGCTGTCACCCCTGCCGGTGGGGAGTTTCGGGACGGTGATCGCCTCGACAAATTCTCCGGGGGCGCGGTCCTGTCTGCCGTAGTCGATAAAGAAGTCTTCAAGCGGCAGGCTCCTGCGGGTGTCGCCGTGACGCAGGTGCAATGTTGCCCCCATCGCGATCAGCGCCGGAGGGCCGTCCCCGATGGGCGAGCCATTGGCGATGTTACCCCCGATGGTGGCCGCATTGCGCACCTGCGCCGAGCCATATCGCCGCAGCATCGCGCCCAAGCTGGGATAGAGCGGGGCAAAATGCGCGGTGAGCGTGGCAAGGGTGGTGGCTGCGCCGATGCGCCAGTGATCCCCGCCATCGGTGATGCCGCGCAGGTCGGGGATCTGGTTGAGAAACACGACCGGCCCCAGATCGCGGAATTGTTTGGTGACCCAGAGGCCGACATCCGTTGCCCCCGCAATCAGGGTCGCATCGGGGTGATCGGCGTACCAGTGGGCCAGTTCATCCGTGGTCGTGGGGCGCGAGGTCGCAGGGGGCTGTCCGCCCCCGTCCGGCTGCGCCGGCCCCCCCGAGGATTTTGGGCCATCTGGAAGTTTGAGGTTGCGCAGGTGGGCGGGCACGGGGGCGGCCTCGGCGGCTTTGGCGGCGCGGATGATGGGCGCGTAGCCGGTGCAGCGGCACAGGTTGCCGGCGAGCTGCGTGTCGTGATCCGTGGCCCCGTTCAGATGGTCGGTGGCCATGGTGACGGCAAAGCCCGGCGTGCAAAAGCCGCATTGGCTGCCGTGGTGGTCGATCATGGTCTGCTGCACGGGGTGCAGGCTGCCGTCAGACGCCGATAGCCCTTCGACGGTGGTGACGGATTTGCCGTTGATCTGGGGCAGGAACAGGATGCAGCCGTTCAGGGCGCGGTGGCCCTGGTCGTCGCTGATCATGACGGAACAGGCGCCACAATCGCCTTCATTGCAGCCTTCCTTGGTGCCGGTCAGGTGTCGGGTTTCGCGTAGCCAGTCCAGTAGCGTCATGGTGGGGGAGACGCCGGTCAGTGACACGACTTCCCCGTTGAGGAGAAAAGTGATGTCCATAGGGTTCGTTCCGCCGCGGTACCTCAGCCCGTGATCTGCGCGGCGTTCGATGCGACGTAGAACGCGGCGCGGGCAAATGTTGAACGAGGCTAGGCGGGGGCAAGGGGGCTTGGCAAGAGATTTCGTGGCGTCCTGCGCTCTAGGGCGTGTCGTGTTGCTGGAAAAACAGGCGCGGGGTGCCGGTGGGACTGGTGACTGCGGGTGGGCTTGGGTAAGTTGACCCCATGGCACAAGCACCCCGATTCATTCACCTGCGCACGCACTCCGAGTATTCGTTGTTGGAAGGGGCGTTGCGGCTGAAAAAGCTGCCTGATCTGTGCAAGGGGGCCGATATGCCGGCGCTGGCCCTGACGGATACCAACAACATGTTCGCCGCGTTGGAATTCTCGGTCGCCATGGCGGGGGCCGGTGTGCAGCCGATCATCGGCTGTCAGGTGGATCTGGCCTATGTGAAGGTGCAACCGGGGGAAAAGCCGCGCGATCCGGCCCCTGTGGTTTTGCTGGCCCAATCCGAGGCCGGGTATGAAAACCTGATGAAGCTGAACTCCTGCCTATATATCGACAAGGGTGGGGCGCTGCCGCAGGTCACCTTGGAGGAGCTGGAGGCGCTGAACGGTGGGTTGATCTGTCTGACGGGCGGGGCGGGCGGCCCCGTGGGGCAGCTGTTACAGGGCGGTCAACGTCCCGCGGCAGAGGCATTGATGGCACGGCTGCACGGGGCTTTTGCCGACCGGCTTTACGTCGAGTTGCAGCGCCACCCCGGCGAGGATGGCCAGCCCGTAGCCGAACAGCTGACCGAGCGGGGCTTTGTCGAGATGGCCTATGACATGAGCATCCCCCTGGTCGCGACGAATGACGTCTATTTTCCCAAGGCCGATATGTACGAGGCCCATGACGCGCTGATCTGTATCGCGGACGGGGCCTATGTCGATCAGCAGCAGGACCGTCGCCGATTGACTGCGCAGCACTATTTCAAGTCGCAGGCCGAGATGGTGACGCTGTTTGCGGATTTGCCGGAGGCAATCGAGAATACCGTCGAGATTGCCAAGCGGTGCGCGTTTATGGCGTATCGGCGCGATCCGATCCTGCCGAAATTTGCGGATGACGAGATCGAAGAGCTCAAGCGGCAGGCGCATGAGGGGCTCAAAAACCGGCTCAAGGTGATCCCCCATGCCACCACCGTCGAAGAATATGAAAAGCGGCTGGATTTCGAGCTGGGCATCATCGAGGGCATGGGGTTCCCCGGCTATTTTCTGATCGTTGCCGATTTTATCAAATGGGCGAAAGACAATAATATTCCCGTCGGGCCGGGGCGGGGCTCGGGAGCGGGTAGTCTGGTGGCCTATGCGCTGACGATTACCGATCTGGACCCGCTGCGCTATCAACTGCTGTTTGAACGGTTCCTGAACCCCGAACGGGTATCGATGCCCGACTTTGACATCGACTTTTGTATGGATCGCCGGGAAGAGGTGATCCAGTATGTGCAGCGCAAATACGGGCGCGACAAGGTGGGGCAGATCATCACCTTCGGGGCGCTTTTGTCCAAGGCGGCGGTGCGTGACATCGGACGGGTGTTGCAGATGCCTTACGGGCAGGTGGATCGCCTGTCCAAGATGATCCCCGTCGAGGGCGTGAAACCTGTCAGCATCGAAAAGGCACTGGCGGATGAACCACGCCTGCGCGAGGAGGCCAAGAACGAGGAAGTTGTCGCGCGGCTGTTGAACTATGGCCAGCAGGTCGAGGGGCTGTTGCGCAACGCATCGACCCACGCGGCGGGGGTTGTGATCGGGGACCGGCCGCTGGACGCGCTGGTGCCGCTTTATCAAGACCCTCGGTCCGATATGCCCGCGACGCAGTTCAACATGAAATGGGTCGAACAGGCCGGTCTGGTCAAGTTCGACTTTCTGGGCCTCAAGACCCTGACCGTCATCCAGAACGCGGTCGACCAGATCAAATCCTCGGGCCGTCACCTGCATGTGGCCGCCGACGGGACAGAGCTGTTCGAGCCGCCCGAGGGGCTGATCGACGATATCGCCACCATCCCGTTGGACGACGAGGCATCTTACAAGCTTTATGCCAGCGCCAAGACGGTGGCGGTGTTCCAGGTGGAATCCAGCGGCATGATGGATGCGCTCAAGCGGATGAAGCCGACCTGTATCGAAGACATCGTGGCCTTGGTCGCGCTATACCGGCCCGGCCCGATGGAGAATATTCCGGTCTATTGCGAGGTCAAGAACGGCCAGCGCGAGCGGGAATCCGTGCATCCCTCGATTGACCACATCCTCGAGGAAACGCAGGGCATCATCGTCTACCAGGAACAGGTTATGCAGATCGCGCAGGTCATGGCGGGCTATAGTCTTGGCGGCGCTGACCTGCTGCGCCGTGCGATGGGTAAAAAGATCGCCGAGGAAATGGCCAAGGAACGCCCCAAGTTCGAAAAAGGCGCGATGGCCAACGGGGTCGACAAGAAAAAGGCGTCCGAGGTTTTCGACCTTCTCGAAAAATTCGCCAACTATGGTTTCAACAAATCCCACGCCGCCGCCTATGCGGTGGTCAGCTATCAGACCGCATGGCTCAAGGCGAACCATCCGGTCGAATTCATGGCCGGCGTGATGAACTGTGATATCCATCTGACCGATAAGCTGGCGGTCTATTTCGAAGAGGTCCGCAAACGGCTGGAACTGCCCTGGGTGCCGCCTTGTGTGAACCGCAGTGATGCGACGTTCAAGGTGGTCGAGGGCGCGTTGGTCTATGCTTTGGGCGCGCTGAAAAACGTCGGGGTGGAAGCGATGAAGCTGATCACCGAAGGCCGCAAGGTTGACGGTGTGGACAAGCCCTTTGCCACGCTCTTTGATCTGGCGCGGCGGGTTGATCTGAAACGGGTGGGGAAACGTCCGCTTGAGATGCTGGCCCGCTCCGGTGCGTTCGACCAGCTGGACAACAACCGCCGACGCGTCTGGCAGTCGCTGGACGGGTTGGTCAGCTATTCCGCCGCGATCCACGAGCAGAAAGCCTCTAATCAGGTGTCGCTGTTTGGCGAGGCGGGGGATGACTTGCCAGAGCCGCGCATCGTGCCTTGCGACGATTGGGAGGCCGCCGAGCGCCTGACCGAAGAGTTCAAGGCCGTGGGCTTCTATCTGTCGGGCCACCCGCTGGACGATTACATGGGGCCGATGAAACGCAAATCCGCTACGGGCGGTGTGCCGTTCCTGACGCTGGACGAGCTGACCGAGAAAGTCTCGGTCAAAGGGGCGATGAACGCCCGTCTGGCAGGGATCGTCGCCGGACGGCAGGAACGTAAATCAGCGCGCGGCAACCGCTTTGCCTTCGCGCAACTGTCGGACCCCACGGGCGCTTACGAGGTGACGCTGTTCTCGGACACGCTGGAACTGGCGCGCGACCATCTTGAAACAGGGTCGAAGGTCGTGGTCATGGTCGAGGCGACGATGGAAAGCGACCAGTTGAAACTGCTGGGCCGGTCGGTGGTGCCGATCGACACGGTGGTCGAGGATGCGGGCACTATGGGGCTGCGGATCTTTGTGGATGATGCGGGGGCTATTCAGGCGGTCGCCGATGTGCTGGCCGGTGCCCGATCCGCGGCGCGCAGCGCGGGTAAGGGGCCGGTACAACTGTGCCTGATGGACCCGACCCTGCCCGGCGAGGTGGAGGTTGACCTCTGCGCCGAATACCCTGTCACCCCCAAGATCAAGGGTGCCATCCGGTCCCTGACCGGCGTGATGGAGGTAGAGGAAATCTGACGCGGCCCATCGGGGCGGCGGCAGCTTCCTGGATGGGGTTTCCGATCAATAGTGCGGCGGGCGTTCGTTGCCGATAACAACCCCGTCGGAGCCCGCTGCCTCGCGTTCGCCCTCGCGCTGCATCAGCATATGAACCCGCCGTGTCAGGGTCGCGATCTCTGTCTCCTGACGGGCGACGACATCGGACAGGTCATCCACCGTACGGATCAGATGGGCCATTTGTTCTTCGAGCTTATCCATGAGGGCACCTTGCAGCTTGCGCGTTTGCCGTCCTCCTAACAGGTTGTCGCGCGTTCGATAAGGGGGGATGCGTGCCGCGGCGGGGCCGCGTCGCTTGCCCTTGGCGGGGGGTTGGGCTAGACGCGAAGCGCGATATTCAGCCCACAGGATGTGATCCAATGGCCAAGCCAAAAAAGACCCCCCGCCCCAAGGCCGAAACGCCAAAGGGGTTTCGTGACTATTTCGGTGCAGAAGTAACACAGCGTGCCGAGATGCTGCATAAGATTGCGCAGGTCTATCATCGCTATGGCTTTGACGCGCTGGAAAGCTCCGGGGTCGAGACAGTGCAGGCTTTGGGCAAGTTCCTTCCCGATGTGGACCGCCCCAATGAGGGCGTCTTCGCGTGGCAAGAGGATGCAGAGGCGGACAAGCCCGGCGACTGGCTGGCCCTGCGCTATGACCTGACCGCACCGCTGGCACGCGTCTATGCACAACACCGCAACGATCTGCCCACGCCCTATCGGCGCTATGCGATGGGGCCGGTCTGGCGCAACGAAAAGCCGGGGCCAGGGCGTTTCCGCCAGTTCTATCAATGCGATGCCGATACGGTCGGCGCACCGTCGGTCGCGGCGGATGCAGAAATCTGCGCGATGCTGGCCGATTGTCTGGAAGAAGTCGGGATCGACCGCGGGGACTACATCGTGCGGGTGAACAACCGCAAGGTGCTTAACGGTGTGATGGAGGTCGCAGGCGTGCTCGATCCTGCCAACCCCGACAATTTCGCCCACGAGCGCGGCATCGTGCTGCGTGCGATTGACAAGCTCGACCGGCTGGGTCTGGACGGGGTGCGCGCATTGCTGGGCGCGGGCCGCAAGGATGACAGCGGCGACTTTACCGATGGCGCAGGGCTCAGCGATGAACAGGCCGATGTGGTCATGGGCTTTATGCAAGCCAAACGCGACAGCGGTGCGGAAACCGTCGCGCGGTTGCGTGAACTGGTCGCGGGTTCTGAGACAGGCGCGCAGGGCGTGGACGAGCTGGAAACCATCGCCGATCTGATGGCGGCCGGCGGCTACGGCGCTGACCGCGTAGAGATCGACCCCTCGGTCGTGCGCGGCCTTGGCTATTACACCGGTCCGGTGTTCGAGGCGGAACTGACCTTCGAGATCCAGGACGAAAAAGGCCGGCCCCGCAACTTTGGCTCTGTCGCAGGGGGCGGGCGCTACGACGATCTGGTCAAGCGCTTCACCGGTCAGGAAGTCCCTGCAACGGGTGTTTCTATCGGCGTCGACCGGCTGCTTGCCGCACTGCAGGCCAAGGGCCGGATGTCGGCGCAGGCCGAAGGGCCCGTAGTGGTGACCGTGATGGATAAGGCGCGCATGTCCGACTATCAGGCGATGGTCGCTGAACTGCGTCAGGCAGGCATCCGGGCCGAGGTTTATCTCGGCAACCCCAAGAACTTTGGCAACCAGCTGAAATATGCAGACCGCCGCGCCAGCCCGGTGGCGGTGATCGCGGGCGGGGATGAATTCGACAAGGGTATGATCCAGATCAAGGACCTGATCTTGGGCGCGAAAATCGCTGAAAGCGCCACGCTGGAGGAATGGAAAGACCGCCCCAGCCAATACGAAGTGGCGCGTGGGGATCTTGTCTTTAAAGTGCGCGAGATACTGGAGCTGAACCGCTGATGGCTACACGATCCGATATCCTCGCCAAAGCCGCAAGCCTGCGCGCCTTGTTCGAGGCGCAGGGCGCGGCGGTGGTGGAACCGCCGATCCTGCAACCCGCCGAGACCCTGCTCGACCTTTATGGCGAAGACATCCGCGCGCGCGCTTATGTCACCTCGGATGCGATGCGGGGCGAACAAATGCTGCGCCCCGATTATACCTTGCCCGTGGTGCAGATGCATATGGCCCATGGGGCGGACCCGGCACGCTACACCTACGCGGGCGAAGTGTTTCGCCGTCAGGAACGTGACCCCAACCGCGCCAATGAATATATTCAGGCGGGCTACGAAGTCTTTGATCGTGGCGATCCCGCGGCAGCCGATGCCGAAGTCTTTGCCCTGATCCAGGGCGCGTTGGAGGGGCTTCCGGTCACTGCCGTGACGGGGGATATCGGTATCTTGATGGCTGCGGTTGCGGGGCTGGATACATCGGCGTCGCGCAAGGCGGCACTGATGCGGCACATCTGGCGGCCCCGCCGGTTCCGTGCGTTGCTCGACCGCTATGCTGGCAAAACGCCGATGCCCGCGACCCGCGCGGCGCTCTTGGCCAGTGACGGTGCTATTACCGCACCACTGGTCGGCCTGCGCAGTCTGGAAGAGATTGAAACACGCATCACCGCCCTGCGCGCCGACGCCACCGAGCCGGCCCTGTCGCGGACGCAGGTGTCCTTGCTGCTGGCACTGCTGGATGTGCGTGAAACCATGCCCAATGCGATCAGCCAGTTGCATGACCTTGCCGTCGATATGCCCGCGATCTCTGATGCGGTGGACCGTGTCGCGGCGCGGGAAAAGGCGCTTGCCGCCCGCGGTGTCGATACCGGTAACCTGATGTTCGAAGCCAGCTTTGGCCGCGTGTCGATGGAATATTATGACGGGTTCGTCTTTGGCTTCCGCGCGGCGACACGGCCCGACCTGCCCACCATCGCCACAGGCGGACGCTATGACGCGCTGACACGGCGGCTGGGGCAGGGCGGCGAAATTCCCGCGGTGGGGGGCGTCATGCGCCCCGGGCTGATGCTGGAACTGGAGGCAGGCCAATGACGATCAAACTCGGTGTGCCCTCCAAAGGGCGTCTGATGGAGAAAACCTTTGAATGGTTTGCCGCGCGAGGGATCACCTTGCAGCGCACGGGCTCCGAACGTGAATACGCGGGGGCCGTCGAAGGCATTGAGGGCGTGTCGTTGATCTTGCTCTCTGCGGGCGAAATCCCCCGCGAACTCGCCGCTGGCCGTATCCATCTGGGCGTCACCGGCACCGATCTGGTGCAAGAGAAACTGGCGCTGTGGGATCAGCTTGTCGCCCCGGTAGAAGAGCTCGCCTTCGGGCATGCCGATCTGATCATCGCGGTGCCTCAGGCCTGGATCGATGTGGATACGCTCGATGATCTGGATGCCGCCGCCTCGGCCTTCCGCGACAAGCACGGGTTCCGCCTGCGCATCGCGACGAAATACCACCGGCTGGTGCGGGAATTCCTACGCAGCACCGGTGTCGCGGATTATGCGCTGGTCGACAGCCAGGGGGCGACCGAAGGCACGATCAAGAATGAAACCGCAGAGGCCATCGCCGACATCACCTCGAGCGGGGAGACATTGCGCGCCAACCACCTCAAGATCCTGTCCGACGGGCTGATCCTGCGGTCCCAGGCGACGCTTTGGCGCAGCCGGATGGCAGAGATGGATGATGCGGATCGCGCGACGATGACGGCCCTGCTGGCGCGGCTGTCCTGACGCGCATGCGCGCAGCATCCTGCGGATGCGCCTCCGGCGGGAGTTTAAGGGCAAAATGAAGAGGCACGCGCGGCCCTGCTTCATTTTGCCAAATAAACTCAAATCCCGCGGGGGATGCGTGCGCAGGGGCTGCTGCTAGAGCACGCCGATCTCGGCCAGCGCGCGGTTCAACTCGATGGGCAGGGGCTCTTCGTGGTCGCGGCCTTCGGGCAGATCGGCAGGGGCATCCTGCGGCGCAAGGTAGCGCCACCCCTGAAACGGGCGTTTGAGGCTGCCTTGCACCCGGATGATCTTGGGGTCCAGCACGATCGCGCAGCGGCGCACACCGTCCGCGCCCGATGTCTCGTCCAGACGCAGGATTTTCTGACGACACTGGATCACTCCTTTGATCACCCAGAAGATCGACCCGCCGTTCAGAATCTCGGGTTCGCGTTTGGGCCACATGCGGGTCACGTGGCGGGGAAAACCGTCCTCGGTTTGCACGCGTTTTTTTTCCTGCCATGCGGCCAGGTCATCGACGGTTTCCGTGCCGACGGACAACTTGATGAGATGTATATGATTTTTCACAGAATCCTCCTGCGTCCGCCTGCGTCGGACACGACATAATGTAGACGTAAGTGCCGCAGCTTCAACCTGTTGTGCTTGCGCTTTGATTTGGGGTATGGTGAACACCTTCCCAAACAGCCCTCAAGGAATCGAATATGTCACGATTTGCCGCCCCCATTGCCGAACAGATTTGGGACATGAAATACCGTTTTAAAGATGCCGACGGCACGCCGCGCGATGTGACGGTAGAAGACAGCTGGCGGCGAATCGCCCGTGATCTGGCACAGGTCGAAAAAGCACCGGAAAAATGGGAAGAGGCATTTTACGAAGCGCTGGAGGATTTCAAATTCCTCCCCGCGGGCCGCATCACTGCCGGGGCAGGTACTGCGCGCCGTGTGACATTGTTCAACTGTTTCGTCATGGGCACCGTGCCTGACAGCATGGCCGGCATCTTCGACATGCTCAAGGAAGCCGCTGTGACCATGCAGCAGGGGGGCGGGATCGGCTATGACTTTTCCACCATCCGGCCCCGTGGCGCGGATGTGCTGGGGGTCTCTGCTGACGCCTCCGGCCCGCTGAGCTTTATGGATGTCTGGGATGCGATGTGTCGGACGATCATGTCCGCCGGGTCGCGCCGTGGCGCGATGATGGCCACAATGCGCTGTGACCACCCCGATGTCGAAGACTTCATCGCCGCGAAATCCGACCCCGCGCGGCTGCGGATGTTCAACATGTCCGTGTTGATCACAGACCCTTTCATGGATGCGGTCAAGGCCGATGCCAGCTGGGATCTGCAGTTCAACGGCAAGGTCTACCGCACCGTTCAGGCCCGTGATCTGTGGAACCGGATCATGAAAGCCACGTACGAGTTCGCCGAGCCCGGTGTGATCTTTATCGATCGCATCAACGAGGCCAACAACCTGAGCTATTGCGAAACCATCGCCGCCACAAACCCCTGTGGGGAACAGCCGCTGCCGCCCTATGGTGCCTGTTTGCTGGGGTCGATCAATATGGCGCGGATGGTATCCGATCCGTTTGGCGACAACCCTCAGCTGGATGTCGAGGCGCTGAACAAGCTGGTCGCGACCGCTGTGCGCATGATGGACAACGTCGTTGACGTGTCGAAATTCCCGCTTGACGAACAGCAGGCAGAGGCGAAAGCCAAGCGCCGCATCGGTCTGGGTGTCACCGGTCTGGCGGATGCCTTGTTGATGGTCGGGCTGCGCTATGGCTCGGACGCGGCGGCAGAGCAGACCGAGGCATGGCTCAAGGCGATTGCACGGGCGGCCTATCTGGCCTCCGTCGATCTGGCGAAGGAAAAGGGGACCTTCCCGCTGTTCGAGGCGGACGCCTATCTGGCTTCCGGCACCATGCAGCAGATGGATGAGGATGTGCGCGACGCCATTGCCGAAAACGGCATCCGCAACGCGCTTTTGACCTCGATTGCGCCCACAGGCACCATCAGCCTTTATGCAGGCAACGTCAGCTCGGGGATCGAGCCGGTCTTTGCCTATGCCTACACCCGCAAGGTTCTGCAAAAGGATGGCAGCCGGACGGAGGAAGAAGTCGTCGATTACGCCGTACAGATGTGGCGCGATCTGAAGGGCGACGCGCCCTTGCCGGACTATTTCGTTAATGCACAGACGCTGGCCCCTCTGGATCACGTCAAGATGCAGGCCGCGGCACAGAAATGGGTCGACAGCAGCATCTCGAAAACCATCAACTGTCCCGAAGACATCAGCTTTGACGCGTTCAAGGATGTTTATATGGCCGCTTGGGATCAAGGCTGCAAAGGCTGCACGACCTATCGTCCCAATGACGTGACCGGATCGGTTCTGTCGGTATCGGAAAGCGCCGATACAGCCCCGGGCGAGGTTGCGGCCCAAGCCACCGCAGAGGAAGGCGGCGAGGTCGTTTATATGTCCGATCCGCTGGACCGTCCGGAAGAGCTTGAGGGCTCCACCTACAAGATCAAATGGCCCGACAGCGAGCATGCGCTGTATATCACCATCAACGATGTGGTGATCGGCGGGCATCGGCGTCCGTTCGAGGTCTTTATCAACTCCAAGAACATGGAGCATTTTGCCTGGACGGTCGCGCTTACCCGCATGATCTCTGCCGTGTTCCGTCGCGGGGGCGATGTGTCCTTTGTCGTCGAGGAGCTGAAGGCCGTCTTTGACCCGCGCGGCGGCGCCTGGATGCGCGGCAAATACATCCCGTCGATGCTGGCCGCCATCGGGGGCGTGATCGAACAACACCTGATCGCCACCGGTTTTATCGCGGGCGAAGGGCAGGGGCTGAAATCCGACCCGCAAGCCAAGGTCGTCGGCCTGGAGGCCCCCCGCGGCAAAGCCTGCAGCAGCTGCGGCCAATACGACCTGCGCATGGTCGAAGGCTGCATGACCTGCGGCAGCTGCGGCCATAGTAAGTGTGGCTGATTGGAGTTGTGGGGTGAGGTTTCTGTTCTGACTACCAATTCATGGCCATTGGCCGGGTTAGAGTAGCCATTTTGCAAGCATAAAAGGTCAATCGGGCGGAAACGCCCGATTATCTCGTTTTGGCGAAGCGAATGGTGCAAGGACTGGTTCGCCTTTGTCCTGAAGGATCTGGGGCGGTGAAGGGGCGTTCAATAATGGATTAAAGAAATTTTCTCCAATTGGCGGTCGCTCCAGTATTCAGCCTAAACGCAGACGCACCAAATCCCACGGTGCGCGAGCTGTCAGGAAGGGGAGTTTCCGGAGGGGTCGTCGCGCCACATCTCGTCAAGTCGGTCTCTTGGCACTTTCTGATGTGCTTCAACAGAAAAAGGGCGGCTTGCGCCGCCCTATGTCAGAAATTTACGTTTTCTTTATTGTGAACGCCAGTCCCGTAGCGCGCTTTCGATGCGCACACAGGCTTTCAGCGCTTCATGCCTTGAGTGATACCCATAACAAGAGGGGCACTCATAGCTATCACCGCCCGTCTCCTGGACCCGGTACCCCAAGGCTACAAATGCCTCGAAAGCAAGTGGAGCCAGGGACACGGAATGCGTGGCCGAACTTGTAACCGCAAGGCCAGCGATCTCGCGGTCGCGTTGAGTATAGTGCCGGCCAACCAGCACACGCGCCTTCGAGAGGGGAAAGCGCTGATTGAGCCACAGCGTGATATCGCAGATATCCTGTTCCGGACCGAACGTACCAGGATGGTTTTTAAGGCGGTTCTCTTGGCAGATCTGTAATACGCAGCGCGGGTCATCGAGCATGGCTAAACTTACCATGAATCTCGCTGATCCGGGCGCCGTGCCATCGAGCCATATCAGCTGCCGCGAAGCTTCGCTCAATGCCGATCTTGTCGAGCGATGAACACGACTGATCCGCGAGAAAGCGGGTGATATCGTTCACGGCATCTTCGACCGCATCCGCATCCGGGAAAGAATGGCTGAATGCGCTATGCAGGCGGCACAAGGCTTCAAAGCCGGCTGGATCGTCGAGCGCGTCGAGCAGGTTGCAAAGCCCGGCGCCATTGCGACGCAGGTGTCTCTCAGTCGCAGCGACCGCATCGTAGCGGGCCTGGCTAATATTCGCGGTGTCCGTGTTGAGCATGATTGTCTCCCTTGCATGCATGAAAGGTGCTGGTGTTGCCTGATTCATCGGCGTCATGTTTTCTGCGGTTGGGAGATGCGTTGTGTTCGGCAGGGTCCTTTCGGTTCATTTCGAAGGCTGGTGCTGGTGACGAGAACATTGGTCGTTCTTTTAGGAGACGAAGAAGAAATCTACAGCCGGGGTCACTTTTTCGATTAATCCGGCATGCAGAAGATGGTCCTTTGAAGTTGGGAATCCTGTTCTGCGCCCCAGAGGAATGCCGCCGACAGCGCGCGTTGCGCGGCCGGCGAAGCACTTCAGGCGGCCATCTGCGCCGGAAGGTCGAGTGCTGGCACCTTCCGCTTCGTGTCCGAGTCGCTGATGCTAATTAAGAGATCATAGAGCCGGTCGGTGAGCAGGCAGAGTTCCTCCACTTCGGCGCTGGCGGGATTGAGGAGGGTCCAAGACGACAAGTCGGGTTCGAAAGCCTTTAAGACAGGGTCTAAAGAAAGGAGACGGTGGAGATCGACCAACCTGCGTCGCATTGGGTGGTCGAGGCGTGGTGCCTCGCGCAACATCGACATGAGGCGCAGAACGCGGGCGGTTCCGGCATCACCGTCGATCAGCCCCGCGGCGGTACACAGCGCGGTTCCGTGCTTAGTGAAGAACGCGCGGACGATGGCGATTTGCGGTTCTGCGGGCAGGATCTTCGTTGGGAGCGTGCGCAGCATGATGGTCCTCCTGTTTGTTGCGCTTCTGCCTTTCGTGGCAGCATCAAGCCTGACCGTGTTCCGAGGAAATGCGACCGCGTCGTTGCCTCTCCGTTTCTGCTTCTCGATATGAACATTGGCCAATTACTGTGAGCACGAAGAGAAAATTTAATTTTTCTGAGACCCCGCTGCCGAGGATTTCAAATCTTACCATCACAACTTTAGCCGACGCCGTGCTGGGACTGGAAGTCGTCGTTACCGTCCTTATTTACGAAGTTCGCTTAAGGGGCGGAGCGGGTTCTGCGGTCACCCGAGGCAGGTATGTTACATTTTTTAGGTTTCGGTCAGGAAATAGTTTCCGGCTAAACGTGACCATTCCATTTCCTCGGTATGACGGGCTGGCATGGAGATGCCCTCAACGACCGCACGATGAGCGAGGAGAAAGGAGAAGGCGCAAAATCCAGATGATCTGGACGCTTTGCAAAATACTACATCACTGAAGACGCAGCGCGCTGCTGGGAACTGATCATTCCCCAGAGATGATGGCACGCCTTTGAGAGGAAGCCTAAACGTGCATCCGAGAAGTTTTCCCATGTCGTCTGTAAAAGAAGGCTGACTTTGGCGGCCTTTGAAGTCCCGGCCACCGACGGGAGGTGGTCACGAGCGTGGTGGCGCTCGTGCTAACCGCAGCGGACAAGCGATGGCATTGTAAGCACAAGCTTTGAGTTCTGGAAAAAAAGCCAGGCGGCCGGGGTGCCGATCCTGAAACTCTGGCGTGGGCACTGCCGGAATTGCAGATTGTTTAAGGGTTGCCGGCGACACCCGCATAATTTTGTATCAAGCAGCCAACAGGCATCTGCTGCTATTTACATGTTCGGGCGAAGTAATTCATTTCAATTTCGTTGGAATGAGGTGTTTCATCATTCTCTTAAGAAACGTGACGAACTCTTTCTCTGAAGAGGACTCCCCCCAAAAAAAACGGTACCTGTACGTTCGGAACCTGCCTACATTAGATCGAACGGTAGGTCGAAGCCCATGTCGATTGATCTCATCGCATCCGGCACGGCATCCAAGGGCTGGGCCATGAGTGCGAGCGAACGTGCGTCAAGTGAAGAGCACAGCGGCTATTCAGTCGCTGATGCTGATAGCCTTACCCGACGTAGCAGTGGTACCCTGAGGAACTGAATTATCCGATAAATCTCGCAACAGCTGAAAGTTGCAATTCATCACATCCTATGCAAGAAATCGACAGAGAATATTTGTAAAGAAATATAGTGAGCCAAGAACGTCCAAACGCCACGGCGGCACCCAGCAGGCTGACAATCGGGATCGTGATGGCGACAGCTGTCCTGACGTCGCTGTTAACACTTTCTATGGTGTACGGTTGGACCCGTTTTCGAGTTCTTTTCTCGACGTTCCCAGAAAGTGACTGTTGGACCTACGCAAACCAAAGTATTTGCTTCTTCGACAATACGATGACTTCAGACGGTATGATAGCCGCACTGTCGAGCTTCTACACGAACCTGATCGTCATCCTAACGCTTATTGGTATTATCGCCGCCTTGAGCCTTCGCTACTCGGCCAAACAGCATGTCGAAGCTGAGTTGCCGACGCTCACCGAAAACTTCTTCACTAAAAACTCTGGGAAAACTCTGCTCGTCCAACAAATTGCAGAGGAAAGTAAGGAAATGAAAGGCACGGTCGACAGGCTCGTAGAAAAGTCAGGAAATCACGGTGAGTTTATTGCTGGGTTTTCAGAGCGCATCGAGCGCCTCGAGTACCTTGTAGAAGAAATGGACACGGGTGAAACTGTGACCGAACCGGATGAAGACACCATTCTGCTTGGAGCTTACGAACATGGTGTCTAAATCGCCTCGCAGACCGCAACGCCCCGGAGCAGAATCCAGCCAGCGGGACCTGCCCCCGCCGGGGCTTCTCAACTCGCCCGAGCAGGTTGTGAAGTACTATCAGCAAATGGGGCTTCCGATGGACGCATCCATCCCTATCGAAGCAATTATTGAGTCCAACAATGAACTCGACCTAAGCTTCGAGGATCTTGGATTCAATGACGCCTACATAAAGCGAATAGCCGACGACAGGTTCGAAATTGCTGTGAACTCTAAGCATCATCCCAACCGACAGCGTTTCTCTATGGCACATGAATACGCTCATTACTTGCTACATCGTGGGAAGATCGACTCGATGGCCAACGGCGAGCGAATTCTGCACCGGAACGGCGATAGGAATTCGATCGAGTATCAAGCCAACATTTTTGCTGCCAAGCTGCTCATGCCAGAGGTTTTAGTGCGTCGAGCATTCCGTCTATCACAGGGTAATCTGACAAAGATGGCCTTGGAGTTAGGGGTTTCAAAAGAATCTCTGAGATATCGTCTCGGTGACTTGGGCTATAGCGTAGCATGACATATCATTTGCTTCTTAAAATGGGCGACGCTGAGATACGGGCCTGGAAGCACTTGAACCCGGCTCGGAAAGCTGAACTGTCGGTTCATTGCGAGATTACCAGAGGGCGGAAGCGTCCGAATAAAGACAAATTGGCGCCTATTGAGTACAACATAGCGAAGATTTACTCGACCATCGCCGAAGACTTCGACGACTGTCGGGTTTGCGTGGTGGACATCACACGAGAGCCGACGCTGCGGTCAAGCGAAACGCAGGCGCTGGGACGTAGCGCTGGCGGTTATGCACAGTGGGTCGCAAAAGTGAATGAGCTTCATGCGGAAAATACCAAGGTGCGACCGACCCTCATCGTAAATCCGGGTGAGGACGATGACTACGATCAGTATGTGTCCGATATCTTCACCCAGTTCGATGCATTCGCGCAGAGATATGATTTGATATCCTATCGAGCATCGGTGCTTCACGATGAAGGCTTTATCGATGATCTGTCTATGCTTGCTGATAGAGCGAATGCCTTTATTCAGGAGGATAGGCGGTTTGAAATCGTTCTCGATTTCGAATTTGTCCAAGCTTCTACGGCATCACTCCATGCCGCCTATGTGGCTCCACTAATTAGCCAAATTCGCACTATCATTCCCCACGCAAGCATAGTCAGTCTCGGAACATCCTTTCCAAAGAGCGTCACGGACGTCGGTGACGAAGAGCGCGATGAATTCCGTCTCGAGGAGCTCGCGCTTTATGAAGCGATTAACCGGGCTCAAAACCAGCCGATCGAGTACGGCGATTATGGCTCGATCAATCCGATACGGAACGACGCCTTTATCCCTGTCGGGTCATACCTGAGAGCAAGAATCGACTTTCCGACTGACAAAAATTCGATTTACTACCATCGAGTGGCGCCCAATGTAGATCCGAACACGAAGAAGCTACTTTCGCCCAGGAGCTCCATGTACAAGGCTGCAGCAAAACGCGTCATGGCTGATGCAAGCCATAGTCCTCTCCACGGCTCCTGGGGATATGAGAAGATTGTCGAAGCCGCGACGAAGGCACCGGAAGGTAGCTCTCCGAACTTCTGGATCTCTGTAAGGATGGAAATGCATATTTGCCGTCGCCTTGATGCAATCTCTCGCCAGAACGCCTCCACCGGTGTTAGAAGTAATTAGGCTTTGGACTGACGGTGATAAATCTTTGCGGCTTGGTGCTCTTGCGTGGCTCCGTTCGACACGCCGCTACCCGCGCAGTAGAGTCTTTAGTACGACCCGAAGTGAATGACGGCCCTCCGTATTGCAAATTGGAAATGCCGCTGCTTGAGGGGGCTGAGATTGTGCCTCTAAGGGTTACACTGTGTGCCTGATGACTAAGTTGTTATTCTCTTCTCAATGGGTATCAGGCCCTCCCCACCTCTCGGACCAATTCGACCAAACGCCGGAACTCGGTGTCGTCAGATGCCTGCTTCCAGAAGTTGATGAAGCGGCATACGATCTGCAGGTTATCCCGGGCGTAGTGGCCATTGCTGTCTATCCGGTCGAGGGAGGGCAACATGTTGTCGTCTGTTTGCGCGCCTCGAAATTGAAAGGGTAGCCCCGTGATGGCGCAGCGGTCTTCCTGGATCTTTAGAAGGTCTCGGATCAGTTTGTCCAACTCGGCGTCGGACATCTGCAGGTCCTTGTTCTTAACCGTCGTAGGAACCACCTGGCCGTTCGAATTGAAGACTGTTCGGCCGACCGAGTACTTGATGTCGGCGATGGATTTCTCGCGTGCGCCGAGGTGTCGTTCACTCGCCTTGGCACCTTTGGAAAGTTCGCCCTTTGCTTCCATGCGCAGCAACGTGGTAAACATCCAAAGTAGGGAATGGGCATCGATCAGGCGGACGTCGTCCAGACCAGCCAGCTTGGCAATCGGGGTGCGTAGATCATCTAAGATTGCATTGAACTGCGAATAGTTGTCCCAAGTGCAATGGCGCAGGGTACGGAACTCCAAACCGATTTCGCCGAATACCCTGTCAAATCCTGTTGGCTGGATCGGCATGAAGCGATCCATGTCTTTCAAAAAGAACAGGTAGGCCATTAGGGGGTATTTCGCGCCGACAGCCTCGCTGAGGTCTTCGAAGATGGCCCCTTCGTCGCGGTCCGTGCAGTAGAGTTGAAACAGCAGGCGTTCGAGGGTTTGCAGGCCGGTTCCGGTCGCAGCGGCTTCGATCAAGGCGCGGTGTTCTCGATTGGCGTGGCCGTAACGGTTCTGCCAGAACACCATGTTGTTCGTCACATCGCCGTGGGTGGCCTGAATTTCGATGGCGTCGATCACCTTGGCGACGATGCTACCGGACCCAATCTGATCTTCTGTCCAGCTGTCGGTGTCGAGGCGGGTCAGGGCTTCGGCACGGACGCGGGGCTTGTAGCTTTCCCAGGCAGCGATGAGGCCTTCGTCGAACCGGGTGAAGGGCTGGTCATAGCTTGTGATCAGGGATTGGAACCGGGCAAAGGCGCTGGCGAAGTCGATGCCTTCCAACAGCTCCGGTGAAGAGCCGTCGGAGGCACCGTCATACCAATCAAGGAACCGCTGCAGTGCGGCGAGGCTGTCGATTAAGACGCGCTGAGTATCCGAACGTTTTAGCGGAGAGAGCGGCCCATTTAGGTGATGATTGCCATTATTCGGGTCTGGCAAAGCTTCTATGCCTTCCATCGCGGGAGCCGCGGGCGGCTGGAACCATAGTCGCGTTTCTTTTGCCCTTGTGTCGATAGCGAATACCCGTCCGCCATTAGTCTTGAAACCTAAGACTTTGTCCGTGGCCGGTTTTGCGGGTTCATCATAGCGGGCAAGGAGGAGGCGTTCAGCTTCGACAGGGGCAAGTGTCATTCAGCGGCCTCCAAGGCGTTTGCCGCCGGCTCCAGCGACTCATGGAGGAGGGATTCGAGGAGGCGGGTGCGGGTGGTGTCGGTGGTGGTCAGGGCGGCCTCCAGTCGGTCGCAGAGTGCCATTAGGGTGTCGACCTTGGCCAAGATGCGGCTTTGTTCGGCGAGAGGAGGGAGCGGCACCGGGATGCGGTCCATGCGGTTCTTCGGCAATCCGCCGCGCCCTGCGCCGGTCTGCTCTCCATTCACGTATTCTTGGAAGAATGGCGATCTGATCAGAAGGTGCAAATAGTCTTCGATACCAGCTACGGCAGTGCGAATGATTGCAACGTGCTGGCTGACGTTTGCCCCCGGGAACTCATCGGGAACTCGAGTGCAGCGGCCTATAGAACCGCCAGTGATGTTTAGGAGCAGGTCTTTAGCTTTGACTTGCGTTCGCTTCATCTTCTTGTTGGTCTCGTCATTGATGAACACGACGTCATCAAGGCGGAGACCATCGTCGTATATGTTCTGAGACCTTAGAAACGGCGTTCCTTCACCGGCATATGCCGATTTTCCTCCGCGCGGGGTGCTACCAGAGCCAGTCTGGAGGGCAATTGTGCCGATGCGCGTCCAAAGCCATCCGAAAGGCACATGAAAGGGAACCTCACTTGGCTGAATAGGGTCAACTTTCACTTTGGCGCCTCTTTCTGCCTGTAGGCCCTGTGCGACCTTAATCAAAGTGGATGCCGGTTCATCCGCCGCATCCTGTTCGACCAGTTTGCCGCGGACGGCGAGGTTAAGGATGGTTTGGCGGAGGGGCTTGATCCGGTCGGGGCGCGTGGTGAGGGCGGGGAGCGCCTCGAGGGCGAAGGCGGCGTGGGTGGGGAAATCCTCCACCATGGTATCAGGGGCGGTCAGGCGGGCGAGGCTGGCGGCGGTGAGCTTGTCGCGCAGCTCCTCCCGCGTCTTGCGGGCCTCCTCCAACCGATCGCAAAGCGCCATGAGCTCATCGACCTTGGCGACGATCCGGTGCTGTTCGGCGAGGGGGGGAAGAGGTACGGTTAGCCTTCTAACTTTGTCTGCGTTCAAGTTCTGGACTACCGCCCCTGATGCAGCCTCAGCAAATGATTGCTTGGCATGCTCCGATAGGAACAGTGTATGAAGAAACAGTTTGCTCATAAGTTGGTCAGGAGTCCGAATGACCAACCATCCATCGTGAATGCAACCTTCGACGTTGGTAATGTAAGGGAAGCCAAAGCTCATCGAGTTGGAGAGTAGCAAATCTCCAGGAACTACAAGTCGAGACTTGGAAAGTCCTTTTGGCTTAATGCGTTCCGCAGTGCTGTCAATGTGAATGCTTCCACGGGTGGAATCCCCGATCTTGATCCACGGAATTCCGTTTTCCTCATCCGTCAAATAGGCTTTGATTGGCCGAGGTGAGCCGCCGCGTGCAATGGCCGCGACGTCATCCAAGTAGCACCAGTGCCAGCTTGCCGGAAGCGGAAAAGCGAAAGCCTCCTGATCGCGGGCGAATGATCCTTCAGTGTTCTTAAACTTCCCCTCGCGGACAATCCGGTCTTTTTCCGTTTTAATTCGTTCCAGTAGCTGCGATGCAGGCTCGTCCTCCGGCACCTGTTCCACCAGCTTTCCACGCACCGCCAAATCCAGCACAAACCGCCGCAGCCGTGCGATGGCGTCCGGCGCTTCGCTGATCTGTTCGTAAACCTGCAGCAACCGTTCCGCGTTCATCGGGCCAGCGCCTCGGTCAGGATGGCCTTCAGCTCGGCCCGCAGGCTGTCGACCGAGACCTCGGCCTTGGTCAGGTCATTCAGCAGGGTCTCTGGGTCGCCCCAGTCCTCTGCCTCCACATGTGGGTTCTTGATGTCGAGGTTGAAGCCGCGCTCGCGGATCTCGTCAATCGACACTTTCCACGCGCGCTCGCTTTCCTGCCGCCCTTCGCGGGCCTCACCGCCCCACCATGCGGCGCAATCGTCCAGATGCTCCAGCCGGACCGGCTTGGTCATGGAATAGGCCTTCTGCGTTTCCGGCACGCGGTGTTCCCAATACCAGATGTCCTGCGTGGGCCTGCCCTTTTCGAAGAACAGCAGGTTGGTGCCGATGGAGGCGTAGGGTTTGAAGACCGAGTTCGGCATCCGCACGATGGTGTGCAGGTTGCATTCCTCGAGGAGGTGTTCCTTGAGACGGGTCTTGATGCCCTCGCCAAAGAGCGAGCCATCGGGCAGGACCACGGCGGCGCGGCCCTTGTCCTTGAGCAGGCGGATGATCAGGGCGAGAAAGAGGTCGGCTGTTTCGCGGGTGCGGAAGGTGGGGAAGTTGTTCTCGATCCCGTCCTCTTCCTTGCCACCGAACGGTGGGTTGGACAGGACGATGTCGACCTTGTCCGCCTGCCCCCAGCTGACCAGTGGACGCGCCAGCGTGTTGTCGTGGCGCACCCATGAAGGCTCCTCCACCCCGTGCAGCAGCATGTTGGTGACGCAGAGCATGTGGGGCAATGGCTTTTTCTCGACCGCGCGCAGGGAGGCCTGCATCAGCGTCTCGTCCTCGGGGCGCTTGATGTGGTTGTCGCGCATATGGCGCATAGCGCAGGTCAGGAAGCCGCCGGTGCCGCAGGCGGGGTCAAAGAGCACCTCGCCCGGCGTTGGGTCGACCTGCTGGACCATGAAGGCGGTAACTGCGCGGGGCGTGTAATATTCGCCAGCGTTGCCTGCATTTTGAAGGTCGTTCAGCAGTTGTTCGTAGATGTCGCCGAAGTGCTGGCGCTCGGTGAGGTTGTTGAAATCGACCTCGTTGATCTTGTTGATCACCTGCCGCAGGAGCTGACCGGATTTCATGTAGTTGTAGGCGTCCTCAAAAACATCGCGCACGACTTTGGCACGCGGCCCCTTTTGTGGGGAGAGTTGTTTGAGCCTGGGGAACAGCTCGTCATTCAGAAAGGCAAGCAGCGTGTCGCCGGTGATGCCCTCGGGATCCGCCGCCCAGGTCCGCCACTGCAGGTCCTCGGGGATGGGCGATGTGTAGTCGTCTTGGGTGATTTCCAGCGCTTCGTCCTGATCGTCCATGATCTTGAGGAAGAACATCCAGACCAGCTGGGACATACGCTGCGCATCACCGTCGACGCCGGTGTCCTTGCGCATGATGTCTTGGATGGATTTGACGAGATTACGGACGGACATGGGTTAAGCACTTTCTTCGTAAAGCGCCGTTTGCATCTCATGCACGGCGCGAATGTAGTCGTTCTTCTTGCCGAAGGCGCGGATCAGTTCAACCTCGGTGCCCATGCCAGCGAATGGATTGATTTTCAGGATCTTCGGATCGTCGATGCTGATCACGCCGTCGTCGGAGTATTTCTCAAGCAAAGCTTCAAGAACAGCGCGAGCCTGCGGGCCGTATTTGGTAAACACATCTCGCTTGAGCACATTGTCTGCACGCTCTTTTCGGGTCAGCGGCTTGGCGTCAAATGCGATATGGCAGATCAGGTCAAACGGGTCGAGGTCAAACCCCAGTTCGTCGGCGATCACGTCGAGGGGCAAACCCTCTTCGGCCAGCTCTTCGACAAGCGCATGTTTCCGCTCCGTCTGTTTCCAACGCCGCAGGAAGTCATCGAGGCTGGTGAAGCGCTGGCGCATGGCCTTGCGCGTGTAGTCGCGGAGGGATTCGGTCACGAGCTTGCCGTTCTCATCAAGGTATTCGACGCGCTCAGCAACGATGTCAGCGCCCACGCCATCGATATAGACCTTGGGGCGCGGTCCGGTCATGGTATCGCTGGTGAGGTTCTGGTTGTTCGGATCGATCAGGACGGTCTCATTCTCCGCAGGGCTCTCATTGCCCGATACGACATCGCCATCCGGCGTCTCGGCTGGCGTTTCGTCCGGTGGGGTAACAGGGTCATCCGGACCGGGCTGATAAATTTGGACGGGTTCACCATCGAAGTCCGGATCAGCAAAATGGCTTGAGGCACCGCGGAAATCCATCAGTGTGAAGAACAGCTTGCGCGTATCTTCATGCACCCGTGTGCCGCGCCCAACGATCTGCTTGAATTCCGTCATAGACCCGACTTCGCGGTCGAGCACGATCAGGCGGCAGGTCTGGGCGTCTACACCGGTAGAGAGGAGTTTGGATGTTGTAACGATCACGGGATATGTAGCTTCTGGATCGATAAAGTTCCCGAGTTGATCAATCCCGTCTTTGTCATTCCCGGTGATCCGCATCACGTATCGCGCATTCTTTGCGACCAGGTCAGCGTTTTTGTTGACCAGCGCTTGCCGCATTCGCGCTGCATGCTCTTGATCCACACAGAACACGATGGTCTTGGCCATCGGGTCGCCGCTTTCGCGGAGGAACTCGGTTATCTTTCGCGCGACGAGCTTGGTGCGGTCGTCCAAAACCAGTGTGCGGTCGAAATCCTTCGCATTGTAAATGCGGTCCTCGACCTCTTCGCCATCCCGATCCAGCTGGCCTTTTTCCGGGCGATATCCCTGAACGTCACGGTCGACGTGAACTTTGATGACTTTGTAGGGCGCAAGGAAACCGTCGCGGATGCCTTGCTTTAGGGTGTAGCTGAAGACCGGAGGCCCGAAGTAGTCGATGTTCGACGCGTATTCCGTTTCCTTGGGCGTCGCCGTTAGGCCGATCTGCACGGCCGAAGAGAAATGATCGAGGATCTCTCGCCATGCTGAGTCCGCCGATGCGCTACCCCGGTGACATTCGTCGATGATGATCAGATCGAAGAAGTCCTTGGAGAACTCGCGGAAGATCTTCTGACTTTCGTTCGGCCCGGTGATGGCTTGGTAAAGCCCAAGGTAAATTTCATAGGAAGAGTCGATGCGACGCTTCTTATCCATCGCAAGCGTGACGCTCTCCTTGGTTCCGTCTGGCCGCTCGATGGTCTTTGACTGGGTGGACAGTTTCGCCATCTTGCCACTGAACGGACGGAAATCGTTGACCATGGTTTGGTCGATAAGAACATTTCGATCTGCCAAGAACAGAACGCGTTTTCCAGGAAACGCCTGCCGAAAGCGCCAGATAATCTGAAAAGCCGTATAAGTTTTGCCGGTGCCAGTCGCCATTACCAAGAGGACGCGATCCTGCCCCTTGGCTATCGCTTCCATGGTTTTGTTAATGGCATTCACCTGATAGTAGCGCGGTTCCTTGCCCGACCCGTCATCGTGGTAGTCCTCAAGAGCGATCTTTTCCTCAGCATCGGACAGCCCTTTCCATGTTTTGTAGCGTTGCCAAAGATCTTGGGGGCTGGGAAATTTATCTAAGCTCAACGACTGTTCGACATTAGATGATGATCCAGTCCGATCGTGAAAGACGAAGCCATCGCCGTTCGATGAAAAAACGAACGGGACATCCAGCGTTTCCGCATAGCCGAGTGCCTGCTGCATGCCCCCGCCGACGGGCTGCTTGTTGTCTTTTGCTTCGATAATGGCGATGGGGATGTTGGGCTTTGCTGACAGGATGTAATCAGCACGCTTGCCTTCGCCGCGGCTGACCATCTTCCCGCGGACGATGATCCGTCCTTTGGTAAAACTCACCTCTTCGCGGATTTGGCTATTTACATCCCAGCCTGCTTTAACAAGGGATGGTGTAATGAACTTAGTGCAAATATCGCGCTCGCTTAGGCCCCGCTTGTTCATATTATCCTGCCAAAATCAAAAACGAAAAAACTATCTGCTGACGCTACTTCGGAAAACGCGAACATGACAAGCGTGCGCTATCGCAAAGAATGAAACGCACTCCTGCGCTTCTAACCTGACACGCCAAGCCACGCCGATTAACTTCGCCATATGGCACCAGCAGATTGGTCAGATAATGAGAACGATACTGTTGTTGCGGGGTATTTTTCGATGCTCAGCGACGAGCTATCGGGCCGTCGATACAACAAGGTCGCCCAGAACCCAGCCCTTTGCAGTAAATGGAGCAAATCGCGTGGTGCGGTCATGTTGCAATGGTCACAGACAACGTGAAGCTCCCAAAGAAATTTTCGTGAGCTTGTCTATATCCGCAGTGCGGACAATGCTGCCGTTGGATTCCGCCTGGCAGACGACCGCTTCGCCCAACTCGCAACATAACAGCGGGAGCATCAAGTTTCAGGCTGCTTCGATCTCCGGCACCTTTACATCGGCGTTCTTGAGTTGCTGAGCCATAATCTCCGTAAAGGGCAAGGTCGGGTTTGCTTCGGCAAGCATACCGACCTTCATCCAGAATTCGGCCTGCGCATTGATCGAACGGCACATGACCGAACTGGACTTGCGCAGTTCCTCGTGCAGACCGTCCCCGATTTTCACGATCCCCATCGACACACCTCCTGCTTACTTATATACGAAACACATATGTTTCATATATAACAGTAGCTGGCTGCCGGTCAATCTGACTTCTGTTGCTACACTATGGAATACGCAGGGAAGCTCATGATGGACAGCTATATCAACGTGCCGGTCGCATCAAAGGCGCAGGACGCTCGCAGAACCGAAGCCATCAAGCTCTATGGGCTGGACGCCTTTGAGGGGATGCGCCGAGCAGGCGATTTGACGGCCAGATGCCTCGACGGCGTGTCCGATCTTGTCCGGGCTGGCACTGCGTTGGCACAGATCAACGCCTTCGTTCTCGAGTTTGCGGCCGCCAATGACGCAACACCTGCAACCTTGGGCTACGAGGGGTATCAATACGCCTGCTGCACATCGGTCTGCCACGGATTTCCGAACGAGAAGAAGTTGCGCGACGGCGATATCGTGAACGTCGATGTCACACTGATCCATGACGGGTGGTATGGCGATTCAAGTCGGATGTATGTGGTGGGAAAGCCGAAGCGCGCGGCTGAACGCCTCATCCAGATCGCGCATGAGGC
The DNA here is from genome assembly GCF_054968505.1 of Sulfitobacter sp. G5_S2_6_S6. Classification (NCBI taxonomy): domain Bacteria; kingdom Pseudomonadati; phylum Pseudomonadota; class Alphaproteobacteria; order Rhodobacterales; family Roseobacteraceae; genus Sulfitobacter; species Sulfitobacter sp. G5_S2_6_S6. The sequence goes on from NZ_JBQKUI010000004.1 coordinate 49,101, forward strand.
GATGATGCAGGGGATCAGGGCGGTGCGGCCGGGTGCGCGACTGGGTGATATCGGTCACGCAATCCAGACCTACGCACATTCCGAACGCTGCTCGGTGGTCCGCGACTTTTGCGGCCACGGCATCGGTCAGGTCTTTCATGACTCCCCCAACATCCTGAACTTCGGCAGAGCTGGAACCGGCCCGGAACTGAGGCAGGGCATGATCTTTACAATTGAACCGATGATCAACCTTGGGCGCGCGGAGGTAAAAATGCTTGCAGACGACTGGACCGCCGTGACGCGGGACAAATCCCTGTCGGCACAATTCGAGCATTCGATTGGTGTAACATCGGATGGTTTCGAGATTTTCACACTCTCGCGCGCGGGCCTTCACACGCCAGGGATCGAGCTTCGAACCAATCCTGCATAGCGGACCTTCGCCGCTAATGCGGCATCGGTGAAATTGGGCTCGAACCGGACCTTCGCAGCGCTTGTACCATTTAATGTGAAGGGCTGGGCTCAGAACCGCTCTTTGCAAAATAAGATCGGTCGCGCCGCGTTGCGTCGCCTTGGACCACCAACAATCAAATTGTCTCTGTCATTTGATCTCGAGAGACCGGAATGCCGTGGTTGGACCGAGAGTTGGTGATGGCTTTCAAGGGCTCGCTGGCCTTGCGCATCGACGAAGAGTTTCCGGCGCGAGAGCGTCATTCGGTATCTAAATGTTAGTGTTTGCCGCGGGCTGGCTTGCCTCCGGACGAATCGCTTTGCAGCCGTATCTGTCCCTTAGTCTTCTCACCGCGTCCAACATTTAGGATGAGGTGTTGCAGATTTATCTCGCGGATGACGATTGATTGACGCCATTTCAATCGGTTTGATTGGCGATCAACTTTTTTCGTGTGGTCTCCTCTCTAACGATACTCGTGATACCTTTATAATTGTTGATTTAATTCAGTGACTTGCGTTGGATTGCAGAGCCCCTTGGGATCATTTTATTTTGGACGGAAATGATTTCGGCAAATTTATTTTGAGCAAAATCAGCTGTTGCTGGGGGGGCGCAATGGGTAGTTTCTCGTCCTCAAGCGAAGGCTGAACGGCAGATCATACCGACCGGGATGCAAATTTTTCTTCGTGAAACAGGCGGTCAGCCAACCTTTCAGTCAACAGAGCCGGAGCTCGGCGACGATTGAGAGGTCACCACCAAGAGATGAGGAACGACAATGGTCAAGGGAACAGAATAGGCCACAAAATATCGCAAGCCCAAAGCTGAGGCCTGCACCCAGTGCCACCTGAAATCAGGTGAGCAAGAAACAAAATCAGAAATCTGTATCGCGGCCTTCGGGCAGCGTCGGAGCGTATTCCGGCGAGCGATACCCTCATGCCAAAAGGAAAAAGCATGAATTATTTGTTAGATGGCGGACTCGTGATGCCGGAGCGAATTCAAACAACCCGGAAGATAGCCAAAGGTCGCCGAAAGCATTTCACCGGTCAGTTCACCTTTGGACCGGACGAGGATCGGACAATGGATATTGAGAGCCATACCGAACTGTGCACCGCTCTCGTTACCATCGCGCGACCTGATGTCGTGGGCCTCGAAAACCAAGTGCCGTTCAAGTGGGTGAAGCCGAATGGCGAAACCGCGACGCACTATTTCGATTTCCGCGTCCTGATGGCCGACGGCTCCCGTCGGGCCATCATGGTGAAGTCCGAGTACCGGCGGCGCCAGCCCAAGGTTCAACAGGAGTTGGCACAGATCGCAGCACAAGTGACGCCGGATTTTGCAAATGAAGTGATCATTATGACCGAGCGGGATCTCGATCCGGTCGAGCTCTTCAACGCCGAGATGTTGCACGAAATGCGCCGTCCTGACCCTGAGGCTGATGCGGCTGCACGCAGGATCGTGAACGAAATGGTCGCCTCGGTTCAAATTCAGGATTTGGTCGATGCCATCAATCTTGGTGCGCGTGGCTTCCGGGCCATTGTTCGTCTGATCCGCTCCCACGAACTCAAACTCGTCATCAAGGTCCGTATCGCCCATGAGGCGTACGTCTGCCGGAGGATTTTCAAATGATCGCCACCAAACCCAGCCCCGTACAGCCCAAATTTTCTTTTTCCGAATACGACGGCATCGTCATCGGGGGGCAGCCTCACCGATACTTTCAGACCCGAGAGGAGCGGCACATTTTCGTTGCAGCTAAAGGGGCAGGCGTGCCTCAGGTTATGACCAACGCCGAAATCAGTCGCTATCTTTCAGTCGGCAATTTCGCGTGCACTCCGAACGAGCATCAGCCTGAGCATCTGCGGCAGCGTACTTTGCCAAACGGCGAGCTCCTTTCGCTGCGCGGCGCCAACGCGCAGAGAAAGGCAAGTATGCGTTTGGCGGTGGTGCAAGCTTTCAGAGAACTCCTCGACGACGAGAACAACAACGTCACTCGGGTAGCGACGACTGTCAAACCTGTGCTTGGAACTATTAAAGTGCGTGCGGGTGAACTCATGGAGAAAGATCAGCCCGAGGAGGACCGCGAATTTCTCGTTGTGCCTAAAAAGCTGGGCGCAAAAACCGTGCTTGAATGGGAGAGGAAAGAACGGCGTTTCGGTCTTGCAGGTCTTTACGACAAGACCGAAGAACGCGGAAACCGCGACCGTCGGATGACCGCGGACGAGTTGATGCTTATGGGTAAGGTTGTCAGTAAATACCTCGACGACCAGCGGCCTTCCCAGAACATTATCTTCGGTGAAGTCAAAACCGCCTTTATCGAAGAAAACGAGCGACGTCGGGCTGAGGGCAAGCCCGAAATTGTCTGTCCATCGCGCGAGACTGTGCGCCAAGCGATACGCAAGCTCAACCCCTTCGACATGACACTGACACGGCACGGCCGCCAAGCTGCGAACCGGCAGTTCGCGCCTGTAGGCAAGGGGCTCCAAGTTGAGCGGCCAATGCAAAGGGTCGAGTTCGATGAATGGGAGGCCGAAGCCATAACCCTCACGGCGGAAAGCGGGTTGTTTCACTATCTGACCGAAGAGGAAAAGAAGAAACTCGGTCTCGACAAAAAGAAGGCACGCTGGTGGATCACCGTCGCTATCTGTTGCGCAACCCGCTGCATTGTCGGGATGGTCATATCGCGTACGCCGAACTCGCAAAGTGCGTTGCGCGTAATTGAGATGATGATGCGGGACAAGGGTGTTTGGGAAGATGCCTGCGGTAGCCTAACTCCCTGGAACCAATTCGGCTGGCCCTCAGTCATCGTTACGGATTGCGCGGCTTACAACACCTCGGCTCTGATCCAAGCCCGTACCTCGGATCTTGGGATCACGTTAGAGTACTGCCCGGCCGGCGACCCGCATCTGAAGGGGCGCATCGAGCGGGTATTCGGTACATTCGCAACGCAGCTTATGCCAAGATTGAGCGGGCGCACCTTTAGTAACAGCGTCGAGCGGGGAGACTATGGCTCCTCAAAACGCGCCGCCCTCAACCCGGAAGAGTTTTGCACGGTCTTGGTTCGTTACGTCGTCGATGTGTATCACCGCACGCCGCATAGCGGACTGAACGGTGAGACGCCGCTCGCTTGCTGGAATCGGCTGGTAGAGAAATTCGGGGTTCAAACTCCGCCCGACCTTAGGCGTCGACGTTTGATTTTTGGCCACGAGCGGGAGCGCACCGTGACCAATAAGGGCATCACCATCTTGGGGGTTCGCTATCATTCGAAAATTCTGGGTCGTTTCATGAACAAGTCGGCAGGTCGTAAGGTCGCCATCCGTTGGTATCCAGAGGATATCGGCGCCATCTGGGTCGAGCTAAATGGACGGTGGTGTGAGGTCCCTGCAGTCTTTGATCGGTATCAGGGGGTCTCTGCAGAGGAATGGATCAACGCCGCTGCGGAAATCCGAGCGCAGAACGCTCAGGGTGCCGAGGTTAACTTCGCGGTCGTCCGCCAGGCGATCGAATACATCAAGGAAACCAACAGCGCCGCCATGACCCGTGTCGGACTCATCATGGAGGACTGGACCGAAAAGCGGATGGACTACGAAGAAGACCGCCTGTTCATCGGTTTCAAGACCTCTGAGATGGAGCCAATGAGCCCCTATGATGAGGACCGAGATAGCTGGGGAACAAGCCTTCCAACGGCCGCATCAGCGACTTCGGAGGCCCCAGACAACAATAATCAGCATGACGTAGGGGAAACTTCTTCCGGCGATCTCCAAGCGTTCCAATTTTCCGATCATCAGCCTGGCGATGCCGATCATGGGGCTGACGATGGCGACGATTGGATCCTGGAGGACGAATGACCATGAATGCACCAAACATCAACATTAACCAAAAACTCGCAGTCGTGGATCGGCTGCGAGATAGGTATCTCTCGACGCCGCGGGACGCACAGTTCAGGAGCTATCTGGACCGGCTGCTGCAACGAGATGAACAGGGAGAACCAATCCCAAAGCCCCGCCTTTATAACAAGGCCGGCGATGCGCGCGGTATCGCCGTGGTCGAGCCCGCCGGTGGCGGGAAAACTTCGATGGTCCTTCATGGGCTCAAGACCCATCCCGCGTTGCAGCCACGCGATCCTTCCCATCAACCGTGGGTCGGAGTTCGGGTGCCAAGCCCGGCGACTGCGAAGAGCCTCGGGATCGAAATTCTTAAGGCCAGTGGGTATCCCTCGGTCCCGCGCCGGTCTGAGACCGAATACGACATTATGCGGAAAGTTCGGCACCATTTTCAACTACGCGGTACCGCTGTCTTATGGATCGACGAGGCGCATGATCTGTTCGGTGCCGGGAGCAAGTACAAGGTCGACGTATCCCTAAAGATCCTTCGCAACCTGATGCAGGGCAAGGGGGCGGTCAGTGTAGTGCTGAGCGGCATCGAAAGCCTGTGGCAGATTGCATCCTGCGATGCGCAAGTCACGCGTCGCTATTGGCGGTTGCCGCTTGCTGATGTCTCACCGACTTCCGATCGGAAAGCGCTCACGAAGGTCATCGCCAATTTCTGCAATGCAGCCGGCATGCAGCCACCCTCTGAAGAAGATCTCGTGGATCGGCTGGTCCACGCCAGCCGCAACCGTTTTGGTCGTTGCATAGAGAACATTCTTGCGGCGCTCGAAGCGGCAGCTCTGGACGATGCGAATGAATTGGCGATCAGGCATTTCGCCGAGAGCTGGGGGATGCAGGAAGGCTGTGGCATGGGGCAGAACGTTTTCCTTGCTCGCCATTGGGCCAAAATCAATTTGGTTGAGGCGCAGCATTGGGGAGGGGCGTGATGATGCTCGCGCCCCACGTCCCATTCGACCCGGAGGAAAGCCCGCTGTCTTATGCGGCACGTCTGGCTGGGATACACACTGGTGGCCGACTAATTCCGTTTCTCCGCGATCTCGAATTTGAGCCTGAGGATATGGTTTCTAATAAGGAAGAGGCACTTAGCCGTTTGGCTGAGCTCTCCGGTGTTCCCATTGGCGATTTGCACGCCAACGCTCCGGTGCCGCTCGGGGGGCGGACCTATGTTCTCCGTGGTGAGCTGGTCACCGCGGAGTTCTTAGCGAACCCTCACACTATGTTTTGCCCAGCCTGTCTTGCAGAGGATGACCGTGGGGCCGGGCGTCGCGGTCGCTGGCAATGGACATTGTCAGTTGTAAGAACGTGCCCCCGCCACAAAATCGCCCTGGTGCGTCGGACCAAAAAAAGATGGGACGATCCGTTTCACGAACTTGACTGCCGTGTACCCGAGCGGGGTGAGCAACTTGAGGCGCTGATTGCTCAAAGCCCAAAACGCTCGATATCCCCTCTTCAGAAATACGTCATCAACCGCCTTAACGGGAAAGCTGGTCCCGATTGGTTGGATGCGCAGTCACTGGAGCAGTCGGTCCGAGCGTCCGAGCTTCTGGGGGCACTAATCGCGTACGGACCAGGGCAAAGGTTGCCGGAGCTGACCTTTAATGACTGGGATCACGCTGGTCGCCTCGGCTTCGAATTCACTTCCGGTGGAGAAGTTCGGATCCGGGAGGCGCTGGACGTGCAGCTCAGACAATTCGACAATGCCAACGGTACCCCTGGCGCTCAAAGGATCTTCGGATGCCTTTACAAGGCTCTCGCATATCCAAATTCAAATAAAGAGCCGGGCGACATTGCGCGCATCTTACGCGCTTTTATCATCGAAAATATCGCGCTGTCAGCTGGAACCAACGTGCTCGGGGAGAAACTCTGCGAGCGTCAGCTTCATACGGTCGCTTCATTGGCCCACGAGCAAGATCTGGATTCTCGGACCCTAAATGACGTGTTGGTTGCTGCAGGGATGATACCTGAGGACGCGCCTTCCCACTATACGATCCCAGCACAAGAAGGGCGTAACGTCGCTGGTCGCGTGAAGCGGATGGTGCATGTAATTTCACTGCCTCATGCGCTGGGCTGTGCTCGCCCCCTGGTCGATCAGCTCTTTTCCGACCGACTGCTCACTCCCATCTACTACGGGAGGCCAGGAACAAGGGGGCGGACCCAGAAAGCCGTAGATAGCGAAGAGATCACCAAGCTGGTTGGCGAGCTCCATGCGAAAGCGGTTGAAATGGATGTTGAGGCCGACGGGTTCGCGCCGATCTCGAAGGTCGCAGAGAAAGCCAAGGTGCCGGCCGTTACCGTGGTGCACATGATACTCGGCGGTTTTCTCGAACGTGTTTTCCGCCGGACTGGTCAGAACGGGGTGGCCGCACTTCGCGTAGATCCGGTTGAGGTCAACCGACAAGTAGCAGTCTGTACGGAAGGCTTTTCGCCAATGGCTGCCTTCGGGGCACTTAAGATTCCAAGGGACGTCGGGTGGCTCTTGACGGACCGCTGTGGGGAGGAGGTAAGCTTGCCCGTTCACTGGATAGCCGGACCCAGCGGTGACCGGAAAATTCCAAGGTTCGACCCTGTGATCCTCGCTGACTTCAAGGGCCGGTACATTCATCCGGCGCAGATCGCAGAGCGCTATGGCCTTCGGGTAGGGGAGGTTGTTGGGCGACTGAAGCGGCGAGGAATTCGTCCCGTATTATCCAGGGCCGAGATTGGTGTGGACTTCTACCGGGGCAGCATTCTCGAACTGGATCTCTTCACTTAACATAAGGGGCCTTACACGTCGCTTGCGGTGTCACTCTGAAGTCCCAAAAGTAGAAAACCGCGTCCGAAGACGCGGCTTTCTCTATAGCTGTAACCCGGCAACCCCTGCCGTCGAACTAATGCCCCAAGCCGCTGTCATGATCAGGGCGTTGCCTGCAAGTTTGCGTAGAGACGTATAGAACTTAGTTGTGATCGTCGATTTTGTATTCATATTTTCACCTTTGAACCTTTCTCCCACCATATTGATGAGTGCCGTAGTAAGAATGGCGAAGGGCAAAAGCGCGACGACTGGAGTCGAACCCACAACAGCTCCGAAGAAGTTACCTAATATTAGCATTTTTAGTTAGCTTTGTCAAGTGGTTATTGCTGACTTGATGGGTGGCGAGACTTTAATTTCACCAGCTTAAAATGTATGGGGCCGCCTGTAAGGGCGGCTTTTTTTGTTTGCAACAATCCTCGAGGATTTGGCGAGTCTCAATCAGCTGTACCGTGCCGCATCCGAGTGGACCTATATTGCTTGTGAAATGGCCAGCCTACCGGCCGGGTCATTCTTCACCCTAAACGATAACAATGACTTAGGTCTTCATCGTGGCCAATAATTGGTTGCCGGAACAGTTTCAAAACCTCACCCGTATTCCTCAAACCATTGCGTCCAATTTTCGGATCCCCAAGATCTGCAGATGAATGCACAATCAAGGCCGCGCGCCTGTGTGTGGTGTTGCTTCGAGTCAGCGTTCAAGACCCTCACCGAACCCGCTTCACTTGCGTCTCGCGATAACGGTTACGCAAATCCAGCGCGCTTGGCCTTTGTTACCAGTTCCGTGACCCTCTCGGCATTGTTTGCCGCGACTTGTCCGTCTGTGTTCAAGCGGTTGTTCTCGAACCCTATCCGGGTCTTGCCGCCGTGGCGCATGGCCTCGATCAGGCAGGCGGTTTCTTGAGGTCCGAAGGCGCAGGCGGCCCAGTCTGCGTCCGGCAAGGCCGATTTTAGCCTTTGTGCCAGTGCTGCGACTTCCGTGGGTGTGCTGGTCTGGCCGTTGGTATAACGCCCCAGAACGATCAGGGTCTTCAGCCCGTCGCAGGAGACATCGCCTTGCGCGACAAGCCGGGCAAGATGGGCAATATCCGCGGTGTCATAGAGAATGTGTTGAACGTCGATCTTCGCTTCGGCGCACATGGCAAAGAACCGACGGGTGACGGCATTCTCTTGATCGGCCGTGATCTCGCGCAGCGCGACCGACACGGCGCGCGGTTTCAGGGTTTCGACCAGATGGCGTTGTTCTGCGGGGGTAAAGCGGCCCGCGGCCTCGCTGGTGATCTGAACATAGAGGTCAGGGGCGCGCTGGCCGAGCTCGCTCAGAAGCTCGGCATAAAGCCCGAGGTCCAGAACATGCCGTTGCTCTGTGTCGCGCACGTGGGCATGCAGGCCATCGGCACCCGCAGCATGGCAGGCCAGGGCGCAGGCGACCATCTCTTCTATGGTGACGGGGAGGGCAGGGTGGTCCGCCTTGGTCAGCCTCGCCCCATTCGGCGCGACCATAAATCTGGGCAGTGCGGTCATGCGGCAAGCGCCTTGTCGATGGCCGTTGATAGCTTGCCCACCAGCTCATCGATCTGCGCGTCCTCGATGATAAACGGCGGCGCGAGCAGCACGTGGTCGCCATGTTGACCATCGATTGTGCCAGACATCGGATAGCAGATCAGACCGGCGGCAAAGGCCTCCTTCTTGATCCGCGCGGCAAGGCCACGGGACGGATCGAATGGTGCTTTGGTGCTGCGGTCGGCAACCAGTTCGATCCCGCGGAACAACCCGCGCCCGCGAATATCGCCAATGTTGTCATGATCGCCGAACTGCGCCTTTAGTGCTGCGTCAAGCTTGTCGCCCTGGCTGGTAACATGGGCCAGCAGATCGCGGTCAAGGATTTCGCTGAGCACGGCATTGGCCGCCGTGGCCGCCAAGGCGTGCCCCATATAGGTGTGGCCGTGCTGGAAGAAACCGGTGCCCGCCGCAATCGCATCATAGATGGCGGCCGAGGTCAGCAGCGCGCCGATCGGTTGATAGCCCGCCCCAAGTCCTTTGGCGATGGTGATCATGTCCGGGGCGACGCCGTCCTCGGTGCAGGCGAACAGTTTGCCGGTACGGCCCATGCCACACATCACCTCGTCCAGGATCAGCAGCACGCCATATTGGTCGCAAATCTCGCGGATGCGCTTGAGATACCCCGGCGCGGCAGGTACCGCGCCCGAGGTCGCACCCACGACAGGCTCCGCGAGGAAGGCCATCACCGTATCAGGGCCAAGCCGCAGGATTTCGGTTTCCAGCTCGTTCGCCACGCGCAGGCCGTAGGCCTCTTGAGTTTCGCCGTCCTGCCGGTCGCGGTACTCATAGCAGGGGCTGATATGGGTGGTGTCGGCAAGCAGGGGCGCGAACTGGGTACGACGCCACGCATTCCCCCCTGCTGCCAAAGCGCCCAATGTATTCCCGTGATAGCTTTGGCGGCGGGCAATGACGCGGTGGCGCTTGGGCTGCCCGATTTCCAGAAAATACTGCCGCGCGAGCTTGATCGATGCCTCGACCGCTTCGGAGCCGCCAGAGACGAGATATACCCGATCAATGCCCGCCGGCGCGTTCTCGACCAGGCGATCGGCCAAACGCTCTGCCGGATCAGAGGTGAAAAAGCCGGTGTGCGCGAAGGCAAGCTGGTCAATCTGGGCGTGCAGGGCGGCGCGGACTGCCTGATTTGAATGGCCCAGACAGGAAACAGCAGCGCCGCCCGAGCCATCAAGATATCTGCGTCCGTCCGCATCGATCAGATAGCAGCCGTCCCCCTTGGTGGCGACCGGCAGCGCGCCTTTGGTGGATCTGCCGAAGATATGACTTTTCATGACTGTAGTCCTTGCTTGAAGACGCGCTTTGGGTGACGTGACATCAGCACTTGCCTGCGCGATAATGCGTTTGTATTATTTTATTGCTATAGATTAAGCAAATGTATTTTTGCTGTGCATTGGATGTGACAGCGACGTGAACGCCGGCACGCATAAACAGAAGGTAAGGGTTTGATGAGCAACGATGAAACGCTGAAAGACCGCTTGTCACAGGTAAGTGCGCAAGGTACGCCCGCGCTTCGGTCCTTTGCGCGGTGGCTTCTGGATAACCTTTCGGTCGTGGCCTTTAGCTCGATTCGCGGGCTGGCCAAGCAGGCAGGGGTCAATCCGAATACCGTGACCCGTATGGCGAAGGAGCTTGGCTATACCAGCTTTGACGCCTTCCGCACGGATGTGCAGGCAACGATCCAGACACCTGCGCCAAACTACGGCGCGCGTGCCCAGACACTAAGACACGAACATCGCGACAGCGCGTTTGCCGCGCTCATGGAAGCGCATGGTAAAAACACGGCGATGCTTTTCTCGGCAGATATTATGGACACGTTGAATGCGTGCATCGACCCGTTGCTCGGGGCGCGCAAAGTCTATGTGGTCGGCGTGCGCAGCTGCTATGCGATCGCGCATTATTTCTCGTATGTGGGCGGCATGGCGTTTTCGAACTTCGTAGACGTGCCGACCCTGCCGGGGGGCATTGTCGATGTACTGTCTCAGGCCACGTCCGAGGATATTATTGTCGGGATCACCTATGAACATTACGCGGCAGAGGTGGTTCAGGCCTGCCAGATCGCCCAGTCCCGCGGTGCGCGGGTTTTGGCGCTGACGGACAGTCATGCCTCCCCAATCGCGGTTGGCGCATGGAAAGTGGTACCGCTGCCGATGGCCGGACCTCATTTCCTGCCGTCGCTCAATTCGGCGTTTCTAGCGGTGGAGATGCTGCTGGTCGGAATGGCCGCGCGTTCGGATGACGCGGCAGAGCGGGTATCGAATTTTGAGGACCGTATCCGGCAGTATGGCGGCTACAACGTGTGAGGTGTCTTGCGCGGATGAAAATCATCCGGCAGGCCCAATGCCACGGCAGAGCCACCGGTGATCAACCCCGTGGACCGCAGGTCGCTTTCGTTCAGCGCGACGATGACCGCATAGGATCGGCGTTGTGCCAGTCCGCGGCATGAGTGACGGTTATACCGATACCGGGCGTGTTGTGGGCGCGGGTCTGGCTGCTACGCGCCCCATTCTGCATGTGACCCAAGATGCGCGATAAGAAAGTCGATCAGGATGCGCGTCTTGGGGGTAAGCACGTTTGAGCGCGGGTACATCAACCACAAGACCGAACTGTCGTTCAGCTTCCATTCCGGCAGGACACGGATCAACCGGCCCGAGCGCAGCTCGTCCGAGACGCTCCAGAGAGAATTGATCGACAGACCGGCCCCCGCAAGCGTGGCCTCACGCTGAGCGTCACCATCGTCAACGATAGTCCGGCAGATCATCTGGGCTGGGTCAAGCGGCGCGGTTTCGCCCTCTGGGCCGATCAATTCACGCGGCTCAAGGTCGATCCATGCCAGAAACCGATGCCCCCGAAGCTCTGCCGGTGACTGCGGTACGCCGTGTTCCTCAAGATATGCAGGAGAGGCACAAAGAACGCGGGTATCACCCGCCAGCTTGCGCCCCTTGAGGCTGCTGTCGGTCAGGGGGGCCGCGCGCAACGCAAGGTCAAAACTGCCCTCGATCGCGTCAAACCGTGCGTCAGACAGGCGAAGTTCGAGCGTAAGGTCGGGGAACGCCGCGTGAAACTGCGGCAGAAGCGGCATGATGTGGCGCTGCGCGAAACTGCTTGGCGCGGCAAATCGGATGGTGCCTTTGGGGCTGGTTTCATGACTGCCAAGAACGGCCTTCGCGGCCTCTGCCTGCGCCAGAATCTCCCGCGCGTAAGGAAGGAAGTCGGACCCTTCAAGCGACAGCGACACTTTACGGGTGGTGCGTCGCAGCAGCTCTACGCCAAGCTCTTGTTCCAGTTTGGCAAGGCGGGCGCTGGCGACCGCAGGCGCAAGGCCCAGATTCCGTCCGGCAGCAGAGATGTTCAGCCGGTCGGCGGCCATCACAAAAAGGCGCAGGTTGTCAGTATCCACCGCTATTATCTCCGTTATCCGAATAATCAAATCGGAAAAATGCCGGTTTTCTACCGTTTCACAAGACCTATTTTTCAGCGACACAATGAAGGAAGAAAGAAATGAAAGCCATTGGCTATAGCGCGGCGGGCCCTGCGGACACGCTCGATATGATTGAAATCGACCGGCCCGAGGTGGGACCGCGTGATCTGTTGGTCGCGGTGAAAGGCATCTCGGTCAATCCGGTCGACGTAAAGCTGCGCGCAGCCGCCCAACCCGAGGGCGCGGCGCGCGTTCTGGGCTTTGACGCGGCAGGCGTCGTGGCCGAGGTGGGCGCGTCGGTCACCGGCTTTAAGATCGGCGATGAGGTCTTCTATGCGGGCGACGTCACGCGCGCGGGCACCAATGCGGAGTTCCATGCCGTCGATGAACGGATCGTCGGGCGCAAGCCGGCCAGCCTCGACTTTACCGAAGCGGCGGGGCTGCCGCTGACCTCGATCACCGCGTGGGAGATGTTGTTCGACGCATTCCGCCTGACCGAAGGGGGCGGCGCGGAGCAAAGCTTGCTGGTGATCGGTGGCGCTGGCGGCGTCGGCTCTATCCTCATCCAGTTGGCCAAAGCGCTGACCGGGCTTACCGTCATTGCGACGGCCTCTCGGCACGAGACCGAGGATTGGGTGCGCAAGATGGGGGCGGATCACGTGGTTGACCATCGCGGTGACCTAGCCGCGCAGCTGGCAGAGCTGGGCCAGACCCCAAGCTATGTCGCCGCGTTGACGGCCACGGATCAGCATTGGCCCGCAATCATCGACTTGATCGCGCCCCGCGGCCAGATCGCGTTGATTGACGACCCCGAGGCGCTGGATATCAAGGTGGCTAAACCCAAGGCGCTGAGCGTCCATTGGGAATTCATGTTCACCCGTTCGATGTTCGAAACCGACGATATGGATGCCCAGCAAGACCTGCTGAACCGCGTCGCAGCGATGATCGACGCAGGCACATTGCAGTCGACAGTCACCGAACGCGGCGAGGCGCTGACGGTCGAGGCGCTGCGCGCGGCGCATCTGCGGCAGGAAAGCGGTCGCGTGATTGGCAAACAGGTGCTTGGCGGACTTTAAGCAATAGAGATCACGCGGGGGCGTCGTGCCATGTTCACGCCACGCCCCCGCGTCCCTTGCGCCTTTGAAGGGGCGCGTTGATTGCCCATAGTTTCGCGCAAGCGCAACGGGTTGCTGATCAGGGCTTGACCTGCGTCGAATGAATCAATAATTCCCGATATATGGATAAGAATCATGCTCTCGACGCTTTTGCGGCGCTCAGTCAGGTCACCCGCCTTGATGTCTTCCGTCTTCTCATCACAGCCGGAGAAGGGGGGATGTCGGCAGGCGATATCGGCGACACCTTGGGGGTGCGGCAGAACACGATGTCGACCAACCTCGCGATTCTGGCACGTTCGGGCCTTATTCGCAGCAAGCGCGAAGGGCGAAGCATTCGTTACTTTGCCGATATGGAGGGGCTGCGCGGTTTGCTTGCCTTTCTGATGGAGGACTGCTGCGGCGGGCGCCCGGAACTCTGCCAGCCCATCATAAACGAGCTCGCCTGCCCCTGTTAGGCGCACATGGGGGAGGTGCCGCATTGGTCCTGTAACATTCCTGTGCTGACCTCGGGCAACCACATATTCACGGCCAACGGGCTGCAATTTTTGAAGGTTCGACATGACTGATACGACACTTCCCGCGGCGGCGGGTCTGGGCACGTTTGAAAAATGGCTGTCCGTCTGGGTGGCGCTGGCGATTGGCGCGGGGCTGCTGCTTGGAAATCTGTTCCCGACTGCGTTTGGTATGCTTGCCGGGCTTGAGGTGGCGTCGGTGAACCTGCCCGTTGCGGTGCTGATCTGGGCGATGGTGTTCCCGATGATGGTCGGTGTGGATTTCGGAGCCTTGCGTCAGGTGGGGGACAAGCCGAAAGGGTTGGTTGTCACGGTGGTGGTGAACTGGCTGATCAAACCCTTCACCATGGCCGCCCTTGGCGTATTGTTTTTCAACTATTTTTTCGCAGGCCTGATCCCGCCGGATGACGCGCAGGCCTATCTTGCGGGCGTTATCCTGCTGGGGGCCGCGCCCTGTACCGCGATGGTGTTCGTCTGGTCGAACCTGACGCGGGGGGATGCGACCTATACGCTGGTGCAGGTGAGCGTGAACGACGTCATCATGGTGTTCGCCTTCGCGCCCATCGTTGCCTTCTTGCTGGGGGCCACGGATATCGTCGTGCCTTGGGATACGTTGCTGTTATCCGTGGGCCTTTACGTGATGCTGCCGCTTTTCGTGGGATATCTGACGCGCCAGCGGCTGATTGCGCAAGGCGGCGAAGCGGCGGTGGATCGGTTCAAGTCGGGTGTGCAGCCGTTCTCGATCATCGGTCTGCTTGTGACGGTGGTCTTGCTTTTCGCGTTTCAGGGCGAGGTGATCCTGGACCGGCCGCTGGTGATTGCCCTGATCGCTGTGCCGCTTCTGATCCAGTCCTACGGGATATTCTTTCTGGCCTATGGGGTCGCGCGGGCCTGGGGTATTCCGTTCAACGTCGCGGCGCCCTGCGCCTTGATCGGCACCTCCAACTTTTTCGAGCTGGCGGTCGCGGTTGCGATCAGCCTCTTCGGGCTCGGGTCCGGTGCGGCATTGGCGACGGTGGTCGGTGTCTTGGTTGAAGTGCCTGTTATGCTGTCGCTTGTCGCTTTTGCAAACAGAACCCGGCACTGGTTCCCTGCCTCGGAGGGGTCAGCATGAGTGTTGTCATTCACCACAATCCCGACTGCGGCACGTCCCGCAATGTGCTGGCCATCATAAAAGCATCGGGCGTGGAGCCCGTTGTGATCCCCTATCTTGATACCGGCTGGACGCGCGGACAGCTTCTGGGGCTTTTCGCGGCGGCGGGTCTGACACCGCGCAGGGCTTTGCGGATAAAGCGATCTCCGGCAGAGGCGTTGGGGCTGCTGGATCCTGACGTGGGGGACGAAGCCCTTCTGGCCGCCATGCTGGAACACCCCATTCTGGTCAATCGCCCCATTGTCTGCACACCCAAAGGCGTCCGGCTGTGCCGCCCAAGCGAGGCCGTGCTGGACTTGCTTGACCACCTCCCACAGGGGCCGCTGACCAAGGAAGACGGCTCTTTACTGATTGACGCGGAAGGAAACCGAGTTGCCTGATACCCCGAACCTTGATGACACCCATTTCAAAGCGATTGATGCGGCGCGTCTTTTCGAACCCTCAGCAGACGCGGACCGCCCGCGTATCCTGCTGCTTTACGGATCACTGCGGGACCGGTCGTTCAGCCGGCTCATGACCGAAGAAGCCGCGCGCATTCTGACACGGCTGGGGGCCGAGACGCGTACCTATTCGCCGTCTGGCCTGCCGCTGCCGGATGATGCCGACGCCAGTCACCCCAAAGTGCAGGAGCTGCGCGATCTGGTCACGTGGTCGGACGGTATGGTCTGGTGTTCACCCGAACGCCACGGGGCCATGACCGGCATCATGAAAACCCAGATCGACTGGATTCCGCTGTCCTTGGGCGGTGTGCGTCCGACGCAGGGCAAAACGCTGGCCGTGATGCAGGTCAGCGGGGGGTCGCAAAGCTTTAACGCCGTGAACCAGCTGCGCATTCTTGGGCGTTGGATGCGGTTGCTCACGATCCCGAACCAGTCCTCCACCCCCAAAGCCTTTCTGGAGTTTGACGACGCGGATCGGATGAAGCCATCGCCATTCTATGATCGGGTCGTTGATGTCATGGAAGAGCTGGTGAAGTTCACGATGCTGACCAAAGACAGGAAAGACTACCTGCTGGATCGCTATAGCGAGCGGAAGGAAAGCGCCGCCGAGCTGTCGAAGCGCGTGAACCAGAAGTCGATCTGACCGATTTGTCGACCGCAGGGGCAGAAATATCCGTATGTTGAACGGGACGCGGCTTGAATGATTTGCGCGACAGCTGCGCTGGATGGTCTGTTAAACTGGATGGTCTGTTAAAGCTTCATCCAGCGCAGTTGCCTGCCTAAGGTGACCGCGCAGCGGCTGCATATAATGATCGTGATATCGCCAGAGACAGGGGCATTTTGTGACACAACTATCTGATACACCAACCCGTTACGGCACCGTAAGCCGGCTGCTTCACTGGGGCATGGCCGCATTGTTTGCGGCGCAGTTTATCTCCGCCGCGGCGCATTGGGCGCTTCCGCGAGAGAACACCCTGCGCGAGCTTCTTTGGGGCTACCATACGACGCTGGGGGTGACACTGTTTGCGCTAATCTTGGTGCGCGGTCTGTGGGGGCTGGCCAACATCCAACGGCGGCCGAAGCATGCCGGTTTGATGGGGCAGGCGGCTGTCGCGGGTCATGTGGTTCTATATGCCTTGATGGTGATCGTCCCGGGCGTACGGCTCTTGGCCGCAGCGGGCGGCACCCGTGGCCTGAGCTATTTCGGGGTGAAGATATTTTCGCGCCAAACCGCCGAGGTCGCCTGGATGCAAGCGCCCGCGGAATGGCATGGAGAGCTGGGCTGGATCCTTGCCCTTGTGGTGCTTGGGCATATCTTCATGGCAGTCGTTTGGCATCGCCTGATCCAGCGTGATGATGTCCTGTCCACGATGGCGGGGCGGTAAGACGCTGAAAATAGGGAGCTTGGGTCTTCCCCGAGGCCAACGGCCGCGTCTTCGGTTTTACTATGGGGCCTTCAGGGGGTAAGACAGGCCAACGGCCTGGCTGCTTTTCACCACTTTCAACAAAGGCTTTCCCATGGCCACCAAAACCAACCTGCACCCCCGCAACCTCCACAACGAGGGGTATGATTTCGCGCGTCTGATTGCGGCCCTCCCCGAGCTAGGGCCGTTTACCGGCCCCAATCCAGCAGGTCAGACCACCATCGATTTCCGGGACGTGGCGGCTGTGCGTATGCTCAATCGGGCGCTGCTCAAGGCGGACTACGGCATTGATTTCTGGGATATCCCGCCGAACTACCTTTGCCCGCCCATTCCGGGGCGCGTGGATTATATCCACCATCTGGCCGATCTGCTTGCGCGCAGCAACAACAACGAGATCCCGCGCGGGCCGCAGATCAAGGCGTTGGACATCGGCACCGGCGCAAGTCTGGTCTACCCGCTGACAGGGCAAAGCGCCTATGGCTGGCAGTTTACCGGTGTCGATATCGACCCTGTTGCCATCAAGTCTGCGCAACAGATTGCAAAGGCCAACGCGCTGGACGTGGACCTGCGGCTGCAAGAGAACCGCGAGGATATCTTCGACGGGGTGATCAATCCTGACGACCGTTTCCACGTCACCCTGTGCAACCCGCCCTTTCATGCCTCGATGGAAAGGGCGACGAAGGGCACGCAACGGAAGTGGGCGAACCTTGGCAAAGGGCGTTCAGGCAAGCTCAATTTCGGTGGGCAAAACGCCGAGCTCTGGTGCCCCGGCGGCGAGATCAGGTTCATCGCCAGCATGGTCGACCAAAGCCGCGCGATTGCGGGGCAATGTCTGTGGTTTACGTCGCTTGTGTCAAAAAAGGACAACGTGCAGACGCTTTATAAAATCCTGAAAAAGGCCAAAGTCGCCAACTGCGATGTGGTCGAAATGGCGCAGGGGCAAAAAACCAGCCGGTTCATCGCCTGGACGTTCATCAAGAAAGATCAGCGTGCGTCATTTATGAAAGGAACCGCGCGCTAGAATAGCCACGCGCGTGTCTGATACCCCGCGACATTAACCGCCCGTATCGCCCTTCGTCTCGATCTTGAGCGTGGTGCCGCAGTGTTTGCAGTGAACGGCGTCTGTCTCGTGACGGTTCAGGCCACATTCGGGGCAGGTGTGCTTGATCTTGGAGGGTTGGAAGATCGTGCGCGCCAATTGCACGAACAGCGCGGGCCCGACCACCATGATGAACACCGACAGCAGTTTGCCACCCGTTGTCGTCATCGTGATGTCGCCAAAACCCGTTGTCGTCAGCGTCGCCACTGTAAAGTACAGTGCATCGACATAGCCCGCGACGCCCGCGTCCTCTTCAAAGGTCAGCACAAACACCAGCGATGTGATGACAAAGATGAACACCAGCAGGTTGACCGCCGCAAGGATCGCGTCCTCGTGTTTGCGGAAAAACGCGCTTTCGCGCCGCAGGTCGTGCAGCAGATGATAGGCATGGATCAGCCGCAAACCGCGCAAGACCCGCAGGAACGCAAAGCTTTCCGCCATAAGCGGTGCCAGCACCAGCGATATCACCACGACCAGATCGGCAAGGGTGTAGATGCGCGTCAGCTCTTTGCGCAGGTTCGTGGAAATCCAAAGACGCGCGGCAAGGTCGAACAGGATGAACAGACCAAAGAACGCATTGACCGCCGTAATCACCGGCGTTGACGGCAGCGCGGCGGTGGCGATGAAATAGATGATCGTCAGCGAATCAAATAGGATCAACCCGTATCGAAACCGCCGCGAGCGCGTGTTCTGCCCATCGTATAAAGCTTTAATCGTACTGCGTAGACTGTTCATTGATTGGACATACCGCTTCCCTCAGGGTCGTCATCGTCAACAACCGCTGAGGGTCAAGATGGCGCAAGGCGCGCCAATATCAATGGTTTGCGTAGTCCGGCAGGATTACTCGGGCGTGGGCTCGTCTGTCCGGGCCAAGCGGCGCACAAAGCTGACGCCCGTTTGACGGCTCAGCATGCGTCGGGATTTATGCTTTAGGCCGACTTCTTCCAGCACCTTGGGGTTGCGGTAATGCACCGTGAAGATATCGCGATCTTCGGGCAGGGGCTCCCCCCGTATCTTGCCGCCCAGGATATAATGTTGCTCTTCCGCCAGCGGGTTCCATGTCAGGCCCGCACGGCGGATGGCGACAGGAAGGCTCATCTGATCCAGATAGGGGCGTCGCTTTTCCAGCGTGTCGATTTCGTCAATTCGTCGGGCCGTCTCGTACCAGACATCGGCAAACCGGCCCTGTGGTCCTTCGGCTTCGGGGAAAAGGACGAAACCGGACGAGAAATAGGGCACTTTGGGGCGGCGCGACTGGCGCATCAGATACACACGCTCTTCCGGGATCTCCATATCGAAGGCCCCGTAGATCAGGTCCCAGATGTCTTTCTGCGCCCAATACATACTGGCCGCGACAGAGCAGGAAACATGGCCGGATTTCACGATATTGTCGATTGTATTGGGGCGGATAAACAAGACGTCGGAATCCACAAAGGCGGAAAACTCGCTCTCGCGGGGCTGCATCGCGGCGATGATCTTGTTGCCATGGGGATAGGGCTCGCGCCACATGCCTTCCGTTTTCATCGGGCGCAGCTCCGCGCCCATTTTCTCGTGTGCGATGAACACCGAGGGGTGAACGTCGTTCATGCGATGTTCGGGCACATAGCCGATGCAGGCCACGTCTTCGGAAAACTGCTCGCGGATAGAGGCAAGCAGGCTACAGGCCATGATGTCGTAAGAGGGCGGTTCCACGATATAGGTGAGCGTAAGTCTCGGTTTCGCCATTAATCTGCTTCCCTATCTACGGTGCCCGTCCCGCCCGGGCGGTCGGCTCCGGCGGGACTGTCGCGCAAGGCTCGCTTGCACGCCCCAACTGTTTTTCAGGAATGTCTGGTTCTGTCTAGGTTTACGTGACCGGTGACCCGCCTGCGCCTTAGCGCAGACGTTGTTCCGTGTTGGCGTCAAACAGCATCGCCCGCTCTGGCGGGATTCTCACGCCAACCTGCGCCCCTTCACGAGACCGGTCGTCGCCGCGTTCCTCGACGATGATCTTGGCACCGGTGTCGGACAGCAGGTGAACGTAGGACACGCCGCCAAGGGCCTCGGTCATTTCGACGGTGAAGCCTTTGCTTTGAGGGGCAATTTCGATGTGTTCCGGCCGGATGCCGAGGGTGATGTCCCGGCCGTCTTCGGGTGGGGTCACGGGCAGGGCATAGCTGCCGTCCAACCCGTCCAGCACGACCTTGCCGCCGCTGGTGGTGCCATCCAGAAAGTTCATCGCGGGCGAACCGATGAAGCCGGCCACAAAGCGGTTGTCAGGATCGCGGTACAGGTCAAGCGGTGCGCCGACCTGTTCGATCCGGCCTTTGCGCAGCACCACGATCTTATCGGCGAGGGTCATCGCCTCTACCTGATCGTGTGTGACATAGACCATCGTCGCCCCGATTTCCTTATGCAGGCGGGCGATTTCGACGCGCATTTCGACACGCAGCTCGGCGTCGAGGTTGGACAGCGGTTCGTCGAACAGAAAGACTTCGGGGCCGCGTACGATTGCGCGCCCGATAGATACGCGTTGCCGCTGGCCCCCCGACAGGGCGGCGGGCTTGCGGTCAAGATACTCTTCCAGCTTCAGGATCCGCGTCGCCTCGGCCACCTTCTGGGCGATCTCGGCTTTGGGATGGCCGTTCATTTTTAGGCCGAACCCCATGTTGTCGCGCACGGTCATATGCGGATAGAGCGCGTAGGTCTGGAACACCATCGCGACCCCGCGCTCTGCCGGGTCCATGCGGGTCACATCCCGGTCGCCGATGCTCATGCTGCCTTCGGTGGTTTCTTCCAGCCCGGCAATCATGCGCAGCAAGGTCGACTTGCCGCAGCCTGACGGGCCGACAAAAACGCAAAACTCGCCATTTTCGATTTCAAGGTCGATCCCGTGTATCACCTGAACACCGCCATAGCGTTTCACGACATCTTTCATGACGACACCGGCCATATACGACTTCCTTTTATGAGGGGACAGAGGGGGACTGCCAGGACTGCGCCTCGGCCCCGATGCGGGTGGCACACTCAAGCAGGGCAGGGCGGAACGCATTCAGACCGTCCAGCGTATGACGGTGTGTTGCGGTTGCAATGGATACGGCACCCACGACGCGACCCGCGTCGGTCAGAATGGGGGCGGCGATGCTGATGATGCCGGCCTCGTGTTCCTCGCGGTCAAAGGCGATGCCCTCAGCGCGGATCTGTTCCAGCTCGCGCACAAGGGTTTCGGTGCTGGTATGGGTGGCATCGGTATATTTCAAAAACGCCTGCTGCTGTAGCGCCTGCGCCTGTGCCTCGGGTTCAAGATGCGCGAGAATCGCCTTGCCGACTCCTGTGCAATAGGCCGGGGCGACCTGACCGGTGCGCGCCAGCGTGGCAAAGCGGCTGCTGGCCTGACGCTTGTCGACGAACACGACCTGACCGTTGTCGATCTGCGCAAGGTGGATCGCCTCGCGCAGGCGTTCGCCGAGGGCGCTGATATAGGGGGCGGCAATCGGTGCAAGCGAGGCTTGCGACCATGCGGAATGGGCAAGGCTGACCAGACGGATGCCCGGCGCATAGGTCTGCTGATCCTTGTCATAGCTTAGCATACGTTGACTGGTGAGCGTCTGAAGTAGCCGGTACAGCGTCGGTTTTGGAAACTCCGATGTCTCCAGCAATTCGCGCATGCGGACAGGGCGGCCCATTGCTGTCACCTGATCCAGCACGCTCAGCGCCTTTGCAACAGTCCCGTCGCTGTTCACCACATTCATATCGTTCTCCGTCCCTTAGGGCGCTGCATCCTGTGGGGTCTTTTGACTGACCCATCCCCCATGCGGCGCACCAAACTGTTGACAAGGCTAGCGAGCTTGATCTTATATATCAATATACAAAACTAAGTTTCAAATAATGAGACAGTTTTGGATTGCGGAAGCATCAGGGAGGATACCATGCATTCCATTCTCAAGAGGTCACTCGCGGCTGTTGTCGCTGCGGGATTTTCAACATCGTTTGCTGTCGCGGACGAAAGTCAGCTTTCAGGGGAGCTCAAGATCACCTCTGACATGTCGAACCCAGCGCCGCGCGCGGTGATGGAGAGTTTGGCAGCCGGTTTCGGAGAGCTGCATCCGGACGTCGATATCGAACTGACGATCGTCGACCGCGAAGCGTGGAAGACGCAGATCCGGAACGCCTTGGGTGCGAACCCGCCCGATGTGGTCAACTGGTATGCCGCGAACCGCATGGGCCCTTATGTCTCTGCCGGGTTGTTCGAAGACATCTCTGATATGTACGCCAACGGCGATCTGCCCGGGCTTGAGTCTGTCAAGGGTGCGCTGACCATCGACGGCAAGCAATATGGCGTGCCCTATACCTACTATCAGTGGGGCA
The DNA here is from genome assembly GCF_054968505.1 of Sulfitobacter sp. G5_S2_6_S6. Classification (NCBI taxonomy): domain Bacteria; kingdom Pseudomonadati; phylum Pseudomonadota; class Alphaproteobacteria; order Rhodobacterales; family Roseobacteraceae; genus Sulfitobacter; species Sulfitobacter sp. G5_S2_6_S6. The sequence goes on from NZ_JBQKUI010000004.1 coordinate 71,283, forward strand.
TGTACTACCGCGAAGATATCTTCAAGGAACTGGGACTGACCGAGCCTGAAACCTTTGAGCAAGAGCTTGCGAACTGCGAAAAGATCGTTGCCTCGGGCCGTGCGTGCTATGCCATCGGGACCAAGTTCCTGTGGACCGCTGGCGGCTGGTTCGACTATCTGAACATGCGCACCAACGGCTTCGACTTCCACATGGAACTCGCCCGTGGCGAGGTGCCCTGGACCGATCCGCGCGTCCGCGAAACCTTTGCCAACTGGCGCAAGATCATCGACATGGGTGGCTATGTCGCCGATCACCAATCCTATTCCTGGCAGGAAGCGTTGAACTTCATGATCGAAGGCGATGCGGTGGCCTATCTGATGGGGAACTTCGCCGTTGCCGCGATGCGCGAAGGCGGTCTGGACGACAGCCAGATCGACTTCTACCAGTTCCCGAAGATCGCGGATGTGCCACAGGGCGAGGATGCCCCGACCGACACGTTCCACATCCCGTCAGGAGCCAAGAACAAGGAAAACGCCCGCGCGTTCCTTCAGTATGTGACATCGGCTGATGTGCAGACCAAGATCAACGCAGGCGACGCCTTGGGGCAGCTGCCCATCAACTCTGAATCCTCGGTCGATAAGGACGAGTTCCTCGAGCAGGGTTTCGAGATGCTGAACACCAGCGCCAAAGGCGGCGTGGCCCAGTTCTTTGACCGCGACTTCAGCGCCGAGATGGCCAGCGTCGGCATGGAGGGGTTGCAGGAATTCATGGTGGTTCCCGACAACCTCGACGACATTCTCGAACGTCTCGAAGAAACGCGTCAGCGCATCTACGAATAACGCTAAAGCGTCGCGTCCTCCCGCATTGGGGGGGCGCAACCCACCGCTTCAATCCATTCGCAAGCCCGCCGACGGCCGGTTTTCGCATGTGTTGATTTACCGGAGACCACGGCATGGCAGCAACAACACCGCCCCCCGCACGCAGTTGGTACAAACGCAACGAGATCGCGCTGACGCCGTGGCTTTTCCTGCTGCCGGCGATGCTGTTCTTTGCGGTCTATGTGATCATTCCCATCGGCCAAAGCGTGGCGATCAGTTTCTACCAGTGGGACGGACTGGGGGAAAAGACCTTTGTCGGCACCGCGAACTATGAAAGGTTGCTGGGGATCGGCGACCAGAAGATGGACCGCAAGTTCGAGATCTCGTTCTGGAACAACCTCAAATGGCTGGTGCTGTATTTGCTGGCGGTGCCTGCGGGGCTGTTCATCGCCTTGTTCCTGAACCAGACCGTGCGCGGCATCCGTATCTACAAGTCGTTGTTCTTCTTTCCTTTTGTCATTTCCCAGGTGGTCGTCGGGCTGGTGTTCTCGTGGTTCTACCTGCCACGCGAAGGGCTGCTGAACGCGATGCTGGCGATTTTCGGGGCAGGGCCGGTGAATATCCTGGGCGATCCTTCTACGGCGACCTACGGGATCATCGCGGCGGGGCTGTGGCCGCAGACGGCCTATTGCATGATCCTCTATCTAACGGGTCTGAATGCGGTGGACCCCGAACAGATCGAGGCCGCGCGACTGGACGGGGCCAAGGGGCGCAAGATGCTGTGGTACATCATCCTGCCGCAGCTCAAGCCCGCGACGTTCATCGCCTTTGTCGTCACCATCATCGGCGCGCTGCGGTCGTTTGACCTGATCAGCGTCATGACCAACGGCGGCCCCTTCGGATCGACCCGCGTGCTGTCGTTCTACATGTTCGAAGAAGCGCTGTCCGAGTTCGGCTTCCGCATGGGCTACGGCTCTGCCATCGCGGTGATCCTGTTCCTCATCATGCTCGGGTTCATCGCCTATTTCCTCTATGCCATGTGGCGCGAAGAGCGGGAGGCTCGCTGATGTTCCCTACACCGATCGCCAAACAATCGCGCAGCCGCCAGCTGACCTATCAGACGTTGCTGCCCGTCGCGCTGATCCTGTGGCTCTTGCCGCTGATCGCGGTGGCTCTGTTCTCTATCAAGCCGGGGTCGGATTTCGCCGCCGGGAACTACTGGGGATGGCCGTCCAGCTTCGAGGGGCTGACGAACTACGGCAAGGTCTTCTTTGAAAGCAATATGCCGCGCTATCTGATGAACTCGGTCTTTATCACGCTGCCCACTGTGCTGGGGGCGATCGCGCTGTCCAGCATGGCGGGGTTCGCCTTGGGGATCTACAAGTTCAAGGGCAACCTGCTGATCTTCTTCATGTTCATCGCGGGCAACTTTGTCCCGTTCCAGATCCTGATGGTGCCCGTGCGCGACCTGACCATATCGCTGGGGATGTATGACAGCATTCAGGGGCTGGTCCTGTTTCACGTGGCGTTCCAGACGGGCTTTTGCACGCTCTTCATGCGCAACTTCATCCGCGCATTGCCCTTCCCCTTGATCGAGGCCGCCCGCGTCGAAGGCGTGGCCGAGTGGCGCATCTTCTTCTTTGTCGTGCTGCCATTGATGAAGCCCGCGCTGGCCGCGCTGGCGGTATTGGTCTTTACCTTCATCTGGAACGATTATTTCTGGGCGGTCGTGCTGACCCAAGGGCCAAGCGCGCAACCTGTCACCGCGGGCATCACCGAATTCAACTCGCAGTTCCGCGCAGCCTATCACCTGATGAGCGCGGGATCGATTGTCGCCGCCTTTCCGCCGGTCGCGATGTTCTTTCTGATGCAAAAACACTTCATCGCCGGTCTCACGCTTGGCGCAGTAAAGTAGAGAGTTATGACACAGACCTACCGCCTTGATGACGGGCACCAGACGCTTGTTCTGGCCTCTGCGCACGACCGCTTGCCGCAGGTGGTCTATTGGGGCAGCCCGCTGCCCGACGGCGAAAATCTGGAAGAGATCTGCGCCGCCCATGCCATCGACGTCACAGGCGGCATGCTGGACGAGACCCCTGATCTGTCGCTGTGCCCCGAAGCCGGGCGTAGCTTTCCGGGGCAGGCGGGGATCGCGGTTGCGCGCGCCGATGGCACGCCGCTGCGCCCTGTGTTTCACTTGCGCAACGTGGTGCAGGATGCAGGGCTGCGGTTTACCTGCGCGGCACCGGACGATGGGCTGACGCTGACCTTTGACTTTGCGGTTGATGCGGGAACCGGCGTGATCACCTGCCAGACGACACTGGAGGCCGCGCAGCCCGTGCGCCTGCACTGGCTTGCCGCGCCGGTGGTGCCCGCGCCGCAGCTGAGCACAGAGATGATCGACGTCTCGGGCCGATGGTGCGGTGAATTCCAGTTGAACCGCACCGCGTGGCGGGCAGGCATCCACGCGCGCGACAACCGCACGGGTCGCACGGGCCACGAACACTTCCCCGGATTGCTGATCCCGACCACGGGGACCACAAACACCCAAGGGACATGCTACGGGTTCCACTATGGCTGGTCGGGCGGTCATACGATGATCGCCGAAGAGCTTCCGGACGGGCGGCGGCAGGTTCAATGGGGCCATGCGACTGGCACCCAGGACGCCCCCGCGACACAGTTCCAGACGGCACCGCTTTACCTGACCTATTCTGACACCGGCCTGAACGGCTGTGCCGTCAGCTTTCAGCGTCATCTGCGCGACCGCATCGTGACATGGCCCAAGCCCGACACCCCGCGCCCCGTCCATTACAACTGTTGGGAAGCGGTGTATTTCGACCACGACTGGTCTGTCCTGACCGATATCGCCGACCGTGCTGCCGCTTTAGGGGCAGAGCGTTTCGTGCTGGATGACGGCTGGTTCGGACGGCGCGACGACGACACGAGCAGTCTGGGCGACTGGATCATCGATCCGCGCAAATACCCCAAGGGGCTGACCCCGCTGATCGACCATGTTCAGGGCTTGGGGATGCGTTTTGGTCTCTGGTTCGAGCCCGAGATGGTCTCGCGCGATAGCGACCTCTATCGCGCCCACCCCGAATGGATTCTGGGCCCGCAGGACCAGATAGAGGGGCGTCAGCAGCTGGTGCTGAACATGGCGCTGCCGCAGGTCCAAGACCTGCTTTGCGACCGTATCGCCACGGTGCTGCGCGACAACGCCATCGACTATATCAAATGGGACCATAATCGCGTGTTGCCCGCACCCGACGCGGCGCAGACAGGCGGCGTCTATGCGCTGCTGGACCGGTTGCGCGCCGATTTTCCGCTGGTCGAGATTGAAAGCTGCGCGTCAGGCGGAGGGCGGATCGATTTCGGGATCATGGCGCGGACTCAGCGGGTCTGGCTGTCGGATAGCAACGACGCGCTGGAACGGCTGCGCATCCAGCATGACGCCGCCTTGTTCCTGCCCGCTGCTGTGACCGGCAGCCATGTCGGCCCACGCCACTGCCACACCTCTGGGCGCGCGCTGGACATCAGTTTTCGCGCCTGGGTCGCCGCGCAGCGCCACATGGGGTTCGAGATGGACCCGCGCGAACTCGACGCCCGCGAAACCGATGTGCTGGAACAGGTCACGCAGTGGTGGAAGGACAATCGCGGATGGATGCGCACCGCGGATATCCTGCGGCTCGACAGCGCTGATCCAGCGGTGATCGCAGAGCAGCAACAGGCCGCCGATGGTGCGCGTTTCGTGGTGTTCGCAGGCAAGGCCGCGACCTCGGCCCAGATCTCACCGCGCCCGCTGCGGCTGACCGCACTTGACCCGCAGGCGCGCTACCGGATCACGCTGGCAAACCGCGACGATGCGGTCGCGCTGTCACGGGGCGATGCCGCGCTCAAGACCCGCGATCTGGTGCTGTCGGGCCAGTACCTCATGAACCATGGCGTGACCCTGCCATGGTCGTTCCCTGAACGCATGTGGGTCATTGAAGGAACACGGCTATGACAAAAGAGAAACGCAACCGCGCTTGGTACGGCAAGAATGATCGGGACGGGTTCATTCACCGCAGCTGGATGAAAAATCAGGGCTTTCCCGACCACGCGTTTGATGGCCGTCCCATTATCGGTATCTGCAATACATGGTCCGAACTGACCCCGTGCAACTCGGGCCTGCGCGATCTGGCCGAAGGGGTGAAGCGCGGCGTGTGGGAGGCAGGGGGCTTTCCGGTCGAATTTCCGGTGATGAGCCTTGGCGAGACCCAGATGAAGCCGACCGCCATGCTGTTTCGCAACCTGCTGGCGATGGACGTCGAAGAAAGCATCCGCGCCTATGGTATCGATGGGGTGGTTCTGCTGGGCGGCTGTGACAAGACCACGCCGGGTCAGCTGATGGGCGCGGCAAGCGTCGATCTGCCGACGATCGTTGTCAGCTCCGGCCCGATGCTGAACGGCAAGTGGAAGGGCAAGGACATCGGCTCTGGCACGGATGTGTGGAAGTTCTCGGAAGATGTGCGCGCGGGCGAGATGACCTTGCAGGATTTCATGGCCGCTGAATCCGGCATGAGCCGGTCCAAGGGCGTGTGTATGACTATGGGCACGGCCTCTACGATGGCAAGCGTGGTAGAGGCGATGGGGATGTCGCTGCCCACCAACGCCGCGTTGCCTGCCGTTGATGCGCGCCGCATGGCGCTGGCGCATCTGACCGGCAAGCGCATCGTCGAGATGGTCGAGGAAGATATCAAGCTGTCGCAGGTGGTTACCCGTGCCTCTATCGAGAACGCCATTCTGGCCAATGCCGCTGTCGGCGGATCGACCAATGCCGTGATCCATCTGCTGGCCATTGCGGGCCGCGTCGGCATCGATCTGACGCTTGATGATTTCGAGCTTGGGTCGGATATCCCGCTGCTGGTCAACTGCATGCCCTCGGGTAAATATCTGATGGAAGATTTCTGCTATGCGGGCGGGATGCCCGTGGTGCTGTCCCATCTGCGCGACAAGCTGCGGCCCGCGCAGACCGTCATGGGCGGGGATATCCTTGCCTATGCCGAAGGGGCCGAATGCTACAACGAGGATGTGATCCGCCCGCTGGATAATCCGCTGCGCCCTGCGGCCGGGTTGAAGGTGCTGCGCGGCAATATCGCGCCCAACGGGGCGATCGTGAAACCCTCGGCGGCGACGGACGCCTTGCTGGAACACGAGGGCGAGGCATATGTCTTCGAGAATATCGAGGATATGAAAGCCAATATCGACCGCGAGGATCTGCCGGTGACCGCGGATACGGTTCTTGTGCTCAAGGGCTGCGGCCCAAAAGGCTACCCCGGTATGCCCGAAGTCGGCAATATGCCGATCCCCGCGCGTCTGGTCAAAGAAGGCGTGCGCGACATGGTGCGTGTGTCCGACGCGCGTATGTCCGGCACCGCCTATGGCACCGTGATCCTGCACGTCAGCCCTGAATCCAACGCAGGCGGCAATCTGGGGCTGGTACAGACCGGCGACCGTATCCGGCTCTCGGTGGGGCAGGGCACATTGGACGTGCTTGTCTCTGACGAGGTGCTGGCAGAGCGCCGCGCTGCCTGGGTACCCGAACCACCCCGATACGACCGCGGCTATGCCAAGCTCTATACCGAAACGGTATTGCAAGCAGACAAAGGCGCGGACCTTGATTTTCTGGTGGGTAAAGACACCCGCCCCGTCACACGGGAGAGCCACTGATGACCCTGAACGCAACATTTCCCGATCTGCGCGACCGGTCGGTGTTCATCACCGGCGGCGGCGCGGGGATCGGTGCCTTTCTGACCGACGGCTTTCTGGCGCAGGGGGCCAAGGTCAGCTTTGTCCAACGCAGCGACGCCACCGCGTTTTGCAACGAGATGGAAGAAAAACACGGCCTGCGCCCCCATGCGCAGACCTGCGATATCTCGGATATTGCTGCACTTCGGTCCAGTCTGGCCGCGGCTGCCAAGGAACACGGCCCTGTCACGGTTCTGGTGAACAACGCCGCCAATGATGCCCGCCACACCGCCGAGGAAGTCACCGAAGACTTCTGGGACCAGTCGCAGGCGATCAACCTCAAGTCCTATTTCTTCGCCTGTCAGGCCGTGGTCGCAGGGATGCGCGCCGCGGGCGGCGGGGCCGTGGTGAACATGAGCTCGATCTCGTATATGATGGGGAATGCGGGCTATCCTGCCTATACGACCGCCAACGCCGGCATCAACGGTATGACCCGTTCGCTGGCGCGGGAATTCGGGCCGGACAAGATCCGCTTTAACGCGCTGGCACCGGGGTGGGTGCTGACGGAAAAGCAGATCGAACAATGGGTCACGCCCGAAGCACTGGCGGCGCATATTGACCGGCAATGCCTTAAGGATACGTTGAAGCCGCAAGACATCGTGGATGCGGTGCTGTTTTTATCCTCTGCCTCCAGCCGCATGATGACGGGGCAGTTGATGGCCGTCGATGGCGGCGTCGTGGTCACCGGATAGGAAGGGATACCGTGCAACACTACGCTGAATGGATCGCTGTCGATTGGGGCACGTCAAACCTGCGGGTCTGGATGATGGGGGCCGATGGCAAGCCTTTTGCCTCTGACAGGTCTGACAAGGGGATGGCGGGGCTGACGCAGGACGGGTTCGAACCTGCCTTGCTTTCGTTGATAGACCCCTACCTAAATCCGGACCATGTGACCCCAGTGATCTGCGCGGGTATGGTGGGCGCCCGCGAAGGCTGGCGCGAGGCCCCCTACGTCGCCACGCCCTGCGCGCCTCCGGATGCGCGGGCGGCGGTTGCTGTACAAGCCCATGACCCGCGGATCGCAGTGCACATCCTGCCCGGCGTGAAACAGATGGCTGCCCCTGACGTGATGCGCGGCGAGGAAACCCAGATCGCAGGGGTGCTGCACAGTCAGCCGGCGTTTGACGGCATCCTCTGTCTGCCCGGCACCCACACCAAATGGGTCCACATCAGCGCGGGCGAGATCGTGAGCTTCCAGACCTGCATGACCGGCGAGATCTTCGCGCTGCTGGCCAGCCAGTCGGTCCTGCGCCATTCGGTCACCACGGCAGAGTGGGACGAGGACAGCTTTATCGACGGCGTCACGCAGGCGATGGACAGCCCGCAAAGCTTTGCCTCCAGACTGTTCGGTTTACGTGCAGGGGGGCTGTTGCAGGGCACATCTGGAGGGGCGGCGCGGGCGCGTCTGTCAGGGCTGCTTGTGGGGCTAGAGCTGGCCGGCACGCGCCCCTATTGGCTGGGCCGCCATGTCGCCATTCTGGGCGCAGACAGCGTCGCCGCGCATTACCGGTGCGCATTGGCGGCACAGGGTGTGCAGGCCGAAACACTTGATAACGCGGGTCTGACGCTGGCGGGCCTGACCTCTGCCTATCGTTCATTGAAAGGGGCCCTTGTATGAGCCGCAATATCATCGCCATTCTGCGTGGCATCCAGCCGCATGAGGCCGCCGACATCTGCGCCGCCTTGATCGACGCAGGCATCACCCGCATCGAGGTGCCGCTGAATTCGCCAGAACCGCTGAAATCCATCGAAACGATGGCCCAAGCCTATGGGGCCGACGCGTTGATCGGCGCGGGCACGGTGTTGGACGTTGAAAACGTCGCGGCGGTGGCGGCTGTGGGGGGGCGGATGATTGTCTCTCCGAATGCGGACCCTTCTGTTATCACGGCAAGCAAGGGGGCGGGCATGATGTCCTATCCCGGTGTGATGACGCCCACGGAATGTTTTGCCGCGCTTAAGGCCGGGGCCGATGGGCTCAAGCTGTTTCCGTCTTTCCTGCTGGGGGTCGAAGGGCTCAAGGCGATCAGGGCGGTGCTTCCGGCGCAGACCGAAACCTATGCGGTTGGCGGCGTCGGCCCGTCGAATTTTGCGGAATGGCTTGCGGCAGGGGTGACGGGCTTTGGCCTTGGGTCCAGCCTGTATAAACCGGGGCAAAGCGCGGCTGATGTGGCGCAAAGCGCGCGCGCGGCGGTAAGCGCCTATGACAAGGCGACCCTCTCTTGAACGCCACACTCTTTGATGCGCGGGCGTGCGCGTTGGGCGAAGGGCCGCTGTGGCACCCCGAACGTGGCCAGCTGTTTTGGTTCGACATCCTCGGGCATACCCTGATGTCGCGGCAGGGTGACAAAACGCTCTCGTGGCGGTTTGACGAATGCGTCTCTGCCGCGGGGTGGATCGATAGGGATACCCTGCTTGTCGCGTCCGAAACCGCGCTGTGGCGGTTCGACCTAAACGGAGCGGAGCGTTCCCTCGTCGTGCCACTTGAGGCGGATCAGCCCCTGACCCGGTCAAACGACGGGCGCGCCGATCCGTGGGGTGGTTTCTGGATCGGGACAATGGGCTTCAACGCAGAGCGGGGGGCGGGGGCGATCTACCGCTACTACAAGGGCGCGCTGCGACAGCTTTTCGCGGAGATTACCATTTCGAACGCGATCTGCTTTTCGCCCGATCGACGATTTGCCTATTACACTGACACGCCCACGCGCCAGATCATGCGCGTGCCCCTTGATGCGACAGAGGGCTGGCCCTCGGCCCCGCCAGAGGTGTTTGTCGATCTCAAGAAAGACAAGCGTAACCCCGACGGCGCGGTTGTCGACAGCGGCGGCTGCCTGTGGAACGCGCAATGGGGGGCCGGGCAGGTCGCCCGTTACAGCCCCGATGGCACCTTGTTGCAGACCCTTGATATTCCCGCAGCGCAGGCCACCTGTCCGGCCTTTGGCGATGCGGATCTGCGGACGCTCTTTGTCACCTCTGCCGCGCAGGGCCGCGACGGGGCGGAGGATGGCCAGACCTTCCAGCTTGCATCGGACGTGCGAGGCCAGTTGGAACACCGGATAATTTTGTGAGGCGTGATGAAACGAACCCTAGGGACTTGCTACTACCCTGAACAATGGCCCGAAGAGATGTGGGAAACCGACGCCCGCCGCATGGTAGACGCCGGCCTGACATGGGTGCGCATCGGCGAGTTTTCATGGAGCAAACTAGAACCGCAACCCGGCCAGTATGACTGGGCGTGGCTGGACCGCGCGATCGAGGTTTTAGGGGCTGCTGGTCTGCGGGTTGTGCTGGGCACCCCCACCGCCACCCCGCCACGCTGGATGCTGAAACGCCACCCCGACATGCTTGCCGTGGATATTGAAGGGCGTCCGCGCAAGTTCGGGTCGCGCAGGCACTACTGTTTCAGCCACGAAGGCTATCAGAAGGAATGCGTCACGATTGCCACGTTGATGGCGAAACGCTATGGCGCGAACCCCCATGTGGCCGCGTGGCAAATCGACAATGAATACGGCTGCCATGACACGGTGATCTCGTATAGTGACGCGGCAGCCCATGCCTTTCGCGGCTGGCTGGCACAACGCTACGGCACCCCCGCCGCGCTGAACGCCGCGTGGGGGAATACGTTCTGGTCGATGGACTACGACAGTTTTGACGACATCGACCCGCCCAATCTGACCGTGACCGAAGCCAACCCTGCGCATCGTCTGGCGTTTCGGCGGTTCAGCTCGGATCAGGTGGTGGCATTCAACCGGCTTCAGCTTGACGTGATCCGCCAGCACAGCGCCGCCCCCGTGAGCCATAACTACATGGGCCGGATCACCGACTTTGACCATTTCGCGGTGGGTGAAAATCTTGATATCGCCACATGGGACAGCTACCCGCTGGGCTTTCTCGAGGATCGGGTGGGCGCGGATGCGGCGCAGCAGCACCGCTATGCGCGGCAGGGTGACCCTGACTTTCAGGCGTTCCACCACGATCTTTACCGCGCCGTGGGCAAGGGGCGCTGGTGGGTGATGGAACAGCAGCCGGGGCCGGTCAACTGGGCCCCGCACAACCCCGTGCCACTGGCCGGTATGGTGCGTCTGTGGACATGGGAGGCCTTCGCCCACGGGGCCGAAGCGGTGTGCTATTTCCGCTGGCGACAGGCCCCTTTCGCCCAAGAGCAACTGCACGCCGGCTTGCTGCGCCCCGACAGTGCCGACGCCTTCGCGATGGCGGAGGTCCGGCAGGTTGGCGCAGAGATGGCCAAGGCTCCGGATGTGCAGCCCGCGCAGGCACCGGTCGCGCTGCTGTTCGACTATGACGCGGATTTCGCATGGGCGACCCAGCCCCATGGTGCGGATCTAAGCTATTTCGGGTTGGTCTTTCACACCTACAAGGCGCTGCGGCGTCAGGGGCTGTCGGTTGATATCCTGCCCGCCACCTGCCGCGATTTTGGCGGCTACGGGCTGGTGATGGCACCGGGGGTGATGCACATGCCGGACGCTCTGAAACGGGCGCTGGCGCGCAGCGCGGCGACGGTCGTCTATGGCCCCCGCAGCGGCGCGCGCACGTCCGAGATGGCGATCCCCGTGCCGCTGCCCCCCGCAATCGACGGGTTGGACGTGACGGTCACGCAGGTCGAAAGTCTGCGGCATGACATCTCTGTACCGCTGGAGGGCGGTGGGAAAGTGATCCGCTACCGTGATGTGCTGGACGGCACGGCAGAGGTGATCTTGCAGACCACTGACGCAGAGCCGGTTGCCATGCGCGACGGGCAGCAGATCTATCTGGGGGGCTGGCTGGATGAGGACACGCTCGACCAATTCGTCAGCGGTCTGTGCGGCGAGGCAGGGATCGACGTGCTGCCGATGCCCGAAGGGGTACGTACCCGCACGACGGGGGGCGAACGGTTCTGGTTCAATTATTCAGATGCAGAGGTTGCCTGTCACGGTGTCGAACTGCCCGCCGCGGGCGTTCTGCGTGTGCCGGTCTGACCACAGGGGCGCGGCCCAAGAGACCGGATACCGCCGCGTCATTGGCGGTATCCGGTGCGTCACTTTACCAAGATGTGATGACGGTCCCGTGGTAGCTTTCGTCGATGAAGGCTTTGATCTCGTCCGAGTGATACGCCTCTAGCAGGGTCTTGACCCAAGGCGCGTCTTCCTTGCCCTCTTGTACAACGATCACGTTCACATAGGGGTTGTCGGCGCTTTCCATCGCGATGGAATCTTCCTTGGGGCTAAGACCCGAGGCGATGGCGTAGTTGGTGTTGATCAGCGCCGCATCCAGATCGGCCAGCGAACGGGGCAGCTGCGCCGCGTCAAGTTCTTTGAACGACAGGTCTTTGGGGTTCTCGGTGATGTCCAGAACGGTGGGCACCAGACCCGCAGCGGGGTCGACCTTGATCATGCCAAGCTGTTGCAGCACCAGCAACGCGCGCCCGCCGTTGGTGGGGTCGTTCGGGATGCCAAAGGTCGCGCCTTCTTCAAGCGCGGCGATATCGGTGATCTTGTCCGAATAGATGCCCATCGGCGTGGTGATCGTGTTGCCGACAACCGCCAGCGCAAAGCCGCGGTCTTTCATCTGTGCCTCAAGGTAAGGCACGTGCTGGAAGGAGTTCGCCTCGATGTCGCCATCGGCCAGCGCCTGGTTCGGCACCACATAGTCAGAGAATTCGACAACGTCGATCTCAAGGCCCATCGGTTCGGCCACACGGGCGACCTCTTCCATGATCTCGGCGTGCTCGCCGGGGGAAACGCCGACTTTGATCTGCTCGGCCATCAGCGATGTCGCCATAAGCGCGAGGGTAGAGGTCAGGGTCGCAATGCGTAGCATGTATATGCTCCTTTAACTGGGAAACGAAATTGGGAGGAGGAGACGGGCGCTATTGCCCGCCGCTTTTGGTGGCGCGTTTGTCGACAGCGGCTGCGATGCGTTCGCCGATCGATTGCACAAGCTGCACCAAGACGATGAGGATGATCACGACAACCGCCATAACGTCGGGCATAAACCGTTGATACCCATAGCGAATGCCCAGATCGCCCAGACCTTCGCCGCCCACGGCACCGACCATGGCGGAATAGCCGATCAGGCTCACGATGGCGAGGGTGAGGCCAAGCGTGATGCCGGGCAGCGCTTCGGGCAGCAGCACCTTGCGGATGATCTGCAACGGGGTCGCCCCCATGGCGCGCGCCGCCTCGATCAGGCCGGAGTCAACCTCGCGGATCGCGTTTTCCACCAGACGCGCGATGAAGGGCACGGTGGCAATCGTCAATGGCACAATCGCGGCTGTCGTGCCGATCGACGTGCCCGCAACCATCCGCGTGAAGGGGATGATCGCGACCACCAGAATGATGAACGGCACCGACCGCGTGGCATTGACCACCAGCCCTAGCACCTTGTTGATCCACGGGGCCGACAGCAGCTCGCCGCGCTGCGAGGTCGCCAGAAACAACCCCAAGGGCAGGCCAAGCAGCGTCCCTAGAAGCGCCGAGATGGCGACCATATAAAGCGTCTGGCCCGTGGCCTCGATCAGTAGGTTGATAAGGTTAGCCGACATAGCCAAGCACCTCCGTCATAAGCCCGTGGCTTTCCAAAAATGAACGCGCCTCTGCGGCCTTGGCCACAGGCAGCGATACCAGCAGGTTGCCGAAGGGGCGGGTGCCGATTTCCTCGACCGCACCGGCAAGGATATTGACCGGAATGCCCATGTCCTGCGTCAGCCGCGCCAGCATCGGGTCGGTGGCGTGCTGGCCCGCAAAGGTCACGCGGATCACCTCTTCGCCGCCCTGCGCGGGGGCGTTTGGGACCAGACGATCCTTGACGAAAGCGGGCAGGGTGACGCCGGTCACCCCCGACAGGAAAGACCGCGTGGTCGCATGCTGAGGCGCGGTGAAGATATCGTAGGTCTCGCCATGTTCGACAATGCGGCCCCCGTCGATCACGGCGACGTGGCTCGCGATGTCACGGACCACGGCCATCTCGTGGGTGATCAGCAGAATGGTCAGCCCCAGCTCGCGGTTGATGTCCTTGAGCAGCGACAGCACCGTTTGCGTCGTTTCAGGGTCCAGCGCGGATGTCGCCTCGTCCGACAGCAGCACTTTGGGGCCGGTGGCCAGTGCCCGCGCGATGCCGACGCGTTGCTTTTGCCCGCCCGACAGCTCTGCCGGATAGCGTGTGGCGTGCGCGCTTAGGCCGACCCGTTCGATCAGGTCGGCCACGCGGGGTTTGATTTGCGAGGACGGCACACCTGCGATTTCCAGCGGTAGGGCGATGTTGCCCGCCACGCTGCGCGAGGCCAGCAGGTTAAAGTGCTGAAAGATCATCCCCACATCGCGACGGATCGCACGCAGCTTGGACCCTTTTGCAGCCCCCACATTCTGCCCGCCCACCAGAACCGAGCCCGTCGTAGGCCGCTCGATCCCGTTGACCATGCGCAGCAGCGTCGATTTGCCAGCCCCCGACCGTCCGATGATGCCGGTGATTGATCCCGGCTCCATCGCCAAAGAGACGCCTTCAAGCGCCGTGACAGTCGTGCCGCCGGATTTGGAATAGGCTTTGCCCACGTTCTCAAACGTGATCGAAGCGCCGTTGGGTTCTGTCATGATCGGTCCAGCCTGCGGTCGGTTGCGGTGGCGCCCGTAGACAGAAAGGCAGGGGGTATTGCAAGCGCAGTTTTCGCATACCCGCCCTGACTTTACCGATGTGCTGAACGCTAGGTTTTCACAGGTCCAGCACCAGATGCCCCTCCGCTGCCGCCGCGCGCGACTGGCAGGTGATCAACGTGGTTTCACGCTGCGCCTGTGACAGCACATAATCGCGGTGATCGGCGTCACCCTCGACCAGCCCGCAAGCGCAAACCCCGCAGATCCCGTCGGCGCATTTCACATCCACGGGCACGCCTGCCTCTGTCAGCATATCCGACAGGCTGCGGTCGGCGGGGACGTGGATGTCTTTGCCGGTCTTGGCCAGATGGACCGTAAAACTGTGGTTCTCGCGCGGGGGGGCTTCGGGGACGGCGAAGTATTCGATGTGACACTGATCCTCGGCAAAGCCCGCGCGCGCGGCGGCGGTCATTGCGGCCTCCATATAGGCAGGGGTGCCGCAGGCGTAGGCGTGACTGCCCGCAGGATGGCCCGACAGGATCGTGTCAAACTCTGCCCGACTGCCCTGATCGCTGACGTGTAGCACGGCATGGGCGGCCCAGGGGGCGGCAGCGATCTCTGCCGCAAAGGCCAGATCAGCGGCGGTGCGGGCAGAATAATGCAGCGCGAAGTCGCGGCCCAAATGGTGCAGGCGGTGCGCCATAGCAATCATCGGGGTGATACCGATGCCACCGCCCATCAACACGCTGAAGGGGGCGTCTTCGGTCAGGGGGAAATGGTTGATCGGACGCGCCGCGAAAATCTTGCGCCCCTGCGTGAAGATACGGTGCATCAGAGCGCTGCCGCCGCGGCCCTGATCCTCGCGCTGGACGGCAATGACATAGCGCGACCGGTCCGAGGGATCGCCGCACATGGAATATTGGCGCAGGTACTCGGGCGCGATCACCACATCCAGATGCGCCCCTGCCTGCCACAGGGGCAGATCGGCCCCGTCGGGATCGCGCAGTTCATATCGCGTGATGCCGTCGCTTAACACATCCGCGCGGGTGACGGTCAGCGGCAATACCGGACTATCCGCCAAGGGCTTGAGCGCAGGGACCAGCCCTTGCGTGTCTCCGCTTGCGACCCGCGCGCGGTGTGTGGCGGCGGGGATCATCGCGCCATAGGCGCGGATGCCGGCCTCGCGGTCCATCGGGTCGGGGTAGGGGTAGGGATGCGGGGCAAGCGGCGCAGGGTAGACGGCCAGCGTCTGGTCCGTCGCGCGCAGCTTCAGGTCTTTTTGCAGACCGCGGGTGTTCACCGGCTTGTCCGTGGGGCGGTAGCCGCCGTCATCCTGCACCTCCAGATCCCACCACCATTTCTTGACGGGGTTGATGTCGCCACGGTCCAGCAGATCGTCGAGCTTGGCCAGCGCTGGCGCGGTGGCGGGCAGCTTCATCGCGGTCCAGCGCCACACGCTGTCGGCCAAGATCCCCTCAAGGTTCCAGGGGCAGGTCTTCATGCAGCGCCCGCACATGGCACCGCCCTCGGTCGTGATCCGGTAGGTGGCGCATTTCTGGCTGTCGGATTTCCAGATTTCGTAGCCGTTGAACATCAGCTTCGGCCCCGCCGTGATCGCCCCCGAGGGACATTCCCGCGCGCATTTCTGGCAGCTTTCGCAGAATTTCTGCAGGCCGAAGTCGATCGGCTTGTCATGGGTCATCGGCAGGGTGGTCGTCACCGCGCCCGATTTCAGACGCGGGCCAAGATAGGGGTTCAGGATCACTTCGCCGATGCGGCTGACCTCGCCCAATCCCGACAGCAGCAGCAGCGGGGGTTGCAGCACATCGCCATCCATCACCGTATGCGCCTTGGCCGGATATCCCAGATCGCGGATCAACCGCGCCAGCACGCCGCCCACAAGGCTGAACCGCAGATAGGCGCGCATGGATTGCGCCACGCTGATCCAGTCATCGCCCGAAGCCCCCTCCATCGTGTCGAAACCCTGATCAATAACGAGGCTGATCGCCTGATCATGGGGCGGGTCGATCGCGGTGCCGGTGGCGTCATGGCTGTACCATGCCCAATCGGGGCATCGGCTGACGCCCACGGCATCGGCCCCCAGGAAATAGGCAACCGCCTTGACCATCTCTGCCGCCTGTTGCGGGGCGATGGCGGTTTGCGTCTCGGCAGCTTGCCCGTCTTGCAGCAGGCCAAAGGCCCCAAGCGCGCGCCGCTGCGCCATAGAGGTTGGCGTCTTGCGGATGTAGCGCCCGCCGGTGGCCCCGTCTTGCAGCTTTTTGCCCATGTCCCCGAACAGCGCACGGCTGAACATATCGGTGCGCTTGGGCAGACGTGGGATGCGCGGTTCGTCCATATAGGTCGTGGGGCTGTCTACGCGTTTAAGCTTTTCAAAAGGCTGCGCGCCATCGACAAAGCGTCGGGTTGCATAGGCGGGCGGCGTGCGGGGCAGGGCAGCGGCGGCCAGAGGGCGATCACAGGCCAGATCCATCGCCATGGTGACGGCGGCCAGCGAAAAGCGCGTGCCGACAAAAGGAGCGGTCAGCTGACCGTCTTGGGGCAGCGCCAGACCCGCCGCTACCGCCAGCTGGTTCAGGTCCACATCGCTTGCCGTCATCGTATGCCCGCGTGCCGGACGCCCCAGCAGGCGGATGTAATTCGACAATACCGCCGCCGATTCCGCGGCCAGTAGGGACGACCGGTGATCCTCCATTCCTGCGATCCATGTCGCACCGGGTTCATCCTGCTCGACCGTGCGGGGATGCGCGAAAAGCAGCACCAGCGCATGGGTATGGCCTGCGATATCCGTCTCGGGTGCGGTGACGGAGTCGCGCAGGTCGGCCATGATCGCATCCACACCAGAGGCGAGCGTTTTGACCTGACGCGTCTGCAAATCCTGCGCCAGCCGCGCGACATCCGCATTGCGCAGGGGCTGTGCCAGATGGTGGTCGGGGGCAAGTTTGCAAATCCCCACCATCGTCGCATCGTTGAAATGGGCAAACGCCTTGAGATGCTGCGCCCGCTCGGTCAGATCGGCGGGAATTTCGGCCAAGGCCTTGTTCACCAGACCCTCGCGGATCGCATCCAGCATGGCGCGGTGATCCCGCGTCGCTTGTGCAAGCGGACGCGCGTTCTCCGTCACTCCCAAGGGGGTGAAGGCCGGCACCGGCCCCGAAGCACCCTCCGCCCGCCGCAGCTTTTCAGTCGGGTAGGCACCCATATGGATGGGGCGGTTTTTGCGGGAACGCAGCCGTGGGGTCATGGGTATTGCCTCTTAATTCGGCGTTATAGTTGTCCTAGATCAACTATTTTGCAAGCAAACAGTAGCGGTGCGGCAAAAATGAAGTATTCATGCCTTATGACCGGACCCGAGAACACCTCTGCCCCTGCCTCCTATCGTCTGCACGACAGGCTGGGCTTTCGCGTGTCGCGGCTGGCCGCGGTTATGCGTGCCAGTCTGGATGCAGAGCTTTCGCAGCTTGGGCTGACACGGTTGGAATGGTGCGTTTTGGCCAGTATCGCGCTGGAAGGCATCACCGCGCCCTCCGGTATCGCCGAGAATATCGGCATCACCCGCCCCACGGCGTCGCGGACGTTCAAGCAGATGCGCGACAAAGGCTGGCTGGTGCAGAACCTGACAGAAGGCGACGGGCGCGCCCGTGCGATCACGCTGACCGAGGCGGGGCAAGACCTGCTGGCGCGTGCGCGGGTGCTGGTCGACGCGCATCAGGCGCGGTTTCTGGACAAGCTCGCCCCCCAAGCGGCGGCGCATTTCCTATCCGCGCTGGATACGCTGCTTGAAGGGGTTCACGACCGGTTCGACGATCCGTAGGGTGTTTCAGGTCACCACGGGAAAGACGTTCGACTGCTTCAGCACGCCATAGGCAAAGCTGGAATCAATCGACGCGATGCCGGGGATGTTGTGCAGCTTGTGGCGCACGAATTCCTCGTAGCTTTTCAGATCCTCGACCAGCACGCGCAGCAGATAATCCTCGCTGCCGGTGATAACATAGCAATCGAGGATCTGTTCGGTCTCGTGCACCTTCTTCTCGAACAGTTTTACCACGTCGCCCGTGTGGCTGCTTAGCCGGATGCGCACCAGCGCGGTCACGGGCAGCCCGTACGCGCGCTCATCCACAATCGCGGTATAGCCCTTGATCACGCCCTTTTCCTCAAGCGCGCGGGTGCGCCGCAAACAGGGTGAGGGCGACAGATTCACCTGAGCTGCCAGATCCTGATTGGTCAGACGCCCGTTACGCTGCAGCGCTTTGATGATCTCGCGATCTTTACTGTCCATCTTGGCCCTCTAAGGGCAGGATATGCCCCAAATTCATAATATCGCGCAATCATTAGCAAGCATCTGCCCGTGGATACAGCGTAAAACAGCGCAAATACAACGCGCAGGACGAATATGCTCAGTTCCCCCTCACTGCCCGCCGCACATGGACTTGGTCCGCGGCAGATCCCCCTTCGACCCTTGGTTGGCTATCTCGCGATTGCGGTGACCGTGCTGGTCTGGGCGGGGTTCGCGCTGTCCACCCGTGCCGCCAGCGGGGCGCAGCTGACGTTTGGCGATGTGGCGCTGATCCGGTCGGGTATTCCGGCGCTGTTCTTTTTGCCCTTCCTGCCAAAACGTATCGCTGTGTTAAGGCGGTTGCCCGCGCGGCGCTGGTTGATGATCGCGGCGGGGGCGGGGCTGCCGTTCTTTTGGCTCGCGGCTATGGGCGGGGCGCAGACCTCGGCCACGCATGTGGGGGCGTTGATTGCCGGGACGACACCGGTGTCGGTGGCGGTTCTGACGTGGGTGATCTACCGCCAGCGCCCCGCGGTGTTGCTGCCGCTGGGGATCATCCTTGTGGGGGTGGCGGCGCTGATCGGGGCCTCGGGCAATCTTGCGGCAGGCAGTTTGACCGGCGTGGCGCTGCTGCTGTCGGCCAGTCTGCTCTGGGGGTGCTATACGCTAGGGCTGCGGGGCAGCGGGTTGGACCCGATCGGCTGCGCGCTGGTGCTGGCACTGCCATCCACGCTGGTGCTGCTGCCGCTGCTCGCCACGGGGGTGTTGCCCAGCAATCTGACGCAGGTGCGACTGGCCGAGGCGATGCCGTTCATCCTTGCCCAAGGGGTCGGCGTCGGCCTTGTCTCGAGCCTGACCTATGCCATCGCCATCGCCCGCCTTGGGGTCGCGAAATGTGCCGCGATCGGGTCGCTCGCCCCTGCGATTGCGGCGGTGCTTGCCGTGCCGCTGCTGCACGAGGCCCTGACGCTTGGCACGATTTTGGCCGTTCTCATCATTTGCGCCGGCGTCATGCTGGCCAACCGCCCCAAGGAGTAACCCCGATGCTCGACGCGCTTGCCGCCCTTCCCGAAGACCCGATCTGGGGTCTGACCTCTGCCTTTCGCGCCGATCCGCGCAGCCACAAGATCGACATGGTCATCGGCGTCTACCGCGATGACAACGGGGCCACGCCGAATATGAAGGCGGTGCGCATGGCCGAGCGCGCCTTGGCGCAGGACAGTGCGCCGAAAACCTACCGCGCTTTGGCGGGCAATGCGGTGTTCAACGCGGGCATGGCGCGGCTGGTCTTGGGCGATGCGCCCGCGCGGATCGCGCGCAGCCATGTGATCCAGACGGTCGGCGGGACAGGTGCCTTGCGCGTCCTGGGGGATATGCTGGCCAGCCTGCGCCCCGACACCACGGTCTGGAGCACGGACCCCGGCTATGTGAACCATCGTCCGATATTCGAGGGGGCCGGGCTGACGCTGCAGCTATATCGCTGGCAGGCCAAGGGCGACGCGCTGGATCTTGACCGCGTGCTCGCGGATCTGGCGGCGGCGAAGCCGGGGGATGTGGTGCTGCTGCACGGCTGCTGCCACAACCCCACGGGCATCGATCCCGATGCGAATATGTGGCATGCGCTGGCCCGATTTTGCGCGGCGCGGGGGCTGATCCCGTTGATCGACATTGCCTATCAGGGCTTTGGCCGCGGGCTCGACGAAGATGCGGCGGGGCTACGGGTGATGGTCGACGCGGTGCCCGTGGCGATGGTTGCGGCAAGCGGGTCCAAGAACATGGGGCTATATTGCGAACGTATCGGGGCGGCGATGGTGCTGGGGCCGGATGCGGCGTCCATCGCCCATGTGGGCCGCCACCTAGAGACATTGACCCGCGCGAATTATTCGATGCCCCCCGAACATGGTGCCGCTGTCGCCTGCCACGTCTTTGACACCCGCACCATCTGGGAGGAAGAGCTCAACAGCATGCGCGCCCGTGTCCAATCGCTGCGGCAGCAGTTGGCCGATGCGCTGGCCGCGATAGGTGCGCCCCCCGCATTTCAAGCGCTGCGGCACCATCAGGGGATGTTTTCCCTGCTGCCCCTCGCGCCCGACCAGATGGAGAGCCTGCGCCATGACCACGCGATCTATGGCAC
Organism: Sulfitobacter sp. G5_S2_6_S6; assembly: GCF_054968505.1. Taxonomy (NCBI): domain Bacteria; kingdom Pseudomonadati; phylum Pseudomonadota; class Alphaproteobacteria; order Rhodobacterales; family Roseobacteraceae; genus Sulfitobacter; species Sulfitobacter sp. G5_S2_6_S6. The sequence goes on from NZ_JBQKUI010000004.1 coordinate 91,881, forward strand.
GGCCACCGGACGGATCAATATCGCCGGTCTGCGCAGCACGCAGATCGAACAGGTCGCGGCGGCGCTTCGGGATGTGTCACAGGCGTGACACTGGCCCGCCCCTTGGGCCAGCGTCAGTAGGTCTTAGCGCGGAGCGGCGTCGAGCATCCCCAGACGCGGCTCTGTCAGCGAGGTCACGGCAATGCGCCCGTCGGGCAGGGTCACGGCACCCGTGGTCAACGCATAGTCACCTGCCGGATCCTGAAGCGTTTCCAGCACCTTGCCCGAGGCATCCATTCGCAGGACAAAGCCATAGCGCAGCGGCGCGGGTTTCATCGCGTCGGGCAGGCGCATGATCACGCGGCGCAGGAAGGGGCTGTTTGCCAGTTGATCCATGACGGGGTTGCGCGGGCTGACCAGACCGACCCAGAATGTGCCATCGGGGGCGTTGTTGATATTGTCTGGAAACCCCGGCAGGTTCTCTAGCACCACCGTGCCTGCGCTGCCGTCCATGGGGAAGCGCCAGACGCGGTAGTTGCCGGTTTCGACCACAAATACCGCGCTGTTCGCGTCATCCACCGCCACCCCGTTGGCAAAGTTCAGACCATCGGCAAAGACAGTCGTTTCGCCGGATGCGGGGTCGTATTTCAGAATGCGGCCGTTCGACGAATGCTCCACCAGATCCAACACCGACGCCGCCAGCGTGCCGCCGTTATCCTGCGCACCAAAGCGGGTCGAGGCATCCGAGAAATAGACGCTCCCATCGGCGGCGATATCCACATCATCGGCGTAAAGGATCGGGCTGCCGTCCGTGGTCGTCTCGGCCAGCAGGGTCACCTTGCCGCCGCGGTCCACCGACAGCAGGCCACGATAGGCGTCGGCGACGTAAAGCGTGCCGCTGTCGTCAAATTCGATCCCAAGGGGGCGGCCCTCGGTCTGCGCAAAAACGGTGATGGCCCCGTTCTCTTCGATCCGCAGGATTTCACCATCGTGGGTGGCGACATGTACCAGCCCGTCCGGGCCTATATCGGCATCCTCCGGCCCGCTGCGGCCCTCAAGCTCGACGATCTTCAATGCGGTCAAACGGTCGTTGGCCGCGAAATCACCGGTGTAGCCCTGATCCGGCGGGGCCTCCCACGCGACGGGGGCGACGGATACGGGCCAGAACGCGAGGTAGGCAAGCAAGGCCAGCAGGGCGATGCCCAGTAGTGTAAATAGTTTTTTCATCGGTGATCTCCTCCCCAGAGTTCGCGCCGAAGTGGTGGCGCACAGCGTAGGGTTGCCGATCCCTCGGACAGGCGCAAGAGGCAGGATCGCGGGATTTCTGTCAGCCGCTGTGGCCCGTGCGCGGTCGTGTGCCCCCCTCGCAATAGCGGTCATCGCGAGGGGGTTTTGCTTAGCTCTCTACCTCGAACGTCAGCCCCGCATTGGCTGTGAGCCGGTCAATGATCGCACCACCAAAGGCAGGGGCCGCCGTCAGCACGCCGCCGGGGGTGTCGGCGGCTTCCTCGATCAGACACAGCGCCGCTTCGGTCAGCATTTTGGAGGTGGAGCCATAGCCCGGATCGCGGTCGCCCTTGACGCCAACGGTCAGCCGCTCTCCGTCAGCGGAGGTGCCGGTGAACATCAGGTCATAGCTGCCGTTGTCGCGTTCTTCTTTCGACGGGCCTTCGCCGGGTTTGATATCATCGTCGCCCATAGGGTTGGATTTGGCGATGCTCTTGGCGATCGCCTCGCCTTTTTCGCCCTTGCCGGTGAACATCATCTCTTCATAGGTGAAATCCGTACCGTAGGGGTGGCCCATCAGCATATTGGAACGATGCACGTTCTTGGTATTGATCGACGCCATCACGAAGGGGGCGACCCAGATGCCGAAATCGGGGTCTTCGTAGGGCTTGTTGCCGTAAGGCTGTGTCGGCCCCTCAAACCCCGGTGTCAGCGCGAAGGACGAGACCAGACGCTTCATCACATCGGGATCCCCCATGGCCAGCTTCATCGTCTCTTTGCCCGACGCCGCCGTCCCGCCCGAGAACGTACCCTTCATCCCGCGCACGCGTCCTTTGACGTCTTTCAGCGGCGCGCCAAAGCGTTTTTGTGCCTCTTGCTGCAGGAAATAGACGCCCATATCGAAGGGGATGCTGTCAAAGCCGCAGGAGTGTACGATCCGGGCCCCGCTGGCCTTGGCGGCGTCGTTGTACTTTTCGATCATGTCCCACATGAAGGGCGGCTCGCCCGAAAGGTCGACGTAATCGGTGCCCGCCTTGACACAGGCCGCGACCAGCGGCTCGCCATACAGCAGATAGGGGCCGACCGTGGTGATGATCACCCGCGCCCGCGCGACCATCGCGTCAAGCGAGGCAGGGTCAGAGGCATCGGCCTCGATCAGGGGGGTATCGGCGGGCAGGCCCATCTCGTCGCGCACCTGCGCCAGCTTGGACGCGCTGCGCCCTGCCATCGCCCAAGGACGGTCCGGATAGGTCGCGTGGATGTATTCCGCGACCAGCCGCCCCGTAAACCCTGTCGCGCCGTAGATGATGATATCGAATTCAGCCATGTGCCGTTCCTCCCCGATTGGTTGCATGTCTTTGCGCCGACTATGGGACAGCGCAGGCGGTATTGACCATTGCCGAGTTTCAGAACGCTGCGTCGGGGGGCAAAAGAAACGGGCCGCAGCAGATGCTACGGCCCGTCTCGAATTCAGGTAGGATGCGTCCGGATCACTCTGCCGGGAGCTTCCATGCGTCGCGGTCGATATCCAGATCGGCATAATCGTCCGGGTTCAGCACGGGGCGTTCGACGCCTGCCTTTAGCTGACGACGGAAGTCGCGCAGCAGGCGCATGGCCACGGGGAAGAGCATCATGATCGCCAGCAAGTTGACCAACGCCAGAATACCCATCATCGGATCCGAGAAGAAGAACACCGCAGTCGCCGCCGGTGCTGTCGCACCCAGGAAGACAATCGCGATGATCGCGATCCGCAGACCCAGAATGCCCAAGGGGCTCTTGGTCAGTACCGTCATCGCGTTTTCACCCAGATAGTAGTTGTAGATGATCGACGAGAACGAGAACAGCAGGATCGCGCCGCTCAGGAAATACTGCACCCATGTGCCCAGATGCGACACCATGCTTTGCTGTGTCAGCGCCACGCCGTCGATGCCTTCGGCACCGGGGACATAGACATCGCCCAGCAGGATCACGAAAGCCGTGCACGAGCAGATGATGATCGTGTCGATAAAGACCGAAAACGACTGCGTGATGCCTTGGCTGATGGGGTGACGTACCTCGGCGGTGGCCGCGACGTTCGGGGCAGAGCCCAGACCCGCCTCGTTCGAGAACAGACCGCGCCGCAGGCCCTGCGCAACCGCAGCACCCATACCGCCACCAACGGCTTCTTGTAGGCCGAAGGCATTGGTCACGATGTCATAGATCACGCCGGGCAGGCTGGTGATGTTGAGCAGGATCACGATCAGCGCCATTGCCAGATAGCCGATGGCCATGATCGGCACGACAACGTCCGACACTTTGGCAATACGGTGGATGCCGCCAAAGATGATAAAGCCCGAGATGGCCGCCAGCGCGATCCCGGTCCACAGACGGTCAATGCCAAAGCTGTCCTGCATCGAACCTGCAACCGTGTTGCCTTGGAACGCGTTGAAGCCCAGACCGAAGGCCGCAATCAGGCAGATCGCATAGATCACTGCCAGCCAGCGGTATTCCTTGCCCAACCCGTGGATGATGGCCGCTGCCGGACCGCCGCGGTAGCTGTGCTCTCCGACTTTGCGCTTGAACAGCTGTGCCAGCGAACATTCGACAAGGCTGGTGGCCATACCGACCAACGCGATGGCCCACATCCAGAAGACCGCACCCGGGCCGCCAAGGGTGATCGCAACCGCGACGCCCGCGATGTTGCCGCCGCCGACACGTCCACCGACCGACACCAGCAAGGCTTCGCGCGCTGAAATCTGGTTGGAATCATCCGCGTTGTTCTTGTTCGACAGCACGCGGAACATGCGGCCAAAGTATTCGATCTGCACAAAACCGGTCGCAATGGTGATGAAGATACCGAAAATGACGAGGATCGGGATCAGCGACCATCCCCAGGTGAAGTCTCCGATCCAGCCGAAGAGCGTTTGTAGAAATTCCATATACATGTCCCTTTGTTTTGCCGCGTTTTACGGTGTTCTTGGCCAAAGCGTAAAGCCGAATGACGCAGCGCGAAGCACGCAGCCCCGGTGCGACGTCTAGTGCGTTGATCCTTATACAGGTTATTTCGCAATTCAACTCTAGCGGGTTGGCTCTTCGCGCGTTAATCGGCCATTTCTCCGCATTGATCCGCAGCCAGATAGGCGTGTTGCGCGTCAAACTGCGCAAAGCAGCTTAGCGCGAGGTGGATTTTGACGAAGGCCGCCTCGGCTGTCATCTGGCCGCCGTCGACCACCCCGCTATCGCGCAGCGCCTTGCCCGCGGCATAGGTGCCGATCTGCATGCCGCCCTCGGCGCATTGGCTGACGGCCACGACAGGCACGCCCTTGCCTTGCGCTTTGCGCAAGGCGGCTCGCAGGGCGGGGCTGTCGGGAACCGTGCCCGCGCCAAAGCAGCGCAGAACGATCCCGTCGCAGGTGATCGCCGCATGATCCAGCGGGGCGGCGCTGAAACCGGGGGTGACGGTCAGAAGGGCAACCTCGTGGGGGCGCAGGGGGCTGAGCTGCGGGTCGGGTGCGGTGACACGCGGTTCCCTGTCGGTTGGCACGGCGGTAAAGGCGTCCAGCGCCTGCGAATGGGCTTTGCGCACCCGCCCGCCATGCAGCCGTTTGCCTCCGAATTGCACCCAGACCCCCGCCGATGCGGTACGCGCTGCGGCAAGCGCATCGATCAGATTGGCCGTGCCGTCCGTGTCAGCCACAGTCAGCGGTCGCATCGCGCCGGTCACGATCACAGGCTGCGCCAGACCGGGCAGCGCAAGGCACAGGGCGGCGGCGGTATAGGCCAGCGTATCCGTCCCGTGGGTCACGACGAAGCCGTCAAAGCGGCCCCGATGCTGATGGATGGTCTGCGCGATGCGCGCCCAATCCTGCGCCGTGGCGAGCGCGGAATCGATCAGCGGATCAAGGCGCAGCACGTCGACCTCTCCGGTGATCTTGCCGCTGGCCACCAGCGCTGCGACCGCATCTTCGACCACCCCGTCACGAGGGGCAAAACCGTCAGGGGTCTGGGCCATGCCGATCGTGCCGCCCGTGTGGATCAAGAGTGTCGCCATGCTGCGCCCTTTGTGTTGATTGCCGCCCAATATGCCCCGTCCGGAGCCCTGCAAAAACTGCCGCAGGCGGACCAGAAGCGCCCGTCGCTGTCAAGCCTGCTTGCCGTCAGCGCATGGGGCTAAAGCCGCCATGACGTGACATCCGGCTTGACGGGCAGGGTGCGGCGGCGCGTATATACGCCCGACACGACCGGAAGGCCCCCTGATGCGCACACCGACCCGCCGCCATTTTATTGCCCTTGCCAGTGCGGGTGCCGTCGCCGGATGCGGCGGGCAGGGCGGGTTCTCTGTCGTTGATCCGGACCACGCCAGCGCAGGTGTCGGGGCGGATGTGGGCGCGGGCGTGCAACAGCTGCTCGTTGCGACCACACGCACCGCCGATCCCGCGCCGATCGCCTATGGGGCGGGGCGGGCGAAAACGCTGGATTTCGCGCGGCTTGCCATCTCGATCCCGCCGAACCACGCGGTCGGGCAGATCGAACGCAGCCGCGGATCGCGGGCCGACCCCGCACGCCATTTCGCCCTCACCGGGGCAGAGACCTTGCCGGATCTGGAGGCGCTGGTCTTTGCCGCCCGCGCCGCGTCGACACCGGGGCAAGAGGCGGTGGTCTTTGTGCATGGCTATAACAACGGCTTTGCCAAAGCCGCATACCGTCATGCGCAGGTGGCCTGGGACTATGAACTCAAGGGGCCGCAGATCCACTTTTCGTGGTCGTCAGCGGCGAACCCCTTCGAATATACCTATGACCGCGACAGCGTGCTGATCGCCCGCGATGCGCTGGCGACTTTGCTGCGGCGCCTGCTGCGCGAGGACGGGCTGCGCGTGTCGCTGGTGGGGCATTCGATGGGCGGGCTGCTGATTATGGAGACGTTGCGCCAGATCGCGCTGAGCGGGGACCGCGCCCTGCTGGATCGTTTGTCTGCGACGACGCTGATCTCGCCCGATATCGATATGGACCTGTTCCGCGCGCAGGCCCATGCGCTTGGCCATTTGCCGCAGCCCTTTACCGTGGCGATCGCGCAGAACGACCGGCTGCTGCGCCTGTCGTCGGGCTTGTCAGGGGGGGCTGCGCGTCTGGGATCGGTAGAGGATCTGGACCAGCTTGAAGGGCTTGGCGTCTTCGTGGTGGATATGACGGGCATCGCCGACACGGGCAGCAATCACTTCCTGCCGGGCACCTCGGCCTCTGCCATAGCGCTGATAAAGGGATTGCGAGACGCCGATGCGCTGGCCCCGCAATCCCTGTCGGTCGGACCGGTAAGCATCAAGCTGGGCGGGTAGCCCCGTCGCCGTCCAGGCCCGCCGCTGAAATTGCCGCCCGAAGCGCTGTGCTAAAGCGCGCCATCATCGCGCCATCCTCTGCCAAGTTGCGGCGCAGGGATCGGGGCAGCTCCAACTGCACGCCCGCGCCGCTGCGGGTGCGGTTGCAGATGTTGCTGGGATGCACGCCGGGCAGGGCCGTATTTAGCGCGGCCCCGAACCCCGCCGCGCGCAATGCGTCGCCCACAGCATCCCGCAGGGTTTCGTCACGCCCGCCCAGCCAGACCGTGTCGGAGCCATCATCCTTGCGCCCGTGAGTGGCAATCGACGTGTCCGCCCCAGCCACCAGTGCCAGCGCCCGAGGTTCATCAAACCGATGCGAGGTGATGTGGTAATCGCCATGCGCCCCGGCGCGCAGCGCCTCGAACAAGTAGAACGACAGATTATCCCCGGCGACAGCCCGTGCGATGCTTGCTGTTTCCGGTTCGATCGTCCCCCCGTGGGGCGCAAGGATCACGACGCGCGTGAGACGATCCTGCACGGTGATACGGTAGTCCCGGTCCTGCTCATGCGCCGCGGCGAGCGTGGCGAAATCGGGGTAGCGGTCGGCCATAGTCTATACGTCCAGCTTGGTGATCGTCTTGCTGATCTTGCCGCCGTCGCGACGCAGACTCACCATTTCTCCGAAGCGGATGTGCAGCCAGTCTGACCCATCCTCGGTCAGCGGTTCCGACGCGAAAATAGCCGAGGTCGCTTCGCCCTCGGGGCTGGCATCGACCTTGTAGCTGTCGGCGTAGTCCTCGAAATTCTTGCCCATCAACAGGTACATCGGTTCCAGCAGCATCGACAGGGCGTAGTCATCGGTGTCGGGGCCGGCTTTGCGCAGCTCTTTCCAGTCGCCTTCGGGCGCGGTTTCGCCTTTGTGGCCGGCCCCATAGTTCACGCCGATGATCTGGTCGGTGGATACCAGCGCGATCTTCAACTTGGTCAGGGCGACCAGATCCAGTTTGCGCATCGCCTGCAATACGGCATCAAGCAGCTTCTCGAACGCCGTCTGCACGGCGTCATCGCTATCGCCCTCCAGCAGGGACAGCAGCAGCACGTAGAAGAATTCCGTGTCCGTCGTGCCTTTCATCTGCCGCAGGAAATCGTCTTTGCACAGGGGCAGCAATTCGCGCTGCAGCAGCCGCCAATGGGGTAGGGCTCCGTTCTGCGCGATGATCCACGGGGTGCCCTTGAACGAGAACGGGTGGCAGTTCTCGTCCGCCAGCACATTGCGTGCATCATAGGCCGCAGCGCGGACATGGGCGAGCATGGTGCTGGTCTGCAAGCTGGGGATGATGCCGGGGGCGTTGTCATCGTGGAACGCGGCCATGGGGCGGTGATACAGCAGCGGTTCCTCGGGCTTCAGCAGATGCGCGCTCCATAATCCGAAGCCCCAACCGGCGAGCTGCAGGTTCGGGTGCAGCTCGGGGTCAAGGCTTTGGTTGATCAGACTGTTTTCCGGCTTGATCAGCAGGCTTTCAAGCGGGATTTCGGGCCCGATATAGGCGAGAACGCGGCACATAGCTTTCCTATCACATCAAGGGTCGATCTAGGGCACCACCGAGCGGCGGCATCCCGTAACATTCTGTCAGCTCAGGTAGGGCGGCGCGGGCCAAAGGCCAGTTCAGCGGATCAGAGGGGGCGAACACCTGCGCATTTGGCAGGGGCGTCCGGCATATGCAGACGGTCGCGGGTCAGCGTGTTGCGCTCACAGCGCGATAGGTGCTGTTTTGCGGCATCCGTATCGCCACTGAACCGCTGCAAGGCGCGCTGCCACGCCCGCAGCGCAGAGCGTGCGGACCAAGGCAATGCCGCTTGGGCCAGCCAGCCGCGCAGTTCCGGCGGCAAGCGGTCATAGGCGGCCATCGGGTCTTGTGTGCGACGGCGTGCGGCAAGGCTGCTGCGGCAGTTGGGCTGGCGAAGGGTGGTTTTCGTCATGGTACTTTTGTCGCTGGAAGCAAGGGGTGCGCCGCCACCGTCAAGGCAGGCAGCGGCGCAGGATGTCAGTGCGCCTGCATCTCGGCAGAGATGTCAGCGGGGCTGAGGGCCGCGGGGTAATATGTCGGCCAGTTGGTGACTTCCTTCAGCAGGGCCGCGCGATCATCCCCCCAATATAGGTGATAGTGATCTGCCTTGGCGGGCGCGATCTTGTGGTCGCTGAACTGGAAGAACATCGGGGCCTCGGCGTCGCCGCTGATCTTTTCAAAGATATAGCGCACACCGCGATTGCCCTTTTCATAGGTCAACACCTCGAAGCCGTCGCTTTCATACCGCCCCTGCACCGATGTCTCGCCCGTGTAGAAGGTTGCGGTATCGCCCGAGAATACGATCCGGTCGACATCGGTGGCATAGCCGGTGGCGTAATAGGCTTTGTATTCCTCGGCGGTTTTGTCACCCTTGGCCGCCTTATGCGCCATCACCGCGTCCAGATCACCGCTTTGCAACAGCGGGTAGACGGACTGCCAGTCGCCCTCCCAATCGGCCAGCGGGCGCGGTTTGATCTGCGCATCGTCGAAGTAGCCTTTGTAGATGTCGTCGTCGCCGTGGTCGTGCTTGTGATCATGGTCGTGGCTGTGATCATGGTCGTGATCATGGGCTTCGTGGTCATGCGCTTTGTCTTTGGCGTGATCCGCAAGGGCGGGCAGGGCTGTGGCGGCAAGAGAGGTCGCGGCCAGAGCGGAAAGAAATGCGGTGTGGATGCGGGTCATCATGGGCTCCATTCAGGATCGGTAGAGAAGTGATCCGTTATGTTATAACGTAACTATTTCCCTAAAGGCAAGCCATGCGGAGAGCAATGATCAGAATTCTTGATTAAATCAGTCAAGGCAGTAAGGTCGGGACACGATTGCCGGTAGGGAACTTGAAAAAGGGCCGCGCAGTCGCTCTGGGAGGAGAACAAAATGAAGACTAATAATGCTATTAATCGACGTTCGTTTTTGACCAAATCGGCGGTCGCTGGCGGGGCTGCGGCTGGCAGCATGCTGGCGGCTCCGGCGGTTCTGGCGCAAGCGCCATTGGTTATCAAAATGCAAACGTCATGGAATGATGCCAACATCTGGCAGGACTTCGCACGCGACTATGCCACCCGCGTCGAAGAAATGTCGGGCGGGCGCGTCAAGGTCGATGTGCTGCCTGCGGGCGCGGTTGTTGCGGCGTTCCAAGTGCTGGACGCTGTGAATGACGGCTTGATCGATGCTGCGCATTCGGTGCCTGTCTATTGGTACGGCAAGAACAAGGCCGCGTCGCTGTTCGGCACAGGTCCGGTTTTCGGCGGCTCCGCAACGACCATGCTGTCGTGGTTCTACGAAGGCGGCGGCCAAGAGCTGTATAACGAGCTGACACAGGACATCATGGGCCTCGACGTGGTTGGCTACATGGGTTTCCCGATGTTTGCGCAGCCCTTTGGCTGGTTCAAGGAAGAGGTAAATTCGGTCGAGGATCTGCAAGGGTTCAAATATCGTACCGTGGGTCTGGCGGCCGATCTGATGGCCAAACTCGGCATGTCCGTCGCTCAGCTGCCGGGCGGCGAAATCGTGCCTGCGATGGAGCGTGGCGTGATCGACGCTTTCGAGTTCAACAACCCCTCGTCGGACAAGGACTTTGGCGCGCAGGACGTGGCAAAGAACTACTATCTGTCGTCCTATCACCAGGCGTCGGAAAGCTTCGAGTTTCTGTTCTCGCGGACCTTCCTTGAGGATCTGGACCCGGACCTGCAGGCGATCCTGAAATATGCTGTCGAAGCGGCCTCTACCGCGAACACAGCCAAGGCGATGAACCGCTATTCTGCGGATCTTCAGTTCTTGCAGGATGAAGCAGGGGTTACCGTGCGCCGCACCTCGAAAGAGATTTTGGACGCACAGCTGAAGGCATGGGACGAACTGATCCCCGAGCTGGAAGCCGATCCGTTCATGAAAAAGACCCTCGACAGCCAGCGCGAGTGGGTCAGCCGTGTGTCGTATTACGAGCTGATGAACTCGCCCGACTACGGTCTGGCCTACGAGCATTACTTCCCTGGCAAGATCAAGCTCTGATCCCGCTGAAAGGTAAAGTACAGAACCCCGGCACCTTTGTGTGCCGGGGTTTCAGACGAGGCATGGGGACATCATGATTTCATTTATACGGTTCGCCGACAGCCTGTCGGCATGGTTTGGCAAGTCATTCGCGTGGCTTATCCTGTTGATGTCCATCGGCACGGGCTACGAGGTTTTCGTACGCTATGTGCTTAATAGCCCGACGGCCTGGGCGCTGGACGTTTCCTTTATCATGTACGGCACGCTGTTCATGATGGGCGGGGCCTATACGCTGTCGCGTGGCGGGCACGTGCGGGGCGATTTCCTGTACCGGCTGCTGCAACCCAAGACCCAGGGCAAGATCGATATCGTGCTGTATATCGTCTTCTTTTTCCCCGGTGTGCTGGCCCTGATCCTCTCCGGCTGGAAATACGCCGCGCGGTCCTGGCAATACGGAGAGGTCTCCGTCAACAGTCCCGCGGGTGTGCCGATCTACCAGTTCAAAGCGGTGATCGTGGCGGCGGGCATATTGCTGTTTATCCAGGGGATCGCGCAGGTATGCCGCTGCATTATCGCGATCCGGGACAATTACTGGCTTGAAGCGGACGAAGACGTTTTCGAGACCGAAGATCTTTTGATCCAGAAGGCCAACATGGCCGAGAAAGACCATATCACATGACCGATCCGCAAATCGCCCTGATGATGCTTGGGCTGTTCATCATCTTTGTTTTTCTGGGCTTCCCGATCGCCTTTACCCTGATGGCCATGGGCATCGGCTTTGGCTACTACGCCTATTTCGATGCGCGCCGCATGTGGCGCGGTTTTGACCGGCTGGATGAAACCGCCGGACAATGGGAACAATGGTCAAGTTGGATAGAGGGGTTCTATAACAACCGAATATTTGACCTCTTCGTGAACCAGACCTTTACCGTGATGTCGAACGAGGTGCTGACGGCTGTGCCCTTGTTCCTGTTCATGGGCTATATCGTCGAACGCTCCAACATCGTTGACCGTTTGTTCACCACGCTGAACATCGCGTCAAAGAATGTCCCCGGATCGATGGGGGTGGCGGCGCTGATCACCTGCGCGCTGTTTGCCACGGCGACAGGGATCGTGGGCGCGGTTGTGACCTTGATGGGCCTGCTGGCGCTGCCGGCGATGCTGAAAGCGCGCTATGACCCGTCCTTTGCGGCGGGCATTATCTGTGCGGGCGGCACCCTGGGCATCCTGATCCCGCCGTCGATCATGCTGATCGTCTATGCGGCGGCGACCAATGTGTCGATCGTGCGCCTTTATGCGGCGGCACTGCTGCCGGGGCTGACGCTGGTGGGGCTGTATCTGGTCTATATCATCGGGCGGTCTTTGCTGCAGCCATCGTCGGCGCCAAAGCCTACGGCGGATGAGGTGCCGGATATGCCGATGGGCAAGCTGGTGATGATGATCATCACCTCTTTCGTGCCACTGGCTTTCCTGATCTTTGCGGTGCTCGGGTCGATCCTTTTCGGTCTCGCCACCCCGACAGAGGCGGCATCTATCGGTGCATTGGGCGGTATCTTCCTTGCCTTTATCTACCGCGCGATGACATGGCAGCGTTTGCGTGAAAGCGTCTATCTCACCGTGCGCACCACGGCGATGGTCTGCTGGCTGTTCGTCGGCTCCTACACCTTCTCTGCCGTGTTCTCCTATCTCGGGGGGGAGCATGTGATCTCGGAGTTCGTGCAATCCATGAACCTGTCGCCGATCCAGTTCCTGATCATGGCGCAGCTGATCATCTTCCTGCTGGGCTGGCCGCTGGAATGGTCCGAGATCATCATCATCTTCGTGCCGATCTTCCTGCCGCTGCTCGCGGTCTTCGAGATTGATCCGCTGTTCTTCGGTATCCTTGTGGCGCTGAACCTGCAGACCAGTTTCTTGACCCCGCCGATGGCGATGTCGGCCTATTACCTCAAGGGCATCGCGCCGCCGTCGCTCCTGCTGACGCAGATATTCAAGGGGGTCATGCCGTTCCTCTTCTGCGTGATCCTGTCGATGGTGCTGATGTATGTCTTCCCGCAGATCGTCTTCTATTTGCCGGATCTGTTTTATGGACGGTAATCGGATGACAGGTCACGGGGTGGACGGCACCCCCAGCGTGACGCTGCTGCGCGACAGGCTGGCGTCCGGCGCGCTGGATGCGCTGGCGCTGGTCGACAGCTATATCAAACGGATCGAGGCGCGCGAGCCGCAGGTCGGTGCATGGGCGTGGTTCGATCCCGAATTCGCGCGCGCACAGGCCCGCACGCTGGATGCGCATCGCCGGGCAGGGCGTCCCTTGGGCCGGCTCCACGGGTTGCCGGTCGCGCTGAAGGACGTGATCGACACCCAACGCATTCCCACGGAAAACGGCTGCGCGCAGGATGCGGGGCGCGTGCCCCTGCGCGACGCCTTTGTGGTAGAGAGGCTGCGCAAGGAAGGGGCGATCCTGATGGGTAAGACGGTCACGACCGAGCTTGCCTTCATGCAGCCCGGCAAGACCGCGAACCCGCATAATCTGGCGCATACGCCCGGCGGATCGTCGCAAGGCTCTGCCGCGGCGGTGGCGGACGGAATGGTCCCGCTTGCCATCGGCACCCAGACCGGCGGTTCGGTGATCCGCCCGGCGTCCTTCTGCGGGGTGACCGGATATAAACCCACCTTCGGCGCGATTCCGCGGCGGGGGGTGCTGACGCAATCGCCCTCGCTTGATACGATCGGGGTCTTTGCCAGCGACCCCGCAGGGGCAGCACTGCTGGCCGAGGTGCTTTTCGGGCAGGATGACGAAGACAGCGCGACCACGCTTTGCGCCGCGCCCGCCTTACATGCGGCGGCGACCTCGGCCCCGCCGCTGCCGCCCGTGTTCGGCTTCATCCGCCCGCCGGGATGGGAGGATGCGGAGCCGCAACTGCATGACGCCTTTGCCGAGCTTCTGGACGCGCTTGGCGATCAGGCGTTCGAGCTTCCGTTGCCCGCGGTGTTCGACGCGGCAGCAGACCAGCGCAAGCTGATCAATCTGGCCGAGATGTCCTATCACTACTACCCCTATTGGCACCGGGGCGCGGACACGCTGGGGCCGATCACCCGCGATGCGATAGAGCAAGGCAACGCCGTGCCTGCCCGCGATTACCTGTCGGCCCGCGACATGCCCAAGGTGCTGAACGCCGCGCTGGACGAGATGTTCACCCGCTGCGATGTGATCCTGTGCCCCTCGGCCCCCGGTCCGGCCCCCAAAGGGTTGGAAACCACGGGCGATCCGGTGTTCAACGGGCTGTGGACCTTCTGCGGCACACCCTGCATCAACCTGCCGCTTTTCACCTCGACCGAAGGGCTGCCCATGGGCGTCCAGCTGGTCGGCGCACGCCACAATGACGCGCGGTTGCTGCGCACGGCACAATGGCTGACCGACTGGGCCGCCGGTGCCTCTGCATAAAGGATATCTGATATGAACCGACTTCTCGCACTTGTGGCCTTTGCGACCATCACCGCCTTTCTTCTGATCCTGGCCGTCAAGGTGCCCAGCCCCGATCTGGTGATCATCGTGGCGATCACGCTGGCGTTCATCGCCTTTGATCTGTTCACCTCCAGTCGCAACAAGAAAGACTAGCCGATGTCCAAGCCCGTGATCTGGATCACCCGCACCCTGTCGAATGCCACGCTGGAACGCGCCCGCCGCGACTACGAGGTGATCTGGGATGCCGCCGACACCCCCGGCAGCGCCGAGGATATCATCAGGATGAGCGCATCCGTCGACGGGATCATCCCGTGCCACTCCGAACATTTCAGCGCAGATGTCGTGGCGCAGCTCGACCCGCGGCTGAAAATCGTCGCGAACCATTCGGTCGGGGTGGACCATTGCGATCTGGGCGCGCTGCGCGACAATGGGATCGTCGTGACCAATACGCCCGATGTGCTGTCGGATGCCACGGCAGAGCTGGCGATGATGCTGATGCTGGGGGCTGCGCGCAATGCGGTCGCGGGGGATCGGACTGTGCGGTCCGGCACATGGGATTTCTGGTCGCCGGCCTTTCTGGTGGGCAAACAGCTGACCGGTGCGCGGCTGGGGATCGTAGGGATGGGCGGTGTGGGCCGTGCCTTTGCCCGCAAGGCGCGCGGCTTTGACATGGAGATCCACTATCACAACCGCAGCCGTCTGTCGCCCGAGGATGAAGCGGGCGCGATCTATCACGAGACGCTGGAAAGCCTGCTGGCGGTGTCCGACTTCCTGTCGCTCCATTGCCCCGCAACGCCCGAGACGGTCGGGCTCATGAACGCCGACCGTTTGGCGCAGCTGCCCAAAGGGACGGTTCTGGTCAACACGGCCCGCGGCAATCTGATCGACGAGGCCGCTTTGGTCGACGCTCTGGATGCGGGGCATATCGGGGCGGCGGGGCTGGATTGCTTTGTCACCGAACCGGGGGGCAATCCGGCCTTCGCGTCCTATGACAACGTGATGATGATGCCCCATGTGGGCAGCGCCACGGTGCAGACCCGCGATGCGATGGGGTTCAAGGCACTGGATAATCTTGACGCGTTCTTCCGTGGAGAGTCCCCGCCGAACGCGCTCTAGTCTAGAAGGGGTCCGAAGAACTCAATGCGGACCTACGCGAAAAAAATCGTATACGATTTACACGATCGTATTTATTTGTCATGGTGTGTTTCGAAAGGGGCGCATCATGACACTTCGGCAATCGAAATCGGACATTCTATTCGACCGGCTGCGCCATGATATCCTGTCGCTGGATTTGCCACCGGGCATGGCGCTGCGCCTACCGGCCCTGTCGGAACACTATGGCATCGGCCTGACGCCGCTGCGCGAATGTCTGAACCGGCTGGCGGCTGAACAGCTTGTCGTGCCCGAGCATAACAAGGGCTTTTGCGTCACCCCGTTGACCCGTGCCGATCTTCTGGACCTGGAACGCAGCCGCGATGCCATCGAAGGCGCGATGCTGGCCCATTCCGTCAGCCACGCCGATGACACGTGGGAGGCAGGGGTGATCGGTGCCTATCACCACCTGTCGCAAACGCCCGTGCCCTCGGTGATCCATAATGACGAGGCACTGGCCCAATGGACGCGGCGGCATCTGGCCTTTCATCAGGCATTGGTGGCGGGGGCGCGCTCTGATTGGATGGCGCGGTTTGCGGGGCAGTTGCAGGACCAGCTGGGGCGCTACCACCGTTTTATTCAGGCGGGCCTGCGCGATCTGACCCAAAGCGCGCCCCCGCTGGCGGCCAAAGCGGCAGAGGTATTCTCTGCCGGTATGGCGCTAGAGCCGCATCGCGCGCTCTATCAGGCAGCAGTTGATCATGATCCGGCGGCGGCGCTTGCGGCCTTTCGCCATCACACCGGCCTGAGCATCGCCGCCTTCGAGGAGCTTTCGACGCTGATGCCGGCCCATTCACCCTTTGCAAGAACCCTCGGCCCCCAATCGGAGACCCCCGCATGACCGGCTACAACCCCGCTGACGAAGGGGCGCAAATGTCCTTTGCCAAGGATATGTCCTATACCGACTACCTGTCGCTCGACCCGATCCTCGGGGCGCAGAATTGCAAATCCGACGCCCATGACGAGATGCTGTTCATCATCCAGCATCAGACCTCAGAACTATGGATGCGCCTGTGCCTGCACGAGCTGTCGTCGGCGCGCACCCATCTCGCGGCGGGCGATTTTGCGCCTGCGATGAAGATGTTGACCCGTGTGGCGCGCATTTTTGAACAGCTCAACAGCGCGTGGGATGTGCTGCGCACGATGACCCCCAGTGAATACAGCGATTTTCGCGACGACCTTGGCGCGTCCTCGGGGTTTCAGTCGCATCAATACCGGCTGATCGAGTTCATCCTCGGCAACCGCAACCGCGCGATGATGAAAGTGCATGAACACCGCCCCGAACTGCACCACATGCTGACGCAGGAACTGGGGACAAAATCCCTGTACCATGTGGCGCTTGATCTGCTGGCAGAGGCAACGGGGCAAAGCTTTGACCCGCAGGCCTATGCGATGGACACGCCTCATGCGGCGGATGACGCGGTGATGCAGGCATGGGTGCGCGTCTACCAAGACCCGCGCGCCCATTGGCAGCTCTATGAGCTGGCCGAAAAGCTCGTCGATCTCGAAGACTACTTCCGCCGCTGGCGTTTCAACCATGTGACCACGGTGGAACGCATCATCGGCTTCAAACGCGGCACGGGCGGCACGTCGGGGGTGAAATACCTGCGCCGGATGCTCGAGGTCGAACTTTTCCCCGAACTCTGGAACGTACGAGGTGCCCTGTGACCCGATTGCCGATGAAAGACCGCTTTTCCCTGCCCGACGGCATGATCTACCTTGATGGGAACTCGCTTGGGCCGCTGCCTGTGGGGACGGCCGAAAAGGTGCAGGATGTGGTGCAGGCGCAATGGGGCGCGCATCTGATCAAGGGCTGGAACCTTGACGGCTGGATGGCGCAGCCCGCACGGGTCGGCAACCGCATTGCCCGCCTGATCGGCGCGCCCGAGGGGGCGGTCACCATGGGCGACACGCTGTCGGTCAAAGTGTTTCAGGCCCTGTCTGCCGCTCTCAAGATGCGCCCCGACCGGCGGGTGATCCTGTCGGACAGCGGCAACTTCCCGTCGGACCTGTATATGGCCGAGGGGCTGATCCAGCAGTTGGGGCAAGGCTACGAGCTGCGCATCGTCGCCCCCGAGGAAGTCGCCAGCGCCATGACCGATGACGTGGCTGTCGCGATGATCACCCAAGTCGACTACCGCACGGGCCGCATGCATGACATGGCGCAAGTGACCGCGGCGGCCCATGGGGCAGGGGCAGTGATGCTGTGGGATCTGGCCCATAGCGCAGGCGCGGTGCCCGTCGATGTGGCCGCCTGCGACGCGGAATTCGCCGTCGGCTGCACCTATAAATACCTCAACGGCGGGCCGGGGGCCCCTGCGTTCATCTATGCGCGCCCCGATATCGTCGCGGACATCCAGCCCGCTTTGGCCGGGTGGCTGGGGCATGATGCGCCCTTCGCCTTCGAGACCGGATACCGCCCCGCTGCGGGCATCGAGCGCATGCGCGTCGGCACGCCCCCCGTGATCCAGATGACCGCGCTGGAGCATGCGCTTGGGCTTTGGGACGCGGTGGATATGGCCGAGCTGCGGGAGAGGTCTGTCGCGCTGAGCGAGCTGTTCATCGCGCTGGTTGAAGAAAAATGCCCCGAGCTTGTGCTGGCCAGCCCACGGGATGCAGACCAACGGGGCAGTCAGGTGTCTTTCGCGTCAAAGAACGGGTATGCGGTGATGCAGGCGTTGATCGCACGGGACGTGATCGGTGATTTCCGCGCGCCTGACATCATGCGCTTTGGCTTCACGCCTTTGTACATCGACGAAGGTGACGTGCGCGGCGCGGTCGACATCCTTGCCGACATCCTTGCGACCCGCAGTTGGGACCGGCCCGAGTATCACCAGAAGCGCGACGTGACCTGAAGGGCCAAGCGACATCGGGACGCAGCGCGGTGGCGGTGCGTCTTGGTGATGGTGGTCCGCGCGAATGAACGCTATGATCGCACCATGCTTGATCTTCAGTCGCGCCCGAAATGCAGTGAATGCCCGATCCGCCACCGCGCCGTTTGTGCGCGGTGCGATGATGATGAACTGCTGATGCTGGAGCAGATCAAGACCTATCGGTCGTTCAAGGCGGGTGATCCGATGCTTTGGCGTGGCGACGGGCTGACCTATGTTGCGTCGGTCGTGTCGGGCGTCGCGAGCCTTGGCAAAACGATGGAGGACGGGCGCACCCAGATGGTCGGGCTACTTTTCCCGTCGGATTTCATCGGCCGTCCGGGCCGCGCGGCGATTGATTTCGACGTGGTCGCCGTTACTGATGTGACGCTGTGCTGCTTTCAGCGCAAACCCTTCGAGGCGCTGATCGAAACCACGCCGCATATCGCCCAACGGTTGATGGAGATGGCGCTCGATGAACTGGACGCGGCGCGTGACTGGATGCTGTTGCTGGGCCGTAAAACCGCTCGCGAAAAGATCGCGACCTTCATTGAAATGCTGGCGCGGCGGCAGCAATTGGCCAATGCGGATACCCCTGGGCAAGAGCTGGTCCTGCCTCTCACACGTTACGAGATCGCCAACTATCTGGGGCTCACGCTTGAAACGGTCAGCCGCCAGCTTGGCGCGATGAAGAAAGAGGGTATCCTGAGCTTTGTCGACCGTCGCCGTTTCCGCGTGGCCGATGTGGAGGCGCTGCACGCGGCCTCGGGCGACGATTGCGACTAGGGAAATATTCCCTTTGATTTGATCTGTATCAACGACGCAGGGCGACCCAAGGCGTTCACTGTCTGCACCTTCATAGGAGAGTGCAGCATGTACAAGAATATCCTGATCCCCGTTGTTTTCGAGACCCCCGAGATCACCCAGACCGCCTTTGATGCGGCGCAGGCGCTGGCGGCACCGGACGCCAGATTGACCCTGCTGCATGTGATAGAGGCAGTGCCGGTCTATGTCGCCGAATACATCCCCACCGACGTCGTGACCTCCACCCGCGAGGCGGTACAGGCGCGGCTGGATGCGCTGGCGCTAAGCTTGCCGGGGGCCGCGACAGCGATTGCGGACGGGCGCGCCGGGCCACGGGCGACACGCTGGGCCGAGGAAAACGGGACCGACTGTATCGTGATCGCGTCGCATCAGCCCGCGTTGTCTGACATCCTGCTGGGGTCGGTCGCGCAATATGTGGTGCGTCACGCCAAGTGCGCGGTGCATGTGGTCAGATAGGTCGGGGCACCGCCAACGCGCTATTGCAGCCCAAGTATACCGTCAGCGGTGGCGGCAACGCGGGCGAATGCGGCGCGGTCTTTACGTGCGATCAGCCAGAGGTCATGAAACCGTCGTTGGGGCAGGGTATGCACCGCTAGCGCGTCGCGGTGCGCAAACCCCTCCACCCCTGATCGCGGCAGGATGGTATAGCCCAGTCCTTGGGCCACGGGCAGGGGGATTTGCCCGATCTGGTTGATAAAACTGCGCAGCCGCAAATGCTCTGCCCCGCGGTAGTCATCAAAGTTGCGCCCGAGAAGATCATCGGCATAGGCATTGCCATCAGGATGCGCGATGAACCCCAAGTCATCAAGCTTCTGCAGTGTCAGATCCGCCGCGTTAAAGGTGGCGGGCAGCACGAGGCAAAGTTCCTCTTGCGACAGGGGCGTGGCCTGAACGCGGGGCATATCGGGCACCGCGGTTACCACGCCCAGATCAAGCGTCCCTGCCAGTATATCCGCCAGTATACGCGCCTGCGGGGCGGCGCTGAGATGCATCTTGAGCTTCGGGGCCTGCTGCATCCGCGCGATCAGATACGGATACAGCCTTAACGCAAAGCTGCCAGAACAGCCGATCCTGACCGTGCCTGACAAGGGATCATCGCGCTGCATCCTTTCGCGCAGGGCGCGCTCCTCTGTCCGGCGGGCACGTCCGATCGACAGCAGCTCTTCTCCGGCGGGGGTGAGGGTAAAGGACTTTCCCTCGCGCAGGATCAACGGCTGGCCGACCTGTTGTTCCAGCTTGCGGATATGCTGCGACACCCCCGGCTGGGTCATGGCCAACCGGTCTGCGGTGCGGGTGAAATGCCCGATGTCACATAGGGTGGTGAAGGTTTCGAGCCATGAGGCGTTTAACATGCGGATCATTCCATAAAGTTATAAATTTAATTCCATATGATAATTTTATGTTTGCGCGTGGTCCACCTAAATCACGGGGTATCACAGAACAAAGGATAGACCATGACACCGACACCACGCAGTTTCTCTCACATCGGGCTTTCCGTGCCGGATCTGGACCAAGCCGTAAAATTCTACGCCGACGTGCTGGGGTTTTACGTCATCATGCAACCGACAGAGGTTGTCGAAGACGGCAGCGATATCGGGCAGATGTGTACCGATGTCTTTGGCGAAGGCTGGGGCCGCCTGCGTATCGCGCATCTTGCCACGGCAGACCGTATCGGGATCGAGTTGTTCGAATTTGACGGCAACCACGCCCCCGCAGACCCGCTGAATTTCCGCCAGCACGGCACGTTCCATTTCGCCATTCAGGATCCCAACCTCGAAGACCTGCTGGCCAAGATTGTCGCGGCAGGGGGCAAGCAGCGGATGCCGGTGCGCGAATACTTCCCCGACGATAAACCCTATCGCATGGTCTATGTCGAAGACCCCTTTGGCATCGTGTTCGAGCTGTACAGCCACAGCTACGAGCTGACCTATTCCGCCGGTGCCTATAGCTAAACTCAAGTCTGTTCTGCGGGCGAATGCAGGGCTTTCGCCCGCAGTCATCAGCGCAAGATATGTCAAATAATGCAGGTCGGCGGGAACCCTCCTGCGCGGGAAGGCGGTTTTGTTGTCATAGCAACATCACGAAAGGTCTTCTCATGTCATACTGGCGCTTCTTTGCAATGATCATCACCTCTACCGTGGTGATGTTCGGCTTAATGTATCTGAACACCTACGCAATCGATCACGTGTTCTTTAGCGAAACCCGCAGCTATATGGCGCTGTATATGGGCGCGGTGATGGCGGTCATCATGCTGGCGTTTATGCTGGGGATGTACAGCAACCGTGGGGTGAATATCGCGATTTTTGCAGGCAGCGCGCTGGTTTTTGCGGTGTCGCTGTTTTTGGTGCGCAGCCAGTCCACGGTCGATGACACGGCGTGGATGCGTGCGATGATCCCGCACCATTCCATTGCGATCCTGACGAGCGAGCGTGCCAATATCTCGGACCCGCGGGTGCGCAAGCTGGCGGATGATATCATCGAAGCGCAACGGCTTGAGATCGACGAGATGAAGGCCCTGATCGCGGATCTTGAAGGCGGGCCAACCGCAACACCGGAAATCGACGGGAAGTGAGGACATAATGACGCAACAGCAGACACAACCGGCAAAACTCTACCGTATGGTGATGCCTGACCATACCTGTCCCTACGGTCTGAAATCCAAAGACCTGCTGGAGCGTCAGGGCTTCGAGGTCGAGGATCATCACCTGACAACGCGCGAAGAGACAGACGCGTTCAAGGCGGAGCATGATGTCGAAACGACGCCGCAGAGCTTTATCGGCGGGGAACGGATCGGCGGCTATGACGATCTGCGGGTCTATTTTGGCTTGGATAAACCCAAGGATCAGCAATCTGACACGTCGTACCAGCCGGTGATCGCCATCTTTTCGGTCGCCTTTCTGATGGCGCTTGGCCTGTCGTGGTTTGCCTTCGAAAGCATCTTTACCGTGCAGGCGTTCCAGTGGTTTATCTCGATCTCCATGTGTTTCCTCGCCGTGCAGAAATTGCAGGATATCGAGAGTTTCTCGACCATGTTCCTGAATTATGACCTGCTGGCGAAACGCTGGGTGCCCTACGGCAAGATCTACCCGTTCGGAGAGGCCTTTGCAGGCATCGCCATGACCGCAGGGGCGCTGCTGTGGCTGGCGGCACCGATCGCGATCGTGATCGGTGGTATCGGGGCGATCTCGGTGATCAAGGCGGTCTATATCGACAAACGCGAGCTGAAATGCGCCTGCGTGGGCGGCAGCAGCAATGTGCCGCTTGGCTTTGTGTCGCTGACCGAGAACGTGATGATGCTGGGCATGGGGCTTTGGATGCTGGTACGGCTCTTCGGGTGATATTCTGGCACCTGCTCAGCGGAATTGAAGCCTATTCCTATTGCAAATCCCCCCGCGCCGCATCCGCGGTACGGGGGGATTTTTGTTCGTTTGGGGCGCGGAAAAACCCCCTTCCGTGCCTGACCATAAGCGCCGCCTTAGGGGGCGATCCGCACCTCAAAGGACACAGACCCCGTTGCACCCGGTTCATGTGATCCGGTGCAGTCCCATTGCAGCGCCCCCGCATAGCCCGCCGTATCCGCCCCGGGCGTGGTCATCGTGCAGACCACATCGCCGCCGATGGAGACGGGGCTTGGAATGGCGGATGCCAGTTCTGTGTAGGGCGGCGTGCGGTCGTGGATCACAATGTTGGTCGCGGGCAGTTCGCCAGGGTTGTCGAGGAAGATGCGATATTCAAGCACATCCCCCGCAGCGGCACCGTTGCTGACGCCTTCGGGCGTGCCTTGGGTGACGTTGCGGACCGTCTTGCGCAGTTTCAGTACCCCTTCGGAGGATTCTACCCGCACCAGATCGGTGTTGCGGTCCTGCTCGGTCGCGCCGGTCGCGCCATAGGTCGTGTCGGCGACCACATCAAAGGCGATGGTCGACCCCGGTGCCGCCGCACCCGAGGCGGCGACACGCGCCACCAGACAGATACGCGTGTCAGGGGTCACGGGCAGGGCGGTGGTGATGGGGCTGGTGGCCGTCCCGTCGCAGGCGGCATCCTCGAACAGGGCGACGGAAAAGAGCCCCGGCGCGGTGATCGACTGGATATCGGTGTCAAACACCACAGAGCCTTCTGCATCGGCAAGATATTCATGCCGCAGGGTCACCACCTGTGCCGGACGGATCGCGCTTTGCTGGCTTTCGCTCAGCCGGGCGTCCTCGATCAGGCCGACATCCAGATCAGGATAGGATGTCCCCGCCGCAGGCGTGAAGGTAAAGGTACCATCGCCGCTGGCCGGGTTGACCAGGCCGGGCAATGCACCGGGGTTTTCGGACACGGTGAGCAAGCCGTTGTCCGGGACCACGGTGATGGTGACGTTATCGGCAAAGCCTTCGGGCAGGGTCAGGCTCCAGCTGCCGTCGCTGGCAACCTGCGGCGACCCGATCAACGTGCCGCTGCTATCGGTGATCCGGACTTCGGCAGCACCGGTGTCGGCTTCCGAGGCCCCTTGCAGCGCGTCATAGGCCGTGTCGGAACCTGCACCATTGTCGATAAAGACCTTACCAGACAAGCTTGGGCCGGACCCGGCAAAACTCACGCTCACGGCGGCTTCGTCGTCATCGACAACCGCGTCGCCCAGATCGTCCGTCAGCGGGCCCACCAGCGGATCACTATCGGGATCCGGCAGGTCAGAGGCGATGATCTCGGCCACGTTGGTATGCTCGCCTGTGGCGTTCATCGTGACCCGCACGGTCAGGGTTTCGCTCGCGCCATTGGCCACCTCGCCGACGTCCCATGTACCGGTGTTGGCGTCATAGGTATCGGTGCTATCCGCCGGTGTGGCAGAGACAAAGGTGAACCCGTCGGGGATCAGGTCACGGACCCGCACACCGGTGGTACCGTCAGGGCCGTCGTTTGTCACGGTGAGCACGAAATCAAGCTCTGTGCCCGGGCCCGCTTGGGTCACCGGCTGGCCGCTGGTGTCGAACACGCCCTTGGTCAGGGACAGGTCCGCCGTCGCCCCGCCGTTCACAAACCCGAAATCAAGGGTGCGCACGCTGCCGGCGGTGATTGATACGCCCGTCTGCGGGTTCACGGTACCGGCCACAAGCCCGGGGGGC
The DNA here is from genome assembly GCF_054968505.1 of Sulfitobacter sp. G5_S2_6_S6. Classification (NCBI taxonomy): domain Bacteria; kingdom Pseudomonadati; phylum Pseudomonadota; class Alphaproteobacteria; order Rhodobacterales; family Roseobacteraceae; genus Sulfitobacter; species Sulfitobacter sp. G5_S2_6_S6. The sequence goes on from NZ_JBQKUI010000004.1 coordinate 115,851, forward strand.
ATGTCGGGATCGGCTGCGTCGACCTCTACGCGGTAGGTCGCTGTGGCAGATAGGTCAGAGAAGAGATAGGTGCCGTTGCTGGCTGTCTCTACGCTGGTCAGGAACGTGTCATCCGCGGTGTCGGCTGTGCCATTGTCGTCGTACAGCGACACGGTCACGGCGCTGAGCACGGTTTCACCGGGCTGGTAGCTGTCCGAATAGTTGGTGTCACGGTAGACGACGCCGGACAGGTCACCTTCGGGCGGCAGCGGGCCAAAGCGCGACGGGCAGGCGGCACCGTCGTTCAGGCCACCCTCGCCGACAGGCACCGTATTGATCAACTGCCCCCCGCCCGAGCCGGAGCCCTGAAGTCCTACGTCGGCCTCATAGACCTCGTTTGTGACGTTCTGGTTGATGTACATGCGGCCGTAGAAATCGAACCACACCGCGCCATAGGACCCTGTCCAGGCGGTCGGGCCGAATTCAACCGGCGCGCGGGTGCCAGACGTACCATCCGCAGGGTCGATATAGAACAAACGGTCAGAGGCCTCGTTGACACCGTACAACATGCCGTCGTTCGGATTATAGGCGATGTCGGAGGGTTCAACCGCAGCCGACAGCGTGATCAGGCCCAGATCAACGGGCGCGGACGGATCGGAAAGATCCAGCAGCTGCAACGCGTTGGCCCCGTTCACACGATAGACCATCACCCCGTTGGGCAGGATGTCGCCCGCGGTGGAGCCCACCGCCGCCGACGCGGGGAGGGTCGAGACCACCTCGTAGTTGCCGGTGGAGTCCAGGCGGATCAGCTCGCGCGTTGCACTGCGCACCCCGTAGAACAACCCGTCGAGCGCATTATAGCCCCAGCCGCCGTCATACTGCACGCCCGCAGGGGTACCGATGTCGGTCGCGGTGATGCTGTACACGCCAGCGCTTTCCGCGAAGCTGAGCCGCTGCAGCTGCGTATCCGTCTGTGTCACACGGTAGAGCGAGCCATCGCAGGTAAAGGGCACCGCCCCGGCCGAGAGGATCACTTTGTAGTCCTCGACCTCACCGTCGAAATTCAGACCATCAAAAGGGTCCGCCGCGACGGCGCTGGAGGTCGACCAGCGGATACGTGCATGGGTAAAGCCGCTGGTGATATTCGCAGGGACAGGGATGTTCAGGGTGATCTGGTTGTTGAACACCCCATCCGTATCGCCCGCGCCCCCATCACGGTAGTCGACCGCGATGTGTTCTGAGGGATCGAAGGTGCCGCTTTGGTCAAAATCGACCCAAAGCTGCAGGTTCGTGATCCCCGCGGTTACCGGAATGCCCAAGGCGAGTTGAGCGCTCAGGGTTTCATGGGTCACGATGGTCAGGGGCACGGTTGTGCCGGCCTCCAGGATGGGAAAGACGGCGATGGAATCCTCGTCGTCAAAGCCCGACAGGTCATCTGCATCGGAATCGGGGCTATGCTGAGGGGTCTGTTCGGTGTCGGGTTCGCCGGCACCCAGATAGATGTCCTGGACCACGATGTGACGCGGATCGCCATAAGTCGCGGGCGCATCGCCGCGGTCGGACAGATCAGCAGCCGCAATGACCAGCGAATAATCCTCTACCTCGCCATCTACGGCAAAATCCGATGTGCTTAACCCTGTCTCGGAGCCGTAGCGGAAGCGCGCGTAGGTGGTCGATGTGGTCGCATCCGACGGCACGGTAACGTCGATCTGGATCACGCCATCGCCCGCGACATTGTCGAATTGCGTGCCGTCATCCTTGAGGTCAAGCGCGATACGCTCGCCGAGTGTCTCTTCGAACAGACCGTCGCCGTTGAAATCGATCCAGGCCTGCAGGTTACCATTGCCTGTTACGGTCACGTCGAGCGTGCTGATCGTGCCTTGGGTCAGGACGGGAAAGGTGATCCCGTCTTCGTCGTCGGTGCCGATCAGGTCATCCGCCGTTGCCGTGGCATCCGATTGTGCAACCAGCTCGATATCCGGCTCGATCAGGCCCAGATACACACCCGGAGAGGCATCAACGCCGTGGGTCGGTGTGAGGTAGCTAAGCGGTGCATCGCCAAAATCCACACCCAGCCCGGCAAAGACCGCCACCGTGACCAACGCGCGGTCACAATCTGCGGGGTCCAGCGCATCGCAGAGCTGGTATTCGATGGTGTAGACGCCAGCGGGAACGCCCGCGGGCACAATAACGCGACCGGCTTCGGCACCGGCTGTTTCCAGAACCGGCACAGGATCGCCCGTGTTCTGCGGCACGGCTTCGGTCAGTACAGTCAGCGTCGCGGTCGGGAAGGCGGCGGGCAGGCCGTTGATTGTGTCATTCGACATGACTTCGCCTGCGGTGCCGCCCAGCAAGGTGTTCACGGGCGACGCGGTGTAGTCGTCGTCTTGCGCCACAATATCGGGCGAGGTGTTCGAGATTGCGCAAAGCTGGATGCCGGACCCCCGCGTCGCGCGACGGTCGGATGACCCTGTGTAGCCGTGGATAAATTCAGCTTCGACGAAGGTGTTGAATTCATAGGTGGCGTAGTTGTCAAAGCTCGATTCATTCGGCTCGTCTTCCCAATCAAACGGGTCGCCCACCTTTGCAGGATCCATCGCGATCGCGTTCGGTCCGGCGGGAAAGGAGGATAAGGGCGCGGTGTTGAAGAAAGAGGTCACCGTCGGGTTGGTGAGCGAGCCCACCACATCCGAAGAGTCATCGCCCTCGCCGCGGCTGTCGACATCCGTTTGCTGTACAATGACCCCGTTGATGCGGCTTTGGTCAATGGCCAGACCTTGCGGGTTGGCCGCCGTGGCCGTGCCATCCTGGACCAGTCGCAGACGGTAGGTGATGTATGCGTCGTCCTCTGGCGTCATGCGCGCCTCAAGCGAGGTGTCCAGCTCAAGCGCGGTCGCATTATTGATGCTGGTGACCTGCATGACGACATCGATCGGGTTGCCGTTTATATCGGTTGTCACGTCGTCGAACAGGAAGATGTCTGACGGGGTTACATTCGTCCGGCTGCCGGACCCTGCCAACTGGGTCGATGGCTGGCGGAAGACGGACTGAGGCGTGCAGCTTTGCGAACCGGTCTCGCCTGACAGCACGCTGCTGACGATGGACAGGGATTCAGAATTCGACTGCAACCGTGAAACAAAAGGCTGGCCGATGCGGCCAATGCCCGCAACCGCGTTGCTGTCCACGGACCCCGTCAGCACATCGGCCGCCTGAATGGTGTAGTCCTCCTGACAGACGACCGTTCCACCCGGGGCGACAGGCGTGGTGATCGCGGGGCAGAGCACAGGCCCCAGCAGATCGTCGTTGATCACAATGTCCTGCCCGGTGTTGAACGGCAGCGCGCCGGTGTTTGTGACCGTGTAGGTATAGGTCACAGTCTCACCCTGCGTCCCTGTGCTGGGGCTGGCGGTACGTGTCAATGAAATGCTTTGATCCACATTGAACGTTGCCGCACCAAACATCCCGATACCCCGCGGGGCGGGATCATAATTGGTGAACTGGTTATAATTGCGCACGTCGGCAATAGATTCATCATACCAGAAGGTGACCGTCGAGGTGCTGTCGGGGAAGGTCGCGCGCACGGTGCCGGTGTCATCGTTGTTCGATGTGGGCGAGGCCCCGAACCCTTCGACATAGATACATTGGGCCTGGTTCGCGCCGATGGTGCCGGTGAAGCCAGACCCGGGACCGGGGCCGACCAGAAGTGCGGGTGCCGCGCTAACCGGTGCCAGCGTCGGATTGCCGTTATCGCCAAAGGCGGTCACAAGATCGCATCGGTCAGACCCGGCGTTGCTATCGCTGGCGTCAATATCCAAAATGTCGACCTGTAGATTGTCGATCGGAAAGGCGACCCCGCCCGAACTGGAGGAGATGGAGGAAGTTGTCCGCGCATCCCCGATACGCCCGCGGTTTCGCGGCGCGTTGGAAATGACTACGAGCGATTCCACATTGCCCCCAAAGATAGCAGAATCGTTGGGTGTCCCTTCGCCGCTGAAGGCGGTGTAGTTGCCCGTATGTTCAAAGGTCAGGTCAACCTCGAACCCATATTGGTCCCGCAGGGTGCGTGTCAGCGGGCCAAGATTGCCACCGGGCCAGTCGTAGGTGCCCCAATCAAGTTCGAACTCGCCGGCATCAGCTTTGCCGGAGCCTGTAACGACCAAAGCCGCCAAAGCGGCAGCACAATTCAGTGTTGTAAAGGTTAACTTTGAAATCGACATCAGACGGACCTCTTGTTGCGGTGTCCCAAACACCTTGTACATTGGCCGGAGACGACCTCGCCGTCTTTCCTGCCCCCCGGGATATGTCTAAAGTTCTCATACAAGGTTAACGCGAGCGACAATGCGCAGGTACAATCCCCCTGCCTTCCAGAATAGCGCCCTATACTTTCGAGAGCGTCCCACCCAGAATCGGTAGGCGGCGAGATGCGGAAAAGCCTTGAATCCATAGGCCCTTGCTCTGTTGCCGTTTGCCCGCGGATGGTGAATATGTCGGCACCAATTCTCTCGCGCCGCACGAAAGCCAGTATTTTGCAGACAATTTTCGACAAATCAGGAGCGTCTGCAGAAACTCCACCTGTTTTCGGTCACTTCGGTGAATGGGTGCAGGGGCGGTTGGGGCCGGAGGGCCCTGTGGTTCTGGTCACGATGCTGTGCCGTGCACATGGGGTGCGGGCGCGGTTTACCCGCGGGGGGGCATTGGACCTGACGCAGGGTAAACCCGCAGCGGTGAGCCTCGCGCAGCTTCGACACCTGCTAGAGGCCGCAGGGGAAAATGGGGGCAGTTTTACCTTGTCTGGTAACCTTCCCGTCGGGGTCGGGGCCGGTGCATCCACTGCGGCGCTGGTGGCTTTGGCGCGGGCTGCGGGTATTGCTGAAGACCGTTTGCCGTCGCTGTGCTTGGCGGTGGAAGGGGCCACCGATCCGTTAATGTTACCGCATCCGGACCGCGTGATCTGGGCCTCGCGGTTGGCGCAAAGCAAGGGGGCGCTGGGCGCGCCGCCACGGGCTGACATCATCGGCGGCTACTTTGGCGAACCGATCCGGACCGATGCGGCGGATAGCGGTTTTGCGGATATTGCCGACCTGTTGCCAGCCTGGGAAAGCGCCGTGGCGCAGGGTGATTTGCCTCAGGTGGCGCGGTTGGCGCGCATCAGCGCAGATCGCACCACCGCGTTGCGCGGCCCCCTGAACGACCCGAGCACGATACTGGCGCAGCGGCTCGGTGCTTTGGGCTATGCGCGTGCGCACACAGGGTCCGCGCGCGCGTTCATCTTTGCGCCGGGCACCGCCCCCGATGATGCTGAACAGCTGTTGTCAGACCACGGGCTCACCGGTGCGATGCGGTTCACAACCGGAGGGGACGCATGATCGGTGCGGCGGGCATCATGCTGGGGTTTGTGATCGAGGCGGCTTTGTCCTGGCCTGCGCCGCTTTATGCGATAATCGGCCATCCGGTGTCCTGGATCGGCCACGCCATTCGCATGATCGAGACGCGGTTGAATAGCGCCAATACATCGCCCGCACGGTTGCGCCTGTTGGGCGGTGTCGGGGTCTGCCTCGTGCTTGCGCTTGCGGTCTTGCCTGCCATTGTGGTCGCCGCGTTGCTGCCGTCTGGCTGGGCGGGCTACGTTGTCGGCGGGCTGCTGGCGTGGCCCTTTCTGGCACCGCGGTCGCTGTTCGACCACGTCCAGGCCGTCGCTACGCCTTTGATACAGGGAGATATTGCAGGGGCACGCTATGCCGTCTCGATGATCATCGGGCGCGATCCTGATCAGCTGGACGCTGCCGCGATTGCCCGTGCTTCGATCGAAAGCCTGGCCGAGAATGCCTCGGACGGGGTGGTGGCTCCGGTGTTTTGGGGCGTGCTGCTGGGGCTGCCGGGGCTGGTGGCCTATAAGGCGATCAACACGATGGATTCGATGATCGGGCACCGGTCCGCGCGCTACCGTCACTACGGGATGGTGGCTGCGCGGCTCGACGATCTGGTCAATCTGATCCCGGCGCGGGCAACGGGGCTGCTGTTCGTGATCGTGTCGGGCCAGCCACGCCGCGCCGCCGCCGTGATGCTGCGCGATGCGCGTCACCACCGGTCCCCCAATGCCGGTTGGCCCGAAGGAGCGATGGCCGGTGCGCTGAACGTGCGCCTGTCCGGCCCGCGTGTGTACGGCGAAGAGATCGCGGATGAACCCTGGCTCAATGCCGAAGGAACAGCGGCCGATGCAACCACCCTGCGACGGGCGCTGACGCTTTACCTTCGCGCCATGTTCGTATTAGCAGTCGTGTTGGCGCTGGTGGCGCTGATCTGACAGGGGCAAGCGATGCGGGACCACGGCGGCAATCTGGATGGGGCGATCAAGGCGTTCGGCGGCGACCGCGCTGATTGGATCGACCTGTCCACGGGGATCAACACGGTGCCCTATCCGGTGGGGCCGATCTCGCCAGAGGCATGGACCCGTCTGCCCGAACGCAGTGCCCTTGCCGCGCTGGAAGACGCCGCGCGGAGGGCCTATGACGCAAACTGTGCTGTTGTGCCTGTGTCAGGGGCGCAGGCGGCGATCCAGCTGGTGCCGCGTCTGATCGCGCCCGGGCAAGCCGCGATCCTGTCGCCCACCTATAACGAACATGCCGCCGCACTACGGGCCGAAGGCTGGCAGGTCACCGAGGCCACCGATCTTGCGGCGCTTGAAGGGTATGCCCTTGCCGTGGTGGTCAACCCGAACAACCCCGACGGGCAGCGCCACGCCCCTGACACCTTGCGCGCGCTTGCCGAAACGGTCGAACTTTTGATCGTGGATGAAAGCTTTGCCGACCCTGATCCAGAGGTGTCGCTGGTCCGCGGCGGGGCCGAACTGCCGAGAAATATCCTTGTGATGCGGTCCTTTGGCAAGTTCTACGGGCTGGCGGGGCTGCGCTTGGGTTTTGTGCTGGCGGCAGCGCCTTTGGCCGAAAGGCTGCGCGCGATGACGGGGCCATGGCCCGTTTCCGGCATGGCGATAGAGGTCGCCTTGCGCGCACTGAACGACACGAATTGGGCGGCACAGACCACCGCGCGCCTGCAAGGCGAGGCGGCGCAATTGGATGCGATGGCGGCGCGGGCAGGGTGGGGGCTGGTAGGCGGCACCCCGCTGTTTCGCACTTACGCGACGCCGGATGCCAGGGCTGCGCAAAACGGCTTGGCCGCACATCACATCTGGTCGCGGATCTTCCCCTATTCCGACAGCTGGATCCGTCTGGGCCTGCCCGGACCGGCCGGTGATTGGGCCCGGTTAGAGACCGCGTTGGAAGACGGCGCGTGATCCGGCGGATCACTCTGACAGGGCGGCGGGTGCTGCTGGGGCTGGTGGCCGCTCTGATAGCCGTCACGTCAGCCAGCGCCGCAGACCTGCCCCGTGTGGTGTCGATGAACCTGTGCACGGACCAGATGGTGCTGCTACTGGCGGATTCTGATCAAATCACCTCTCTCAGCCGATTGGCGCGCGATCCGCGATCGTCGTCGTTGGCGCAGGAAGCCTCGGCACATCCGCAGAACGCGGGCGGTGCTGAAGAAATATACCTTTCCGCGCCGGATCTGGTGTTGGCGGGGCAATACTCCGACAAAGCGACCCTTGCGATGCTGCGCCACCTTGGCCTGCGGGTAGAGCAGATGCCGATCACCAAGGCGCTTGACGATATTCCCGCGCAGATCCGGTGGATGGGCGACCTCTTGCAACAGCCCGCGCGGGCAGAGGCGATGGCCCGCGACGTCGAACAGACATTGGCCGCACAGCCCGCATTGGCCCCCGATGCCCCTGTTGCGGCGTTCTATTACCCGAACGGTTATTCGCTGGGGGTGGATACTTTGGGCCACGACATCGTGACCACCGGCGGACTGCGCAACCTCTCGCAGAAACTCGGACGCCGGACCAGCGGGCGTCTGGCGCTGGAAGAACTGGTGATGAACGCCCCCGATGTGCTGGTCACCACGACACCCTATCCCGGAGGTTCCCGATCCGAAGAGATCATGCTACATCCTGCGCTCGCACAATACGCCAAGACCGGCCGGATGGTGTATAGCTCGCCCGATTGGGTCTGCGGCACGCCGTTGGCGTTGCGGGCGGTGCAAGACGTACGCAGGGCAGGCAACCAGATACGGCACGAGGAGAGATAACAGATGACCGACAGCACCCCAGACCAGAACAAGCGCCACGCCGAAAAGATGGCGAAGGTCCAGACGGCCCGCGCCAAGATGATGGCGGAAAAGACCGTGACCAAGGGGTTGATCATCGTCCACACCGGGACCGGCAAGGGTAAAAGCAGCTCTGCCTTCGGGATGATCATGCGCTGCATCGGGCACGGGTTCCCCTGCGCGTTGGTGCAGTTCATCAAGGGCGCACGGGTGTCCGCGGACCGTCAACTGCTTGAGGACCGCTTTAGCGATATCTGTCAGGTCTATGTGATGGGCGAGGGCTTTACCTGGGATACGCAAGACCGCGAACGCGACATCGCCGCCGCCGGACGCGCATGGGAAAAAGCCAAAGAGCTGATCCGCGACCCCAACAACCGCATGGTGCTGCTCGACGAGCTCAACATCGCGCTGCGCTATGGCTATATCGACGTGCAGGATGTGGTCGATTTCCTGCAGGCCGAGAAGCCGCATATGACCCATGTGGTGATCACCGGCCGCAACGCGCCCGACGCCTTGATCGAGATTGCGGATCTGGTGACCGAGATGAAGGAAATCAAACATCCTTTCCGCAAACAGGGTATCGCCGCACAGGCCGGTGTGGAATTCTGATCGCCACCGGGGCAGGGCATTCGCCCGCGCCCCGCTTGGCAAAGGGCGGATATCATGGACAAGATCACGCTGGTCACCGGCGGTGCAAAATCGGGCAAGAGCCTTTTTGCCGAAAACCACCTACGCGCCTACGGGCTGCCGCTGGTCTATATTGCCACCAGCCAGGCCTTCGACCCCGAGATGGAGCACCGCATCGCCGCACATAGGGTGCAACGCGGTGACGGTTGGGACACGGTGGAGGAGCCCCTTGATCTATGCGGCGCGCTGAAGCGTACCGATGGGGCGGGCGCGCGGCTGGTCGATTGCATGACGCTGTGGCTGTCCAACGTGATGCACGCCGAACGCGACTGGCAGGCGGAGCTTGAAAAAGTGCTGGACAGCTTGCGTGCACAGTCCTCTCCGGTGGTGCTGGTCACGAATGAGGTGGGCGGGGGCATCGTGCCGATGTCCGCGCTGGCACGGCGCTACCGCGATGCCTCGGGCCTGATGAACCAGCGCATTGCAGCGGTGGCGGGGCATGTCGTCTTGGTCAGCTGTGGTCTGCCCCTGACGCTGAAGGGCAGTGCGCAGGCTCCGGCCTCGCTTGCCTGACCCATGATCCCGACATACGATAGATTTCCAAACGAAAGAGACCCCTTTGCATGGCGCATGTGACTTTTCCCCTGACTTCCCTGTCCGACCTTGACGCGCTGACCCGCGATTTGCCTCAGGTTGATGCCGTCGCCCAAGACGCCGCGCGCGACCGGCAGAATGCGCTGACCAAACCGCCCGGATCACTGGGCCGGCTGGAGGAACTGGCGGTGTTCATGGCGGGGTGGCAGCAACAGGCGATGCCGCAGATCGACATGGCGCAGGCCCTCGTCTTTGCCGGTAACCACGGGATCTGCGCGCAGGGGGTGAACCCTTTCCCGCAAGAGGTGACAGCCCAGATGGTGCAGAACTTCAAGGCGGGGGGCGCTGCGATCAACCAGCTGTGCCGCACCAACGACGCGCAGCTGTCGGTGATTGATCTGGACCTTGACCGCCCCACGGCCGATTTCACGCAAGGCCCCGCGATGAGCGAGGCGGACTGTGTCGCGGCTCTTAACGCAGGGGCGGCGGCGCTGCATCCGGCGGCCAGTGTCTTGATCCTGGGCGAAATGGGGATTGGTAATTCGACGGTCGCGGCAGCGCTGACGGCGGCGGTCTTTGGTGGGGCTGTGCAAGATTGGGTCGGGCGCGGCACCGGTTCGGACGACGAAGGTCTGCGCCGCAAGGTCGACGCCATCACCCGCGGACTTGCCCGCCACGCCGCTACCCCGCAGGATGGGGCGTCTATCCTGATGACCTTGGGCGGGCGCGAGCAGGCGGCGATCTGCGGCGCGGTGCTGGCCGCACGGCAACGGCGTATTCCGGTGATCCTTGACGGGTTCATCTGCACCGCCTCTGTCGCACCGCTTTTCGCGCTGGCCCCTGCGGCGCTGGACCATTGTCTGATCGGGCACCTGAGCGTCGAGCCCGGGCATAAACGTCTGCTGGATGCGATCGGCAAGACGGCCGTGCTTGATTTCGACATGCGGTTGGGCGAAGGATCGGGCGCCGCGCTGGCGCTTGGTATCCTGCGCTCGGCGCTGGCGTGCCACAGCGGCATGGCGACCTTTGCCGAAGCCGGCGTGGCGGACGGCTGATGCTGCGCGCCCGGGTGGCAGAGGCGCGGCTGGCGATGCTGCTGCTGACCCGTATCCCCGTGGGATATCTGCGCGATCCGATCCCGGCGACAGGAGCCTCGGCCTGGGGCTGGCCTTTGGCGGGGGCGGTCGCGATGCTGCCTGCCGGTCTGATCTACTGGGTGCTGCACGCGGCGGGCTTTGGCCCGACGGTTGCGTCCCTTGGTCTGATCTTTGCCACGACACTGCTGACCGGCGCGATGCACGAAGACGGGCTGGCCGATATGGCCGACGGGTTCGGCGGCGGGCAGACCCGCGCGCGCAAGCTCGAGATTATGCGCGACAGCCGCATTGGCAGCTACGGGGTGATGGCCCTGATCCTGACGGTGGCGCTGCAGGTGGCGCTGATCGCACGGCTGGATCATCCTGCACTGGTCGTGCCTGCCGCGCTTGGTCTGTCGATGGCCAGCCGCGCGATGCTGCCGTTCTGGCTGGCGCGGATGCCTGCCGCGCGGGCCGACGGGCTGGGGCACGGCGCGGCGCAGGTGCCGGCGACTTGCGTCTATATCGCGGTCGCCTTTGGCTTGATTGGGCTGCTGCCCTTGGGCTTTGGCGCGGCGGCGGTGATCTTTGCGGGGGTCGTCGTGGCCACCGCGCTGGTGGCCGCGCTGGCGCTGCGGCAAATCGGCGGGCAGACCGGCGACGTGATCGGCGCGATGCAGAAACTGGCCGAACTGGCGGGCTGGGGCGTCACCGTCTATCTCTTTGCCTGACGCGTCCGAGCCGCGTGCCCCCTTTGACGGGCCGCAAATCCGATGTAGCAAGGCCCCATGTCGAAAAAGACCCTGAACACCGCAAATCTTGCCGCCCTCGGGGCGGAGCGGCTGGCCGAACTGTTGATCGAGGTCAGCACCGGCAGTGCCGATATGAAACGTCGTCTGCGGCTTGAGTTGAGCCACAACCTAGGCCCTGCTGAACTCGCGCGTGATGTGCGCAAGCGGCTGGTCACAATCCGGCGGGCCAAAAGCTATGTCGGGTGGCGCAAGCGGACGGCGCTGATCAAAGACCTGCGCACCCAATCCGCGATGATCATCGACAATATCGCCCCAGACGCCCCCGCCGACGCCTTCGACCTGCTGTGGGAGTTTCTAGCGCTTGCCCCTTCGGTCATGGATCGGGTGGACGACAGCAAGGGGGACGTGGGGGCCGTCTTTGCCGATGCGCTTGCTGAGATCAGCCAGATTGCCGCCCGCGCCCCGCTGGACCCGATCGCGCTGGCGGAACGCACGTGGGAGGCGGTGCAGGGGAATACGGATGGCGCTTTTGACGGGATTATCACGCGCATGGCCCCGTCCTTGGGCGACAGCGGGCTCGCACATCTGAAGGAGCTGATCCAGATATTCGAGGCCGCGCCGCTGGACGCGACAGAGGATCACCCCGCCTTGCAATTCCTGCGCGAGCTGCGCGGGCGCAATGCGAACTACGCCGCACAACGCAAAAAACGCTTTGTCCAGATGCATCTGCGCGAGGTGGCCTTGGCGCAGGGGGATACGGAGACCTACATCTCGCTGTTCTCTCCCACCGATCTGGCGCGGCCCACCGTCGCGGTCGAGGTGGCGGCGCTCTGGTCGGCCGCTGGCAATCACGATGCCGCGCTTGATGTTCTTGAGGGTGCGCGCCCCAAGGGGAAAGAGGCGGGGCGGCAGGCATGGGACGCGGCCTATATCCACGCGCTGATCGCATCGGGGCGCGAGGACGAGGCGCAAGCCCACCGCTGGCGCTGTTTTACCGAAACGCTCGACCCCGAGATGCTGCGGGCGCACCTCAAACAGCTACCGGATTTCGATGATCTTGAGGTAGAGGAGGCCGCCAAGGCCCATGCGGCCACGTTCAAGGATCTCAACGCGGCGATCGCCTTTTTCCTCGCGTGGCCCGACCTGCGCGGGCTTGCAGCGATGATTGAAGCACGCGCCGAGACGTTGAACGGCACCCATGTCGCCCCTCTCTCTGATGCCGCCGATGCGCTGCGGGCGCGCCATCCTCTGGCGGCAGCGCTGTGTTGGCGCGCCATGATCGAAGCCGCGCTGTGGGAAAGCGCCAAGTCGCGCTACGCGCAGGCGGCAGATCACCTGATGGATTGCGCCGCCGCGGATATCGAGATCGAGGATTACGGAGTTTTCGAAGGCCACGACGCCTTTGTCCGGCGCCTGCGCAAACGCTATGCCCATAAGGCGGGGTTCTGGACGCGGGTCACCTGATCTGCGCGTGCTGGGTCTTTTCTTGCGGCGACGCGGGAACCAACAGGCACGCCGCGCGTATGGATGCATGAGTATTTTCAAACGCGCCGCCTTCGCCCCCATTGCCGCCCTTGGCTTTTCCCTTCCTCTTGCAGCTACCGCTGATGTGGTGGGCAATGTCGATGTGGACTGGCTGGGCAATGACATCGTGGTAGAGGCGGTCCAAGACCCCGAGGTCAAGGGCGTTACCTGCCATCTGGCCTATTTTGAACGCGGTCTGATCGACCGGCTGCAAAAGGGCAATTGGTTCGAGGACCCATCGAATTCCTCCATCTCTTGCCGCCAGACCGGCCCGATCGAGATTGGGGACATCTCGCGCGATGACGAGGGCGAGACGGTGTTCAGCGAACGCCGGTCCGTGATCTTCAAGACGCTGAAGGTCAAACGGATTTTCGACGAGGAAAACAACACCTTGGTCTATATCAGCCACGCGCGCGATGTGCAGAACGGATCTGCCAAAATGTCGATGTCGACCGTGCCGCTCTACGTGCCGACCAAATAGGCAAAGCTTTGCCAAGGCGTATCATCCGCTTTGCCCGCCCCCGTGCTTCGGCTATTCTATGCCGAAGTCATAACAAACAAGGGCGCGGGCAGTATGAGCATTTCTCGAAGAAGTTTCACCGTCGGATTGGCAGCATTGGGTCTTGCGGCCTGTAGCACCGGCAACAGGGCAGGCAGCTTTGCGCCGCGCAGCGATGCGGGGCTGGCACCGGACCTGCAACCCCAACCGAACGCGGGCTATGACGCGTGGGTTTCGGCGTTCAAGTCACGCGCTGCGGCGCAGGGCATTTCCGACAGCACGCTGCGTCGTGGCTTTGCGGGGGCGGGCTATCTACCGGGGGTGGTCAAACGGGACCGTAACCAGACGGAATTCAGCCGCTCGCTTGAAGATTACCTTGCCATTGCAGCATCGGACGAGCGTGTCACCAAAGGACGCGCAGCATTCGCGCGCCACCAGGGCGTGCTGCGCCAGATAGAGGCGCGCTACGGCGTGCCTGCCGAAGTTGTTACCGCCGTGTGGGGGCTGGAAAGCTTTTACGGGGAACGGCGCGGGAATGTGCCGGTCGTGTCGGCGACATCGACGCTGGCCTATGACGGGCGTCGCGGGGCCTTCTTCGAGAAACAACTGATCGCGGCACTGCGTATCCTTGAGCGCGGCGATGTTTCGGCTGCCGGTCTGACCGGAAGCTGGGCCGGCGCCATGGGCCACACGCAGTTCATCCCCACATCCTATCAATCCTTTGCGGTAGATTTCACCGGCGACGGCAAACGCGACATCTGGTCTGACGACCCGTCGGATTCACTTGCCTCCACCGCCGCCTATCTGGCGAAGTCGGGCTGGAAGTCCGGCCAGAAATGGGGCGCAGAGATGGGCACCGCGGCGGCAAGCTCTGCGACGCCGGTGCAGATCCTCCAGCCGGATGCAGGCGGGCCGCGCTTTGCGATCTTTAACAACTTCAAGGCGATCAAGCGCTATAACAACTCGGACAATTACGCGATTGGCGTCGGGCATCTGTCGGACCGTATCGCAGGGGGCGGGCCTATTCAGGCCAGCTTTGGCCCCGATAAATACGGGTTGACCATTGACGACCGCAAGGCGTTGCAAGAACGGCTGACCGCCCGCGGTTTTGACACGGACGGCACCGATGGTGTGATCGGCCCGAACAGCCGCAAGGCGATCACCGCCTATCAGCAAAGCCAGGGGCTGCCCGCAACCGGCGACCCGTCGCGCGAGCTGCTGGCGCGGTTGGGCTGATACCGCGATGAAACGATGATCCGCTCGCTTAGGTCGGGCGGATCAGGTCGGCGATTTCGGACAGTTTGCTGGCCAGCGGGCTGGTCTTGCGCCAGATCATCCCCACACGGCGCGTCGGTTCGGGCGCGGGAAAGGCGTTGACCGCCACCTGCGCCGACCGCGTTTCCACGGCGACGGCCATCTCGGGGATCAGCGTCACGCCGATGCCCGCGCCGACCATCTGCACCAGCGTGGACAGGGAACTCGCATCCAGCCCCTCGCGCGCGGTTTCCGACTGCATATCGCAAAAAGACAGTGCCTGATCGCGAAAGCAATGCCCTTCCTCAAGCAGCAGTAACTTCATCTCGTTCAGATGTGCGCTGCTGGGGATCGGCTTGCCGCGATCAGCCTCGGGGCGCACCAGCATGAATTTCTCGTCAAACAGGGTGACTTCGGTGAGCGAGGGTTCTGACACGGGCAGGGCGACGATGGCGGTGTCGATCCGCCCCTCAGTCAGCTCGGTGATCAGCCGCGGGGTCATGGTTTCGCGCACGTGGATATCCAGCGCGGGGTTCATCCGGGTCAGCTTGGTGATGATCGAGGGCAGCAGATAGGGGCCGATGGTGGGAATGATGCCGATTCTCAGCCGGCCCATCAGCCCGTCCTTGGAGGCGCGCGCCATATCCTGAAGCTCGTCCACCCCCTGCAAGATCGCCCGCGCGCGCGGCGCGAAATCGACGCCAAAGCTGGTCAACGTGATATTCCGCCCGCCGCGATCAAAGAGGGGCGTTTGCAAGTTCTGCTCCAACTCCTTGATTTGCACGGATAAGGCGGGCTGCGAGATCGCGCAGGCCTCGGCGGCGTGGCCAAAGTGACGGTGATGGGCAACGGCCTCGAAGTAGCGAAGCTGTTTAAGGGTGATGTTGGTCATAGTTAATTATTATCAAACTGATAGGAAATGCCAACTTAAACTAATCAATAACTGCTGTTAGAACAATTCCAGAAAGACGGGGCAGACCGTATCGCGCCCCCGACATCCATCCCCCGTGACGCGGTGCAAAGCCGCGCACCAGACAGATAACATCGGAGACCACCATGGACGGAAATGACGTCGAAAACATCAGCAAATGCCCGGTCGTCGGCAGCCACGGCCGCAACTCAAAGCGCGGTGCGCGGTCGTTGAACGAATGGTGGCCGAACCAGCTGAACCTCAAGCTGCTGCACCAGAACACCATCGATTCGAACCCGCTTGGGCCAGACTTTGACTATGCCGAAGAGTTCAAGAAGCTCGACGTTGACGCGGTCAAGGCTGACCTGCATGCGCTGATGACGGATTCGCAAGACTGGTGGCCCGCGGACTATGGTCACTATGGCCCGTTCTTCATCCGTATGGCATGGCACGCGGCAGGCACCTACCGGACGGCGGATGGCCGTGGCGGGTCCAGCACGGGCACGCAGCGTTTCGCGCCGCTCAACAGCTGGCCGGATAACGCCAACCTCGACAAGGCGCGCCGCTTGCTGTGGCCGATCAAGCAGAAATACGGCAACCAGATTTCTTGGGGTGACCTGATCATCCTGTGCGGGAATATCGCGCTGGAATCGATGGGACTGAAAACATTCGGCTTCGCCGGTGGCCGCGTGGACCGTTGGGAACCCGAAGAGGATGTCTATTGGGGTCCCGAAGACGAATGGCTGGGCAACAAACGCTACAGCGAAGAGCGCGCGTTGGAAGACCCGCTGGCCGCTGTGCAGATGGGCCTGATCTATGTGAACCCCGAAGGGCCGGACGGCAAACCCGATCTCCAAGGCTCTGCCAATGACATCCGCGACACCTTTGGCCGGATGGCAATGAACGACTATGAAACGGTCGCACTGATTGCGGGTGGTCACACCTTTGGTAAGGCGCATGGTGCCGTGGGTGGCGAGAATGCCGGCCCCGATCCCGAAGCCTCGCCACTGGAAGCACAGGGCTTTGGCTGGACCAACAAGCACGAGACAGGCCACGGCATCCACGCCCTGACCAGCGGGCTTGAAGGCGCATGGTCGCAAACTCCGACAAGCTGGGACATGACCTATTTCGACAACCTGCTGGGGCTCGAGTGGGAAATGACCAAAAGCCCTGCCGGTGCCGTGCAGTGGACCCCAAAGAACGGCGACGCCGCAGGCACCGTGCCGGATGCGCATGACCCGTCCAAGCGTCACGCGCCTATCATGTTCACCTCTGACCTCGCGCTGCGCGAAGACCCCGAATATTTCAAAATCTCGAAGCGCTTTCACGAGAATCCCGAGGAATTTGCAGACGCATTTGCCCGTGCCTGGTTCAAGCTGACCCACCGCGACATGGGACCGATTGCCCGCTATCTGGGCAAGGACGTTCCCAGCGAAGAGCTGATCTGGCAGGACCCGATCCCCGCCGTGACGCATACGCTGGTCGATGACGCAGATGTGGCATCGCTGAAAGCCAAAGTGCTGGAGTCGGGGCTGAGCGTTCAGGAACTGGTGGCCACTGCTTGGGGCTCTGCCGCGACCTTCCGCGGGTCCGACAAGCGCGGCGGTGCAAATGGCGCGCGCATCCGTCTGGCACCGCAGAAAGACTGGCCAGTGAACGAACCCGATCAGTTGGCCAAAGTGCTTGGCGTGCTGGAAACGATCCGCGCAGACTTCAACAACGCGCAGTCGGGGGACAAAGAAATCTCTGTCGCTGACCTGATCGTGCTGGCCGGTGCCGCCGGTATCGAGAAAGCCGCCAAGGACGCGGGCCATGACGTGACCGTGCCCTTCGCACCGGGCCGCGGCGATGCCTCGCTTGAACAGACCGAGGTTGACTCGGTTGCCTATCTTGAACCCGTCACCGACGGTTTCCGCAACTTTGCCAAGACCCGCTATTCGGTCACCACGGCAGAGCTGCTGGTCGACCGCGCCCAGCTTCTGACGCTCACCGCGCCAGAGATGACGGTTCTGGTCGGGGGGATGCGTGCACTGGACGTGAACGTGGGCCGCGCCAAACACGGCGTGTTCACCGATGCGCCCGGCACGCTGAACAACGACTTCTTCACCACGCTGCTGGATATGGGCACCGTGTGGTCGAAGGCGGAAGAGACCGCGACGGACGACATCTATGAAGGCCGCGACCGCGCCACGGGTGAGCTGAAGCACACCGGGACCGCTGTTGATCTGCTTTTCGGGTCGAACTCGCAGCTGCGCGCGATTGCAGAGGTCTATGCAGGTGATGTCGCGAAAGACAAATTCGTGACCGATTTCATCGCCGCCTGGACCAAGGTGATGAACCTCGACCGTTTTGACCTCGCCTAAGGGTAGGTAACGAGTGCCAGGGGCGCGGCCGGTATCCGGTCGCGCCCTTTTTTGTGTCGTGGTGTCAGATGAAACAGGGCTTAGCTGCCCGCGTGGCGCAGCAGATGGGCCTGTGCCTGCTCTGCCGTGGGCGGGGTGCTGCTGCCCAGCAACAGCAGATGCCAGTAGAATTGCACTTCTGCCGGATCGGTCATCAATGCGGCAAAGCTGTCATGGTGCCACTGCACCGCCCGCGCGTGCGCATTGGCCACACCGGGCAGGGCGTGCAGGCGGGTGACCTCTGCCATTGTGGCGTCCAGCATCGGGTCGATCATCGTGTCAGCGACGGTGTTGAAATTACGCTCCGCCCAGTAATGCAGATCCAGCCGCTTTGTCGTCCGGTTGGGCAGGCCGCGCCCGCGCTTGACCATAAACTCGCCCGCCGAGCGCAGGGAATAGTGGTTCAGCCGCGCGCGCGCTTGGCTCTGCATCACGCCGAACAGGTTGATCCGGTTGTCATTTTCGGCAAAGCCCCCGGGGGCGGCCTGAACACCCCCGAGATTCCACAGCGGGCTGACACCGCGCTTTTTCTTGGGCCGATGCACGCCGAGCTTCTGAAAGGCAGCGGGCCGGTGCAGGGTCTTGAAGAAGCTTCCCGCAGGCAGAAAGAACGGATCAGGGGCCGCATGGCGAAACCGCAGCGGGGTGAGCATATCTTGCAACGCCTCTTGCCCGTCCGCGCCGAAAAACCGCCACGGCAGGGCAATCGCGTCGGTATCCGCGGGGACAGAGGCGATCAGATCGGGCAGCCCGCGCATCGGTGCTGCGAGGGTTAGAAACTCATCCGCGTCGAAAAACAGCGCCCAATCGGCCTGTTTCATCAGATCATGGCGATCGGCCAGACGCATGGCCTGCCATTGCACCGATGTGTCGCCCTCGGGGGTAAAGGGCACATGGGTCACATCATCCAGCAGGTCCAGCAGGGCCGGCGTGCCATCGGTGCAATCATGGGTAAAGATCAGAAAATCCGTCACCCCCGCCGCGCGGTGATGCGCGATCCATTCTAGGCAATAGGGCCCTTCGTTACGCATGCAGGTTACGGCAAGGATACGTGTCACGGGCGGGCAGTCCCTTGGGTCAGGATATCAAAGGTTGGGTAAATGACTCTCATGCGGGTCAGGGCAAGTCAATCGTTGCCACAGGCGATGCCGCGTCGGCTTAGGATTGTTTACAAGCCGGGGTCGGCTAAGCTATCGTTCTGCCAATGTATTTGAAACCACCACGGTGCATTTCAGCCCCGCGTTTCGCGCCACCAGAGAGGCCCCATATATCATGAACACCCGTCGCCCTGTCGCCTCCCTTTGGATTGGCGAAAAGCTTCATTATCTGAACCAGCTTTGCCTCAAGTCCCATGTCGTTGCAGGTCATAAAACGATCCTGTATTGCGCCGATAAAGTCGACAACGCCCCCGAAGGGGTCGAGGTGCGCCCCGCGTCCGAGATCATGGACATTGACCGCGAGCTGGTCGCCGCGACCAGCGCCTCGTTTCTGTCGAATGTGTTCCGCTACAAGATGATCCAGAAGACCGGCGCGATCTGGATCGACTGCGACGCTTTCTGCCACCAGCCTTTCCCCGAGGATCAGGAATATATCTTTGGCCGCCACGGCATGTCTGGCGCTCTCAACTGTGGTGTCGTGGGGTTGCCGCAGGAATGCGAGTTGATGGATCAACTGCTGGATTACTACGATAACCTGCCGGACTATCCCGCATGGTGGAACAAGAACCAGCGCAAAAAATACGACCGCCAAGACCCCAAACTGACCCACGCGCACCGCATCTATAATGCCGAGCGTACGGCCTTTGGCCCACAGGCGTTTACCTATTTCGCCAAGCAGACCGGCCAGTATGAAAAAGCCAGCGAACGCGAGGTGCTGTATCCGGTGCCGTTCCAGTTGAACGACATCTTCTATGACCCGCATGGCCGCGTCGAAGGGCATTTCACCGGCAAAACCCTGTCTGTGCACCTTTATACCAATGGCACGAAACCGTGGTGGGAAAAGAACGAACCTCTGCCCGGTTCCTATGCCGCGCGGATGTGCGAAAAGATCGGGATCGACCCGTCCAAAGCGCTGCGCTAAGCCGCGTTACGAAGGGCCTTTGCCATCAATCTGAAACCGCACACCAGCCGGCACGGCAAGCTGCTGGCCATCTCTATGATGAAGGACGAGGCACCATTCCTGCTGGAGTGGTACGCCCATCACCTTGCCGTGGGGTTCACCAAGATACTCGTTTACACAAACGATTGTTCCGATGGCACCGATGACATGCTGATCCGGCTTGAAGAGCTGGGTCTGGGCTACCACCGGCGCAACGATATCCCCGAAGGGGTGAAGCCGCAGCCATCTGCGATGAAATACGCGCAGGCCGAACCCAAAGTCGCCGAGGCCGACTGGATCTTGATGTTCGATGCCGATGAATTCCTCTGCATCAACTATGGCGACGGCACGCTGGACCCGATGCTGGACGCGGCGGGGGATGCCAACGGCATCGTGATCACCTGGCGCATCTTCGGCTCTGGCAATGTGGTCGATTGGTCGCGCGATCCGGTGACCGAACAATACCTCTATGCGGCCCCGCCGACGTGGAACAAGGGCTGGGGCGTCAAGACGCTGTTCAAGTTTGACCCTGACAAATGGAAAATCGGCATCCATCGCCCGTCGATCAAGAACAAGCATCTGGAGACCGGCTTTCCCGACACTGTGAAATGGCTCAACGGATCCGGCCAGCCGATGGAGGATTACTTCAAGTTCCGCGGCTGGCGGTCGATCCGGCGCACCGTGGGCTATCAATGGGCGCAGATGAACCACTATGCGGTCAAATCGGTCGACAGCTATGCGATCCGCAAGTTTCGCGGCAATGTGAACAACAAGAAAGACAAGTATAACGCCGACTACTGGTCGCTGCAGGACCGCAACGAGGTCTACGACGACAAGATCCTGCGCTATACTGAACGGCGCAAGCAGATCATGGAGGAGCTGCTGACTGATCCGGTTCTGTCGCGTCTCCATTATGCCGCTATCGAAAAGGTCGAGGCACGGCTTGAAGAATACCGCGCGACCGACGCCTATGCAGAGCTGAAGCAATCGCTGCTTGAGGCATCCGAGGTGCCGATCACGCAGATCGTGGCCAAGCCGCCCAAGGCCCGCGACCCCGAAGAGATCGCCAAGCTGATGTCTCAGGTCGAGAAAAACGTCGCCGACCGCCCCGCCGAGGAACGCCGTAGCGTGCCGGAAGCCGCATTCGCGGATGTCGCAGAGGGCGGCGACGGGTTCGTTCCGGGCGACATTGACGTATCAGTTCAAACGGCGGTGGACTGGGTGCCCAACCACGATATCGCCCTGCCTGCGGATGTACGTATCTTTGCGCAAAGCACGCTCGAGCTTGTGATGCGCGGCAAATACCAAAGACGCATGGCGCGCATGACCGGGCGCATGGTCGAGGATGGCCAAAAGGTGCTCGACCTTGGCGCGGGGATCGGTTTTCTGTCGATTCATGCCGCGCAAACGGTGTCAGGTGCGACGGTTTTGGCGCAAGAGGATAACAGCTCGCGCTTGGCGATCATGCGCGACGTGCTGGACCATAACGCGCTTGAAATGGGCGACCGTTTGTCCATGATCAACGCGCCGGTGATCTGCGACAACGATGCCGAAACCCTTGCGCGGGTGAACCAGATGATCGCGGACCATCAGCCGGATGTTCTGCGCATCAGCTACGAGGAACTGGGCGGCGGATTGCTTAGCCGGGTGACGCTTGGCCCTGTGACGCGTGTCGTGTTGTTCGGGCCTGCCGTGGCCGCGTTCCATGCACAACGGAGCAAGGTCAAAGACCCGAGCCTTTCGCCCGACCAGGACCAAAGCATGCCCGAGTTTGTTATCATCGAGCCAAAGCAGACTGCCCATGCGACCTGAGACGGCTTTCCCGAAGGGGATGGCGGCTACGGTGCTTTTGCCGCCTCGGGGATGGTGACATAAACGATGCTGAAGGGGGCGCGAAACGGCGCCCGACCCGCCAATAGGAACGTATCAAATGCCAGACCACGCCCCCAGTAAACGCGGTGTCCTTCTTCGGGCAAAGAACGGCGACGTGATCGGCTTTGACGAAACGGGCCTGCGCCTGAACCTCTCGGACAGTGTCATCGCGGATATCCACCGCCGCCTGCCCGCTGGGGGGCAGGTGCTGCCCGTCGATGCGGCTGTGTTGGGCGATGTCGATGCGTGGAACCTTCGAGAGCAGGGGGAATGGTACGTGTTTGACGCGAACCTGCCCGGTGCCCAAGGCACGCGGCAATTCCGCCGCAAAATCACCGCTGCCCCGGACGCCAGCGCGCCTGACATTATCGCCGACACGTCGGGTGCGGTCTTTGGTGTTCTGGCCATCGGGGGCACGCGGCGGGCGGTGACTGCGGATGAAACACTGTCCTTCCCCTACCACGTGGTGACCACCGGTGATGACCTGGGGCCCGCTGGGGCTGCGGGGACAGAAACGCTGGCACCCACTGACCTGATGCAGCGCCTGACCGAACAGACCCGCGACAGCCTGATCGCCGACGAAATTCTGCGTCGCAGGCACGCGGAGCACCGGGCCTTGCCACTGCTTTATGCGCGCACCGAAACCGATAGCAGCGCCAGCATCACCGCGTTGATCGACGGGGCCGCCCTTACCAGCTTTCATCAGACTGTCGCCAACCTTTGTGCCGCCGCGCGCGCATTGGGTAAACCGGCCAAGGTCCTGTCTGTGGGGCTTGATTTCACGCTCGAAGATGTTCTGAGCACCGGACCTGAATGGTGCGCCGCCATGCACGCGCTGATGCGCCGTATCACGGATATCTTCGCCGACCACGGCTTGCGCAAGCCGCTGTTTACGGCTGTCTTTGATGCAGGGACGCGGGATGTATCGGACTCGGACGTGCTGCGCGCGCAGTGGGATTTGGCATGGAACAAGGGCGGGCACGATCACGTCTACGCGGCACCGGGCTATATGTTCGCGCTGGATGAATTTGGCCGGCCCACAGATATCGCGCGGCTGCAAATGGCCGAGATGGAAGCCTGCGCGATCGAGGCGCGCAACAGCGACCAGCCGTGGAACTGCCCCGTTCTTCTGCTGGCAGAGCGTGAGCTCGACAACCCCAGCGTGATCCGTTGCCGCGGGGAGGGGATGGGCCCCTTTGTGCTGGATGCCGCCGACCCGCTGAATGCCGGTGGTGCCTGTGGTTTCCGCCTTGAAGGGGACAGTGCCGGTGCCAAGATTACCAGCGTGCAGGTTGATGCCAAAGACCGTAACGATCTGCTGATCACCTGTGACAAGCCTCCGACGGGGGAGGGGCTGACGCTGTGTTACGCCATCGGGGCCGCACCCAGCGACGACGGGATGCCCGCCAATCGAGGGGCGCTGCGCGACGGGTTCTGCTATGCCAGCCGAACCGGAGAGATGTTACACCGTTGGGCGCTGCCTGCCGCGCTGCCGGTGCACTGATGCAAGATATCACGCCCCTTTATGTCGATATCGACCTGCCCGAAGGTGCCTTGTTGCGCGATGACGCAGCGCAGGCCAGCGTCGTGGACGCCTGTCACCCCAATGATGCGCAGGCGGTCTGGTACCATGCCCATGCCCCCGCCATGACCTTCAATGCGCAAAAGGCGATTACCCAATGGGCCGCCGAGAACGGACTTGGCCCGCGCGCGCGCCCTGTCGATCCGAATGACGACAATGGCACGTTGCTGGAGGGCGGCGGGGTGGCATTCACGCGCGGGGTGAACTGCGGCTTTGTCGTTGATGCGGCACTGGTCGAGCAGGACTGCTTCTGCCTTGCCATCCGCGTCACTTCGCCCGACGCAGAGGCGCGTAGCCTCCTGACGGTGAACCCCGACGCCAGCGACAACTACCTGTTTCTCAGCGAAAGCGAGGGCCGGCTGATCTGGCGGGATGATGCGGGTATGGTCGAGGTCTCTATCCCCGCACCGGGTAAGGACTATTGGGTGCTGGCAGGTTTTGACCAAGGGCAGTTGCACCTGACCGCCGCACCGGTCGGGGATGTGTTTCCAATCCCGCAGAAGAGCACCCGACCAAGCGCTGAACTGGCGGCGGCGTTGAACGGTGTGGCTGATCTGTTCATCGGCTGCCGGTCCCACCGCAAGGGGATCCTCAAGACCCTGGGCACATCGGTGGTGCATGACGTGCTGATCTGGCTTGATCATGCTGCCAGCACGCCCGCCGCCCTTGAACAGGTCGCGCGCACTTGCCGCTATGCCGAAGCGCCCCGAAACACAGGGGAACGCCCATGAGCTTTACCAGAACCGACACCGCTGGTGGCAATATCTGTGTCATCTGGATCGATGACATGATCGATATTTTCACGTGGCGAACGGCCTTCGGGCTGCAGATCAGCACGCCCAATATCGACCGCTTCATGTCCGAGGGGACGCGGTTTTCCAACGCCTATGCCACCGTGCCGCTGTGTGCGCCGTGCCGGGCGGAACTGGCGACGGGCTTGTCACCGTTTCGCACGGGTCTGGTCGATCTCAACCGGTTTTGGCGCGATATCTTGCCGCCAACGGCGGGCTGGCAATATGATTTGCGCCGCAACGGGTTTCGCACGTTCACAACGGGCAAGGTCGACAGCAACTACAAACCCATGCCCCATGAGTATGCGCGCATCCTCTTTCACGAACAGCCTGAGGCAAAGGATGCGGGGCGGCGATCCAAGGTCAAGAAATACCTCGACAAGGGGCCGGGGATCGCGGGCGTCAACCATCCCGATGACGATGGCAGCCAGGATGACCGCTTCTACGACAATAGGGTGGCGCAGAACGCGATCGACTATCTGGATCGGGCCGACCCTGCGCGGCGGCACCTGATCCAGCTGGGCTTCAAGCACCCGCATTACAACCTGCAATGCCCCGACCGCTTCTATCAGCAGTATGATCCCGACCAGATTGTCTGGCCCAAGTCAGCCGCGCCGGAAGATTACTTTGGCCCGCAGGAGGGCATGGCCGTCTACGAGGCCGCCTATATCGCCAACGGTCCCTGGACCCCGGAGAAGGCGGGCGATCATGCGTGGCGACAGGTTGTACGCGCCTATTTCGCGGCCATCAGCCATGTGGATGCGGAAATCGGCCGCTTCATGGACGCCTTGCGCGGTTCGGAGTTGGCGCAAAATACCACCGTCCTGTTGCTGTCAGACAATGGGTTCAACCTTGGCACCCACGACAGTTTCCACAAGATGAGCCAGTGGGACAGCGCCGCCCATGTGCCGCTGGGGATCTGGCACGCAGGCATGACGCAGGGCCGCGTGGTCGAGATGCCCGTATCGCTGCACAATGTGCCCAAGACGATCATGGACCTGGCGGGGCTGCCATACCGCCCCGACTGGACGTCGGGCCAAAGTCTGCTGCCGCTGATCGATGACAGTTTCGGATCGTATGACGACAGCAAATCTCCGGTGACGAGCGTTTTCGGCACGCTCTCCGTGCGCGCCGCCGATCCCGATCTGAGCCAATACCGCTACTTCCGCTACCCCAACGGCGAAGAGCATATCTATGATCTGGTCGCCGACCCCGGCGAGACGACGAATATCGTGGAAACGGCCCCTCTCGACGCGTTGCGCCGGACGATGGTGGATAATGCGCTGGACCTCGGGCTTGACCTGCGCGGGTTCGAGAACCCGCAGCGCGGGGTCAATGCGATGATGGCGCTGGACGGCTCTGTGGTGCTGGCGGGGGGCACGGCGGATAATGATTATTGGGCCTATGGGGCCAATGCCGAAAAGATTTCGGAAGATGAAGACGGCGGCAATGATACGTTGTGGTATATGGCGGGGCCAGATGACTATGTGCTGCACATGCCCGCCTATATCGAGAATATCCGCATCGCCACTGTCGTCGCCCGGGAAGAGCAAGACCCATCGAAGGGCAAGCCCATTGCGGTTGTGGCGCATCCCGATACCCCGATGAACTTCGAAACCTCCGAAAGGGTCGCGGTGAACGTCCAAGGAAGCCGCGGGGCCGATGTGATGATCGGTGCAAAATACGCGGGCGCGACCTTCTATGGCGGTGCCGGCGACGATATGTTGATCGCCAAATCAGGGCGCGGCAAGGATGTGCACCTGTTCTACGGAGGCGCGGGCAATGACACGCTGATCGGCGGCAATGGGCGCGACATCCTCGACGGGGGCGCGGGCAACGACGTGATCCGTGGCGGGGCAGGGCGCAGCAAGATCTACGGCGGGCCGGGCAATGACGATATTTCCGATGGCGAAGGCGGGTCCGAAATCCACACTGGCCCCGGCCGTAACCGCGTGAAATCCGCAGGCGGGGATGATAAGATCTATATCGGCAGCGGGCACAACACGATTGAACCCGGCAAAGGGCGTGCGACCTTCCACGTGGCTTATGGCGGCGTGACGACACTTACCGGATGGGAGGACGACTATACGCTCGACCTATCCGACTGGCCGGCCGCCCCGACCATCACAATCGACGAAGGCCGTGGTGCGGAACTGAGGCTCGGCGTCGCCGTCGTGCGGATCAACGCCGCCGTCAGCGCCAGTCAATTACAGTCGCAAATCCAGCAAAGCCGATGAAAGTGCTGTCGCCCGCCGAAAGCCCGGGGCGACAGCGGATGCCTTAGGCGCTGCGCAGCCCCAGAATCTCGCGCGCCTGCTGCCAGGTCGCCACGGGGCGTTCGTATTTCTCGCATAGATCCGCGGCGCGTTTGATCAGCGCCGCGTTGGATGGGGCGAGCGTGTTACGGTCCAGACGCACATTGTCTTCCAGGCCGGCCCGCGTGTGACCGCCCGCCGCAATCGCCCATTCGTTTACGACGATCTGGTTCGGCCCGATCCCTGCGGCACACCACGCGGCCTCGGGCGCGCGGGCTTTCAACTGCGCGACGTAGAAGTCAAAAACCTCTTTATCCGCTGGCATGGCGTTTTTCACCCCCATGACGAATTGCACATAAAGCCGCCCGAACAGCTTGCCGTCCTTGTGATGCTGGATCGCCTGTAGGATGTGGCTCAGATCAAAGGCTTCGATCTCGGGCACAACCTCATGGGCGCGCATTTCGGACGCCAGCCAATCCACCAGAACCGGCGGGTTCTCGTAGACGCGTGTGGGAAAGTTGTTCGACCCCACCGACAGCGAGGCCATATCGGGCCGCAGGGACAGCATGCCGCCGCGCGCCTTGCCCGCACCTGACCGCCCGCCGGTCGAGAACTGGATGATCATCCCGGGGCAGTGTTTCTCCAGCCCCTCTTTCAACCGCGCGAATTTTTCAGGGTCAGAGGAGGGTGTCTCGTCGTCATTGCGCACATGGGCGTGGCAGATGCTCGCCCCGGCTTCAAAAGCTTCATGCGTGCTTTCAATCTGCTCGGTGATCGTGACGGGCACGGCGGGGTTGGCGGCTTTGGTCGGTACGCTGCCGGTGATGGCAACGCAAAGAATGCATGGATCAGACATCTAGGAACACTGTTTCTTTCTCGCCCTGAAGGTAAATATCAAACCGATAGACGCCATCGGTTTCTTTCTCCGCGATCAGGGTCGCAACGCGGTTTTGATGTTCGATACGGGTCAGCAACGGGTCGGCGCTGTTATCGGCATCGGGGAAATACATACGTGTATTCAAGCCGATATTGATCCCGCGCGCGACGATCCACAAGCTGATATGCGGGGCCATCATACGCCCGTCGGGAAAGGGCACGGCGCCGGGGCGGATGGTGTCGAACTGCCATTCGCCGGTGTCATAATCGCTCGCCTTGCGCCCCCATCCGGTAAAGTTCGGATCGGCGGCCCCACGGGGGTCATTGCCCGGATAGAGCCCCGCCGCATCGGCCTGCCAGATCTCGACCAGCGCGTCTTTCAGCGGCGTGCCGGTGCCATCATAGATCGTGCCCTTCACCGTGATCCGTTCGCCTTTGGTCTCGGCACTGACCATACGCGCGCCCAGATCCTCGGGGTAGACGCCGGTGATGTCGCAAAAATTCGGCACGCAGCCGATATGCACATAGGGCCCTGCGGTCTGCGACGGGCTTTCTTTCAACTGGGTCAGCTCTTGCATCAGTTCCCCTCCATCCGGTTTTCAAACATGGTGGACCGGCGGCCCCTGAGCACGATGTCGAATTTATAGGCCCGCGCATCCATTGGCACGGTATTGTCCATGTCCAACGGCGCGATCAACTGCTCTACCGCGGCGCGCGACGGGATCGTCTGCACGATGGGGCATTTCCAGATTAGCGGATCGCCCTCAAAATACATCTGCGTGATCAAGCGCTGCGCAAAACCCTGCCCGAAAACGGAAAAGTGGATATGCGCAGGGCGCCAGTCATTCACCCCATTGGGCCAGGGGTAGGCACCCGGTTTGACCGTGCGCAGGCTGTAGCCGCCGTTCTCATCGGTCACCGTGCGGCCACACCCACCAAAATTGGGGTCGAGCGGGGCCAGATAGCCCTCTTTCTTGTGGCGATAGCGCCCGCCCGCATTGGCTTGCCAGAATTCGAGCAACACGCCAGGCACACCGCGCCCGTTCTGGTCGAGCACACGACCATGCACGATGATCCGCTGGCCAATCGCCATCTCGCCTTGGGCGGCGTAGTTGAGGGTCAGGTCATTATCCCGCGCCCCCAGCATATTGTGGCCAAAGACCGGGCCGGTCTGCTCGCTCAGCGTGGTATTCATCGAGATCAGCGCCTTTTGCGGCGACCGCACCACCGATGTCTTATAGGCCGGTGCCAGCGCGGGCGGGTGCCAGCTCCGGTCACGGTGAAAGAACGCTCCGTTCTGATCGGTCATTCGGCGGCTTCCATTTCCTGATAGGTCTGTTTGGCGAGTTTAAGCGCATGGTTCGCCTTTGGCACCCCCGCATAAATGGCAACATGCTGGAACGCCTCGATCACATCGGATTTGCTGGCACCGGTATTGGCGGTGGCGCGGATGTGCATCGGGATTTCCTCGAAGTTGCCGGTTGCCGCCAGCAGTGCCAGCGTCAGCATCGACCGTTCGCGGCGGCTGATCTTGTCGCTGGCCCAGACGGTGCCCCAGGCCGCTTCGGTGATCAGACTTTGGAACGGCGCGTCCAACTCGGTCTTGGCGGCTTCAGCGCGGTCCACATGGGCATCGCCCAAAACGGCACGGCGGGTGGTCATACCGATCTCGGTTCGGTCGGCCATGTTTTTCTCCTCGGTCACGGTGGGTGTTCATTGTCGCGCTGCCGATTGGACAGGAAAAACACGCGGCGCGCAAACGCATATCCGCCCTTCCAAATGGATGAAAATCCCGGGGGAG
This sequence comes from Sulfitobacter sp. G5_S2_6_S6, assembly GCF_054968505.1. NCBI lineage: Bacteria > Pseudomonadati > Pseudomonadota > Alphaproteobacteria > Rhodobacterales > Roseobacteraceae > Sulfitobacter > Sulfitobacter sp. G5_S2_6_S6. Next base: position 144,905 of record NZ_JBQKUI010000004.1, read on the forward strand.
GGGCCGCAAAGCGGTGCCGGGGGCAGCGCCCCCTTATGCCTGTCCGGCATCCCCCTGACCTTGACATCGCAGCGCTTTTTCGTCCTTTTGGCCGAAACAGCAAAAGGACGCTTCTTATGATGAAAACACGCGCCGCCGTCGCCGTTGCCGCAGGGCAACCGCTTGAAGTGATGGACGTAAATCTCGAAGGCCCCAAGCGGGGTGAAGTCCTGATCGAAATCAAGGCCACCGGCCTGTGCCACACCGATGAATTCACCCGTTCGGGCGACGACCCCGAAGGGATTTTCCCGGCCATTCTGGGCCACGAGGGCGCAGGCGTCGTGCTTGAGGTCGGCGAGGGCGTTACCACGCTCGAGGTCGGCGATCACGTGATCCCGCTTTACACGCCAGAATGCCGCGAGTGTGAATATTGCCTGTCGGGTAAAACCAACCTCTGTCAGGCGATCCGCGTGACCCAAGGCCAAGGGCTGCTGCCCGATGGCACCACGCGGTTCTCGATGATGGATGGCACGCCGATCCACCACTACATGGGCTGTTCGACCTTCGCCAATCACACGGTCATCCCTGAGATCGCCCTTGCCAAGGTCCGCAAGGACGCGCCCTTTGACAAGATCTGCTATATCGGCTGCGGTGTGACTACGGGCATCGGCGCGGTGATCAACACCGCCAAGGTAGAGATCGGCGCGCGCTGCGTGGTCTTTGGTTTGGGCGGCATCGGGCTGAACGTCATTCAGGGCCTGCGCATGGCGGGGGCCGACCAGATTGTCGGCGTCGATCTGAACGACGACAAGGAAGAGACAGGCCGCTACTTCGGCATGACCGACTTTGTGAACCCCACCAAGGTCGAGGGCGATATGGTCGCGCATCTGGTCGAGCTGACCAAAGGCGGCGCGGATTACACCTTTGATGCCACAGGCAATACCAAGGTCATGCGGCAGGCGCTTGAAGCCGCGCATAAGGGCTGGGGGGAGTCGATCATTATCGGTGTTGCACCGGCGGGGGCCGAAATCTCGACCCGTCCGTTCCAGCTGGTCACGGGCCGCGTCTGGAAAGGCACGGCATTCGGCGGGGCCAAGGGCCGCACCGATGTGCCCAAGATCGTGGATTGGTACATGAACGGCAAGATCGAGATCGACCCGATGATCACCCACAAGCTGACGCTGGACCAGATCAACGAAGGGTTCGAATTGATGCACAAGGGTGAATCCATTCGCGCCGTCGTTGAATTCTAAGCGCGAATTCGTAAAACTTGCGACAAACGCCGTCCTCACGGGGGCGGCGTTTTATGTTTTCTGAAACCCCTCGTGACACGATGTTTTGACGTGAGGGCACGAAGGGATGCGGGACAGATTGGGTTTACCACCCCGATTCCGCTGGTATTTATAGAGTGAACGTCGGGAGACAAGGCATGAAACTTACAGTAAATGGCGTGACCCATGATGTGGACGTCGAGGAAGACATGCCCATGCTCTGGGTCTTGCGCGACGTTCTGGGGATCACCGGCCCGAAATACGGCTGCGGGATCGCGCAATGCGGGGCCTGCACCGTGCATATGGACGGGATCGCGGTCCGGTCGTGCCAGTTGGCTGCGGGCGATGTCGAGGGTGAGATTACCACCATCGAAGGATTGGGCTCTCCGGCGGTGCGCCATGCGGTGCAGGAGGCTTGGATCGACCTGCAGGTCGCGCAATGCGGCTACTGCCAATCGGGGCAGATCATGCAGGCGGCCTCTTTTCTCGAGCTGAACCCGACCCCTACGGATGACCAGATTGACGCCGCGATGAGCGGGAACCTCTGTCGTTGCGGCACCTATCCCCGTATCCGCGAGGCGGTTAAATCCGCCGCGATCAAGCTCAAGGCGGTGTGATATGGGACGTGTGAAAACAATTGCGCGCCGCAGCTTCCTGATTGGCTCTGCCGCTGTTGCAGGCGGCGTCGTCTTTGGCACCTATCTTTACAAACGCGAGGGGGAGAACCCGCTGCTCGACGGGTTGAAACCCGGCGAAACCGCGATCACCCCCTACGTCAAGATCGACGCTCAAGGGATCACGCTGATCACGCCGCGCGCGGATGTGGGGCAGGGCGCGTGGTCGATGCAGGCGCATATGATCGCCGAAGAGCTCGACATTGACCCACGCAGCGCCAAGCTGTCGCCCGGTCCGGCGGATGCGATTTACTACAACGGCGTTGTCGGGGCAGAGGCGCTGCCGATTGCGGCGACCTCTGACACGATGCTGGCACGCGGCGGGCGCGGTGCGGTCGATGTCATGGGCAAGCTGATGGGGCTGCATATCACCGGCGGCTCGTCCACCGTGCCTGATATGTATGATCGCCTGCGCATGGCCGGTGCCGTCGCACGCGAGACGCTGATCAAGGCCGCGATGAAGCAGACCGGCCTGCCGCGCGACCAACTGGGGACAGAGAACGGCTGCATCGTGCTGCCCGATGGGTTGAAGATCGAATACATCGACCTTGCCAGCATCGCCGCTGAGATCGAGCCGGTACAGGATGTCACCCTGCGTGATCCATCGGAATGGCGCTATCTGACCAAGCCGCAGAAGCGGACCGACATCGTGGCGAAATCCACCGGTCGGCAGATCTACGGCATCGACATGCAGATGGACGGTATGGTGATCGCCACGACCCGCACCAATCCGTCGATTGGCGGCGGGCTGAACGGTTTTGACGCCGAGGCGGCACGCCAGATGCGCGGGGTCAGCGCAGTCTTGCCCATCACCGGCGGCATCGCTGTGGTGGCGGATAACACATGGCGCGCGTTTCAGGCGGCTCAGGCGGTTGAATGTGACTGGGGTCCGTCGCCCTATATCGGTGACAGCGCTGACCAGTTTGCCGCTGTGGCGGCCTCTTTCACCGAGGATCACCGCGACAGCCGGTTCAAGGACGAAGGCGATGTAGAAGAGGCGTTGCAAGATGCCTCGGTGGTCGAGGCGGAATACCGCATCCCCTATCTGGCCCATGCCCCGATGGAACCGATGAGCGTCGTGGTCAAGCTCACCGAGGGGCGGCTGGATATCTGGACCGGCACGCAAATCCCCCGTTTCGTCAAGGCGAATATGGCGCGGCTGACGGGGTTGGACGGGGATGACATCCACGTGCATGTGCTGATGTCCGGTGGCAGCTTTGGCCGGCGCCTTGAGGATGATTATATCGCCCAAGCGGTCGAGATCGCGATGCAGATGCCTGACACGCCGATCAAGATGATCTGGCAGCGCGAGGAAGACTTCACCCATGATTTCCCCCGCCCGCTGGCCATTGCGCGCGGGCGCGGTGCTGTGGCGGATGCCGGTATCGCGGCGTTTGATCTGTCGATCGCGGCCCCCTCGGTCGCTGAATCCTCGCTCGCAAGGTTGAACCAGCCCGCCTTCGGTCCTGATGTGGCGATTGTCGCGGGGGCCTGGGACCAGCCGTTCCAGATCCCCAACTACCGCGTCACCGGCTACCGCACGCCAGCGATGGTGCCCATCAGCTCTTGGCGGTCGGTCGGTGCGTCGGGCAACGGGTTCATGCACGAAAGCTTCATGGATGAGATGTGCCACGCCGCGGGCGCAGACCCGTTGCAAGAGCGGCTGCGCCTGTGTTGGCACGACGCATCGCGCAAGGTGCTGGAGGCCGTGGGCGAGATGTCGGAATGGGGCAGCGATCTGGGGCCGAACCGGGGGCGGGGGCTGGCGTTTACGCTGGCCTTTGGCGTGCCCGTGGCCGAGGTGGTCGAGGTCACCAACACCCCCGACGGCATCCGTATCGACAAGGTATTTGTCGCCGCCGATGTGGGCCGCGTGCTGGACCCCGTGAACTTTGAGGCGCAGTTGCAAGGCGGTGTGATCTTTGGCCTGGGCCACGCGATGAACTGCGAGCTGACCTATCGCGACGGCGTGGCAGAGCAGGATAACTACCACGCCTACGAAGGGATGCGCCTGCATCAGACGCCTTTGATCATGGTGCGCGGGCTTGAGAATGGCGACAAGATCAGGGGCATCGGTGAACCCGCCGTCCCCCCCGCAGCACCTGCTTTGGCCAATGCGATCTTTGCCGCGACGGGGCAGCGTATCCGCGAACTGCCGCTGTCCAAGTCGATTGATTTTGTATGATCTCCCTTCGCGGGGGGATCATCGCGCTGGTCTGCGCGGGTGGTGCTTTTGCGCAAGAAGCACCCGATCGCGCAGCGGCGCTGGCGGCGTGGGATGATATCCACACGGTCGTTTCACATCCGCGCTGTACCAATTGCCACGTGGGCCCTGCTGGCGTGCCGCTCTGGGAGGGGTTGGGCCACGAGGAGGCAGCCGACCAAGCGCCCGTGCACGGCATGAACATCCTTGCCGATGAAAGCCGCATCGGGGCCGAGACGATGCCCTGCCGTACCTGCCACATCAGCGCCGCGTCGGAAAATAACGTCCCGCACGCGCCGCCGATGATTGCGGACGCATGGCGGCTTCCCCCGATTGAGATGGCGTGGAAAGGCAAGACCAGCGCCGAGATATGCGCACAACTGCGTGACCCCGACAGCAACGGTGCCTTTGCGCCCGAAGACCTGTCCGATCACCTGCGAACGTCGGCCTTTGTTGCATGGGGCTTTGACCCCGGCGCAGGGCGCGAGGCGGCCCCCGGTAGCATCCCCGAGATGCAGGAGGCGCTGGCGATCTGGGTGGCAGGCGGCACGCCCTGTGTGGGCGACCCGCACCCGTAGTCAGCCCTTGAACAGATCCCCATAGGTTTCGCGCAGCAGGTTCTTTTGCACCTTGCCCATCGTATTGCGGGGCAGGGCATCAATCACCACCAGCTTGCGCGGACATTTGAACCGCGCCAGCGATTGCGCGACGGTCTGCGACAGCGCCTCTAGGTCCAGATCTCGGCTGCCATCGGCGACCAGCACACCAACCGGTGCCTCGCCCAGATCCCCATGAGCCACGCCGATCACGGCGCTTTCCAGCACGCCGGGTTGATCGTCCAGCACCTGTTCGACCTCTTTGGGATAGATGTTATAGCCGCCGGATATGATCAGATCCTTGCCGCGCCCGACAATCTGCACATAGCCGTCTTCATCAATCAGCCCCAGATCGCCGGTGATAAAGAACCCGTCCGCACGCAGTTCAGCGGCGGTTTTTTCGGGCATCTGCCAATAGCCTTGGAAAACATTCGGCCCGCGGACCTCGACGACGCCGATCTCTCCCTGTGGTAGGGTCTCGCCGGTATCGGGGTCGCAAATCTTGAGCTCGACCCCCGGCAGGGGTGTGCCGACGGTCCCGCCGCGCCGCGGCCCGTCATAGGGGTTCGACGTGTTCATATTGGTTTCCGTCATCCCGTAGCGTTCCAGAATACGGTGGCCTGTGCGTTCCTCGAACTGCTTGTGCGTTTCGGCCAGCAAGGGGGCAGAGCCCGAGATGAACAGACGCATATGCGCCGTCAACCCGGCGGTGAAGTCATCAGAGCCCAGCAAACGGGTGTAGAAGGTCGGCACGCCCATCAACGCGGTGGCCTGCGGCATGAAACGGATCAACTGATCGATATCGAGCTTGGGCAGGAACACCATCGCGCCACCGCTGAGCAGCATGATATTGGTCGCCACGAACAGCCCGTGCGTGTGGAAAATCGGCAGCGCATGCAGCAGCACATCAGCCTTGGTGAATTGCCAGACATCAACCAGCGTTTCGGCGTTGCTCAGCAGGTTGCGCTGGCTCAGCATCGCGCCTTTTGATCGGCCTGTGGTGCCCGAGGTATAGAGGAAGGCGGCCAGATCCTCGGCCCCGCGGTCGACGGTATCGAATGTGTCGGGCAGGGTGGCCGCCAGATCGCGCAGCGTGCCGCGGCCGGTGTTGTCCATCGTCTCTACCGCAGCACCGGCGGCGGCAGCGACCGGCGTGAGTTCGGGAACATCGGCAGGATCGCAAACCAGCAGCCGCGCGCCCGAGTTGCCGACGAAATAATCCACCTCGGACGCGGTGTAGCCGGGGTTGAGCGGCAAGAACACCAGCCCTGCCTGTACGCAAGCGGCATAAAGCGCCAGCGCATCCGGCGATTTGCCGACCTGCACCGCGACACGGTCGCCCGCTGTCAGCCCCTTGTCCGAAAACGCATTGGCATAGCGCGCGGCAGAGCGGATGAATTGGTCGTGGGTGATGGTGCGCCCGTCCGGCAGGATCAGGAACGGCGTGTTTTGCCCGATGTGGCGACCGAATAAAGCGTCGTAAAGCGGGTTGGGCATCGTCGTCTCCTTCTGACCTTTGGTAGCGCGGAATTTGCGCCATCGGCAGGGCCAGGTAAAGGGCGGCAAATGGCGCATTTTGATCTTTGCTGCATTTCGCGCGTGCAGACGGCCTTGACGACCCGCAGCGTATGACTTACCCCTCCTCCCGTAGCGCGGGCGTTGTGTAATGGTAAGACCTCTGCCTTCCACGCAGAAGACGCGGGTTCGATTCCCGCCGCCCGCTCCACTCCTTTCCCGACATCCTTTTGATTTTGGCTATTTGCGCTGGATCAATGCGCTTTTGTCGCAAGCGCCTTAGGGGTGCAGCCCTTGACCCCGCGCGATGTGCGGGCGATGACACGGCAGCACTCCAAAGGATATCTCATGGCACGTACCCCGACGCCCGGCCCCGGCACCGAAGAACGCGAAAAATCGCGTGAGTTGGGGGCCCTGCGTGCGCTGCTGCCGTTTCTTGCACCCTATCGCGGGCTGATGATCGCGGCCATTCTGGCGCTGGTGCTCACGGCGATGATCTCTTTGACGCTGCCGCTGGCCGTGCGCCGCGTGATCGATAACTTCGGCACCGGCGAGGCCGAACTGCTGGACCAGTACTTCGTTGCCGCCCTGATCATCGCGGCCCTTCTGGCCGTGGGCACGGGGCTGCGCTATGCGCTGGTGACGCGCTTTGGCGAACGGGTCGTTGCCGATATCCGCAAGGCGGTGTTCGATCGCGTGATCTCTATGAGCCCGGCGTTCTACGAGAACCTGATGACCGGCGAGGTGCTGAGCCGGATCACCACGGACACCACGCTGATCCTGTCGGTGATCGGGTCGTCCGTGTCCATCGCGCTGCGCAATATGCTGATCGTGACCGGTGGGCTGGTGCTGATGCTGTTCACCTCGGCCAAGCTGACGGCGATGGTGTTGTTGATCGTACCGGCGGTCATTGTGCCGATCCTTGTTCTGGGGCGGCGCTTGCGGGTGCTGAGCCGTGAAAATCAGGACTGGATCGCGGCCAGCTCGGGCAATGCGTCCGAGAGTTTGGGCGCGGTGCAGACCGTTCAGGCCTTTACCAATGAAGCCGCCAGCCAATCGCAATTCGCACAGATGACCGAAGCGTCCTATGATGCGGCGCAGCGTCGGATCAAGACCCGCGCGCTGATGACGATTATTGTGATCTTTCTGGTATTTGCCGGCGTCGTGGGCGTTTTGTGGATGGGCGCGCGGGATGTGCGTGCCGACCAGATGACCCCCGGCGCCTTGGTGCAATTCGTGATCTATGCCGTGATGGTGGCAGGCGGGGTCGCGGCGCTGTCCGAGATATGGGGTGAACTTCAACGCGCCGCCGGTGCCACGGAACGTCTGGTAGAGCTGTTGCGGACCGAAGACACCGTGCAAGACCCCGCTGCGGCCATCGCCTTGCCCAGCCCTGTCGCCGGTCGGATTGCCTTTGAGGACGTGCATTTCAGATACCCCGCACGACCTGATGTGCAGGCACTGGACGGGATCAACCTGTCGATCAACCCCGGTGAAACGGTCGCGTTCGTCGGGCCCTCGGGTGCAGGCAAGACCACGATCATCCAGTTGATTCTGCGGTTCTATGACCCTGCCTCCGGGCGGATCACCCTTGACGGGGTCGATCTGCGCGATGTTTCGCGTGCGGCCTTCCGCCGGTCGGTCGCCTTGGTGCCGCAAGATCCGGTGATCTTCGCCGCCTCTGCCCGCGAGAATATCCGCTTTGGCCGCCCCGACGCCACAGACGCCGAGATTGACGCCGCGGCCGACGCCGCCGCCGCCCACGGGTTCATCAGCGCATTGCCCGACGGCTACGACAGCTATCTGGGCGAACGCGGGGTGATGCTGTCGGGCGGGCAAAAGCAGCGTATCGCCATCGCCCGCGCCATCCTGCGCGACGCGCCGGTGCTGCTGCTGGACGAAGCCACAAGCGCCTTGGATGCCGAAAGCGAACGCGCCGTGCAGGCCGCCGTGGATCGGTTGAGCGCGGACCGCACCACCCTGATCGTCGCGCACCGTTTGGCGACGGTGAAAAAGGCTGATCGCATTGTCGTGCTGGAAGCAGGGCGGATCGTCGATATGGGCACCCATGACGAGCTGGTCACCAAGGGGGGGCTCTATGCGCGCCTGGCGCGGCTGCAATTCACCGATGGGCGCGCGGACGTATAAAAAACCTTGTGAATTTCACGGTTAAATGGAAACAATCACACCCGAATGGATCCAGAAGGAGAACAACATGGGTTTGTGGAGTTTCGTAAAAGACGCCGGCAAGAAAGTGTTTGGCGGCGGTGATGATACCGAAGTCACCGGAGCCGCGCTTCAGGATGAATTGAAAGACCTCGGGCTTGATGCAGAAGGGCTCGATATTTCTGTCGAAGGCGACAAGGTCAAGGTTTCGGGCAAGGCAGCGAGCCAAGAGATGAAAGAAAAGGTCATTCTGGCCGTGGGGAACGTCGAAGGCGTTGCCGCGGTTGAAGAAGACATGGACGGCGGCGAGGGGGACGGCACCTTCCACACCGTTGAAAAAGGCGACACGCTTTGGGCCATCGCGGCCAAGACCCTTGGCAATGGCGCGCGCTATGAAGAAATCTTTGAAGCGAATAAACCCATGCTGACCCACCCCGATAAAATCTATCCCGGTCAGATGCTGCGTATTCCTGCCAAGTAATCGCACTACACAAAAGGGGTGTGCCACGCGCTTTTACCCCATAAAAGAGAGCGGCAGGCGGCGTCTGCCGCTTTTTTTCGAGCCTTCCGTTGGGTCAGTGGGCTTGAACGCAGCGTTTGAGCGCCTGCAAATGCTTGCGAAAGCTGAAATTAGCAATCATCTTTGACAACAGGGAATAACGGGATGCGGGCAAACCGCACCACTAAGGGAGGAACATAATGTCATTTGCCGGTGTAGAAGACCGTAACGCAATCGAAGCAGAAATGCCGTGGGCTGACCGCGACGTGCCCAAAACACTTTGGAGCATGTTGAGCGAAACCGCCGGAAAGTTTCCAAGCCACGACGCGATCAGCTACCAGATTTTCTCTGGGCCGAAAGATCACGCGGAAACCCTAAGCTGGTCGCAGTTGCGGGGGCAGGTGGGCCGTGCGGCCAATCTGTTCCGGTCGCTGGGTGTGGGGCCGACCGATGTGGTCGCCTATGTCCTGCCAAACTGTAACGAGACGGTCATCACGCTTCTGGGCGGTGCGGTCGCAGGGATCGCGAACCCCATCAACCCGTTGCTCGAGGCAGAGCAGATCGGATCGATCCTGCGTGAAACCAATGCCAAGGTCGTTGTGACCCTGCGGCCTTTCCCCAAGACGGATGTGGCCGAGAAAACCGCCGAGGCGGTCAAGCTGGCACCGAATGTCACGACCGTGCTCGAAGTGGACCTGTGCCGCTATCTGACCGCGCCAAAGTCGTGGATTGTGCCGCTGATCCGTCCAAAGTTGAAGGTCACCAATCAAGCGACCTACAAGAACTTCAATTCCGAAATCGCCAAGCAACCGGCCGAGCTGACATTCGACGATCCGCAAGAGGATCGCGTCGCCTTCTACTTCCACACCGGCGGGACAACGGGCATGCCGAAAGTGGCGCAGCACAAGTATTCCGGCATGGTCTATAACGGCTGGCTTGGGCATACGCTGCTGTATACGGAAAACGACAACATCATGTGTCCGCTGCCGTTGTTCCACGTTTTCGCCTGCCACGTGATCCTTATGGCGGCGGTGAAATCCGGTGCGCATGTGGTCTTCCCGACGCCTCAGGGCTATCGTGGGGACGGCGTGTTCGACAATTTCTGGAAGCTGGTCGAGCGCTGGAAAATCACTTTCATCATCACTGTCCCTACGGCGATTTCCGCCAAGATGCAGCGCCCGATCAACGCTGATATCTCGACCGTGAAAACCGCCTTCTCCGGCTCGGCACCCTTGCCGCTGGAACTGTTCCGCCGCTTTGAAAAGGCCACCGGCATCACGCTGATCGAAGGCTACGGCCTGACAGAGGCGACCTGCCTTGTGTCGTCGAACCCGACGGACGGCGTGCGCAAAGTGGGCAGTATCGGGATCACCTTCCCCTATACGGATGTGAAGATTGTCAAAAGCACCAGCGACGGGCTGGTGGAGGCAGAGGTCGACGAGATCGGCGAGATCTGTATCTCGAACCCCGGCGTCTATGCGGGCAATACCTATACCGAAGCCGATAAGAACAAGGATCTCTACTATCAGGGCACGCACCTGCGGACAGGGGATCTGGGCCGTATCGACAGCGACAAATACCTCTGGATCACAGGCCGCGCCAAAGACCTGATCATCCGTGGCGGTCACAACATCGACCCCGCCGAGATCGAAGAGGCGCTTCTGGGTCACGAGGCGGTCGCCTTTGCCGGTGCCATCGGCCAGCCCGATGCCCACGCGGGCGAGGTACCTTGCGCCTTTGTCGAACTGGTCGCAGGTGCGTCGATCACCGAAGCCGAACTGCTTGAGTTCTGCAAAGAGCACGTGCAGGAACGCGCGGCGCAGCCCAAGCACATGACCATCATGAGCGAGCTGCCCAAAACCGCCGTCGGCAAGATCTTCAAGCCCGACCTGCGCAAAAACGCGATCACGCGCGTCTATGACGAGACGTTGGAAGCCGCCGGTCTGCCCGCGCGTGTTGCCTCTGTCACCGATGACAAGAAACGCGGTCTGGTTGCGCAAATCGCCATGAATGGCGCAAGCGAGGCTGATGTCGGCGCATCGCTGGACGTCTTTACCTTCGGTTGGGAGGCCGCGTGATCCAACCCGACTACCGCGTTCTACTGGATGAGGAAATCTGGGCCTATATGGACCGCTCGGACAGTTTCTATCCACCGGACGCGGTGTCACTCACCATCGACCAGCAGCGCGCTGTCTATAACCGGATGTGCGCTGCTTTTCACCAACCCCACCCTGATGGGGTCCGCACATGGGACGTGGCCTTCGGCGGCGTCCCATGTCGCGTTTACGAGGCCGACACATCCGCGATCACGGTCGTCTACTATCACGGCGGCGGGTTTGTTGTTGGCGGGCTCGACAGTCACGATGATGTCTGCGCCGAAATTTGCGCCGCGACCGGCTACCGTGTGATCTCTGTCGACTACGCGCTCGCCCCCGAGGCCGTCTTTCCCGCTTGCTTCAACGACGCATGGGCAGCGTTTCAGGCGATTGCAGCCGCATATGACGGCGGGATTGTATTGGCGGGGGACAGTGCGGGCGGCAATCTTGCTGCCGCCGTCGCCCATACCGCGCGAGGAACTCATGACGGGCGCATAGCGGGTCAGGTTCTGATCTATCCCGGACTGGGCGGAGATCGCAGCAAGGGCAGCTATATCACCCACGCCAACGCGCCGCAGCTGACGGTTGCGGATATGGAGTTTTACCAGCAGGTGCGATCCGGTGGGGTGCCGCCTGTGGACGATCCACGCTACGCCCCGCTGCACGATACCGACTTTACCGACCTGCCGCCTACGGTGATCCTCACGGTCGCCTGTGACCCGCTGTCGAGCGATGGGGAAGCCTATGCCGCCGCGATCAACGGGGCAGGCGGGCAGGCCCATTGGCACGAGGCCGCGGGCCTTGTGCACGGCTGTCTGCGCGCGCGGGTGATGTCACGCAAGGCGGGGGCATTCTTTGATCAGGTGACAGCGGCGATCAGCGCTGTCGGGGCAGGGCAGTGGCCTGCGATCAGCACGGCCTAAGAAAAGGCATTATTTCAGGAAAGACTGCGCCTTCATCGTATCGGCCACAGGCGCACCCAGACGGCCAAGGATCGTCGGCGCGAGCTGCAGCTGGTCGATCACCGTATCTTCGGACGGCCCTTCGGCATCGCCAAAGTAATACAGCGCGGTTTCCTGCTGCAACGCACTGCGTCCGCCGTGGTGCCCGCGTTCGTCCTGCCCGTGATCCGCTGTGACGATCACCTCATACCCCAGGGCGCGCCATTTCGGTATGAAGGGGGCCAGCATCTCGTCCATGACGGCGCAGGCGTGGTCCATTTCCTGACAGTCGTGGAAAAACCGATGCCCCATGCTGTCCAGCGTGCAGGTGTGCAGCATTCCGTAGTTCAGCCCGAACCGCAGCGCCAGATTGGTGAGGGAGCCAAACAGATCCACATCCGAAGGGGTCATCTGGTTCACCAGCCCGTAGCCGGTCATCGTGTGAAACCGCCCGTGGTTGATCGTGTCGCTATCGGGTTCGTCGTATTCCACATCGCGCACATAGTCGAAGGGGTGGCGATTGAAGAATTGCGACCAGAAAGAATGGGCCACGGCCCCTGTCACACCGCCCGCCGCACGGGTCTGGGCGAAGACGTCCTTGTGCTTTAGCCGGAACACATTTCCGTTGCCGGTGCAGCCGTGTTCAGCCGGTGCCACACCCGTGTGGATCGAGGCATAGCAGGAGGCAGAGATTGACGGCAGCACCGCTCGCTGGGTCCAGACCCGCGCCTCGCCACTATCGACCCAGCCTTCCAGATTGCCGAACAGCCGGCGGAAATTGCGGTAGGGCACACCGTCGAGGATGATCAAAAGCAGCTTGTTCTTCATGTCGATACCTCTTCGGCGGGCCACAGCGCTTGTATTTGTCCGATACAAACCGCCTCGTTGCCCACAGGCCTAATTGCCAGCACTTTCCATTTTGCGATGTGCGATGGTTTCTTCCAGCCAGCCGATCTTCATCTCGGGGACAGAGCTCAGCAGCAGGTCGGTATAATCGTCAAAGGGCGGTGACAGCACCTGACTTTTGGTGCCATACCGCACCACTTCACCCTGATACATCACAGCGATACTGTCTGCGATGGCTTTTACTGTCGCGAGGTCATGGGTGATGAACAGATAGGCGACATCCTCGATCTTTTGCAGGTTCAACAGCAGCTTGAGGATGCCATCTGCCACCAGCGGGTCAAGCGCGCTTGTCACCTCGTCGCAGATGATCAGCTTGGGCTTGGCGGCCAGCGCACGGGCGATGCAGACACGTTGTTTCTGCCCGCCCGACAGCTCTGCCGGATAGCGGTCCTGAAACCCGTCGCCCAATTCGATCTCGTCCAGCAGTTCCTGAATACGCTTCTGCTTTGCCTTGCCTTTCAGCCCGAAATAAAACTCGAGCGGGCGGCCGATGATGGTGCCCACGGTCTGGCGCGGGTTCATCGCGGTATCGGCCATCTGGTAGATCATCTGCATCTCGCGCAGGTCTTCGATGGGGCGTTGCGCCAGGGCGGGGGCAAGCTCGCGCCCGTCAAAGGTGATCGTCCCGTCGCTTGGAGGCAGCAGGCCGGTGATCACGCGGGCCAGCGTGGATTTGCCCGAGCCGGATTCCCCCACGACAGCCAATGTCTGGCCCGGATGAATATCGACGTTGATCTTCTTGAGCACGTCAAAATCCGTGCCGGCATAGCGGGCGGTGACGTTTTCGACCCGCAGAACAGGGGTATCGGTCGGTGTCTTTTCCTCGTGGCGGATCGACCGGACCGATACAAGCGCTTTGGTGTAGTCTTCCTTGGGCGCGTTGATGATCTGATCAACGGTGCCGTATTCGACCATATCCCCTTGTTGCAGCACCATAATATGATCGCTGACCTGTGCCACAACCGCGAGGTCATGGGTGATATAGAGCGCGGCAACGCCGGTGGCAGCGATGGCTTCTTTTATGGCGGCCAGCACGTCGATTTGCGTGGTCACATCCAGTGCAGTGGTGGGTTCGTCAAAGACCACCAGATCGGGCTGCGGACACAGTGCCAGCGCGGTCATGCAGCGCTGCAACTGCCCGCCAGACACCTGGTGCGGGTAGCGGTTGCCGATGGTTTCTGGGTCCGGCAGACCAAGCTTGCGGAACAGATCAACCGCGCGTTCCTCGGCCTCGGCCTTGGTAAACTTGTTCTGATAGATCGCGGCTTCGGTCACCTGATCCATGATCTTTTTCGCGGGGTTGAAAGACGCCGCCGCGGATTGCGAGACATAGGTCACCTCGGCGCCGCGCAGGCGGCGCACGGCGCGCAGGCGCTCCTTGAGGATATCCCGCCCGTTGACCCAAACCTCGCCGCCGGTGATCTCTACCCCGCCGCGGCCATAGGCCATCGCGGCCAGCCCGATGGTAGATTTGCCCGCGCCGGATTCCCCGATCAGCCCCAGCACCTTGCCGGGTTGCAGATCAAAGTCGACGCCGTGCACGATCTTGATATCAATCGGCTTTTCGCCGGGCGGATAGGCGGTCGCGCCGATTTTCAGGCCACGTACCTTGAGAAGTGGCTCGGTCATCCGCGGCCCCCTTTCAGCGATGTGGTGCGGTTCAAAATCCAGTCCGCAACAAGGTTGATAGAGATGCAAAGCGTGGCGATGGCATAGGCCGGGTAGAGCGCCGCCTGAATACCATAGTTGATGCCTTCCTTGTTCTCTTTCACGATGCCGCCCCAGTCAGCTTGAGGGGGCTGCACGCCCAGACCCAGAAACGACAGCGTCGACACAAAGAGCACCGCAAAGATAAACCGCAGGCCCATCTCGGCGATCAGCGGCGACAGCGCGTTCGGCAGGGTTTCACGGAAAATGATCCAGCCGATCTTCTCGCCGCGCAGGCGGGCGGCCTCGACATAGTCCATCACGGTGATGTCCACGGCCACAGCGCGCGCCAGACGGTAGACACGGGTGCTGTCCAACAGACCCATCAGGATAATCAGGATCGGCACGGTGGTCGGCATCACCGACAGCACGACAAGCGCAAAGATCAGCGACGGGATCGACATGATCAGATCGACAAAGCGCGAAATGGCTTGGTCGACCCAACCGCCCGAGACGGCTGCGAAAAAGCCCAGAATGGACCCCAGCGTAAAGCTGAGGATGGTGGCTGCAGTGGCGATAAAGATCGTGGTGCGTCCGCCGTAGATCATACGCGACAGCAGATCGCGCCCGATGCTGTCGGTGCCCAGCAGGAACTCCGACGACGAAGGCTCCCACACATCGCCGACGATTTCAGCCATGCCATAGGGGGCGAGCCAGGGGGCAAAGACGGCCATGATGAAATAGACGCTGGTAAAGAACAGGCCGATCATGGCGGAGATTGGAATGTTTTTCATGGGTTCGCTCCCAAACAAATGAATGGGTCAACGTCAGGTGGCGATACGGGCATGCGGCAGGGGGTCGCGTTGATGCGAAGCTGAACTGCGGCCCCGTGCGTCGCGCATTGCCTCGGGGGGAGATGCGCGGCGCTCATTTGGGATGCCTCAGGCGCGGGTTGGCAAGGATCGACACGATGTCGGCCACAAGGTTCAACCCGATATAAACGGCGGCAAAGATCAGACCGCAGGCTTGCACCACGGGCACGTCGCGTTTGCTGACGTGATCGACCAGATATTGCCCCATGCCGGGATAGGCAAAGACGACCTCTACCACCACGACGCCGACGACCAGATAGGCGAGGTTCAGCATCACCACATTGACGATTGGGGCGATGGCGTTGGGGAAGGCGTGCTTGCGGATAATCTTCAACATGCCCAAGCCCTTAAGCTCGGCTGTTTCGATATAGGCCGATTGCATCACATTCAGGATCGCGGCGCGGGTCATGCGCATCATATGCGCCAATACGACCAGCGTCAGCACCATCACCGGAATGGCAATCGCGTTCAGCTTGGCCCCGAGGCTCATGCTATCGTTGATGATCGCCACCGACGGAAACAGCCGCCATTTGATCGCCACCCAATAGATCAGCACATAGCCGATCATGAATTCGGGGATAGAGATCGTGGTCAGCGTGACGGCCGAAATCAGCTTGTCGGGCCAGCGGTCTTTGTAGCGCACGGCCAGCAGGCCCAGAAAGATCGCCAGCGGCACAGAGATTGCAGCAGCCCAGAAGGCGAGGAAAAGCGTGTTCTTCAGACGCCCGCCAAGGCTTTCTGCGATGTCGCGGCCATTGGTCAGCGCGGTGCCCAAGTCTCCTTGAAGCACGCCGCCCAGCCAGGCGAAATAGCGGGTCATGGCGGGATCGTTCATGCCAAGCTCTCGGCGCAGGTTCGCAAGCGCTTCGGGCGTGGCGGATTGACCTAGGATGGATTGTGCCACGTCGCCGGGCAAAATCGAGGTGCCTACGAAGATCAGGATCGACGCGGCAAAGAGGAGAAGAAGGCCCAACGCTAAGCGTTGGGCGATCAGTTTGACGATGGGATGCATAAGCTGGGTTTACCTTATGCGTCTTTGACCCAGCATTTGATCCCGGCTTTGTTGTTGGACAGTTCCGCGTTGGGATCTTCGACCCAGCCGCCGACATTGTTGGCGACACCATCCACAAAGTCGTTGAACATCGGCAGGATCAACCCGCCTTCGTCGCGGATCATCTGACCCATCTTGGAGTAGGTCTCTTTGCGCTTGGCCTCGTCTAGTTCGGCGCGGGCCGACAGCAGCATCTCGTCGAACTCGGGGCGCTTCCAGCGGGTGTCGTTCCAGTCCGCGGTCGACAGATAGGCGGTCGAATACATCTGGTCCTGCACCGGACGGCCACCCCAGTAAGAGGCGCAGAACGGCTGTTTGTTCCAGACCTCGGACCAGTAGCCATCGTTCGGCTCGCGTTTGATCTCAAGCGGGATACCGGCGGCTTTGGCGGATTCCTGGAACAGCGATGCCGCATCGACCGCACCGGGGAAGGCACCGTCTGCAACGCGCAGGATGATCGGGCTGCCATCGTGACCGGAGGCGGCGTAATGCTCTTTCGCCTTCTCGATGGAATGTTCGCGCTGCGGGATCGATTCATCGAACAGCGGATAAGAGGCGTTGATCGGCATGTCGTTCCCGATGGTGCCGTAGCCGCGCAGGATCTTGTCGACCATTTCCTCGCGGTTGATCGCATATTTCAGCGCCAGACGCAGGTCGTTGTTGTCGAACGGTGCGGTGTCGACATGGGCGATAAACACATAGTGGCCCCGACCGGCAACGGATTTCACCGTCAGGTTGGGCGCGCGGTCCAGTAGGGCGGCAACCTTGGGATCAACGCGGTTGATCATGTTGACCTGACCCGACTGCAGCGCCGCGGTCCGTGCGGTGGCATCGTTCAGTACCAGCACCTCGTTATAATCTGTAAAGCCGCGGTTGTCGGCGTCCCAGTAGTTTTCGTTACGCTTGAAGCCGTGGCGCACGCCGGGCTCGTCGACTTCCAGCGTGTAAGGGCCGGTGCCGATGCCCGCGCCGGGGTTGTCCATGCCGCCATCGGGCTGGATCATCAGGTGGTAGTCGGCCAGCAGGTAGGGAAGGTCAGCGTTGCCGACGCCCAGTTCAACGATGAAGTTGTCGCCATCGACCTTCATGTTCTCGATGCCGCGCATGATGCCCAAGGCACCGGATTGGCTGTTTTCATCCGAATGGCGCTGCATGGTTTTCAGCACGTCTTCGGGTGTCATTTCCTTGCCGTTGTGGAACTGGATGCCCTTGCGGATCTTGAACGCCCAGGTTTTCGCGTCGGCCGAGGCCTCGTAGCTTTCGGCCATGCGGTTTTCGATTTCCCCGTTGGGATCGACCTCGACAAGGCTTTCGTACAGGTGGCGCAGGTTGTTCAGCGGCACTTCGGAGGCGGTCAGCGCAGGATCAAGCGTGTTGGTGGATTCACCGCCCGACGACCCGATTTTCAGTGTGCCACCGCGAATCGGTGCTTCGTGGGCCGCAGCCTGCGCGTGGTTCGCCAACATCGAGTTGGCGACGGCGGCTGTCACGCCCAAAGCAGCGGCACGCCCGACGAATTCGCGGCGTGTCATAGTGCCCTTGGCCACTTGGCCGGTCATATGTTTCAGTTGATCATCCATGATGAGAACTCCCTGTTTTAGGTGATACTTCCACGCATTCGTGCGCAGGTTTTTTTATTGACTGGTGGCACAACGTTAAGCATTTCGGCCCGTGTCGCAAGTGGTAATACCGGCGGCCATGTGACGAGTTTGTTACATAAAGTGTCGCTTAATGTCTTCCGTCACGTCGCGTTCATAGATCAATTTGTCGTTTTCGTACGCTTCAAGGCGGGCCGTCAGATGAAAATGGGTCGCGTCCGACCACATCTGCGACCGGGTTTCTGTGCGCAGGATGATGTCGTCCCGCTCCAGCTCTTCGGTCCAGTGACAGGTGCCTTTTGCGGACAGCGGATCGTCGGGGTGAATGCGCCACTCCTCCCGCGCGACAGAGCCCGCGATCAGCCCGTGATCGGCATCGCGCAGCTTGCCGAAGTCATCCTCGATGATCAGAGAGACGATGCCCGTGACGCGGTCGATCTCTTGGCGGCGGATGTGGTTTTCGGGGCGCAGTGTCTCTGTCTCCCACGCGGCGGCAGAGGTGGGCGGGGCAAAGCTGTATTCGTCCCCGCCGCTGGTCGGGCGCTGCGGCAGGTCGATCTGGCCTGACGACAGCGTGACCTCTGCCGCTTCGGGCGCAGGCCAGAGCAGGGGCCAATAGGCGGTAGAGATCGACACCCGCAGCCGGTGCCCCTTGGGGATGCGATAGGCGATGTGGTCAAGGTCCAGCGTGATGTCGGTCATGGTGCCGGGCGCCATCGCCTGCGGATGTTCGGCGCTGTCGCGATGGGACAGGTTCAGCACGCCATAGGTGATCCGCGCCGAGGCCCCATCAGGGTGGATATGGTTCAACCGCACCGCGATCTGGCCCTGTGGCTTGTCGCAGGCCAGACGCAGGCGCAGACGCGGCGCGCCAAGGATATCCATCTGCTGCGCCAGGGGCCCACTGTCAAAGCAGACCGATAGCGCATCGTCTTGCCTCTGGTCGCCGGGCATTTCGGGGCCAAGCCAGATCGCACAATATTCCCCGCCATCCGCGCCGCAATGCGCGGGGGAGGCGACGCTGCGGTCCAGCGGGGCAGCGGTGTCTTGCAGGCCCTCATCCGTCATATGCAACGTCTTGGTGGGCAGATGCGATGTCGCGCCTGTGGGTTCGGTGATCCAGCGGCCGGGGCGTTCATGCGTCCACGTGGCAGGGCGCATGCCGTCCATCAGATACGCGCGATAATCGGGGTCGTCCTCGACGCCCGTGTCGATCCCCTTGAGCCACCTATCCCACCAGCGCAGCGCCTCTTGCAGAAAGCCGATACGAGGTTCTGGAATGGCGAAATGCGGGTATTTGTGCACCCAAGGCCCAACGATCCCCTTCGCACCGGGCAAGGCTTCAACCAACTGCGGGACCGCGTTCTTGTAGGAATCGCCCCAGCCGCCAATCGCCAGCACTTTGGCTTTGAGCGCGCTATAGTCCTCGATCACCGACCCTTGCTTCCAATAGGCGTCGCGCGATTGGTGGCGCAGCCAAAGCGCGGGGAGAAACGGTTCTGCCTCTAGCCGCTCCAGCCACATTTCGCGCCAGTCGGGGCGCAGGGCAGGGTCGGGCGCGCGGCTGGAATAGGCCCACATCGTCGCCCCCCAGCCAAGGTTCTCGTTCAACAGGCACCCGCCCTTATAGTGGATGTCATCGGCAAAGCGGTCGACGGTGGAACACAGCGTTATCACCGCCTTAAGCGGCTCTGGCGCATGGGCCGCGACCTGCAGCCCGTTAAAGCCGCCCCAGCTGATGCCCATCATGCCTACCGTTCCGCTGCACCACGGTTGCGCGGCAAGCCAGTTGATCACCTCTATGCAATCGGCCTGCTCCTGGGGGGTGTATTCATCCTCCATCACGCCATAGCTGTCGCCATTGCCGCGCATATCGACCCGCACGCAGGCATATCCGCGTTCGGCAAACCAAGGGTGGGTCAGCGCATCCCGTGCGGTGGTGCCGTCGCGTTTGCGGTAGGGGAGGTATTCCAGAATCACGGGCACAGGCGCGGTATCGGAATTTTCAGGGCGCCAGACTCGTGCGGAAAGCCGGCACCCATCCGATAGGGTGATGCCCATGTCGGGGTCTTCGATCAGTGGTAGCGGGGTGTTCTGGGCGGTATCCATGCCGCAAAGGTCAGGGGGGAGCCCAATATTGTCAACCGTTTGCACGGGCTTGCAGTGTGGCACTCATGGGGATTTTTCCTGAGTGAAATGAGGTGGTTAATTATCTGGCAACGTTAACTATTATTAACGCTTTCCCGCAGTGGTAGAAACTGTGGCCGTGTTGCACTGTTGAAATAAGGCAAGAATGTGGCGTTTCACTTTAACCTTGGCTTTTATGTGTCTAAGCGGCTACCTTCTGCCTCAATAATACGTTTCGTTTTTTACGACGGACATAATCAGGCGGCTGCACGATGCGATCAACGCGTTGGCGGTCATAAAATTTCTCAGGTGTCGCGCGCAGAATGCGCACCGAGGTGGAGCAGATATTATGAAGACGATAGATTTCGTCGTTCGCGATCAAGCGGGCGCATTGCAGCGTGGCACGGTTGCGGAATACGCAAACTTCCATGTTATCCAAGCGACATCAGGTCAGGAAATCTCGCTGAACCTGCGTCAGACCGATTTCCAATCGCATCAGCGGTCGCGCAACGATCTTGTGCTCACGCTGAATGACGGGTCGGTCATCACCATCGAAAATTACTTTAACGAAACCGGTGCCGCGAACCGCCTGTTCATTTCGTCGGATGGCTATCTGAACGAAGTCGCATTCGTCGAGGCCGAAGGCGGCGGGCTTTATGCGCAATACGGCCCGACCGAGCAGTGGGGCAAATGGAGCCCCTCTGACGATCTGATCTATCTGGGCCGCAGCGATGTGGCGTCTGTGCCGGGCGGTGTCATGCCGGGCGCGGGTGACGACGAAGTGTCGATGTTGGCGGCACCCTTGCTGGGCGGCGTCGTTGGCGGTGGTGGTGCCGCGGCAGCAGCCGGTGCGGCGGTTGTCGGTGGTGCAGCTGTCATCGGTGGCGGCGGCGGTGGCGGCAATGGCGGCAGCCCTTCGGTCGCACCTCCGTTCGTGAATGAACCCGACGCAACCGGCACGGTCGGCGGCGACGGCGCGGTAGAGCAGGTCGTTGTCACTGGCGGCGGCGAGCCCGGGTCCGAGGTCGTGGTCACCATCGGCGATAAAGAAGTCACAACAACAGTTGGTGACGACGGCACATTCGAAGCCGTGTTCGAAGGCGATAACTTCCCCGACGACGGCACCTATGAAGCCGAAGTCGTCGTGACCACGGACGGCAATGAGATCGTGCTTGACGGGCCGAGCTTTGTCATCGACACCACAGCCCCCACGGTCACCATGTCCGAAGGCACGCAGAGTGTCGGCGACTTCTTTAACGGCGAATCCTTTGCGAATGGCGTCACGCTGACCGGGAACGGTGAAGCGGGCGCGGCCGTTGACGTGACCGTCGCGGATGTCACACGCAGCACCACCGTCGGCGAAGACGGCACATGGTCCGTCACATTCGAACCCGGCACGCTGGCGGGGGGCGAATACGAGACAGAGGTGCTGATCAAGACCACCGATCAATACGGCAATACCTCCACCACCACCGAAACGCTGGTGGTTGATACCATCGCACCGACCGTCGCTGTAACATCGGGCACGCAATCCGTGGGCGACAGCTATAATGCCGCATCGTTTGGCAACGGTGTCACCCTGAACGGCACGGGGGAGCCCGGTTCGACTGTGCAGCTGACCATCGGTGGCATCACCCGCACCGCAACTGTGGGCGACAACGGCACATGGTCCGCGACATGGCAGGCGGGCACCTTGCCCGAAGGCGAATACGTCAGCGATGTCACCATCGTGACCACCGATGCTTTCGGCAACAGCTCCACCTCGACCGAGCAGCTGGTCGTCGATACCGTCTCTGAAGTCGCGATTGCGGCGGATACTGTCGAAGTCGACGGCGTGATCAACGCGGCAGAGCGTGGCGACGGCGTGACGCTGACCGGCACATCGCAGCCCGGGTCGACCGTTCAGGTCACCTTTGGGGGTGTGACCCGTGACGCGGTGGTTGACGCAAACGGCAACTGGTCCGCGGATTTCGCGGCCTCCGAAATTCCGACGGGCGAGACGACGGCGACAGTGACCGCAGTCGCGACCGATGCGGCGGGCAACACGGCCACCGCAACCGGCCAAGTCGATGTCGATACTTTGGTCAACAACCTTGCCTTCACCGGCCAGACCGGCGGCAGCGACGGGGTCGTGAACGCGGCAGAGGCGGCGCAGGGCATCGTGATGACCGGCACAGTTGAACCCGGCTCGACTGTTATGGTCCAGCTTGGCCAAGTGTCGCGTGCGGCCACGGTTGCGGCGGACGGCACATGGACCGTCAGCTTCGCCCCCAGCGACATCCCCGCAGGCACCTACACCAGCACAATGACCGCCACCGCCACCGACGCGGCAGGTAACGTTGATAGCGTATCGCAGTCTGTATCAGTCGATACCGAAGCCGGTTCGCTGACCATCAGCCCGCTGCCCGTTGAGGGCGACGACGTGGTGAACGCGGCCGAGGCAAGCGACGGTGTGGCGATCTCGGGCACCGCCGATGCGGGCACCGTTGTGCAGGTCACGCTGGCGGGTGTTACCCATACGGTTGTGGCAAATGGGAACGGTCAGTGGACTGCCTATTACGCCGCGGGCGAAGTTGCCCAAGGCGTTTATACCGCCGACATCACCGCAACCACGACCGACGCGGCGGGCAACAGCCGCAGCGCCTCTGACAGCGTGCGCGTGGACACCCGCGTCGACAATCTGTCGCTGAACACCGTCGAAGGCGATGACATCGTGAGCGGGGCAGAGCGTCTGGCGAATGGCGGCGTTCTGGTCACCGGCACCTCTGAAATCGGCTCGTCCGTGGTCGTGTCGCTTGGCGCGGCATCGGTGAACGGCGCGGTGGATGCGAATGGCAACTGGTCCGTCACCTTTGCGCCGGGTCAAGTGCCCGAGGGCACGATCAACACCACCGTTTCGGTCAAGGCGACGGATGCCGCGGGCAACTCTGCCACGGCAAGCCACGCGGTGCTGATCGACACGGTCGTGGATCCGCTCGACATGAACCAAGCGGGCGGCAGCGACGCTGTGGTCAGCGCACGCGAAGCCCAGACCGGCATTGATCTGAACGGTCAGGTCGAAGCGGGATCTAGCGTTGTGGTCAACTTTGACGGCACCAACTACACCGCGTTTGTGGACGGCGCGGGCAACTGGTCGGTCACGATCCCGCCTTCGGAAATCCGTCAGGGCACCTATGATGCCGACATCTCTGTCACCGCGACGGACCATGTGGGCAACATCGCGTCGATCACCGACACGCTCGCAATCGATACCTATGCGCCCGAAGGCCCCGTCATCGCGTCCTATACCCGCGACGGCGACGGTATCCGTGGCATCTCGACCGAGATCAGCCCCGATACGCTTGAGGTGCATCAGGTGAACGCAGACCGCTCCATCTCGGAAGTGGAATCGACCAGCTTTGACATCGACGCCATTGGCGAGCGTAACTTCCAGTTCGAAAGCAATGTGCCAGACGGGTCCGACCTGATTGTCACGGCCACGGACGCTGCGGGAAACTTTTCCGGCACGTATCTGGCGCTGGATGATGAAGCGGCGAACACGCAGTTGACCCTGACCAACCCGAACCTGGGAAACTACAACATCGAAACCGTTGATCTCCAGTTCGCCGAAGAGGCGCATCTGACGATCACGGAAACCGCGCTGGTCAACCTGTCGAGCAATACGAACGAACTGATCATCGACGGGCATAACGACGACACCGTGACGATCACAGGCGCGGTACGTGGCGGTTCAGAGGTGCGTGGGGATCAAACCTATGACATCTATACACTGGGCGACGAAGCCACGCTGATGATCGACAACGATATCAACGTCATCGTCTAAAGATTGCACCGCGCCCTCTGTTCAAGGGGGCGCGGTTGGCACACGCAGGCGGCAACGACCGCAGGCGTTTCCAGAATAAAAAAACCGGCACGTTAAGGGCAGGATAATGAGGCAGAGTGTAAAACGGGCAGGGGGCATGTGCGCAGCAGCGCTGGCCCTATCCGGCTGCATGTCGGATTTCGGCAGCGGCATGGTGCCCGGTGACCTGATGCAATCTGACATCGTTACCCGGTTCCGCACCCCCGATGCCTCGCAGGCGATCAAACCCACCTACGCCGAAAAAATCACCGCAGACAGCCAGATCATTCAGGGTCTGGCGCTGCGGTCTTCTGTTCTGCCGGATGACACCGTGTCGGATCAGGTGGCCTCTGCCGTGTTGGCCGCCAACAGCCGTACCGCCGAAGCAGAGCTGCGCGCCGCCACCCTCCGCTCGGAAGCGGCAAGCAAGAACTGGTTGCCCAAGATCGGGCCGCAGGTCAGCCTGACATCCTTGGGGTCGCTGGCGGCCAATCTGGTGGTGGATCAGGTGCTGTTTGACAATGGCCGCCGTGCGGGTGAACGCGCCTTTGCCGTGGCCGATGTCGAGGTCGCTGCCGTGTCGCTGGCGCAAGATACGAACGACCGCGTGGCGACTGCGCTGAAGCTCTATACCAATGCGATCGAGGCGCGCGATACCGCCGCGCTGAACCGTGTCGCGCTTAAGGATATGACGCATTTCGAATGGGTGATGCAGGAACGGGTCAAAGGCGGCGTGTCCGATGTGTCCGACCTGACGATCCTGCGCCAGAAGCTCCTTGAAATCCGCGCCACGCTTGATGCCTCCGTCGAACGCGAAGCCACGTCGATGTCCGAGCTGAACGCCATGTCGATCCGCCCGCTGGATACGCTGCACGGCTTGCCCGAAGTGCCCGTGAACAGCTTTGCCGGTGCGCCTTTGTCCGTTGTGCGTGCCGAGGCCGAAAAGACCCGCGCCATCGCCGCCGCCAAGGTGGAACGCGCCGGATTGCTGCCGGGGCTGTCGGCGGGTGCGACCATCGGTGAAGGGGGCGGCGCAGGGCTGACCCTTGAATCGGATCAGCTGCTGGGTCTGGGCACAAAAGCCTCGCTTGATGCGTCGGCCATGGCCGAGGAAACCGCGACCCGCAAGGTCCGGCAATCGGTCGAGGATGCCAACCGCGTGCTGCGCCGTCTGGAAAAACAGCTTGCCGCCAAGACCCGTCAGGCTGCCGAGGCCGCGACCCTTGCGGCACAGGCCAAACGCAACCTCGACCTGTTTCAGGAACAATATGACGCCGGTCAGCGTCAGGTCATGGATGTCGTCGGCGTCTACGAGACCTATGCGCGTCAGCAGCAGTCGCAGATCACCCTCAAGTACGAGGCCGTGCGTCTGAAGATCGAGATGGCGCAGATACAGGGCGTGTTGGCGGACGGGAGCGCGATTTGACCCAGAAGCCGACCTTTACGCTGACAATCACCAACGGCAATCAGGGTCGGATGGCGGCGGCGGATGCAGCCCGGCCCAAGGCAGAGAACGCCAACCGCCCCGAAGACCGTCTGATGGCGCGGGCAAAACTGGCCGCGACCTATGCCGGACTGCTGGGCGTCACCACCGCGCCACGCGACATCTTTGAAATCGTCGCCACGGCCCCCTTGCAGGGCAATGATCCGCAGGCAGAGGCCGAAGCACTGGCCCGCGGGATGGAAAGCGCAGGGCTGGTGACACAAGTCAGCCGTGCGCGGGGGATCTCTAAGGATATGTGGCCTGCGCTTGCCTATATGACCTCGGGGCAGGTCTTGCTTGTCATGGGGCAGCAGCGTGGTGATCTGATCCTGTATGACACGACGTGCACCGACAATCGCGCGATGGTGCCGATCAGCGATTTCAAACCCTTCTTTGCGGGGCTGATCCTGCGGGCCGAAGCCTCGCTGAAAACGGTGGCCGAAACCCATAAGACCGATGGCGCACCTGCGCATTGGTTCTGGGGGCAGTTCCCGCGCTTTCGTCGCCAGCTGATAGAGGTTGCGACGGGGTCGTTTGTGGCGAACCTGCTAGCCGTCGCTGTGGCGCTGTTTTCCTTGCAGGTCTATGACCGCGTGATCCCGCATCAGTCCGAAGCGACGCTTTGGGTGCTCGCCGCCGGTGCGGGGCTCGCGTTGCTGATGGAAGCTTTCCTCAAGATGGCGCGGGCGCGTTTGATGGATGGGGCAGGGCGGCAGATCGAGCTGTCGGTGCAGGACATCCTGATGCGCCGGTTGCTGGGGATGCGGTCCGACACGCGCGGCCACGCCCCAAACCAGCTGTTTTCCGCGATGCGCGAATTCGGATCGGTGCGTGAATTCTTTACCGCGTCGACCATTGGCACGATCGCGGATATCCCCTTTATCTTCGTGTTCCTCTTCCTCGTGGCCAGCATTGCGGGGAATGTCGTCTGGGTGCTGGTGCTTGGCGGTATCCTGATGCTTGTGCCGGGGTTCTTTCTGCAAAAGAAAGCGATCCAACTGACGCAGGAGACCCAAGGCGCGTCGACCAAATCCTCGCGGCTGCTGCACGAGGCGATATTCGAGCTTGATACGGTCAAGACCCAAAGGGCAGAGGACCGCGTGCTGCGCCTGTGGACCGAGCTGAACACCCTGTCGTCCGTCAAATCGTCAGAACAACGCAAGCTCGCGTCCTTCCTCACGTTCTGGAGCCAAGGTGTTCAGCAGGCCACCTATGTCGCGGCGGTCATCGTGGGCACCTATCTGGTGTTTGCGGGGGAATTTACCGTGGGGTCGATCATCGCGGTCGGTATCCTGACGGGCCGGACGCTGGGTCCGCTGACGCAGCTGTCGGGCACGATGGCGCGGTGGGGCAATGTCAAAGGCGCGCTTGACGGGCTCGACGCGATTGTCGCCGCGCCGCAGGACACTGCAGAGGCGCGCACCTATCTGCGCCGGGAAAAGCTGAAAGGCCAGTTCGAACTGCGCGACGTGATCTTCCGCTACGAGGATGACGGTGCCCCGACGGTGGACATCAAAGCCATGTTGATCCAGCCGGGGCAGCATGTCGCCGTGCTGGGGGCCAATGGATCGGGCAAATCGACATTGCTGAAGATGCTCAGCGGGCTTTATGCCCCGACCGAAGGGCGCATTCTGGTGGACGGCACAGAGCTGGGCCAGATCGAGCCGCGCGACCTGCGCCGGCTGATCGGCTATCTGGGACAGGACGTGCGCCTGTTCTCGGGCACGCTGCGCGACAACCTGAACCTCACCATGCTGGAACGCGACGACGACCGCCTCCACGCCGCCCTTGATTTCGCAGGTCTGGGGCCTTTCGTGCGCAACCACCACAAGGGGCTGGACCTAGAGATCAAGGACGCGGGCGCCGGCCTGTCCATCGGGCAGCGTCAATCCATCGGTTGGGCGCGCCTGTGGTTGCAGGATCCGGCGATCTGCCTGCTGGACGAACCCACAGCAGCGCTGGACCAAAGGTTGGAGGCAACGCTGGTCTCGCGGTTGCAAAGCTGGATGGCAGGGCGCACCGCGATCATCGCGACCCACCGCGCCCCGATCCTTGCGCTGACTGAACGCACGCTGGTGCTGCAGGATGGCCGCATGACCATCGACGGGCCCAAGGAAAAAGTGCTTGCCCATCTGGCGGGACAGAAGGGGCACGTCGCATGAGCAGTCTCAGCACCACGCCACTGGGCGCGCAGATGACGGGGCAGATGCGCGGGCCGTCCATGGTGATCTGGCTCTGCGGCGCGTCCGTGCTGGTCTTCCTGCTGTGGGCTGCCTTTGCATGGGTCGACGAAATCGTGCGTGCCGAAGGGTCGATGATTTCCAGCTCGCGACCCCAGATTATCCAGAACCTCGAAGGTGGTATTCTGGCAGAACTTGCCGTGGGCGAGGGCGATCATGTGGAGAAGGGCGACGTGTTGGCCCGTCTGCATGGTACCCAGTTCCAATCTGCCGTGGACGACCTGCGCGACCAGATCAGCGCCTTTGAAATCCGCCGTCTGCGTCTGGAGGCAGAGCTGGCCGGGCAGTACGACTTTGACGTGCCCGACGCCTATGCCACGCGCACGCCCGATATCGTCGCCTCTGAACGGGCATTGCTGAAAGCGCGGCAATCGGACTTTGTCTCGCGCTCCGAAGGGGCGGGGCGGGTACTGACCGAGGCGTTGAAAGAGCGTGAGCTGCTTGAGAATATGCTCAAGAAAAAGATCGTTTCGCTGATCGAGGTGACGCGCGCGCGCAAGACCCATGCGGATGCGCGGATCAAGCTGGACGAGATCGTCACCGGCACAGAGCTGGAGCGTGCGCAGGAATATTCCGATGTGCTCAAGGAACTGGCGACGCTGAAACAGAACCTCAAGGCGAGCACAGACCAGTTGAACCGCACCGTCCTGGTCAGCCCCCTGCGCGGCATCGTCAACAACCTGAGCGTGACCACCATCGGCGGCGTCGTGCGCCCGGGCGAGGAGATTTTGCAGATCATCCCGCTGGATGAAGAGCTGTTCGTCGAGGCCCGCGTCAAGCCCGAAGACATCGCCGGCGTGCGCCCCGGCCAAGAGGCGACGGTCAAGCTGTCGGCCTATGACTATACGATCTATGGCACGTTGAAGGGCACGGTCAAATTGATCTCGGCCGATACGTTCAAGGACGAACGATCCCGCGCGCCGGATGGGGATCCGCACTATAAGGTCACGTTGCAGGTGGACACAGAACACCTCACCCCGCGGCAGGCGTCTTTGCAGATCCGACCCGGCATGCAGGCAAGCGTGGAGTTGCACACAGGGTCAAAGACGGTTTTGCAGTATCTGTTGAAGCCGCTTTACAAGTCGAAAGAGGCGTTTCGGGAGCCGTAGGCTTGGCAAGGGGGGCTGTCTGCCCCCCTGACCCCCCGAGGATTTTTTCCATTTGGAAGATCAGGGGTTTTCTGTGTCGAGCCAGAGGGTGACGGGGCCGTCGTTGGTGAGCGCGACGGACATATCGGCCCCGAATGAACCGGTTTGGACATGAATGCCAAGGGCGTCGACGCAGGCGATGAAATCTTCGTACAGCGTTTTTGCCTGATCGGGCTTGGCGGCGCGCGAGAAACCGGGGCGGGTCCCACGGGAGGTATCGGCGGCAAGGGTGAACTGGCTGACAATCAGCGCGCTGCCGCCCGTATCCGGCAGGCTGCGGTTCATTTTGCCAGCATCATCCTTGAACAGACGTAGCTTGGCGATCTTTTGTGCAAGTCCTTGCGCGGTCGCATGTGTATCGTCGGGCATGGCGCAGACGAAGATCAGCAGCCCGTGGTCGATTTGACCGATGATCTGGCCATCGACAGTGACGGAGGCGTTGCTGACGCGTTGTAGCAGTGCGCGCATATCAGGATTTCCAATCGATGATGTCTTCAGGGGTGGCCCGCTGCGTGCGGAACCGGTTGATCGGTGCCGCGTCATCCGCATAGCCAAAGGAAATCGCGCAAAGGATCAGGCGGTCTTGCGGCAGGTCGAAATGCTGTCGCACGGTGGGCGCATAGGCAGCGATAGCGGCCTGGGCGATGGTGGCCACCCCAAGCGCTGTGGCCGCCAGCGTAAAGGCCGTGACAAAGCCGCCGCTGTCCATCGCCCCGTAAGCCCCAAGCTCAGCCGGGGAGGTCACGATCGCCACATGGGGCGCGTCAAACAAGGCATAGTTCCGCATCATCTGCGCCATGCGGCCCGCATGGTCCGATTTCTCGATCCCGACGGCGTCATAAAGCTGGAACCCGCAGCTCCGCCGCCGGTCGCCGTAGACGCCGCTGTAAGAGGCCGGCCAGTCCAGATCGGGGGCGGGGGGTGTGCCCTTCGCAATCTCTAGCGCCAAAGCGTCGCGGAAGCGGTCGGTCGCGGCCCCTTTGGTGATGGTCAGCTGCCAAGGCTGCGCATTGCACCACGACGGCACGTGGCGCGCTGCGTCGACGATACGGGTGATGAGCGCGTCGTCGACCGGATCGGGGCGAAAGGCGCGGCACGAAGAACGCGCGCGCAGGATGTCGGTGAATGTATCGATCTGGGTCATTTCTGGAGCGCCATAAAATAGCCAAAGACCCCGGCGACAATCAGGCCAAGGATCACGGCAAAGGTGATTTTCACAGCGGAATAGGGGCGTTCGCCCTGTACGCTGCCGGTGCGGCCGTTGACCACAAAACGATAGGTCTTGCCGCGGTACTTGTAAGCTGCCAGCCAGACCGGCAGCAGGATATGTTTGAATGTCACATCGCTGACCTGCGTCTGGATATTGTGGATGCGCTGACGGTCGCCGCCGATATCAAAACGCACATCGCGCTGGATCATCGCGTCCATCACCTCGCGTGCCTGCGCATAGCCTTCATCAAGCGTCACCGCATAGGCTTCGGCGCGAAAGCCGGCGAGGTATTCCGGGGCATAGGGTTCAAGGGCCGCCAGATCCCACGGGGCCAACGCATCGGTGAACCGTTTGGGAAGCGATTTCGACGCCAGTACCAGCACATCATCAAAGAACCGCGCCACCCGACCCGAGGTCGCCCGCCAGCGGATTTTCGGCACCTGCTGCTGCACCCGTTTGCCGTCGCGCATGACGGTCTGGGTGACGTAATAGACCGTGCCCCTTTCGCCCGAATAGCTGGAGCGCGTGTCGGCGTCATAGGTCCAGTAGGGCACATAGATGCCTTGCATCTTGCGGCCCTTGCGCGCGTATTCCTGCAGGCCATTGGGGGCAAACCACAGGCTGCCCAGCCAGTCGGTCATGGCATCGCGTGCTGTATCCTCGGTCAGGCCAAAGGGCAGCACGGCACGGGGTTTGATATGGCGGTTCACCCCTGTATCGATCACAACAGGGGTCGCGCAGAACGGACATTCGGTGGCGTGTTTGCCGGGGTCGAACTCTACCTGTGCGGCGCAGTTGGGGCAGGTTGTGACCCGTGTATCCTCCATCTGCGATTGGGGGAGAGCGCTGGCCAGTGCGGCCTGGAAATCCAGCTCGGCGATCGGGTTATGCACGCCGCGTGTGCCTGAAATCTCTTCGGTATTGCCGCAGTGGTCGCAGACCAGCAGATATCTTTCGGGATCAAACCGCAGATCGGACCCGCAGGTGTCACAGGGGAACCGGTGTTCCTCGGTCGGTGTGGGGGGCAGGTCGGGGTCGTCAAAGCCGGTGCTGGCGGGCATAGAGCTGTCCTTTGGTCAGGCCTGCCCCAGACATAGGGCAGTGCGCCCCCTGCCGCCAGAGCAGGGTCACAAAAAACGGTGCAGCACTTTAGGGGCCATGATGCGCAGGGCGTTGTCGCGCAGGCGAAGGTGACGCCAGATGTGAAATGCGGCATGGGCCAGCGCGAGGCCTGCAAGAGCGTAGAATTCGATGCTGTGGATCAGCCCGACGAGGTCGTTGGCGCGCGGCATATCAAGGGGCACGGCAATCGGGACAATCCCACCGGCCCAAAGCTGCACGGTCGAGGTCACCCCGATCAGCAGCCCTGTGAGGGCGACGCCAAAGATACCCCAGATCAGGGTCTTATGCAGCACCGGATGCAGCCAACGGGCCCAGCCCGCAAGCTTGGGGCCGGGGCGCCCCAGCAGGCCGCGTCGCATGTAGGACACCCACCACAGCAGTGCCGCGCTGACAAAGACCAAGCCCATGACCGAATGGAACCGCACCGCCGCAGGCCCGATCCGCGCCACATCCGCCGGCTGCACCAGCAGGAACCAGATAAACAGCGGCACCATGCCCCAATGCAAAAGCTTCATCAGGGTCCGACGGTGGGGCAGCAAGGGGCGACGGCGTGGGGTCATAGCCTAGACACGCGCCTTGCCCGTTCCAAGTTTCACAGAGCCTTACGCAGGAGGCGGCGGGGGCGGCAGCACGGTAAAGAGCTGCGCCAGCTCGGCCACATCGTCTGCTTTGAGCCAGCCATCCTGACCGGGGGTCCAGACATAGGTCTCGCGGGTCAACCCGCCATCCGTGGCCATGCGGCCCAATGCGGCCTTTGAAAACGGGCCCTTGGTCTGGCCGTTCTCTGCCAGATGCCAGACCTTTTCAGGTTGCGGCGGGGGCGGGGGCGTCTGTGCAGCGGGGGCCGCAGCCGCGGGGCGCGGGCCCCACGGGCCTGCCTGCGCGGCGGCAGCTTGGCCCATCTGCATGCCCAATCCGGCGCCCAGACCGGTCTGCATTGCTGCGCCCGCAGCGCCCTCGCGGCCCAATGCCTCTGCCGCCTGGAACTGCGTGAACTTGTTCAAATCCCCGATCACCCCCATCGACGACCGTTTGTCCATCACCTCCTCCACGGCGGGGGGGAGCGAGATGTTTTCGATATAAAGTTCGGGGATGGTCAGCCCGTATTCTGCAATGGTGGCCGAGATTTCGGTGCTCACCAGTTTGCCTAGTTCACGGGTATTGGCGGCCATATCCATGACCGGAATATTGGACAGCGCGATGCTGCGCGAGAATTCCTGCACGATGATATTGCGGATCTGATAGCTGATCTCGTCCATGGTGAATTCACCATCGGTGCCCACGATTTCGGTCAGGAACCGCGCGGGGTCCGACACTTTGACAGAGTAGGTGCCATATGAACGCAGGCGCACGGGGCCGAACTCGGGGTCGCGCACGATGATCGGGTTCTTGGTGCCCCATTTCAGATCGTTGAAACGGGTGGTGTTGACGAAATAGATCTCGGATTTGAAGGGGCTTTTGAAGCCGTGATCCCAATGCTGCAGCGATGTCATGATCGGCATGTTGTTGGTTTCAAGCATATAAAGGCCGGGCGTGAACACATCCGCCAGCTGACCTTCGTGGACAAAGACCGCGGCTTGCCCTTCGCGGACCGTCAGCTTGGCCCCGTATTTGATCTCGTGGCCTTCGCGCTCGAACCGGGACACCATCGTGTCGCGGGTGTCGTCCGTCCAATGGATAACGTCGATGAATTGGCCAGAGAGAAAATCGAGAATACCCATGTCTTGGTCCTTTCGGGGGAGGTCAGTGGCGGGTTAAACGGGCCCGCCGATCAGTTCGAGCGCGATCTTGCGAGCCACGGGGGTCGCCTCTTCGGCGGTCATGCCGGCGTGCAAGCGCGGGTCATAGAGCATTTTCAGCAGCAGCTCGTCGTGACGGGTGAGCAGCGCGAATTCATCGTCATCGTTAAAGATCGACGGGCGCGCGGTGGGGCTGTCGTTGGCAAGGCCAAGGCCCTGCGCAAGTTCTTCATGGATACACGACAGCCGCATAAGCGAGGGGTTCTCGGCACGGATGACGGCGACGGCAGCGGTATAGGTGCTTGGGTCCGCGCCACCGGCATAGGCGGCGACGATGCAATAGGTATCGCGGCGCAGATCGCTGAGCGCGGCAAGGCTTTCGGCGGTCACACCGGGGATGCGTTCGGCGGCTTGGGCAAGGGCGGCGGGGCGGTCATCCTCGCCCGCGATAATCACCATAAAGTTCGGCTTGCCGCCCACGGTGATGGAATGCTGCGTCGTGGCTGCGAGGCGGGTGGCATAGTCGCGGATCGAGGCCGCATCGCGGTCACGTTCGGACGGGGGAACGCTGTCGCCAAAGACGACCTCCATCCGGACGGGGCGTTCCCAGCGGCGCATGGGGGTCTTATCGCCCCGTCCGGTCAGGGTGGCGTTATATTCGTTGTAAAAAGCGATCTGTTCAAAGTTGCGCACCAGCATGTCGGCGGTGAAGGGCGTGTCCTGCCCCCCACCATCCCGGCGCAGCAACCCTTGGCTCAACTGGGCCTGCTGCACCTGGTTGAAATAGCTGCGCAGCTTGGCGCTTTTTTGCGACGTGGGCTTGGCCACCACGGGGGGCGGGGCCGGCGGCGTGTCGGGGCGCGCGATGGGTTTCAGCGTCGGTTCAACAGGGGGCTGCGGGGTGCAGGCGGCCAGCGCGGCGACCACAGCCGCCGTGCCGATCCATCCTGTTCGCCCCAACCGTTGCCATACCATATCGCGCGCTCCAGGTTGTGACGGGGTTATGCCGCAGGGGCTGCGGGCTTGGCCGCTTTGGTAGAGGCCAGCGTGTCGCGCAGATTGGCCTCCATCTCTTGCAGGTCTTTCTCGGCAGAGGCACGGCGCGCCTTGCCTTCGTCGGCGATCTGCAGCGATTCCTGAATGGTCCCGATCAGGTCGGCATTGGCCTGTTTGACGGCTTCGATGTCGAACACACCGCGTTCCATCTCGGTCCGGATGACCTTGTTGCTTTCGCGCAGGTTCTGCGCGTTAGAGGTCAGCAGCTCGTTCGTCAGGTCATTGGCGTCACGCACGGCGGCGGCGGCTTCGACGCTGCGCTGGATGGTGACCGCCTGCGCCAGCTGGGTTTCCCACAGCGGCACGGTGTTCACGAGGGTCGAGTTGATCTTGGTCACCAGCGACTTGTCGTTCTCCTGCACCAAGCGGATCGAGGGCAGCGATTGCATCGTCACCTGACGGGTCAGTTTCAGGTCATGCACACGACGTTCCAGATCGTCCCGCGCGGCGCGGATATCGCGCAGTTCCTGTGCGACCATGACCTGATCCGCCTCTGGTGCGGCGTCGACCTCTGCCGTTTTGGCGGGGATGGTGGTCGCGTCCAACTCTGCCAGCTTGGCCTCGCCCGCGGCGATATAAAGCGCGAGCTCATCATAGAACTGCAGCGTCTTTTGGTACAGCATATCAAGCGATTTGATATCCTTGAGCAGGGTATGTTCATGGGTCAGCAGCTCGTCCGTGACGCGGTCGATCTGACCCTGTACCTTTTCGAACTTGGCGGTGAATTTGGCAAAGGGGGCCGCGCGGCCCAAAAGACGTTCCCACCAGCTGCGTTCACGGCGCACGTCCAGCTCGGATACGGAAAAGCCGCGGATGGTTGTCACGATCGTGCGCAGGCTGTCACCGGCGGGGCCCACATCCTTGTTGCGCACGTCCTGCAACATCGCCTGACTGATCTCCTGCAACTCGGCCTGTGCGCCGGACCCGAAACCGATGATCGACTGCGTGTCGCCCATGTCGATCTCTGCCATGCGGCTTTTGATCTCTGCCGATTGTGGCGCATCGGCTTTCTCAAGCGAGACGACGGCATCCGCAGGGGCGGGGTCGGGCAGGATCTGCGCGTTGACCTCTTCCACCAGCGCTACGGATTGGGTCGCTTTGTCACGAACGGTATCAGACATGTTTCAAGTATTCCTATGCTCTTGGGGCGGGGCGCGTCAGTCGAGACGCACGCCTTCTCGGGAAAGCCGCTCGCGCAGCACGTCGATTTCGATGTTCAGGTCGGTTTTGTCTTCCAATAGCGATTTTTGGGTGCGCGCGGCAAAGTTTTTGTCCAGATCATCGAGCAAAGCCAGATAATCGGCGCGTGCCTGCGCATCGCCGGTGCTGGCGTAGATATCCGCAAACTTGATTGTCGCGTCACGCGCGCCCAGCAGATAGACCGACAGGTATTTACGCGCACCGGTCAGATCACGCGGATCATCCTGCACGGTGCGGATCAGCGTGCGTGCGGTGTCCTGAAACTGCGCCAGCCGGTCGCGCGCCTTGCGGTCGCCCGCGCGTGCAATGGCGGTGTTCATCGCGGCAAGGTGCTTTTCCGCCTCGTCCACGACACGGGCGACGCGGTCTTTCTGGAAGCTGTCCACGCCCTCCATCCCCTTGGATGTCAGCGGATCGATGCCAAAGGCCGACACATGCAGCCCCATCGCGGCCAGCGCATAAAGCACAGGGGCCGCCAGTCCGGGGTCATTCTTATAGGCGGCCAGCGCCACGCCGGCACCGGTCAGAAGGCTGGCGATGATCTTGCGCGGCAGGGCGGGACGTTCGGCAACCTTGCGCGCGGTATAGGCGGCTTCGGCTTTCAGCCCCTCGCGCAGCATCCATGCGGCACCGGTCAGCGTCGCCGCCGCCAGCAGCCCCAATGCAAGCCCCTGCGCCCCGTCGTTCAACGACATGAACACAAGCGGAATGGCGGGGATGAACAAGATTTTGGCCCGCCCGCTTGCAGGGTCGACCTCTATACGTTTGGCACGGGTGCCCTGCGGAGGCCGCGTGCCGTCGCCAGCATCATGATTGCTGTATTTACCGCCAAAGCGCTGCGCCATGGATCAAAGCCCCCCGAGCCAGCCGGTAGAGACACCGAACAGCAAGACAACAAGCGCGGCATAGGTGATTTTCTGAAACGGTGTCGGTGCCATGGGGCGATAAACCTCCTGTCCATGCGCTGGTGTCGATGCACGACGGCCCGCGTCCAGAATCCTTGCGATGATTGTCACCAAAACGGCGACAAACGCAACAATCAGCGCCAGCGTGGCGACAAAGACAAGCAATCGACCCATCGGACCTTCCTTTGCACGACATATAGTCGCAGTGCTCGCCACCCGCTAGGGTCACGCACGCAAAAGTAGCGGCCAAAGGGCCGTAAACCCACAGAAATCAGGGTTTACGGGTGGATTTTACGCGGGTGCCGAACTTGCGCGGCGCGGGGTCGGACGCGGGGCGTGCGGGCTTGGACTTGCCATAACCGGGCTTGGGCTTGCCGGGGATGGTCTTGCCTGTCGCGGTCTTGTCACCGGGTTCCTTGGGCAGGCCTGGGCGACCGGGGCCCGGCTCTCCGGGTTTGCGGGGCTTGCGCTTGATGATGTGCGCGGGCTTTTTCTTGATCGCGGTGCCGGTGGTATCGGCAATCTCGAGGCCCAGCTGGTCACGGACCACCTTGCGCTTGAGTTCCTCGACCTCGCCGGTTTTCAACTCGCCAAGCTGGAACGGGCCATAGCTGGTGCGGATCAGCCGGTTCACCGACAGGTTCACCGCCTCCATCGCGCGGCGGATCTCGCGGTTCTTGCCTTCGCGCAGCCCGACGGTCAGCCAAGCGTTCGCCCCTTGTTGCCGGTCCAGCGTGACCGTCATCGGCTGAAAGTCCTCGCCATCCACGGTGATGCCCTTGCGCAGCGGTTCAAGCATATCGTCGGTGGGGCGGCCATTGACGCGCACGCGGTAGCGGCGCAGCCAGCCGTTCGAGGGCAGTTCGAGGCGGCGCTTGACCTCGCCATCATTGGTCAGCAGCAGCAACCCCTCGGAGTTGAGGTCAAGCCGACCGATGCTCATGACGCGGGGCATGTCTTCGGGCAGATCGTCAAAGATCGTGCCGCGGCCCTTTTCGTCGCGGTTGGTGGTGACCAGCCCCGTGGGCTTGTGGAACAGCCAGACGCGGGGCGGTTCGGGCTCGCCCACCGGTTTGCCGTCGACGGTGATCGCGTCCGAGGGCGTCACGTTCAACGCGGGCGAATCGATCTGCGCACCGTTGACGCGCACGCGACCGGCCTCGATCATGCGTTCGGCCTCGCGGCGGCTGGCGATGCCGGCACGGGACAGGACTTTGGCAATGCGGTCACCGGGAGGGGTGCCGGATTTCGGGGGCTGGGAGGGTGTATCTGCGCTCATACTTCAGCGCTTACCCTGTTTCCCGCGCTTGCGAAAGGGCGGCGTTTGCGGGCAAGAGAGGTGTATGAGCTTTACGTCCTATATGTCCCAAGCGCTGGAAGAGGCCCGCGCCGCCGCTGCCCGCGGTGAAGTGCCCGTGGGCGCGGTCATCGTGGCCCCCGACGGACAGGTCGTCGCGCAGGCGGGCAACCGGACGCGCGAGCTGAACGATCCCACCGCCCATGCCGAGGTGCTGGCGATCCGTGCTGCCTGTGCGGCGGCGGGGTCCGAAAGGCTGGGCGGGCATGCGCTTTATGTGACGCTGGAACCCTGCGCCATGTGTGCCGCCGCGATCTCTGCCGCGCGGGTGGCACGCTTGTACTACGGCGCGTCAGACCCCAAGTCTGGCGGTGTGGCGCAGGGTGCGCGGGTGTTTTCCCACGCGCAATGTCACCACGCCCCCGACGTCTATGACGCCATTGCAGCGCCTGAAAGCGAACATCTGCTAAAGGCGTTTTTTGCAGAGAAACGAAAAGGATAGACCCATATGGCCCAACGGGACGAGCTGAGCATTTTCGTGCGCGACGCCTTGGCCGCGGGCAAGTCACGGGCCGAGATCACATCCGCGCTGACCCATGCCGGTTGGTGCAGCGCCGAGGTGCAGGATGCCCTGAACGGCTGGGACGAGATGCCGTTCTCTCCGCCCATTCCGCGGCCTGTGGCGACGGTGTCTGCGCGGGACTTCTTTACCTATGCGCTGACGTTCTGCGTCTTGATCCTTGGCGCGTTCAATCTGGTTGTCGTATTACAGGCGCTGGTCGATGTGGTCTTTGCCACGGGCGACGGCGGCAGCGACCGGTCGATCCGCTGGGGGGTTGCGGTGTTGATCGTGACCGGACCGATGTATCTGTGGCTGACCTTGCGCGAGCGGCGGAAACTGGCGCGCGACCCTGCGCTGTACCGCTCTGCGATCCGCAAATGGATGATCTATATCGGCCTGCTTTTGGCCGCGCTGACGATGTTAGGGGATTCGATTGCCACCATCTATGCGCTGCTGACCGGTGACCTGACGGCGCAATTCGTGCTCAAGGCGCTGGTGGTGCTGGTCGTCGCCGGGGGCATCTTTGCCTATTATCTGCGCGATCTGCGCGAAGAGGCCCCGGCGTGAACAAGGTGCTGCTGATGTGCATGTCTGTGCTGGTCGGCGGTGCCATCATCGGCGGCCTGGTCGTGGTGGGTGGCCCGCAGCACGCAAGGCTCGCCCAGCAGGACAGTCAGCGCCTCAGCGATCTGCGGACCTTGCACACGCATCTGATGTGCCTTGGTCACTTGGGCAAACCATTGCCGCAAGCGCTTGCGGATGACAGCTATTGTCCCGGCATGCGGCCCGGATTGCGCGATGTGCTGACCCAAGGCGACCCTGCAACGGGCGCGCCCTACGCCTACCACCGCCTCAGCGATACCGCGTTCGAGGTCTGCGCCACGCTGGCGCTTGATCCAGCAGAGGCGCGCAAAGCTGCGTTTGATCAAGACACCATCGCCCTGCGCGCCAACGACACCCTTTGTTTCATCGGGGATCGCGCCGGTTCTGTTAATTAGGCC
This sequence comes from Sulfitobacter sp. G5_S2_6_S6, assembly GCF_054968505.1. Classification (NCBI taxonomy): domain Bacteria; kingdom Pseudomonadati; phylum Pseudomonadota; class Alphaproteobacteria; order Rhodobacterales; family Roseobacteraceae; genus Sulfitobacter; species Sulfitobacter sp. G5_S2_6_S6. Next base: position 183,850 of record NZ_JBQKUI010000004.1, read on the forward strand.
GTTTTACAGGCTGATCGGTTTAAGCACCTCGGGCTCGATCACATCCACGCCGGGCAAGCCGTCGATCAACACCTGCGCCGATTGTTCAAGCGCGTCGAAGGTACGGTAGTGGCAGGGGATGACGGTCTTGAAGTCAAAATACCGTTTCGCCGCATAGACCGCACCGGCCATATCCATGGTGAAATGGCCGCCCGCGCTGAGAATGCCGATGTCGGGTTTGTGGTAGTCGCCCATCCAATCCATATCCGCCATAATATCCGTATCGCCCGTGACATAGATCGTGCGGCCTTCGCCCTTGATCATAAAGCCGATCTCGGCCCCCATATAGACAGGCCCCGCGTCCCCATCGACGGAAGAGGAATGTGACGCGGGGACCATGGTCACATCGACCTTGCCGCAGCGGATGGTGCCGCCTTTGTTGAATCCGATGGTGTTCTCCACGCCCTGCGCGCTGAAATAGCCCATCAGTTCGACCATGCCTGCAACCGGCGCTCCGGTTTTCTCGGCCACCATCTTGAGGTCCTGGGTGTGGTCGAAATGCCCGTGGGTCACCAGGATTTGCGTCACGCCTGCCAGTGCGGCCTCGTGCTGCGCGTCGTCCAGCATCGGATTGCCGGTGAGCCAGGGGTCGATCAGCAGAATCTGATCCTCGATCTCGATGCGAAAGCTGCCGTGGCCTAGCCAGATGATATCCATTTGGGTCTCCCTTATTCCGTGTCTTTAGCGGACTGTAGCGCGTGATGCCGCTTTGGGGAGCCTCCGGCGGGAGTTTATTTGGCAAAATGAAGGATCAACCGGCGCGATTGCGGGTCAGAGGCAGCCCCCAGACTTGCGGGGGCGGTCAGGGGGCGATAAACGGCACCCAATCAGATGAAGGAGCGCCCATGTCCATTGACGAGTCCACAGCCGCACGGGTGGCGAAACTGGCCCGCATCAAGGTCGAACCCGACGCCTTGCCCGCGCTGGCGCAAGAGTTCAACAATATCCTCGGATTTATCGAGCAGTTGAACGAAGTCGATGTCGACGGGGTAGAGCCGATGACATCAGTCACGCCACAGGTGTTGAAAAAGCGCGAGGACGTGGTGCGCGATGGCGACCAGCAGGCCAAGGTGCTGGCCAATGCGCCCGACGCGCGCGAAGGATTTTTTGCGGTTCCGAAGGTGGTTGAATAATGGCTGATCTGAATAAACTGGGCCTTGCCGATGCACGTGACGCGCTGCGCAAGGGGGATGTGAGCTCGGCCGAGCTGACGGCGGCATGTCTGAGCGCGATCGAAGGCGCGGGCGCGCTGAACGCTTTTGTCCACCACACCGGTGATCTGGCGATGGATCAGGCCAAGGCAGCCGATGCGCGGATCAAATCCGGCGATGCCCCTGCCATGTGTGGTCTGCCCATCGGTATCAAGGATCTGTTCTGCACCAAAGGGGTGCCGTCGCAAGCGGCGTCGCGCATCCTTGAAGGCTTCTTGCCCGAGTATGAAAGCACCGTATCGCAGAACCTGCTGGACAGCGGGGCCGTCATGTTGGGCAAGCTCAACATGGATGAATTCGCGATGGGATCGTCCAATGAAACCTCCGTGTATGGCAATGCCGTCAACCCGTGGCGGCGTTCGGGCGATGAAACAGCGCTGACACCCGGCGGATCTTCGGGTGGGTCGGCGGCAGCTGTGGCGGCGGATCTTTGTCTCGCGGCCACCGGCACAGATACCGGCGGCTCGATCCGCCAGCCTGCGGCCTTTACCGGCACCGTGGGGATCAAGCCGACCTACGGCCGCTGCTCCCGCTGGGGCGTCGTGGCCTTTGCCTCGTCGCTGGATCAGGCGGGCCCGATGACCAAGACCGTGCGCGATGCGGCGATCATGCTGGGAGCCATGGCGGGGTATGACCCCAAGGACAGCACCTCCGCCGAGCTGGCGGTCCCTGATTTCGAAGCCGCCTTGACCGGCGACATCCGTGGCAAAAAGATCGGCATCCCGCGGGAGTACCGCATCGACGGTATCCCTGCCGAGATCGACAAGCTGTGGCAGGACGGTATCGCCATGCTGCGCGACGCCGGGGCCGAGATCGTTGATATCTCTCTTCCGCATACGAAATACGCCTTGCCTGCCTATTACGTGATCGCACCGGCGGAAGCCTCGTCGAACCTCGCCCGCTATGACGGGGTACGCTATGGTCACCGCGCCAAGCTGGACCACGGCGACGGCATCACCGAGATGTACGAAAAGACCCGCGCCGAAGGCTTCGGGGCCGAGGTGCAGCGCCGTGTCATGGTCGGTACCTATGTGCTAAGCGCGGGCTTCTACGACGCCTACTACAACCGGGCGCGCAAGGTCCGCACGTTGATCAAGAAAGACTTCGAAGACGCCTTTGCGGCCGGTATCGACAGCATCCTGACCCCGACCACGCCCTCGGCGGCCTTCGGTCTGGGCGAGATGACGGATACGGACCCTGTGGCGATGTATCTGAACGACGTCTTCACGGTCACCGTGAACCTCGCGGGGCTGCCCGGTATCGCATTGCCCACCGGCACCAGCGAGACCGGCCTGCCGCTTGGCTTGCAGCTGATCGGACGCCCATGGGAAGAGGCCGATCTGCTGTCTACCGCCTATGCGCTGGAGCAGGCGGCGGGCTTTGTAGCCAAGCCGCAGAAATGGTGGTAAACCCCCGCCGATAAACCAGAGCAGATAAAGCAGGTCCGATGATGATACGTTGTTCAATTGTTGCAGCCTTGGGGCTCGCCCTGGCGGCCTGCCAGCCCGCAATCCCCGACAGTGGACGGGGTGTCGGTTTTGACGGGTCGTTCGACGCCGCGCAATCCCAGCGGGATACAGCTTTGGCAGGCGGGGCGGTGGCAACGATGCCGGCACCCGCCTCGGTGGACGCCACGCCGCTGGACGCTGTCGATGATGGTTCCGCCGCGGCGACGGCTGCTGAAACGGCACGTATCCTGGATGCCACGCGCCCCGGTGGGCTTGGCAATGATGCCGCGACCAATTCGGGCGTGGCCCCTGTGAACGCCAGCCCGTCCAACCCTGCGCCACCGGTGCTGGGAGCAGGGGGAATATCGCAAGAGAACAACTTTGACGCCGTGGCCGATGAGCGCAGCATCGAAGGCGACGCGGCCCGCATCGCGGCCAACCGCGCGCAATACCGTGTGGTGCAACCCGAAGCCCTGCCGGACCGCGCCGATGCCGGGCCCAATATCGTGGCCTATGCTTTGCAGAACAATCACGCCGTCGGCACCCCGATCTACACCCGTCGGGGGTTCAACAAGCAGCGCAAATTCGCACGGGCCTGCGCCCAGTATTCGCACCCGGATCAGGCGCAGATCGCCTTCCTCAGTGCGGGCGGCCCTGAAAAGGACCGCTCCGGCATGGACCCTGACGGCGACGGATACGCCTGCAACTGGGACCCGAGCCCCTATCGCAAAGGGGTGCAGGGCTAGGCCCTATGGCAGACGCGCCTGACCGCTACCTTTCCCCGAACCATGGGCCGCGCCGCAACGGGCTGCGGCCCTCTTTGATCGTGCTCCACTATACCGCGATGGACAGTGCAGAAGCGGCTTGCGCGCGTCTTTGCGACCCTGCGGCCGAAGTCTCGGCCCACTATCTGATCACGGGCAAGGGCGAGACTGTACCACTTGTCCCGGAAGACCAGCGTGCCTGGCATGCCGGTGCAGGGGAATGGCAGGGTCGCGATGACATCAATTCACGCTCTATCGGGATAGAGCTGGATAACCGCGGCAATCACCCCTTCTCCGAACCGCAGATGGTCACGCTCGAAACCCTGCTGCGGGGGATTATGGAGCGGTGGTCGATCCTGCCCGAAGGGGTCATCGGCCATTCGGATATGGCCCCCGGACGCAAGATCGACCCCGGACCGCGATTCGACTGGCCACGTCTGGCGCGTCAGAACCTTGCCGGCAAAGGCAGTCGGTACGCGGAAAACGACCGCGGATCCGACCCCACACCGGCGGCCTTTATCGCGGCGGCACATGCGGCAGGCTACACCGCCACCGATGATATTGACCTTCTGCTGCACAGCACGCGTCTGCGGTATGCCCCCTGGCGCAAGGGGCCGCTCTGCGCCGCGGATATGACCCTCGGGCATGATCTCTAGCACCACACCCGTTTCCAAATGGTTAAAAATCCTCGCCGAAGGCATCGCGGCGGGTGAAACTGATTGACCCCACCTGAAGTTAGGCGCTAGGCGTGCAGCGCGCGGAAGGCTGGATGGCCGCGGTCTTGGCAACAAGGTCGAGGAAAGTCCGGACTCCTAGAAGAAACGGTGCCGGGTAACGCCCGGGCGGGGTAACCCGACGGAAAGCGCCACAGAAAACAGACCGCCGCTTCGACGGGTCGGGCAACCGATACCACCGGGGAGGTAAGGGTGAAACGGTGCGGTAAGAGCGCACCGCGGAGGTGGTAACATCTCTGGCAAGGCAAGCCCCACCGGGAGCAATGCCAAATAGGGACCGCGCGCCGCGTCTGGCAACAGGCAAGGCGGGGCCACTTCTGCCCCAGCAGGTCCGGGTTGGCAGCTGTAGCTGTGCAGGCAACTGCATGGTCAGAGGAATGGTCATCCCCTGTCGCAAAGCGGGGACAAAATCCGGCTTATAGGCCTTCCGCGCATAATCATGGTCTTTATCCCTGTTCTTCGGGGGCTTGGTCCGGAAAACTTCAATTTTTCCGGTTCGTTTGGGCCATGGGCAGGAAATAGCGGTTGACTCAGGCGCAGGCGTGACTAGAACCCAAAACTCAGGATTTCACGAGCGGTCGATCAGCGGCCTGCTCGTCGTTGCAGGAGAACGACTATGGCGAAGCCAACCACGATCAAGATCCGTCTGAACTCGTCCGCGGGCACAGGCCATTTCTACGTAACCAAGAAAAACGCACGTACCATGACCGAGAAAATGGTCATCAAAAAGTACGACCCCGTTATTCGTAAGCACGTTGAATACAAAGAAGGCAAGATCAAGTAAGATCTTACCGTCGACGCGATATGAAGGCCGCGCCTCGTGCGCGGCCTTTTGCGTTTTTCTACCTCGGACATGGGAACAGCCCTGCTGTCGCGGCTGAGTACCGGATGTGATCGCAAGGAGACGGGCAATGCCCAAAGAAGGCCATTACATCAACCGGAGCAACTGGTTGCGCGCCGCTGTACTGGGGGCGAATGACGGGATTGTTTCCATCTCTAGCCTTCTGGTCGGCGTTACCTCGGCGGGGATGGCGACCGGAAATGTCGCCCTGACCGGTTTCGCCGGATTGACCGCGGGCGCACTGTCCATGGCCGCGGGGGAGTATGTCTCTGTCTCGGCGCAGGCCGATGTGGAAGCCGCCGATCTGGAGCGTGAGCGTATCGCGCTGGAGGAAGACCCGGACTACGAGCTGGAAGAGCTTGCCGAAGGGTTGGAGAACCGCGGCGTCGATGCCGCGCTCGCCGTCAAGGTTGCCACGCAGATGACCGACCACGACGCTCTTGGTGCGCATGCGCGCGAGGAGCTCGGTATGTTTGGCCTGGCAGGGCAAGCGAATCCGCTGCAGGCCGCCGGGGCCTCCGCGCTCGCCTTCGCTCTGGGTGGGGCCTTTCCGTTGATCGCAGCACTTGTCGCCCCTGCCGGGTACGCTTTGATCGCGATTGCCGTGACCGCTGTGCTCGCTCTGGCACTGCTTGGCGGTGGCGGTGCGCGGCTTGGCGGTGCGCCCATGCGCTCGGCGATTATTCGTGCGGTGGTCTGGGGCGCGCTTGCGATGGCCGTGACCGCTGCGTTGGGGCAAGCCTTCCACGTTGCGGTTTAGCTTGGTCGGGGGTGAGCTGGCACCTAAGCTGAGACCTTTGAAATCACCACTTCAGTGAATATTTCGAGAGGAGGTTCGCTCCTCTGCGGATGTGCCTTTCTGTGCGCCCGGCTGGAAGACGTACAGTCGCAAGGTCGTGTCGGCACGCTTGTAGAGCCGAATGTCACTGAACAGACTGCTTAGATGGATCGCAGTTAAGCGGAAGCGTCGCGGGCAGATTAGGTAGTCGGGCCGACGGTTGTGATAGCGCCTAGGGCAAAAGAAAGCGCCCACCGAACGGATGTCGATGGGCGCTCGTTCTTAGGTATTTCCCCGCGTCGTGGGGCAGTCTGTTATTCGCGGTTGCCGAACAATTGCAGCAACATCATGAACATGTTGATGAAGTTCAGGTACAGGCTCAATGCGCCCATGATACCGGACTTCTGCAGCCATTCTTGGTCACCGTGATGTGCGTGCGCCAAGTAAGTGTTCTTGATGTTCTGCGTGTCATAGGCGGTGAGGCCAGCGAAAATCAGAACGCCGATAGCCGAGATCGCGAACACAAGGGCAGGGGAGGCGAGGAAGATATTCACGATCGACGCAACAACCAGGCCGATGACGCCCATGATCAGGAAGCTACCCCAGCCGGAGATATCCTTTTTCGTGGTGTAGCCCCAAAGCGACAGCCCCGCGAAAGCGATCGAGGTGATCAAGAAAATCTGGATGATGGAATAACCCGTAAAGACCAGAAAGATCGAGCTGATCGAAACGCCCATGACGGCAGCGAAAACATAGAACAATGTCTGCGCAGTCGCGGCCGAGATTTTATTCATCGCGGCACCCAAGCCGAAGACAAACGCCAAAGGTGCAAACATCACAACCCATTTCAGCGGCGACATATACAGCGCAGAGCCGAAGGAAGTCAGGTACTTGTCCGTGCCAATCTGCGCAACCGCGCCGGAAGGATCGGTCGTCACGGCCAAGCCGGAAATGGCCCAAGCCGCTGCAAAGGTGATCAACATGCCAATCGACATGGTGCCATACACCTTATTCATATGGGTGCGCAGCCCTTCATCGATAGCGGCGGCGCGGGATCCGGCCGCAGACCGGATTGTGTTCACGTCGGCCATGAATATCCTCCAAATAATAGACGTGTTGCAAAGTCGGTTCTCCGACCTCGGTATTGGGTCAAATATCGGCACACACGTCTTTGTTTTCAAGAGCTTTCGCATCCAATTCTAGCGCAGCGGGCACTATTGGCGTTTTGCTTTGCCAAATGTGGCGCAACATAGGCATTTCTACCGTCGAAACACGCAGCCTTTCGGTTGCACATCTGCGTGTCCGTGATGAATGAGCTAAAGAAGGGATATGAAGATTTGCCTAACGCGTTTGCGAATTTTGCGTCGCGGCGCTTTGCTGCGTCGTTCTCGCGGCTCTGAACGGTATTTTAAGGTTTAGACTGCAAGCCTTTTGCCCATGAAAAAGATGATTCTTCCCCGCGACGGGCGCAATTGTGCCGTAACGTTTTCGTTATTAGCGCTAATCAGGCGGTATTCGGGTGCCGTGAGCAAAACATCGCGCACCCGCGCAGAATGTAGTGGCGAAGCTGACGGGCGGGGCTATCTTACTGACAAATATGGTATTCTTGAGCGTGAGAGGAGCGGGTCTCAATGTGTTGGAAATGCTGACACACAGCATTGCGGCGAATTTATGGTGCTCGGCTCAGGTAAAAAGTTTTGCGAGTTCCCGAACGCTTGCTACGTTCAGTTCGCGTATAAGGGGTATTTTTCTCGCAGAAACAACGCTTGATTAAGTGCTGGCGCTGATTGGAATGATAACTGAACGTATGTCCATTTTCATTTTATTTGCGCATAGTGAGTATATTTGCAAGTAGCACGTTTTGTCGGAAATGACCACGTGAATTGGTCACTTCCTCTCCACAAATACAAGCGTCGAAATTATGGGCGCTGAGTTAGAAAGAAGATCGTGATGCCTCATAAAGTAGATGTTCATGTTGGTCAGCGAATACGGCAGCGCCGTTGGCTGACAGGCATGACACAGCAGCGCTTAGCAGAACTTGTTGGCATAAAATTCCAGCAAATCCAAAAGTATGAAACCGGTGCAAACCGTGTCAGCGCGTCCAGACTTTGGGACATCGCCTTTGCCCTGAACGTGGACGTTTCGCATTTCTTTGAAGGTCTGGAAGCCGAAAAACCGCAGCCCGAAAAGGCCTTGGACAATATCCCCGCGGATCTGAGCGGCGATAAAGAGGCGATGGATTTGATCCGCTCTTACTATGCGATCCCCGAAAACCAGCGTCGCCGCCTGTTCGAACTGGCGCGTGTCCTCAGTGATGTGGCTTAACCTTTAGCGGGAAGTGTTATCTTGCAAGGATCTGGCGAAAGTGTCAGATCGGTAGCTATGATACCAAATATGCACTCCGATCCCGATATATTGCGTGTGGGCCATTTGCTGGCGGACGCCGCCCGTGCCGCGATACTTCCCCATTTTCGTCAAGCAGATCTGATTGCGGACAACAAATTCCAGTCGGGCTATGATCCCGTCACAGAAGCCGATCGTGCGGCCGAACGGGCCATGCGCGATATCTTGGCGCGCGAACGCCCCAACGACGCCATCCTGGGCGAAGAATATGGTATCGCGGAAGGGACGTCCGGGCTCACCTGGGTTTTGGACCCCATTGACGGCACGCGGGGTTTTGTCTCCGGCACGCCGACCTGGGGCGTGTTGATCGCGGTCAGCAATGCGGATGGGCCGTTTTTCGGGATCATCGACCAGCCCTATATTCGCGAGCGTTTTGTTGGGCACAGCGGCCAAGCAGAGGTGTCGGGCCCGTCTGGCGTTCATCCGCTGCGGACGCGTGGGGCGCGTGCACTTTCACAGGCGACCGTTTTCACTACTTTTCCAGAAGTCGGGACGACATCCGAAGGGGCCGCCTTTGCCGAGGTGGCGCGACACGCGCGTTTGGCGCGCTTTGGGATGGATTGCTATGCTTATGCTTTGGTGGCCTCGGGGCAGGTCGATCTGGTCATCGAAGCGGGCCTGCAACCCTATGATATTCAAGCACCAATCGCCCTTGTCCATGCCGCCGGTGGCATCGTTACCGACTGGGATGGCGGCCCCGCCCATCATGGGGGACGTGCCATCGCGGCGGCCAATGCCGATATTCACGCCGAAGCTTTAGAGTTTGTTAGGAATTGTCCGATATGACCGAACTGCTGATACGCAACGCTGATTATCTTTTGACGATGGATGAGACGCGGCGCGAATTGGTATCGGCTGATGTTTTGCTGCGCGATGGGGTTGTCGTGGCGGTGGGACAAAACCTGACAACTGAAGGGGAGGTGATAGAAGCATCAGGGTGCGTTGTGACGCCAGGGTTGGTGAACACCCATCACCACCTTTATCAAAGTCTGACGCGGGCGGTGCCGGGGGGGCAGGACGCGCTGCTGTTTGGCTGGCTTAAAACGCTTTATCCGATCTGGGCGCGGTTTACGCCGGATCACATGTATGTCTCGGCTCAGGTGGGGTTGGCAGAGCTTGCCTTGTCCGGCTGCACCTTAAGCTCGGACCACCTGTATATGTATCCGAACGGCAGCCGGTTGGAGGATACAATACACGCCGCGGCAGAGATCGGGGTGCGGTTTCAGCCCACGCGCGGCGCGATGAGCATCGGGGAAAGCGACGGTGGGTTGCCACCTGACGCTTTGGTGGAACGCGAGGCTGCGATACTGGAGGATTGCATTCGTGTGATCGACGGTTTTCACGATCCATCGGCCTCTTCCATGTGTCGGGTTGGCATCGCGCCCTGTTCGCCCTTCTCGGTAAGTCGGGACCTGATGCGGGACGCAGCGCTGTTGGCGCGGGACAAAGGCGTGATGCTGCATACGCATCTTGCCGAGAACGAGGAGGATATCGCCTATTCATTAGCGCAATTCGGCTGTCGTCCGGGTCAATATGCACAAGATCTGGGCTGGGTCGGACCCGATGTCTGGCATGCCCATTGCGTGAAGCTCGACCCGAGCGAGATCGCGTTATTCGCGCAGACCAAGACTGGCGTTGCACATTGCCCTTGTTCGAACTGCCGCTTGGGCTCGGGGATCGCGCCCCTTCGTGCGATGCGAGATGCCGGGGTTCCCGTGGGGCTCGGGGTCGATGGATCCGCAAGCAATGACGCCGGTAATCTTGTCGCAGAGGCTCGGCAGGCGATGCTTTTGCAGCGCGTTGCTGGCGGGGCGGATGCGATGAGCGCACGCGAAGCGCTCGAGATTGCCACGCGCGGCGGTGCAGACATCTTGGGCCGCCCCGAATGCGGGCGGATCGAGGTGGGCGCGCGGGCAGACATCGCCATCTGGGACGTGAGCGGGATTGAAAGCGCCGGGAGCTGGGATCCGGCAGCGTTGCTGCTCGCAGGGCCGACAACAGTCCGCGATTTGCTTGTTGAAGGGCGCAGCGTCGTACGGGACGGGCAGGTCGTGACCATAGATCTACCCGCGCAGATCGCGCAGCAAAACAAGCTCGCGCGGGCGCTGCGGGACGCGATATAAACACGCGTGCCTCGATCTCGGGAGGAAGTAGAGACGCGGGGAGCGCGAAGGTGGGGGAGTTGACGGTATGAATATTCTGCGAAGGCTGGCTTTGGCCGTGGCTCTGTTGATTGCCGCGATATCGCCTTTGCGCGCCGAGCCACAGGCGGTTCAGATGTTGAATGCCATGCGCGCGCAGCAGGGTGTGGCCCCGCTGTCCTATGCGCCGCGGCTAGAGGCCGCCGCACGGGCACATGCGCTGGACATGGCGCGGCACGGATATTTCTCGCACACGGGGCGCGATGGGTCTGGTGTTGGTGATCGAGTGCGGGCGCAGGGCTATCGCTGGTGCTATGTGGCCGAGAATCTTGCCAAGGGGCAGGGGGATCTGACGCAGGTCATGCGGGGATGGGCGCAGTCGGCACCGCATTATCGCAATATGATGAGCCGGAATGCCACGGGTTTTGGCCTGTTTCAGGGGCCGGACCGGATTTGGGCAATGGTTCTGGCCGCACCCTGTTAGGATGGGCCCGAAGCCGTCTCGCAAGGCGCGCCTACGGGACGCGCCGCGGGGAGTTTAAAGGCAAAATGAAGGAGGCTGGCGTCAGCCTCGGCGCACCCCGTTGACCCAGACATCGCTGATGGCGCGGTCGTCGCCCATCATGATTGTGGCGAAAAGCTGATCCCATATGCTGTGCGCATTGTCGCTGCGCTGCTTGATCGCGGGGGTGGAGGCGAGGTCGAGCACGGTGATATCGGCCTCGAAGCCTTCGGCGAGTGTGCCGATCTTTTCGTGCAGATGCAGGCTGCGGGCAGAGCCGGCGGTGGCAAGCCACATCAACTGCGCCGCATGGGTGGGGGTGCCGCGCAGTTGACCGATCTCATAGGCCGCAGCCATTGTGCGCAGCATCGAGAACGACGATCCGCCGCCGGTGTCCGTGGCCAAGCCAATCGGTATCTGCTGCGCGGCGATATGCGCCATGTCGAACAGTCCCGATCCGATGAAGGTGTTCGAAGTGGGACAATGCACCACCGATGCGCCGCTGTCGGCAAGGCGGTCGATCTCGCGCGGGGTCAGGTGGATGGCATGGCCAAAGACGGCGCGATCACGCACCAGCCCGTGTTCCTCGTAGGTGTCCAGATAATCGCGGGCGTGGGGTACAAGGTCTTGTACCCAAGCGATCTCGTCGATCTGTTCGCTCAGGTGCGTCTGCATCAGGCAGTCGGGGCGCTCGGTCCAGAGCGCACCCAGGGCCGCGAGTTGCTCCGGCGTCGAGGTCGGCGTGAAACGGGGCGTAATCGCATAGCTGGCGCGGCCTTTGCCGTGCCAGCGGTCGATCAGCATCTTGCTGTCGTCATAGGCCGATTGCGCCGTATCGCGCAGCCCGTCGGGGGCGTTGCGGTCCATGCAGGTCTTGCCCGCCACGATCCGCTGACCACGCTCTGCTGCCGCGTCGAATATCGCGTCGACGCTGGTGGGGGCGATGGTGGCGAAAGAGCAGACAGTGGTCGTGCCGTTGGCCAGGGTCAGATCCAGATAGCGCCCGGCGATGTCGCGGGCATAGGCGGGGTCTGACAGGCGCATTTCCTCGGGGAAGGTATAGCTGTTGAGCCAGTCGATCAGCCGTTTGCCCCAGCTCGCGATGATGGCGGTCTGCGGATAATGCACGTGGGCGTCCACAAACCCCGGACAGATCAGCCGGTCGCCATAGTCCTGCACCGTCGCCTGCGGGTGCGCCTTGCGCAGGTCGTCGGCGCGGCCCACGGCCTTGATCTGCGCGCCTTCAATCAGCACGCCACCGTCGCTGTCGATATGAACCGTCTCCTCCCACGGGTCAGAGAGGGGATTGCCCGTAAACCGGAGCGTTTGGCCGAGGAGGAGTGTTTGTGTTTTCATGCCGCCTGTCTAACCGCAGCCCGCCGTGCCGACAATCCGATAGCGCAGGGTTCCGCGCCATTGTATCCGCGCTGTGGCACGCTTATGGTCTGCGCAAAATCGCAAGTGGGGGCAGCCATGGTTGACGACGCACAGGAACTTGAACTCTCCCCCGACGCCGAGGATGAAGGCGAGGCATATCGGCTGAACAAGAAGGCCGTGGCGTCCATTCTCTATGCGGTGGAAATCGATGACGCCGCCAAGCTGACAGAGCTGATGGAGCCGCTGCACGCGGCCGACATCGCCGACCTTCTGGAACAGATCAGCGCCTTTGAACGGACCAAGCTGATCCGGCTCTATGACCGCGAGTTCGATGGTGAGATTCTGTCGGAGCTCGACGAATCGATCCGCGAGGAAGTCGTTGCGATTCTGACGCCCGAGGTATTGTCGGACGCCGTGCGCGACATGGACAGCGATGATGTTGTCGATCTGATCGAAGACCTTGAGGATGCGCAGGCCGAGACCATTCTGGGGGCCCTGGAAGATGCGGACCGGGTCGCTGTCGAACAGGCGCTGACCTATCCCGAATATTCTGCTGGTCGTTTGATGCAGCGCGAAGTCGTGATGGCCCCCGAACACTGGACCGTGGGCGAGGCGATTGATCACCTGCGCGCCACGCCCGAGGAAGACCTGCCGGACCAGTTCTATCACATCGTCATGGTTGATCCGCGGTTGCACCCTGTGGGCAATGTCACTCTTGGCAAGCTGATGCGGTCCAAACGCGCCACCCCCATGCGCGACATTCTGGAGGATACGTTTCAGGTCATTCCCGCCCTGCGAGACGAGGGCGATGTCGCCTATGCGTTCAACCAGTATCACCTGATCTCTGCGCCCGTTGTCGATGACGAGGGGCGTTTGATCGGGGTGATCACCATTGATGACGCCATGTCGGTGCTGGACGAGGAACACGAAGAAGACATCCTGCGTCTGGCCGGTGTTGGCGAAGGGTCGCTGTCTGACCGTGTGATCGAGACGACCAAGCAGCGGTTGCCCTGGCTGGCGGTGAACCTGGTGACGGCCATCGCGGCCTCTATGGTGATTTCGCAGTTCGAGGCGGCGATCGCGCAGATCGTGGCGTTGGCGGTGTTGATGCCCATCGTGGCCTCTATGGGGGGGAATGCAGGTACGCAAAGCCTGACCGTGGCCGTGCGCGCCATCGCGACTCGGGATTTGACCGGATCGAACGTCTGGCGCGTGATCCGGCGTGAATGTCTTGTGGGGCTGGTGAATGGCCTGATTTTCGCGATCATCATGGGGATCGTCGGCATCCTGTGGTTCGGGTCACCCGCGCTTGGCTATGTGATCGCGACGGCGATGGTGATCAATATGGTCGTGGCGGGGCTTGCGGGGACGGGCATCCCGATCCTGCTGGAACGTTTTGGCGTGGATCCGGCCCTTGCCTCTGGTGCTTTTGTGACCACGGTGACGGATGTCGTGGGCTTCTTCGCCTTTCTGGGGCTGGCGGCGGCGGTCTTGCTGTGACGGATATGGCGGCGGTCAAGGCGGCAGCGCGCAAGGCGGCCTTTGCCCGTCGCAAGCCGCTGTTTGATGGTGCCAACGCCGCGCAAGCCGGCTATCTGAGCGAAGTGCTCGCGGGGTATCGCGGCGTCCCGCTGTCCGGTTTTTTACCCATACGCACAGAGATTGACCCGCGCCCCGCCATGGCCGAGGCGGCGGCCCACGGCCCCGTGGGCGTGCCGGTGATCATGGGCGCGGCGCAGCCTTTGCGGTTTTCGCGCTGGACCCCGGATACCCCGTTGGTGGACGGTGCCTTTGGCGCTCAGATCCCCGCTGTCGAGCATTTCTTTGACCCTGAAATCGTGATCGTCCCGCTGCTGGCGTTCAACCGCACTGGCGGGCGACTGGGGTATGGCGGCGGGTTTTATGACCGCACGCTGGAACAGCTGCGTGAGCGGCGGGCGACCTTGGCGATCGGTTTTGCCTTTGCGGGCCAAGAGGTTGACGATCTGCCGCTTGAACCCACCGACCAGCCGCTTGGTCTGATCGTGACAGAGACGGGCGTGATCGAGATCGCCTAGGCGCGCCCGCACCCCGCGCGCAAAAACCGCAGCTCCGCCCCTTGCCCTCGGGCGCTGCGCAGCCTAACGCTTGGGGCATGAAAATACTCTTCCTCGGCGATGTCATGGGCCGCGCGGGCCGCCGCGCAATCAACGAAAACCTTCCCCGTCTGCGGACGGAATGGAAGCTGGATTTTGTGGTGGTGAACGGTGAAAACGCCACCTCTGGCATGGGGCTGTCTGGCAGCCACGCCAAAACGCTGCTGGACGCAGGGGCCGATTGTCTGACCCTGGGCGACCACGCCTTTGACCAAAAAGACATGCTGAGCTTTATCGAGCAGGAGCCGCGTGTCATCCGGCCGCTGAATTTTTCGAAAAACGCACCGGGCAAGGGCGCGCGTCTGTTCACCGCCAAGAACGGGCGCAAGGTGCTGGTCACCCAGGCGCTTGGTCAGGTCTTCATGAAACGCCCCTTTGACGATCCGTTCTCGGCGCTTGAGCCTGTGCTCAAGACCCACCCTCTGGGCGGCATGGCATCGGCGGTGATTGTCGATATGCATTGCGAGGCGACGTCGGAAAAGATGGCGATGGGGCATTGGTGTGATGGCCGCGCCAGCCTTGTTGTGGGCACGCATACCCATGTGCCCACGTCTGACGCGATGATCCTGCCGGGCGGGACGGCCTATCTGACAGATGCAGGCATGAGCGGCGATTACCATTCGGTGATTGGCATGGAGAAAACAGAGCCATTGCGCCGCTTCATCACCGGCATGCCCAAAGACCGCTTCACCCCGGCCAACGAAGAAGCGACCCTATCCGGCGTCTATATCGAAACCGACGACCGCACCGGCAAGGCGACTCGTATCGTGCCCGTGCGTCAGGGCGGCAAGCTGCAGCAAAGCGCGCCCTGACCGCGTTGCGGCTGGCACGCTTTAGACCCGTATCCGGAATAGCGCATGGCAGGCGCATCTGACGCTTGCCCCAAGGCGACGCTTGCCGTGGACGTTGCAATCAACGACACTGCAGTTTGATTTTCATCTGCCCAAGGCCGGATATACCTGAATGGACTTTCTAAACCTGTCGGATAGCACCTCTGCCATCCTGGCATTGACCGTCGTTGTGATCATGTTCGTCATGTTCCTGCGCGAATCCCTCCCGACCGAGGTCGTGGCCCTGTCAGGGGCGGCCATCATGCTGGCGCTTGGCATCTTGCCCTATGACGATGCGCAGGCGGTGCTGCAGAACTCTGCCCCCTGGACCATTGCCGCGATGTTCATCGTGATGGGCGCGCTGGTGCGCACGGGCGCGCTGGATGTGCTGACGCGCATGGCCGAACGCTATGCCAAGACGCATCCGAAAACGGCGGTGGTGGGCGTGATCGTGGCCGTCATGGCGGCCTCGGCGGTGATGAACAACACGCCCGTGGTGGTGGTGATGATTCCGGTCGTGGTGCAGCTCAGCCAGACGCTTGGCACCAAAGCCTCCAAACTGCTGATCCCGCTGAGCTATGCGGCGATCATGGGCGGCTCCCTGACGCTGATCGGGACCTCGACCAACCTTCTGGTGGACGGTGTCGCACGGTCGCAAGGGCTGGAGCCGTTTGGCATTTTCGAAATCCTGCCCATCGGTCTGGTCGTCTGCGCCTGGGGCCTGATCTATATGGCCGTCTTCGCGCCCAAACTGCTGCCCGCGCGCGACAGTATGGCGAATATGCTGTCGGACCGCTCCAAGATGAAGTTCTTCACCGAAGCCGTGATCCCGCCCGACTCCAACCTGATCGGGCGCGAGGTGCTTGACGTGCAACTGTTCAAACGCGAAGGCGTGCGGCTGATCGACGTGGTGCGCGGCGATCAATCGTTGCGCCGCGATCTGGCCAGTGTCGAACTGCGGGTCGGTGACCGTGTGGTTCTGCGGACCCAGATGACCGAGCTGCTCAGCCTTCAGGCGAATAAAGAGCTCAAGCGTGTCGATCAGGTGTCGGCGGTGGAAACCTCGACCGTAGAGGTGCTGATCACGCCGGGCTGCAAGATGGTAGGCCGCACGCTCGGGGCGCTGCGTCTGCGCCGGCGCTATGGGGTGTACCCTTTGGCGGTACACCGGCGGAACCAGAACATCGGTCGCCAGCTTGACGACCTCATCGTCAAGGTCGGTGACACGCTGCTGCTTGAAGGCGCGATGGAGGATATCCAGCGCCTTGCCTCGGATATGGATATGGTCGACGTCTCGCAGCCGTCCGCACGGGCCTTCCGGCGGGGGCATGCCCCGATCGCCATCGCGGCGCTGGTGGGAATCGTGGTCTTGGCCGCGCTGAACGTCGCGCCGATCCTGCTACTGGCCGTGCTGGCCGTGGCGTTGGTCCTGGTCACGGGCTGTATCGACGCGGAAGAGGCCTTCAGCTTTGTCGATGGCCGGCTGCTGGCACTGATCTTCTCGATGCTTGCGGTCGGGGCAGGGTTACAAAACTCCGGCGCGATCAGCCTGATCGTTGACAATATCGCACCCTTCCTCGGCACGCTGTCGCCTTTCTATGTGATCTTCGCGGTGTTCCTGCTGACGACAACCCTGACAGAGATCGTGTCGAACAACGCGGTGGCGGTGATCATGACACCGATTGCCATCAGCCTGGGGGCCGCACTTGGCATGGACCCGCGCCCCTTGGTCGTGGCGGTGATGATCGCGGCGTCTTGCGCCTTTGCAACCCCCATCGGCTACCAGACCAATACGCTGGTCTATGGGCCGGGCGGCTACCGTTTCACCGACTTCATGCGCATCGGCATTCCGCTCAACCTGTCGATGTCGCTGCTCGTCTCCATGATGATCCCGCTCTTCTGGTAGCACCGTTCCCGCGCTTCCAAATGGCAAAAATCCCGGGGGTCCGGGGGCTGGCCCCCGGCACCTCCAATGGTCGCGCGCCCTAAAGCGGCCAGAACACCAGAATAGCCGGAATGGACACCGCGACGACGATGATCTCAAGCGGCAGCCCCATACGCCAGTAATCGCCAAAGCTATAGCCCCCGGGACCAAGGATCAGCGTGTTGTTCTTATGCCCGATGGGCGTCAGGAATGCGCTCGATGCGGCGACGGCGACCGCCATCAGGAACGGGTCGGGCGAGACATCAAGGCTTGCCGCCATCTGGATGCCCACGGGGGCGGCGACGATGGTGGTGGCGGTATTGTTCAGCACATCCGACAGGGTCATGGTGACCAGCATCAGCACCGTCAGCACCACCCATGCGGGCAGCCCTTGGGTCAATCCGACAAGCGCGCCGGCAATCAGCTCCGTCCCGCCAGAGCTTTCGAGCGCCGCCCCCAACGGGATCATCGACCCCAGCAAGACGACGACCGGCCATTCGATATGGGTGTACAGCTCCGACAGCGGGACGATCCGTGCCAGCACATAAGCGATGACGACCAGCCCCAGGGCGACGGGCAGGTAGATCAACCCAAAGCTCGCCGCCGTGACCGCGCCGCCAAACAGGCCGATGGCCAGCCAGACCTTGTGGTTTTCGGTCACTGCCAACCCGCGGTCAGCAAGGGGCAGCACGCCCAGCCATTCGACCACATGGGACGCGGTATCGCGGGGCACGAGCAGCAGCAGAATATCACCCACCTGCAGCTCGGTCTTGCGCAGTTGCGAGGTGATGCGTTTGCCGCGCCGCGATACCCCCAGCAGCACGGAGCGCTGCCGCCACGACAGGCCGACCGCCTGAGCCGACCGGCCGTTCAGTCGGGAATCGCTGGTGACCACGACCTCGATGATCTCGACCCCTTCGCCATCGGCGCGCAGGCGGTCTTCGCGGTCGGCGTCGGCGACATGCAGGTCTAGCGTGCTGCGAAATTCGTCCAGCGCGTCGGGTGTTGCCTCAAGCACCAGCGCGTCGCCTGCGCGCAGGGGCAGGTTGCGGGATTGGCCGTAGCGGCGCTTGCCGTCTCGGATCACCCCCAGCATGGCGACATCGGTCTTCTCGGCTGCGTCCTGAAGCTCTGCCAGACGTTTACCGATCTGGGCATTGCCTTCGGGGATCGTCAGCTCTGCCAGATAGGGGGACAGGTCTTCGGGGCCCAGCACGTTGTTTTCGCGCTGCGGGATAAAACGCCAGCCGATCAGCGCGACAAAGGCCAGCCCCGCCGCCGCCGCTATCCCGCCCACAGGGGCGAAATCGAACATGCGAAACGGTGCGCCAAGGGATTCCTGTCGGATCGAGGCGATGATGATATTGGGCGGCGTCCCGATCAGCGTCGCCATGCCGCCAAGGATCGTGGCAAAGCTCAGCGGCATCAGGCTCAACCCCGGGGATCGACCGGCCTTGCGGGCGGTCTGGATGTCGACCGGCATCAGCAGCGCAAGGGCTGCGACGTTGTTCATGAAGGCTGACAGCACCCCGCCGATGACCCCCATCAGCGTGATATGCCCGCCAAGGCTGCGCGAGGCATCGACCAGCGTGCGGGTGATCAGCAACACCGCGCCAGACCGCGTCAGCCCCGCCGATACGATCAGCACTAGCGCGACCACCAGCGTCGCAGGGTGACCAAAGCCGGCAAAGGCGTCCTTGCTGTCGACCACCCCCAGCACCACGGCAACCATCAGCGCAGCAAAGGCGACAAGGTCATAGCGGAACCGCCCCCACAAGAGCATGCCGAACACGGCGGCAAACAGGGTGAACAGGATGATTTGATCGGCGGTCATGAGCGTACCTTGCGTGAACTGCGACCAAAGCCCTAGCAGCCGCCCGCGCGCCTGTCTGCCCCAAACCCAGCCATAGCGCGCGCGTGCGCGGTGGCTTGTTCAGGCGCGTGGGCTGCCGTATAGAGAGCCAACCGAGAATTTTAGCATGTGAGGTCACTATGGCAGGTCACTCAAAATGGGCAAATATCCAGCACCGTAAGGGCCGTCAGGACAAACTGCGCGCCAAGGTGTTTTCCAAGCTCTCCAAAGAAATCACCATCGCGGCGAAGATGGGCGAACCCGATCCGGACAAGAACCCGCGTCTGCGTCTGGCGGTAAAAGAGGCCAAGGGCCAGTCCATGCCCAAGGACAACATCGAACGCGCGATCAAGAAAGCCGTCGGCGGCGAGGGCGAGGATTACGAAGAAATCCGCTATGAAGGCTACGGCCCCAATGGTGTTGCCGTCATCGTCGAGGCGATGACCGACAACCGCAACCGCACCGCATCGACCGTGCGGTCCACCTTCACCAAGAACGGTGGCAATCTGGGCGAGACAGGCAGCGTCGGCTTCATGTTCGACCGTAAGGGCGAAATCACCTATCCCGCCAGCGTTGGCGATGCCGACACCGTCATGATGGCAGCCATCGAAGCCGGTGCGGAAGACGTCGAAAGCTCGGATGACGGACATGTCATCTGGTGCATGGATACCGACCTGAACGATGTCAGCACCGCGCTTGAGGCCGAGTTGGGCGAATCCGACAGCACCAAGCTGGTCTGGCGTCCGACCACCACGACCGAAATGGATCTGGAAGGGATGGAAAAGCTGATGAAGCTGATCGACGCCCTGGAAGACGACGACGACGTGCAGCGGGTCACCGCGAACTTCGAAGCCTCTGACGAGGTGATGGAGCAGCTGTAGCATTTACGCCCCGCCAGCGACCCATGTCGCGGCGGGGCTTTGCTTTGGCGGGGGGCGGTTGCGTCACACGCCCGCGAGACACAAAAAAACCGCCCCTGGCTTAGCTGCGGGGCGGTTTTTTTGTGTCAGCGTTTGGGGCCGAATTTATCCCAAAAGGCGCGCCATGCGAAAAAGACCACCCCAGGCCGGTTTGGTCGTGGTGTCGCGCACGCGCTGCTGCGAGATAGAGGCGAGGACGCGTTTGACCTCGTTGAGGTGCCCCAAGGCCTTTGATCCGCCTGCGCTTGCCTGAACGCTCAGGATCTTGGACTGTGTGTGCAGGGCTGCTTCGATAAGCGCCAATTCATCTTGGCTGATTTCCAGCTTCTGTTTGTCGTCGAACATGACATTATTCCTTGGTTGTATGCGGGTCAGATAGGCGCTGTATCTGTGGTTCGCTAGTAGTAACGGGCCCAATCACGCAAATGTTTCGCGGCCGCAACAATAAAGTTGGGGTTGCAGGGGATGAAAATTTATTTTTGGGTGGGGTCCGGCGGTGCATCTTGCCCGAGACCGGCCCAGATTCCCGACGGAGCTTTTGACATATGACCGCCTTCTTACCCGGCTTTGCCTTGGGCCTGACCTTGATTCTGGCTATCGGGGCGCAGAACGCCTTTGTCTTGCGCCAAGGCTTGCGGTTGCAGCATGTCTTTTGGGTCTGCCTGACCTGCGCCTTGTCGGATGCGGTGCTGATCGCCGCAGGGGTGGCGGGGTTCGGTGCGCTGGCCACGGCGGTGCCGTGGTTCGAAACACTGATGCGCTACGGCGGGGCGGCGTTCCTGATCTGGTACGGTTTCCAGAACGCGCGATCGGCTTGGCAGGGCGGCCATGCGCTGGCCGCTGACGGGGCCGCGCAAACCAGCCTGCGCCGCACGATCCTGACCCTGCTCGCGCTGACCTGGCTGAACCCGCATGTCTATCTTGATACCGTCGTGCTGCTGGGGTCCATCGCCGCGCAATATGAAAGCCGCCTTGCCTTCGGGGCAGGTGCGGTCACGGCGAGCTTTGTTTTCTTTTTCAGCCTGGGCTATGGCGCGCGCCTGTTGGGGCCGTTTTTCAGCAAGCCGCGCAGCTGGCAAATTCTGGATGGTGTGATTGCGCTGACCATGTGGGCAATTGCTTTGAAACTTCTGCTGATGTGACCTTGCCCTTGGGGAAGGGTTGGGGAATGTTGCGCCCATGACAACTGCACATCCCCAACGCCCCGTCACCGGTATCTTCTGGATGGTCGTGACCGGCCTGTGTTTCATTTGCGTGACCGCCTTGGTCAAACATATGGGCCCGCGCCTGCCGTCCTCCGAAGCTGCTTTTATCCGTTATGGCTTTGGCTTGGTGTTCCTGCTGCCCGCGATTGGCGCGCTGCGCGAGGCGAAGCTGTCGCGCCGCCAATGGGCGCTGTTTTCGGTACGCGGCGGGCTACATGGGGTGGGCGTTATCCTGTGGTTCTACGCCATGACCCGTATCTCTATCGCCGAGGTGACGGCGATGAACTATCTTGCGCCGATCTATGTCACCATCGGGGCCGCGCTGTTTCTGGGCGAGAGCTTGGCCCTGCGCCGGATCATTGCGGTCGTTCTGGGGCTGGTCGGGGCCGCGATCATCCTGCGACCCGGGTTTCGAGAGCTGACCGGCGGGCATTTCGCGATGCTGATCGCGGCGGTGGTGTTTGGCGGGGCCTATTTGCTGGCCAAGGTGCTTGCGGACGAGGTCCGCCCGTCGGTCGTCGTCGCGATGATGTCGCTGTTCGTGACGCTGTTTCTGGCCCCCTTCGCGCTTGCCAACTGGATCACCCCTACGTGGGAAGAGATCGGAATCCTCGCCGCTGTCGCGTGTTTTGCAACCGCAGGCCACTATACCATGACGCTGGCTTTTGCCGCGGCACCGCTGACGGTGACCCAGCCGGTGACCTTCCTGCAACTGGTCTGGGCCACGGCGCTAGGTGCTGTCGTTTTTGCTGAACCCATTGATATCTGGGTCGTTCTTGGCGGGGCGGTAATCCTTGGGTCGGTGACGTTTATCACATGGCGCGAGGCGATGCTGAAACGCCAGATCACCCCCGCCACGCCGGCGACGAAATTCTAGCAACGCCGCCGGCTGGAAAATGACTAAACCCTGAGTTGATCCGCTCTCAGGTTTTTATTGACTTGTCAGTCAATGAACGTAGGTTTGATGGCCAGACGCTATCAAACCACTAAGGATTCTTTATGCCCAAAGTCGGAATGGAGCCTATTCGCCGCGACGCCTTGGTCAAAGCGACGATTGCCGAAATCGGTGCTGCCCAGTCACTGGATGTGACGGTCGGCCAGATCGCGCGCCGCGCGGGGATGTCCTCGGCGCTGGCGCATCACTATTTTGGCGGCAAGGACCAGATCTTTCTTGCGGCCATGCGCTATATCCTGACGGAATACAGCGCCGAGGTCCGCCGCGAGCTGCGTCTGAACAAATCCCCGCTGGGACGGGCCGAGGCGATTATCCGCGCGAGCTTTGACGAAAGCTATTTCGATCCGGCAACGGTCAGCGCCTGGATGACGCTCTATGCCTCCTCGCGGACCAATACCGAAACCTACCGTTTGCTGGTGGTGTATCAAAAGCGGCTGCGGTCGAACCTGACCTATGCGCTGCGCCCGATCTCGGATGATCCGGCAGGGGATGCCGATACGCTGGCGGCACTGATCGACGGGCTTTACCTGCGTGCCGCCTTGTCGGACGAGGGCAGCGCCCGCGCCGCCAGTGACCGCGCCTTGTCGGTGCTTCATATGCTTGTGGGGACCAAAGAATGACCCAGCCCAATATCCTGATCCTGATGGTCGACCAGTTAAACGGCACGCTGTTTCCCGACGGCCCCGCCGACTGGCTGCATGCCCCGAACCTCAAAAAGCTGGCGGCGCGGTCGACGCGGTTCAAGAACGCCTATACCGCCAGCCCGCTGTGCGCGCCGGGGCGGGCGGCGTTCATGTCGGGGCAACTTCCGTCGGCTACGGGCGTCTATGACAACGCGGCAGAGTTCGCGTCGAGCGTGCCAACATACGCCCACCATCTGCGGCGTGCGGGCTATCAGACCTGCCTGTCGGGAAAGATGCATTTCGTCGGCCCCGATCAGCTGCACGGGTTCGAGGAACGCCTGACCACCGATATCTACCCCGCCGATTTCGGCTGGACTCCGGACTACCGCAAGCCGGGGGAACGCATTGACTGGTGGTATCACAATATGGGGTCGGTGACCGGCGCAGGCGTGGCGGAAACCAGCAACCAGATGGAATATGACGACGCCGTGGCCTATGAGGCGACGCGCAAGATTTACGACCTGTCACGCGGTCTGGATCCGCGCCCGTGGTGTCTGACCGCCAGCTTTACACACCCCCATGACCCCTATGTCGCACGCAAGAAATACTGGGATCTGTACAACGATTGCGACCACTTGCTGCCCGAGGTGCCCGATCTGGGGTATGAAAATCAGGACAACCATTCGAAACGTATCTTTGACGCGAACGATTGGCGCAGTTTCGACATCACCGAACGCGACATCAAACGTTCACGTCAGGCTTACTTTGCCAACATCAGCTATCTTGACGACAAGATCGGTGAGATCCTTCAAACGCTAGAAGACACGCGCCAAGAGGCGATCATCATCTTCTGCTCGGATCACGGCGATATGCTGGGCGAGCGGGGGCTCTGGTTCAAGATGAGCTTTTTCGAAGGGTCGTCCCGCGTGCCGATGATGATCGCCGCCCCGCAGATGGCACCCGGTTTGCAGACCACGCCGGTAAGCAATATCGACGTGTGCCCGACCGTCTGTGATCTGGCAGGCGTGTCCATGGACGAGGTGATGGAATGGACCACGGGGCAATCGCTGGTGCCCATGGGGCAGGGGGTGGAACGCACCGAACCCGTTGCGATGGAATACGCGGCAGAGGCGTCTTATGCGCCGATGGTCTCACTGCGCTACGGCAAGTGGAAGTTCAACCGCTGCGCCCTTGATCCTGACCAACTGTTCGATCTGGAAACCGATCCGCACGAGCTGACCAACCTTGCCGAAGAACCTGCCCATCAGGGCACGCGGCTGACCCTGTCGGCCAAGGCCGACGCCCGCTGGGATCTGGCCGCCTTTGATGCCGATGTGCGCAAAAGCCAGGCCCGCCGCTGGGTCGTCTACGAGGCGCTGCGCAAGGGCGGGTACTATCCGTGGGATCACCAGCCGCTGCGCAATGCGTCAGAGCAATACATGCGTAACCACATGGATCTGAACGTGCTGGAAGAGAACAAACGTTTTCCGCGCGGCGAATAGAACGACTGCCCAAGGGGTGCGGGCAACCAAACCAATAATGCACCCCCAACACGGAGGGACACAATGTTAACGACCATCATTTCGTTCGGGGTCATACTGGCTTTGGGCTTAACTATTTTTTGTACGATCAAGTGGTGGAACCTGCCGCTGACCGGCGTGACGCCGGTGCCGCTGTTCACCTTTATCGCGATCCTCTTCACGTCGGGGCTGGATGTGGGGCTGATCATGTTCCCGCTGGCCTTCGACTTCCCGCTTTATGCGGATACTGCCACCGAGCCAGCCTATGGGTTCACCAACCCGCTGGCGCTTGAATTCGGGTTCTGGGGCTTTCTGATCTGGACGTTCTACTTCCTGACGACCTTCTATTTCTGCGCCATCGAGCCGCGGGTGAAGTTCTTCGAGATCCCCGCGATCAAACTGCTGAACAACATTGTGATCATCACCACCTGCGCCTTCACCGGTGCGTTGTTCCTGATCTATATGCCCTATTACATCGCCGAGGTCGGCGACGGAGAGACGATCCTGCCGGTCTTCTACCTGATCTGCTTCCTCGTGATCCTGATTGCGGCTTTCAGCTCCACCGATCTGAAGTTCGTGCGTGTGCTGTCGGTCAGCTCGACCCTGCTGTTTCTGGCGTTGATCGCCTACATGTGGCTGAACGCCGGCATGGGATTGGGCGAATTTGCCTCTAGTGCCAGCAACCTTGGCGGCTATTTCGCGAATATCCACAAGTTCATCATCCCGCTGACGGATTACCACGAATTCTACCTGTTCTGGTGGTTCGCCTGGTCGATCATGATCGGGCAGTTCGTCAGCCGCTTTGTTGGCGGGCTGAAGACATGGCAACTGCTGGCGTCCTTGCTGGTATTCCCGTCGATCCCCTTGGGCTTGTGGTTCTCGGTGCTGTATTACTACCACCTGAACGGCATCGGCACCGCGGGCTTCCCGAATTGGGCCATGACCATCGTGGGCATCGTGTTCGTGATCAACTCGTTCGACAGTCTGATCCGGCTCTACACCGATAACCTCAACTTCACGACCGAACGCTTTGGCACGGTGTCTTACGTGCTGGCCAACGCCATCGGCCTGTTTGTGCTGACGCTGCTGTTCCAAAGCCAATGGCTACAGATCCAGTGGGTCGGGACCATCGTGATCGGCATCTACCTGCTGGCGCTTGGCTATATGTTCTTTGTCAAACGCCGTCACCTGCACGGGCTGGATGGCAACGCCAATATCCCGGCCGAATAACCCTTAATCCTAAGCGGCCCCGCCATACGGGCGGGGCCCAACCGAAAAGAGAGACCTATGCAAACGCAACCCATCGCCAGCCATTTCATCAACGGCGAATATGTCGAAGATACCAACGGCACCCCGATCAAGGTGATCTATCCGGCCACGGGCAAGGTCATCGCGACCGTCTATGCCGCCACGCCGGAGATCGTCGAGAAAGCCATCACCGCCGCGCGGGACGCGCAGGCTGCTTGGGCCGCGATGACCGGCACCGAACGGGGCCGTATCCTGCGCCGCGCCGCCGACATCATGCGCGAACGCAACCACGATCTGTCGATCCTCGAGACGTATGACACCGGCAAACCCTATCAGGAAACCTCGGTTGCGGATGCGACCAGCGGTGCCGATGCGCTGGAATATTTCGGCGGTCTGGCGGCCTCGTTGACGGGGGAGCATATCCAGCTGGGCGAAGACTGGGTCTATACCCGCCGCGAACCGCTGGGTGTATGTGTCGGCATCGGCGCATGGAACTATCCGACGCAGATCGCCTGCTGGAAAGGCGCACCGGCGCTGGCCTGCGGGAACTCGATCATCTTCAAACCGTCCGAGACGACGCCGCTTTGCGCGCTGAAAGTCGCGGAAATTCTGGTAGAGGCAGGACTGCCCGCCGGTCTTTATAACGTTGTGCAGGGCATGGGCGAAGTGGGGGCGTCCCTTGTGACCGACCCGCGCGTCGACAAGGTCTCGCTCACCGGTTCTGTGCCCACGGGTCGCAAGGTCTATGCCGCGGCCGCCGAAGGCATCAAGCATGTCACGATGGAACTGGGCGGCAAGTCCCCCATGATCGTGTTCGAGGACGCCGATATCGAGAACGCCATCAGCGGCGCGATCTTGGGCAATTTCTACAGCTCTGGTCAGATCTGTTCGAACGGTACCCGCGTCTTCGTGCACCGCGACATCAAAGAGGCGTTCCTCAAGCGCTTGGCCGAGCGTCTGGACACTGCCGTGATCGGCGACCCGATGGACCCTGACACCAGCTTTGGCCCGATGGTGTCAAAACGTCAGATGGAGATCGCGCTTGGCTATGTCGAAAAGGGCAAGGCCGAAGGCGCGCGTCTGGTCTATGGCGGGGCAGCAATCGACCGCGATGGCTTCTATATGCAGCCCACCGTCTTTGCCGATGTGACCGACGACATGTCCATCGCCCGCGAAGAGATTTTCGGGCCGGTCATGTCGGTGCTGGATTTCGAGACCGAGGCAGAGGTGATGGCCCGCGCCAATGCGACCGAATTCGGTCTGGCCGCCGGTGTGTTCACCAAAGACCTGTCCCGCGCGCACCGCGTCGCGGCGGGGTTTGAGGCGGGCACCTGCTATATCAACACCTATAACGACGCCCCGGTCGAAGCCCCCTTTGGCGGCATGAAAAATTCGGGCGTGGGGCGCGAGAACTCCAAGGCGGCGATTGATCACTATAGCCAGTTGAAAACCGTCTATGTGCGCATGGGCGATATGGAAGCGCCTTTCTAGGGCGCTGATCCAACGCTGCGCTGACGCGCATGCGATAGATGGGCGCGCATCCGGCCCAAGCTTTCCTTCGGCAACAAAGGGGGCTTGGGCAGGGCGTGCCGGAATATGCTGAGAGGTGCTTGAGGGATCGGTCTGATCCTCAAGTCACCTCGACAATGTTGGGATGCGAGTCTTGCGCGCGTCAAGGACAAGCCGCGCCGGGGGCGCGGGGCCTGCGGCCTCCTTGACCCGCGAAAGACTCACGGAAGGAAGGCGATAGGATGGAAGCTGAATTTATTATCGTAGGGGCGGGCAGCGCGGGCTGCGCGATGGCGTACCGCCTGGCCACGGCAGGGCGCAAGGTGATGGTGATCGAACATGGTGGCAGCGATGCCGGGCCGTTCATCCAGATGCCGGCGGCGCTGTCCTATCCGATGAACATGAAAACCTATGACTGGGGGTTCCAGTCCGAACCCGAACCGCATCTGAACAACCGTCGTCTGGCGACCCCGCGTGGCAAGGTGATCGGCGGATCGTCGTCGATCAACGGGATGGTCTATGTGCGCGGGCACGCGATGGACTATGACCACTGGGAAGAGCAGGGGGCCGACGGCTGGGGCTATGCCGATGTGCTGCCCTATTTCAAACGCATGGAAAGCTGGCATGACGGCGGCCACGGGGGCGACCCCGACTGGCGCGGCACTGACGGCCCGCTGCATGTCAGCCGTGGCCCCCGTGAAAACCCCTTGTTCGAAGCCTTTGTCGAGGCGGGCAAGCAAGCGGGCTATGAGGCGACCGACGATTATAACGGCGAGAAACAGGAAGGCTTCGGCCCGATGGAGCAGACGGTCTGGAAGGGCCGTCGCTGGTCCGCGGCCAACGCCTATCTGCGGCCCGCGCAAAAGACCGGCAACGTCGAACTGGTCCGCGCCTTGGCGCAGCGGATCGTGATCGAAGATGGTCGCGCTGTCGGGGTCGAGGTGCTGCGCGGTGGCAAGACCGAGGTGCTGCGCGCCAGCGGCGAGGTGATCGTCGCGGCGTCCTCCATCAACTCGCCCAAGCTGCTGATGCTGTCGGGCATCGGCCCTGCGGCCCATCTGGCAGAGCATGGTATCGACGTGGTCGCCGACCGCCCCGGTGTTGGCCAGAACCTGCAAGACCACCTTGAACTGTATATCCAGATGGCCGCCAGCCAGCCAATCACGCTGTACAAGCACTGGAACATCTTTTCCAAGGCCGCAATCGGCGCGCAGTGGTTGTTCACGAAAACCGGCATGGGCGCGTCGAACCAATTTGAAAGCGCGGCCTTCATCCGGTCGAAGGCGGGGATCAAATACCCCGATATCCAGTATCACTTCCTGCCGATCGCCGTGCGCTATGACGGGCAGGCCGCCGCCGAAGGCCACGGGTTTCAGGCGCATGTGGGGCCGATGCGGTCGACCTCGCGCGGGTCTGTCACGCTGGCCTCGGGCAATCCGGCCGACGCGCCGAAGATCTTTTTCAACTACATGTCGCAAGACAAGGATTGGGAGGAGTTCCGCACCTGTATTCGCCTCACCCGAGAGATCTTTGCGCAGGACGCCTTCAAGCCCTTCGTCAAACACGAGATCCAGCCGGGGGCCGATGTGCAAAGCGACGATGAACTTGATGCCTTCATCCGCGAACATGCCGAAAGCGCCTATCACCCCTGTGGTACCTGCCGCATGGGCCGCGCCGATGACCCGCAGGCGGTGGTTGATCCGCAGGGCCGTGTGATCGGGGTAGAGGGGCTGCGCGTCGCCGACAGCTCGATCTTCCCGCGGATCACCAATGGCAACCTGAACGCCCCGTCCATCATGGTGGGCGAGAAAATCTCGGACCATGTGCTGGGGCTTGATCCATTGGCCGCGTCAAATGACGCGCCCTGGATTCATCCCGACTGGGAAACCGCGCAGCGCTAAGGGGCTGCCCCCCGTTTTTGGTCGAGAGGCCACAAGTGTTAACTAAAGTTAACCTTGGTTAATATCTCTGGTTGATTGGGGCGTGGAAACGCCCCAATCAACGGGATATGAAAGCCATCCTTCATTCATGTTTCGCCGCGGCGCTGGTCGCCGTTTTCACGCAACCCGCTGCGGCGGTCGAACCGCGCCTGACGGGCGAGATCCGGGTGATCGACGGCGATACGATCGCATTGGGTGAGACGCGGATCCGGCTTTTCGGCATTGATGCGGTCGAAGGTGATCAGCCTTGCCGTGCCACGGATGGGCGCGTGTTGAACTGCGGCGCTTGGGTGACGGCGCAGGTGCGCGCCACCTATGACGGTCAGCGGGCCGACTGCCAGCGGGTGGATACCGACCGCTATGGCCGGATTGTCGCGCGCTGTGCCGCCTTGGGGCAGGATATGGGGCAAGCTTTGGTCGCGGCGGGGCTGGCCTTTTCCTACGCGCGCTACAGCCGCGCCTATGTCGCGCGTGAAGCGGCGGCCAAGCGGGCGGGACGCGGGGTGCATGCCTATGAAACGCAGCGCCCCGATGCCTATCGCAAAGCCTCAAAAGCAGCGCCAAAGCCCGTTGCGTCATCGGGGCCGGGCGGCTGTGTGATCAAGGGGAATGTCAGCAGCAAGGGCACGCGGATCTTTCACATGCCCGGACAGCGCGACTATGACCGGACCGTGATCCGCACCGACAAGGGCGAACGCTGGTTCTGCACCGCGGCGCAGGCGCGTGCCGCCGGGTGGCGGGCGGCCAAGCGGTAAGCGGTCAATCCACCTGATAGGGCAGCACGTCGCGCAGGTTCGGGTCCACCACCAGTTGGCGTTCCAGCGGCGGCACAGACCGCTGGTGGCAATGTTTACGTTCGCAAATACGGCAAGATATGCCGATGGGTTCAAACGCCGAGGCGCGGGTGGTGTCCATCCCGTCTGCATAGACCAGCGCGGGCGCATGGCGCACCTCGCACCCCAGTGAAATCGCATAGCGCCGCACCGGCGCGCCAAACCGCCCCGCCGGCTTCGAGATGTCCCGCGCCAACGAGATATAGCGTACCCCGTCCGGCGTTTCGGCCAGCTGGCGCAGGAAGCGGCCCGGCGTTTCAAAGGCGCTGTGCACATTCCACAGGGGGCAGGCTCCGCCGAACCGCGCGAATTGCAGACGGGTGGCCGAATGGCGTTTTGTGATCGTGCCCGCCTGATCCACACGGACAAAGAAGAACGGAATCCCCTTTGACCCGGGGCGTTGCAGCGTCGACAGCCGATGCGCGACCTGTTCGATCGATGCCCCGAAATCAGAGGCCAGCACCTCGAGGTCGTGGCGGCAGCTTTGGGCGCGCTCCAGAAACCGGGCGTAGGGCATCAGCGCGGCCCCGGCAAAGTAGTTCGCCAGCCCCATCTTCGCGATGTCACGGGCCGCAGGGCTGTTGAAACGCGCGAAATCCAAGGTTGCCTCAAGCAGGTCGTTCTGGCGCACAAGGGCGACCTGCAGCAGCATCTGGAACGTCTGTGTGGCCTGCGAGGCGCGGGCCGAGACATGCAACACGCCGCTGGCCGGATCATAGCGGCGCAGGGCATCTGTCTCGTCGAAGGCGACGGTGATGCCTGCGCCGGACAGCGCCTCTAGCGTGGTGTCGCGCAGGCTTTGGCCAGTGCCGGTGTCGCGGGCGAAATACTCGGCAGCGCGGTCCACGGCATCCAGATAATTGTCGCAATAATGGAAGAAGTCGCGCACCTCTTCCCACGGGCTGGGGGAGGGGCGGGCATCTTCGCGGCCCAAGGCTTCGTCCAGATAGGCCAGCCGTTCCTGGGTCTGGCGGTGGCTTTGGTGCAGCTTGATGAACGCCCGCGCCAACCCCGGCGCGTTGGAGGCCGCAAGCTGCACATCGGCCAGCGGCAGCACATCTCCCTCGAACACCGGATCGGACAGGACTTCGCGCATGTCGCTGACAAGCCGTTCGCTGTCCCCGCTCGACAGTTCGGTGACGTCCATCCCGAATTCAGACGCCAGTGCCAAGACGACCGTGGTGCTGACGGGTCGGTTATTGTTCTCCATCTGGTTCAAGTACGGGAGGGATACGCCAAGCCGCGCGGCGAATTCTTTCTGGGTATGAGCCAGATTGGTGCGCAGCTCGCGCAGTTTTGCGCCAGCGTATAGCTTTTGGATCGCCATCGGGGTGGGGCCTTTGCAAAGTTACCGGTTCTGCAAACCGTATCTTTGCAAACTAACGGCGGCAAGGCCCGTCAGGCGATGCCAAGCGCTCGTTCACGGCGGATCACGACCAAGATCGACGCGACGCCCGCCACGGCGGTGGCCAGCATGATCCAGAGCAGCGGATAGGCTCCGGTCTCCTCGCTCAGCAGGGCACCGGCCAAAATGCTCAGCCCCGCACCACCGCCAATCATGATCGCGCCGCCAAGCCCGGACGCCGTGCCCGCCAGATGCGGGCGCACCGACAACAGGCCCGCGGTGGCGTTGGGGATGCACAGCCCGTTGCCAAGGCCCACCAGCGTCATCATCCCGAAGAACGACAGCGGCGATCCATAGCCCAGCAGGAAGATCATCATCGACACCGACCCGCCAATCGCATTGGCCAGACAGCCCCAAAGCACCAGCGTGTTGACGCCGACCACGGTCGCTTTGCGGGCGGTGATAAAGTTGCCAAGGAAATAGCCCACGGCGGGCGCGCCGAAATAGATGCCAAGCTCGGCCGGTTCCATGCCGAAAACGACGCTGCCCACGAAGGGCGCGCCGCCAAGGTAGGCGAAGAACGCACCCGAGCAGCAGGCCGCCGCCATCGAGTACCCCCAGAACCGCGGAGAGCCGAGCAGCTCGGGGTATTCGGCGAATTGCTGGGTCAGCGTGCGCCCTGACGCGACGTGGGTCTCGCCAAGGTCGAACCATGTGATCGCCAGTACCAGCGCCCCGATCCAGAACATCGCCCAGAAGGTCGCCTGCCAGCCGAAGGATTGTTCCAGCAACCCGCCCACAGCGGGGGAGATCATGGGCACCAGCGCCATGCCCATCGTGACATAGCCGATCATCGAGGCGGCTTTATCTTGGGCGAACATATCGCGCACCACGGCGCGGCTCAGCACCATCGAAACGGCGACGATGGCCTGCACGCAGCGGAACGCAAGGAACACAGCCGTCGTGGGGGCGTAGATACAGCCCACCGTCGCGACCATATATATCGCCAGCCCCCATAGCAGCACATTGCGG
Organism: Sulfitobacter sp. G5_S2_6_S6; assembly: GCF_054968505.1. Classification (NCBI taxonomy): domain Bacteria; kingdom Pseudomonadati; phylum Pseudomonadota; class Alphaproteobacteria; order Rhodobacterales; family Roseobacteraceae; genus Sulfitobacter; species Sulfitobacter sp. G5_S2_6_S6. Next base: position 215,959 of record NZ_JBQKUI010000004.1, read on the forward strand.
CGGCCCAGATTGTCCGAAATCGGGCCGATCAGCACCTGCAATACCGCGCTGCACAGCAGATAAAGCGGGACGGAAAGCTGCATCACAGAGTAATCGGCGTCGAAATACTCAGCCATTGCGGGAAGGCTAGGCAGGAACATATTCATCGCCAGCGCCCCGATCCCCGACAGAAGGATCAGCGTGGAAATATGCGGGGGGGATGTTTTGTCCAGAAAACGGATGGGGTTATCCTTGATCATTGCATATCAGTATGCCTGCGGTTGCATCTTGTCTATCCAGAACCATACGGTAACCGAACGATTTGCAAGTTTTCAATTAGCAAAGATGTGGGTGTATAGTTTTTGCAAATTTGCAAAAATGCTCTTTGGTTCGCGCGGAGGCGGCGTTACGGTGGCGGAAATCTTATAGAGGTGCGTGATGAAAGATATTCTGGAACAGCTTGAAACCCGCCGCGACGACGCCCGACTGGGCGGAGGGCAAAAGCGCATTGATGCGCAGCACGCCCGTGGCAAGCTGACCGCCCGCGAGCGGATCGACCTATTGCTTGATGATGGGTCGTTTGAAGAATTCGACATGTTCGTCACCCACCGCTGCACCGACTTCGGGATGGAGCAGCAAAAACCCGCAGGTGACGGCGTTGTCACCGGTTGGGGCACGATCAACGGCCGTCTGGTCTATGTCTTCAGTCAGGATTTCACGGTCTTTGGCGGATCGCTGTCCCAGACCCACGCGCAAAAGATCTGCAAGATTCAGGATATGGCGATCCAGAACGGTGCGCCTGTCATCGGGATCAACGATTCCGGCGGCGCGCGTATTCAGGAGGGCGTCGACAGCCTCGCGGGTTATGCCGAGGTGTTCCAACGCAATATCGAAGCCTCCGGTGTGATCCCGCAGATCAGCGTGATCATGGGGCCATGTGCGGGCGGGGCAGTCTATTCCCCTGCGATGACTGACTTTATCTTCATGGTTAAAGACACGTCCTATATGTTCGTGACAGGCCCTGACGTGGTCAAAACCGTGACCAACGAACAGGTCACCGCAGAAGAACTGGGCGGCGCGACGACGCACACGCGCAAATCCTCAGTCGCGGATGGCGCGTTTGAAAATGACGTCGAAGCACTGGCCGAGGTGCGTCGTCTGGTCGATTTCCTGCCCGCCAACAACCGCGACATGCCGCCTGTGCGCCCGTTCTTTGACGAACCCGACCGGATCGAGGCGTCGCTTGATACATTGGTACCCAGCAACGCCAACACGCCCTACGACATGAAAGAGCTGATCCACAAGCTTGCGGATGAAGGCGACTTTTACGAAATTCAGGAAGACTTCGCCAAGAACATCCTGACGGGCTTTATCCGTATCGAAGGGCGCACTGTGGGTGTGGTCGCGAACCAGCCGATGGTACTGGCGGGCTGCCTTGATATCGACAGCTCGCGCAAGGCGGCGCGGTTTGTGCGCTTCTGCGATGCGTTCGAAATTCCGATCCTGACGCTGGTGGACGTGCCCGGCTTTCTCCCCGGTACGGGGCAGGAATATGGCGGCGTGATCAAACACGGTGCCAAGCTGCTGTTCGCCTATGGCGAAGCGACGGTGCCGATGGTGACGGTCATTACCCGCAAAGCCTATGGCGGCGCGTATGACGTGATGGCGTCCAAGCACCTGCGGTCCGACTTCAACTACGCGTGGCCCACAGCCGAGATTGCCGTGATGGGGGCCAAGGGCGCGACAGAGATCATCCACCGTGCCGATCTGAACGACCCCGAAAAGATCGCACGCCATACCGCCGATTACGAAGAGCGTTTCGCGAACCCCTTTGTCGCGGCAGAGCGTGGCTTTATCGACGAGGTGATCCAGCCGCGGACCACGCGCAAGCGGATTGCCCGCGCCTTTGCCTCGTTGCGCAACAAGAAAGCCGCGATGCCGTGGAAAAAGCATAACAACATCCCGCTGTAACGTCGTTTAATCCATATCCCTCGCGGTGCCTTTGCAGACACCCCGAGGGGCAGGAGACCGCTTTGGTTACCGATCACCCCTCTCTTTCCGCGTCTTTGGCTTACGGTCTGCATCCGGCGGGTGCGGCATTGAAGTGGCTTGCGGTTGGCGCAGCTTTCGCCACGGCCTCTGCCGCGGCGCAGCCGGTCGAGGTGCCGTCGGGCGAAAGCATCGAATTGCAAGAGGTGCTGATAGACGAGGTGGGGGTGCAGACATGGCTGCGCTTCCGTTTTGTAGCCCCTTATATCGCGCGCGATACGGGCGCTGTGGACTTTGCGCAGGTTGGGGCCGATATGACCTATCTGTGCGACGCGCTGGCCATTCCCTACATGGCGCAACATGCGCTGGACGGAGAGGTCATCGTGATCTCTTTGGCTGATCGCGTCACGGAATTCGGGGTGTCCGACCCCGATGCCACACAGTTTTTCGAGGCATTTCGCCTGAGCAACGACACCTGTATCTGGGAGGGCCTTTGATGCACCCACAACATCTTGCGAGCGCTGCGGCACCAGCGCGCCGAACTGCGGCTTTGGCGTCACATCTGGCCGCATTGGAAAGCACACCGTATGCAACGCCAATGAACTGCGATAATGTCGCGGCGGGGAATACCGACGTATTTCTTACTTTAACATCGGGGTCTGATTGGCATGAGGCAGTGCCGGGCCCTTTAAACAGTGACAGGAGACTTAGATGTCCAAGAGCATCACAATGCTGGCCGCATTCGGCCTTATCGCAGCCGTTGCGGCATGCGCACCCAAGCAGCAAGAAGAATATGTCGTGGTCGCACCCGAGCCCATCTCGGTTGAGCCCGTGTACACAGGCAAGTACAAGTAATGCTTGTCGGGGACAGGCCTTTGCGCCTGTCTCCAACCCCTCTGCGCCATGTAACGCAGGGGTAGCACCGCGCATCGCCCTCGCAGTCTGGGGGGTATCATGCTGAAACATCGCGGTTTTCCGGGGCGTATGCCCGGATCAGACTATCAATTCGTTATCCGTCGCGCCAACCCGCGTGGGGTCACCCTGCTGACCCGTCGCGAACGCCGTTCCGACCGCAAGGCGGCGGACCGTCGTGTTGACACGGCCTTTATGCGCGCGCTGTGGGAAGCCTTTGGCGACCAGCCGTTCGAAAGGGGCAATCTGGACGCGGGCCGTTTGTCTTGGCTCTTTGGTCGCGAGGTCGTCGCGGTAGATGACCCCTTTGATCCAGCCGACTATGATGCGATGCTGGTCATCAACGAAGCCCTTGCCCGGGCGTCTTTCCCCGACGCGTTCGAGGATTGATCATGCGCGTCGCCCCCTTCCTTTCGGCTGGTTTTTGCCACATGCGCGGCATGTTGGGCGGTAATTTGCCCGTCGGGCCAGGGGCGCGCGCCGTTATTCAAACCGCGGTGGAACCTTCTGCGAAACCATGCGTTTATCAGTATCACATCGCGAATAACGCACGATCAATAAAAGGTTTAATCCCATGTCCATCAAAACAATTCTTCTCGCCGTTACTGCGTCCGCTGGCCTCGCTGCATGCGGTGACACACTGGGCGAACAAGCGCTCGGCGGTGGTGTCGTGGGTGCCGGTGCAGCAGCCGTCACAGGCGGTAGCCTCGCGCAAGGCGCGGCCATCGGTGCCGGCGCAAACGTACTGGCGTGCCAAACCGGCGCAGTGCGCTGCCAATAATCTGACATCTACCGCGGCCTCGGGTCGCGGTAGCTGCAGTGCCAAAGATTTTGCCCCGCTCAGCCGCGTGCTGATGCGGGGTTTTTCCGTTCACTCAAGACCAAAAGGGACAGTCGATGTTCAATAAGATCCTGATCGCCAACCGCGGCGAGATTGCCTGCCGCGTTATCAAGACCGCCAAGAAGATGGGCATCGAAACCGTCGCCGTCTATTCCGACGCTGATGCGCAGGCGTTGCACGTCCAGATGGCCGATGAGGCGATCCACATCGGCCCGCCTGCCGCGAACCAGTCGTATATCGTGATCGACAAGATCATGGACGCGATCAAGCAGTCGGGCGCGCAGGCCGTACACCCGGGCTATGGCTTCCTGTCCGAGAACGCGAAATTTGCCGAGGCGCTCGAGGCCGCTGGCGTCGCCTTTGTCGGCCCCCCTAAGGGCGCGATCGAGAAGATGGGCGACAAGATCACCTCCAAGAAAATCGCGCAGGAAGCCGGTGTTTCCACGGTCCCCGGCTACATGGGGCTGATCGAAGACGCGGATGAGGCTGTGAAGATCTCGAACGAAATCGGCTATCCGGTGATGCTGAAAGCCTCTGCCGGTGGGGGCGGCAAGGGGATGCGTATTGCGTGGAACGACGAAGAGGCCCGCGAGGGGTTCCAGTCGTCCAAGAACGAGGCGGCCAATAGCTTTGGCGATGATCGTATCTTTATTGAGAAATTCGTCACCCAGCCGCGCCACATCGAAATTCAGGTGCTTTGCGACGCCCACGGCAACGGTATCTATCTGGGCGAACGCGAATGTTCGATCCAGCGCCGCAACCAGAAGGTCGTGGAAGAGGCCCCGTCGCCTTTCCTTGACGAAGCCACCCGCAAAGCCATGGGCGAGCAATCCGTCGCCTTGGCGCAGGCCGTTGGCTATACCTCTGCCGGTACGGTCGAATTCATCGTGGACGGCGACAAGAACTTCTACTTCCTTGAAATGAACACCCGTCTTCAGGTGGAACACCCCGTGACCGAGCTGATCACCGGTGTCGATCTGGTCGAACAGATGATCCGCGTGGCCAATGGCGAAAAGCTGACCATCACCCAAGATGACGTGAAACTCACCGGTTGGGCGATCGAAAACCGGCTTTATGCCGAAGATCCTTACCGCGGCTTCCTGCCCTCCATCGGGCGTCTGACGCGCTACCGCCCTCCGATGGAGATCGCGGCGGGCCCCTTGCTGACCAACGACAAATGGCAGGGCGATGCGCCCGCGGGTGACACGGCTGTGCGCAACGATACCGGCGTCTACGAGGGCGGCGAAATCTCAATGTATTACGACCCGATGATCGCCAAGCTGTGTACATGGGCACCGACCCGCGCCGAGGCGATTGAACGCATGCGCGTGGCGCTGGATAGCTTCGAGGTCGAAGGCATCGGGCACAACCTGCCGTTCCTCTCTGCCGTGATGGATCATCCGATCTTTGTCGAAGGCAACATGACCACCGCCTTTATCGCCGAACAATACCCCGACGGCTTTGACGGGGTAGAGCTGCCCGAGGCAGAACTGCGCCGGATCGCGGCGGCCACTGCAGCCATGCACCGCGTCGGAGAGATCCGCCGGACTCGCGTTTCGGGCCGCATGGACAACCACGAACGCAAGGTCGGCACCGCCTGGAACGTCGCGCTGCAAGGCCAGTCGTTCGATGTGGAAATTCAGGCCGACCCAAAGGGCGCGACGGTGACCTTCGACGACGGCACTGCGCTGCGCGTCGCGGGCGACTGGACACCGGGCGACCAATTGGCCGAGATGACCATCGATGACGCACCGCTGGTGTTCAAGGTCGGCAAAATCTCTGGCGGGTTCCGCGTGCGGGCCCGTGGCGCGGATATGAAAGTGCATGTGCGCAACCCGCGTCAGGCCGAACTGGCCCGTCTAATGCCCGAGAAACTGCCGCCCGACACATCGAAAATGCTGCTGTGCCCGATGCCGGGTCTGGTGGTGAAAATCGATGTAGAGGTCGGCGACGAGGTGCAGGAAGGCCAGAACCTCTGCACCATCGAGGCGATGAAGATGGAAAACATCCTGCGCGCCGAGAAGAAGGGCAAAGTGTCCAAGGTCAATGCCGCAGCGGGGGATAGCCTCGCTGTGGATGATGTCATCATCGAGTTCGAATAAGCGCCATGCCAGCCGTTGCCATCATGGGATACAACACGGCGCTGCGGGGGATCCCTTCGCAGCACCGGCCCATATTGCAGCGGCTGCTGGCTGTTCAGTCGAAGATTTTACCTGACTTTTCCTTGGCGTCGCGAATTTCGCGTTGCCGGATGGTCATTTTGTCGATGCTGCGGGTGATCTCGCGCACATCCCAGGGGCGGGGCTTGCGCAGCTTGATCCCGCCGTCTTTGCCCACCAGCACCAACATGAACCCGCGCGGCCGCATCCGCAGCCGCAACGGGCTGCGCGCGCCCGGATCGGTATCGGTCAGGACGATCACGTCACGCTCGATCAGGTCTTCGGGCTGCTCGCGCAAAAGCTCCATCTGGGATTGGAACGCGGGGTCATCCTCGCTGTCCGCAAAGACCAGAACCGGTCTTTTTTTCCAATGGAATTCACTCAAATCTTCCATATCTGCGGGCAGGAACAACGTGGGAACCTCGGGGTCCGTGGCCGTTTGCGCCCCCGCCGAGACCGCAAACAATCCTGCAAAAACAAGGGCTATCACTGGTTTCATTTTGTCTCCTGTCCGTACAGATATAAGCTTGCGCGACGCAATTGCGATGCACAACCGGACATCTGCGCATATTAAGTACTCTGCAACAGGTTTGCGGGCATGACTGTGGCTCAAACTCTTAGTGGGCCACAGTGGCTGGCCCCCGTTCAAGGATTGGGCAAGCAGATCATGGATATTCTTCTTCACGTCGGTGCACACCGTACAGGAACCACAAGTTTTCAACGCTATCTGGCGGATCACGCCGATCCCATCGCGGCGCAGGGCACCTGCGTCTGGGGGCCGCGCCAGACCCGTGGCGGGCTGTTTGCAGGGCTGTTTCCGGCGTCGGGAATGCTGGCCTCGGGGCCGAATTTGGTAAACGGGCGCGTGTCGCTGCTGATGGGCAAGGCGCGGGACCTCGGGGCGGATCAACTGCTGATCTCGGACGAGAATATGATCGGCTCGGCGCGCCATTCGGTGCGCAGCGGGCGGCTGTTTCCGGCCATCGGCGAACGTATGGCGCGGTTCGGGGCCAGCTTTGGCGGGCGCGTGACGCAGGTGGTGCTGACCATCCGGCAGACGGACCATTGGTGGGCCTCTGCGCTGGCCTATACCGTGGGGCGCGGGCATCCCGTACCGGATGCCGACCAGATTGACCGTATCGCTCATGACCGGCGCGGCTGGCGCGATGTCATCACCGATCTTGCCTGCGCCTTGCCCGAGGCGAAGATCAGCATCGCCCGCTATGACGATTACGCGGGCCGCCCCGATGCGCTGTTTACGCAGCTCACCGGTCGTGCTGCCCCCGCCACCACCCAAGGCTATTGGCTGAACCGCCGCCCGGACGAGGCCAGCCTGCGCGCGCAGATGGGCCCTGCCGTGGCAGGGCTGCGCAGCGACGGGCTGGGCAACTGGCACCCCTTTAGCGACGCGCAGGCCGCAGCCTTGCGTGAAACCTATGCGGACGATCTGTTCTGGCTGACAGCCGGTGCGGATGGTCTTGCCACCCTGACAGAGACATCAACCGCCCCAAGAGCCGGCACAAGCTGGCCAGACGGCGATAGAAGAAAAGGACACCACCATGACAGCGGACAAAGAAAACTGGCGCAATCTGGCTGAGGCGGAACTGCGCGGGCGTAGCCTCGATGACCTGACGTGGCACACGCTGGAAGGCATTGATGTCAAACCGCTTTACACGGCGGAAGACACCGAAGGGCTGGACCATCTGGGCGGCATCCCCGGCGAGGCACCCTTTACCCGCGGGGTGAAGGCGACCATGTACGCCGGCCGCCCGTGGACGATCCGCCAATATGCGGGTTTCTCTACGGCAGAGGAATCGAACGCCTTTTACCGCCGCGCCCTTGCGGCGGGGCAGCAGGGTGTGTCGGTGGCCTTCGATCTGGCCACCCACCGCGGCTATGACAGCGACCACCCCCGGGTAGAGGGCGACGTGGGCAAGGCGGGCGTTGCCATCGACAGCGTCGAGGATATGAAGATCCTGTTCGACGGTATCCCGCTCGACAAAGTGTCGGTCTCCATGACGATGAACGGCGCGGTGATCCCGATCCTGGCGAATTTCATCGTCGCGGGCGAAGAGCAGGGGCATGATAAATCCGTGCTCTCGGGCACCATTCAGAACGACATTCTGAAAGAATTCATGGTCCGCAACACCTATATCTATCCGCCCGAGCCCTCGATGCGGATCATCGGGGATATCATCGAATATACCTCGGACCACATGCCGAAATTCAACTCCATCTCGATCTCGGGCTACCACATGCAAGAGGCGGGCGCGAACCTTGTGCAGGAACTGGCCTTTACCCTTGCCGATGGCCGCGAATATGTGCGCACGGCGATTGCCGCGGGCATGGATGTGGACCGGTTTGCACCCCGGCTGAGCTTCTTCTTCTGCATCGGCATGAACTTCTTTATGGAGGCCGCGAAACTGCGCGCGGCGCGTCTGCTGTGGTCGCGGATCATGGATGAATTCAAACCGAAGAACCCCAAATCCTCGATGCTGCGGACCCACTGCCAGACCTCCGGCGTGAGCCTTCAGGAACAAGACCCCTATAACAACGTGATCCGCACCGCCTACGAGGCGATGAGCGCGGTTCTGGGCGGCACGCAGTCGCTGCACACCAACGCGCTGGACGAGGCGATTGCCCTGCCCACCGATTTCTCCTCGCGCATTGCGCGCAACACGCAGTTGATTTTGCAAGAAGAAACCGGCGTCACCAATGTCGTCGACCCGCTGGCCGGCAGCTACTATGTCGAGAAGCTGACCGCCGATCTGGCAGACGCCGCATGGAAGCTGATCGAGGAAGTGGAAGAGCTGGGCGGGATGACCAAGGCCGTCGCCTCCGGCATGCCGAAACTGCGCATCGAAGAGGCCGCCGCCACCCGTCAGGCCAAGATCGACCGCGGCACCGAGGTGATCGTCGGGGTCAATAAATACCGCCGCGAGGTCGAGGACGAGATCGACATTCTGGATGTCGATAACGTCAAGGTGCGCGACAGCCAGATCAAACGTCTCGAAGCGATCCGTAGCGCGCGTGATGAAGACGCCTGCAAAGCCGCCCTGGCCGAGCTGACCCGCCGCGCCGCAGAGGGCGGAAACCTGTTGGAAGGGGCGGTCGAAGCCGCCCGCGCCCGCGCCACCGTAGGGGAGATCAGCATGGCGATGGAAGAAAAATTCGGACGTCACCGCGCCGAGGTCAAGACATTGGCCGGCGTCTATGGCGCGGCCTATGAGGGCGACAGCGGCTTTGCGGAAATCCAGAAATCGGTCGAGGATTTCGCCGAAGCGGAAGGCCGCCGTCCGCGTATGCTGGTGGTCAAGATGGGTCAGGACGGGCACGACCGCGGGGCCAAGGTCATTGCGACCGCCTTTGCCGATATCGGGTTCGACGTGGATGTGGGGCCGCTGTTCCAGACCCCCGCCGAGGCCGCGCAGGATGCCGTGGACAACGACGTGCATGTCATCGGCATCTCGTCCCAGGCGGCGGGTCACAAAACGCTCGCCCCGCAGTTGATCAAGGCGCTGAAGGATCAGGGGGCCGAGGATATTCTGGTCATCTGCGGCGGGGTCATTCCGCAGCAGGATTACAAGTTCCTCAAAGATGCGGGGGTCAAGGCGATCTTCGGGCCGGGGACCAATATCCCCAATGCCGCGCAGGATATCCTGAAACTGATCCGTGCCGCACGCAGCTAAACGGGCGCGAGGGGGCTGTCTGCCCCCTCACACTCCCCCGAGGATTTGAACCATCTGGAAGCAGGACCAATGATCGAACTGGACCATCTTGCCGTCGCGGGCGAAAGCCTGAAAGCCGCGTCCGACTTGGCCGCGCAGGTGCTTGGGGTGCCGTTGCAGCCGGGTGGCGCACATGCGGTGTTTGGCACGCATAACCATCTGCTGGGGCTTGGCGATGGGCTGTATCTGGAGGCGATTGCCGTCGACCCCGACGCGCCTGCGCCTGCCTATGCGCGCTGGTTTGATCTGGACCGGTTCAACGGTCCGGCGCGGCTGTCCAACTGGATTTGCCGCTGCGATGATCTTGAGGCGACGCTGGAAGCCTTGCCCGAAGGCTATGGCGCGCCGGTGGCGTTGCAGCGCGGGGATCTGCGCTGGCGTATGGCGGTGCCGGAAACCGGTATGCTGCCCTATGACAATTGTGCCCCTGCCTTGATGCAATGGGAAGGCGAGGCCCATCCGACCCAGCGGCTTGATGCCTCTGGCTGTCGTTTGGTGACATTGACGGTCCAGCATCCGCAGGCCGAGGCATTGGCGGCAACGCTTGCCCCGATCTTCACCGATGCGCGCGTCGTGTTCGAGGTCGGGACACCGGCGCTGTCTGCCCGTTTTGACACGCCCGCGGGCCGTGCTGCGCTGGCGTGATCATCCGGCCAGCAAAGGGCAGCGACGCCGCGGCCGTGGCGGCCCTGTGGAATGTGATGATCACGCAAACGCTGTTCACCTTCACGTCGCAGCCCAAGATGGCTGCAGAGGTCGAGGCGCTGATCGACGGTCGCGCGGGGCAGTTCTGGGTGGCCGACGCGGAGGGTGTCGCCGGTTTCATCACCTACGGGGCCTTTCGCAGCGGGGTGGGGTATCGCGATGCGGTGGAGCATTCGATCGTTCTTGATGCCGCAGCGCAGGGCGCGGGTGCCGGCCGTGCCTTGATGCAAACCGCCTGTGATGCGGCCGTCGCACAGGGGCGGCGCGTCATGGTGGCGGCGATCAGCGGGGCCAATCCGGGTGCCGTTGGCTTTCATGCAGCACTCGGGTTCGACCACGTGGGCAGGATGCCGCGCATCGGGCAGAAGAACGGGCAGCAGCTTGACCTAATTTTGATGCAGAAAATGCTGACGCCCCGCTGACTTCCCCGGCGCTGCCCCGTATGGTGGGCGTCATGTCTATTTGGTCTCGCATCACCGAAGCTTTGTCAGCGCTCACCGCCGGTGAGGGGCTGTCGGCTGTTTTCGACCGTCTGCGCACCCCGCCAGAGCGGTCGGTGGCCTTTACCATTGCGGTGATCGCGCTTGGGGCCAAGATGGCCAAGGCCGACGGGCAGGTGACCCGCGACGAGGTTACCGCCTTTCGCGAAGTGTTCCAGATTGCCGAGGCCGACCAGCAAGGTGCGGCGCGGGTGTTCAACCTGGCACGGCACGATGTGGCCGGGTTCGAGGATTACGCCGCGCGCATTGCGCAGATGTTCGCGGACCAGCCCGAAACGTTGCATGATCTGATCGAAGGGTTGTTCCACATTGCCATGGCCGATGGCATGTACCACCCGAACGAGGATGCGTTTCTGGTGCGTGTCGCGCAGATCTTCGCGATGGATGACAGCGATTTTGCCTCGCTTCGGGCGCGGTTCGTGCCCGATACCTCGCCGTTGCCCCATGCGGTTCTGGGCATTCCGCCCAATGCCTCGCTTGAAGAGGGGCGCGCGGCCTGGCGCAAGCTGGTACGGGCCAATCACCCCGACGCTCTGGTCGCCCGCGGCCTGCCGCAAGAGGCCATCGCCATGGCCGAAAAACGCATGATCGACATCAACCGCGCGTGGGAGACCTGGTCAGGCAAGGCGCAGTAATGCGGATCGCGACCTATAACGTTGAATGGTTCACAGGTCTGTTCGACGATGAGGATCAACTGTTGCTGGATGACGGCTGGTCGGCGCGCCACAATATCACCCGTGCGCAGCAGGCGCAGGCTTTGGGCACCGTGTTTCGGGCGATGGATGCCGATGCTGTGATGGTGATCGAGGCCCCAGACCAAAGCCGAAAACGCGGCACCGTGGCCGCATTGGAACGCTTTGCCGCGCATTTCGATCTGCGCACACGCAATGCGGTGATCGGCTTTGCCAATGACACGCAGCAGGAAATCGCGCTGTTGTTCGATCCCGACCGGCTGTCGGCCAGCCACGCGCCCGGTGGTTCGGTCGGGCAGGGGGATGCGCCGCGCTTTGACGGGACGTTGGACATTGATCTGGATATCGACGCGCGCGAGGATCATGTCGTCTTTTCCAAACCGCCGCTTGAGCTGGATATCGTTACCCGCGAAGGGGTGGCATTTCACATGATCGGCGCGCATCTGAAATCCAAGGCCCCCCATGGGGCCAAGACGCCGCAGGATGCGCTGCGCATCGGCATCGCCAACCGGCGCAAGCAGTTGGCACAGGCGATCTGGCTGCGTCGGCGGATCGATGCGCGGCTGGACGACGGCACGCCGCTGATGGTCTTGGGCGATCTGAACGACGGGCCGGGCCTCGACAGTTTCGAGGACCTTTTCGGGCGGTCCTCGGTCGAGATTGTGATGGGCCACCGGCAGGATCGCGCGCTCGTCGATCCCCATGCGACCCGCGCCTTGGGCCAGCGGATCGGGGCGATGCCCACCACGTCACGCTTCTGGATCGCGCCCGAAAAACGTTATCTGCAGGCACTGCTGGATTACATCATGATCAGCCCGGCGCTGACCGCGCATCGGCCGCACTGGCGCATCTGGCACCCGTTGGACGACCCGGAATGCTGGGGGGATGCCGCCTTGCGCGACGCCTTGATCACAGCGTCGGATCACTTTCCGGTGACGATTGATCTGGACTTGTCGCCGCGCCTTTAATCCCGCTTTCATCACAAGATGAAATAGGGCAGTCTTCGCCGCATGAGACAGTTTCTTTTGACCACCACCCTGATCTGCCTGTCTAGTGTCGCCGTGGCACAAGAGCAGGAAAACGACGGCTCCGGCTTTTCCTTGATGGAACGCGGGGCGCGGGATTTCTTTGACGGTATGAAGAAAGAGATGGCCCCCGCGCTGGAAGGGCTGGGCGAGTGGGGGCGCAAGGCCAGCCCCGCGTTGCGGAATTTCATCTCCGAGATGGGGCCCGCCTTTACCGATCTGCTGGAAGAGGTCGAGGATTGGAGCGTCTATGAGCCGCCCCAAAAGATGCCCAACGGCGATATTGTGATCCGCCGCAAGCCAGACCCCGCGCCGGAAGATGACATGCCCGAAGACAAGACACCCGAGGAAACGCCGCCCCCGCCCGCGATCTATCTGGACGAGGTGCCGCAGATCGACCTGTAAGACAGGCTATTTCTTGCAAGTCTTAAGCTGGACCTCGGCCCCCAGGGATAGGGCGAGGGAATTCAGCCGCGCTTCGGCGACCTCTCCGAACAGGGGCATCATGTCGTCGGTCAGCCACAGCTCCAGCAGCTTTTTCTTGGGGAACCAGCGCAGGTGACCGCGCTCTTCCTCGGGGTTCATCCACAGCATCGCGCCAAAGCGCATGGCCTTGCCCAGAATCTCGGCCTCTAGCCGGGTCTTTTCATCGACCATTTCATAGAGGTCTTCGAAACGGGTATTCTCGCGCTTGTTGGAATAGCGGTGCAGCAGCGCCAGCCCCAGATAGATCCGTTCTGAGTGTTTCAGCCCGCCCAGATTCGCCCGTGTTGCGTTGTCGAAACAGACTTCGGCGCGGTAGTCGGGATGCGCGCGCCAGCTGACGTCGTGCAGCAGGCAGGCGGCCTTGACCAGACGTTTGCGCTGCGGCGGCGCAGATTTATAGAGCGGCAGGATAAAGTCGAACAGCGCCTTGCCGAACCCCGGCGTGCGCGCGTCCTTGGCTTCGGCAAAGCGGCAGGCCTCGATCAGAGGGTCGCGGTCGCGCAGGCGTTGGGGCATCTGTTCATACAGCATCCCCTCGCGGATCCCGTAGCTGGAGATCGCGATATCCTTGGGTTTGAAGGTCTTGACCAGCCGCGACAGCACTTCGGCGGCAAAGGGCACCAACGCCATCCGGCTGGAGGAGACGCCGCTGATCTTGCGCAGCTCTTCATGGTCGCTGGTCTGGATGTGTTTCACCGTCTCGCGGACGGATTTCGGGGTCATCCGGTATTCATGCAGCACGTGCAGCGGGTAGCCGCGGCGCACCATGTCGATGCGCGCAATCGCGCGCCATGAGCCGCCCACCAGAAACAGACGGTCGCGCTGTGCGCCCATCTTTTCGGCCAGCCCTTCGATCACTGTCTTGATCTGCGCCTGCCGTGCCTTGGCACCGCCCTTGATGTCGCGCAGTTTCAGCGGCCCAAGCGCCGAGGTCACCCGTTTGCCCACGCGCCCGCCCGAGATTTCCGCCAGTTCCATCGACGACCCGCCGATGTCGCAGACCAGACCAAAGGCACCGGGCCAGCCCAGCAAAACACCCTGCGCTGACAGCCGCGCCTCTTCCTCGCCGTCGATGACCCAGATCTTCAGGCCCGTCTCGCGCTGCACCTCGTCGCAGAAATCACGCCCGTCGCTGGCATCGCGCACGGCGGCGGTGGCGACGACGGTCAGCTCGGACAGGCCCATGCCCTGTGCCAGCTTGCTGAAGCGGCGCATGGCAGAGAGAGCGCGGACCCGGCCTTCGGGCGACAGGTGGCCTGTTTCGGCCATGCCCGCCCCAAGGGCGCACATGATTTTTTCGTTGTAGAAATAGGCAGGCGACCGCGCGGCCCCGTCAAACACCACCAACCGGACAGAGTTCGACCCCACATCGACCACGCCCACACGTGCCAGCGCACGGGCCGAAGGGTCTTGGAACAGGGGTTTGCCGAACAGGCCCAGATCAGCGACGCCCGTTTCGGGGACGGGAGAGGGCGGAGGGGTGTCGGTTTTATCTGCCACGGACGCTCCTGCGGGGGCCTTTGTTTGGGGGGCAAGTTGGCCCAGCCGGCCCGCCGCGTCAATCGTTAACGCAAACGGGCAAGTGAAAAACCCCGCCGTGATGGGGGGATATAAACGCCAGCGGGAACGCAATCGGACAGATGCGCCTTCGGCGAGAGTTTACAGGCAAAATGAAGCGGTTAGTCTTCGGTATGGGTCAGTTTCGGGACGTCGGATGCGCCCGCCGTGCCGCGTCCGGAGAGAGAGGGGTTCTCCATGAAGAAGCGGTGGCAGTTGAAGGCGAAGGTGCCTTCTGCAATCTCGGGGCGGGCAAAGCTGCCATCGGGGGACATGACCCAGCTTTGCGCCACATCCGCAAGATTGGCCGCCATGACCTGACTGGTGATCTGCGCCTTGACGGTGGGGTTCTCGATCTCGACCAGGGTTTCGACGCGGCGGGTCAGGTTGCGGCCCATCCAGTCGGCGGAGGACATGAAGACCCGCGATTTCTTATGCGGCAGCCCGTAGCCATTGCCAAAGCAGACGATGCGTGAATGTTCCAGAAAGCGCCCGACAATGGATTTCACGCGGATGTTTTCGGACAGCCCCTTGATGCCGGGGCGCAACCCGCAGATGCCGCGGATCACCAGGCTGATTTTCACCCCGGCCTGGCTCGCGGCGTAAAGCGCGTCGATCACATCCGCATCCACGATGGAGTTCATCTTGGCCCAGATCTCTGCCGGTTTGCCAGCGGCGGCATGGTCGGCCTCGGCGGCGATCATCGCCAGCAGCCGTGGCTTCAACGAGATGGGCGAGATGGCGAGATTGTCCAGCGTGTCGGGTTGCGCGTAGCCCGACAGGTAGTTGAACACTTTGGTCGCGTCGCGGCCCAGCTTCTGGTCACAGGTGAACAGCGACAGATCGGTATAAATCCGTGCGGTGATCGGGTGGTAGTTGCCCGTGCCATAGTGGGTATAGGTGACCAGTTGGTCGCCCTCGCGGCGCACCACGGTCGAGATTTTCGCGTGGGTCTTGAGGTCGAGAAACCCATAGACGACATGCGCGCCCGCGCGTTCCAGCCGGCGTGACTGGCGGATGTTGGCCGCCTCGTCGAAACGCGCCTTGAGCTCGACCAGCGCGGTGACGGATTTCCCGTCTTCGGCGGCTTCGCACAGCGCCTCGACAATGGGGCTGTCGCGCGAGGTGCGGTAGAGCGTCTGTTTGATCGCCACCACATCGGGATCGCGCGCGGCCTGTGCCAGAAAGCGGACCACCATATCGAAGGTCTCGTAGGGGTGGTGCAGCAGCATGTCCTTGGACCGGATCGCGGCGAACATATCGCCTTCGTGGTCGGTCACGCGTTCGGGGATGCGCGGGGTGAATTGCGGCCAAAGCAGATCGGGGCGGCTGTCGGTCACCAGTTCGGACAGGTCGTTGATGCCGATCATCCCGTCCAGTTCGATCACATCCTGCGGGCGCACGCCCAGTTCGGCCATGACCACGGATTTCAGCTTTTCGGGGGCACCGGCGGAATGGGTCAGGCGCACGACCTCGCCGCGGCGACGGCGTTTCAGGGCGACCTCGAATTCGCGCACCAGGTCTTCGGCCTCTTCCTCGACCTCAAGATCGCTGTCACGCAGCACGCGGAATTCGAAATGCGCCTTGAGCTTGTAGCCCGGAAACAGCCCCGGCACCTTCAGCACCAGCAGATCTTCGAGCGGCAGGAACCGCAGCGAGCCTTCGGCGGCGGGCAGGGCGACGAAACGGTCGATCTGCGCCGGAATCGGCAGCAGCGCCTGAAGCGGGCGCTTGTCGCTGGTGCGTTCCAGTTGCAGCGCCAGCGCGTAACCGGTGTTGGGGATGAAGGGGAAGGGGTGCGCGGGATCAATCGCCAGCGGGGTCAGAACCGCAAAGACGCGGTGCAGGAATACATCGTCAAGATAGGCCAGATCGGCCGCGTCCAGATCAGCGGCGCGTTCGAGCATGATGTTCTGGTCGTCCATCTCGGACATCAGATCGACCAGTACGCGCTGTTGTTCGGTCATCAGCTTGCGCGCGTCTTCGTTGATCAGCACCAGTTGCTGGGCAGGGGTCAGCCCGTCGCTGGCGGGGGTGGTGTTGCCTGCTTGGGCAAGCTCGCGCAGGCCCGCAACACGCACGGTATAGAATTCGTCGAGGTTGCCCGCCGAGATCGACAGGAAGCGCAGGCGTTCCAGCAGCGGCACGCGGGGGTTCTTCGCCTCTTCTAGAACACGCCAGTTGAACCCGAGCCAGCTGAGCTCGCGGTTATAGAAACGACCGGGGCCGGTGATGTCCAGATCGGGCATATCCTGCGGCGGAACGAAGGCGGATTCGAGAAAGTCAGCGTTTGTCATGACGGCCTTATGGCGTTGCATTGTAATGGGTTTGTGACGAAATCTGAGAAGATTATCGCGCGGCGTTAAACCCATTGTCCAGCACTTGTGCAGCCAGCGCCCGTGTCACCGGCTTTTGTTGCGCCAGACTGGCGGCATCCAGGGCCGCGACCAGATCACCCGCGGCGGCGAAAGACCGGTCCATGCGCAGCAACAGATAGGGGATCACATCGGGTTTGGGGGTCAGCTGGCGGTCGGCCAGCAGCTTGGCCATGACGGCCGTGAGCAGGCTGTCATCGGGCGCTTCAAGTGCTGCCGCCGTCGCCGCGCGCATACGGCTCGTCAGGTCAGGCAGATGCAGCCCCCATTGGGGCACCGCCGGGGTGCCGGTCAGCAGCAGGCTATGGCCTTCGGCCAGCACCAGATTGTGCAGGTGGAAAAGATGCGTCTCGGCCGCATTGTCGCCCGCGATGTCGGGCACGTTCTCGACCGCCAGCGGGCCCTGGGCCAGCGCGGGGATATCGCCCGTGGCAATGTCGCGCGCGTCGATGATACCTGCGCCGGACAGATTGGCCCAGACATGCGCCAGATGGGTCTTGCCTGATCCGGGCGGTCCGGTCAGCACCATCTTGCGCCCCGCCCAGGCCTGCCAGCCCTCGATCATGGCCACGGCAATCGCGTTGGACGGGGCGACGAAAAAGTCGTCCCGTCCCAGTGCGGGGCGGCTGGGAAGGTCAAGTCCAAGCTGTTGTGCCATCGTGTCAGTCCGCCGTTTCGTCCAAGGTCTTGCGCTGCGTGCCCTGATACAGCGAGCTTTCAACATATTGCTCGGTCGCGAAGCGTGCAATCACGCCAAGGGCGGCGGCAATCGGCACGGCCGCCAGCATGCCGACAAAGCCGAACAAAGAGCCAAAGACCGACAGCGCGAGGATCAGCCAGACCGGATGCAGCCCGACCGAATTGCCCACCAGCTTGGGGGTGAGGAAGTTGCCTTCAATCATCTGGCCGAGCACGAAGATGCCCGCCACCATCCCGATCGAGAACCAATCCCCCCAGAACTGGAACAGCGCCAGACCGATGGCCAAGGCTCCGCCCAGAACCGCGCCGAGATAGGGGATGAAGGTGACCAGCCCCGCGATAAAGCCCACGACAAGGCCGAATTGCAGCCCCACCAGCATCAGCGCGATGGCATAATAGGCCCCTAAAATCAGGCAGACGGTGCCCATGCCGCGGATGAACCCCGCCAGCGTGCGGTCGATGTCACGCGCAAGGCGACGGATCACCGGCGCGTGGTCGCGCGGCAGCAAGCGGTCGATCTGGGCGACCATCCGGTCCCAGTCCAGCAGCAGATAGACGGCAACCACCGGCACGATCACAAACAGCACCATCACGTTCAGCAGCGACGCCGCCGAGGAAATCGCCGTGTTCAGCACCTCGCCGCCGCGTTCCTGAATGGTCGACCCGATAGAGTTGATCGAGCTGCGCAGAGTCGATCCTTCGTCCAGCAGGGCGGGGAAACGTTCGGTCAGGAAATTGGTGAAATTGCGGGTCAGCTCGGGGGCGACCTCGAACAGGTTGATGGCCTGATTGATCAAGGTCGGGATCACCAGCAGCGCCATCAGCACGAAGATCAGCAGGGCGACAAGCGTGATCACCATCGTGGCCATCGCGCGGCTCAGCCCCATGGCTTCAAGCCGGTCGGCCACGGGATCCAGGAAATAGGCAATCGCCGCCCCGATCAGAAACGGCAGCAGCACGTCACCGGTGAACCACAGGAACACCAGAAAAAGCGCCCCCGCGACACCCCAGTATTTCATCTGATCTCTGATAGGCAGGCCCATGCCGCATCCTCGCATTCTGGTTTCGGTCGACATTGCGCAACGGGGCCGGTTTTTCAAGGCCCGTGGTGAAATGGATCGGCAGCACCCGCCGATAGGGCAGGTGCCTTCGGCGAGGATTTAAAGCCATTTGGAAGCGGGCGTGGCGCGGTCAATGCAGGCGGACTCCCTGATCTTGCAGAGTTTTTTGCACGCGCTCCAGCGGCACGGCGTCCAGCGGGCAGCCCGAAGCCAGCGCGATGGCCGCCGCGACGCCCGCGCCTTGGCCCGCCACTGTGCAGCACGCCATATTGCGCGTGGCGGCATGGGCGATTTTATCGCCGCCGATGGCGCGCCCCGCGACGAGCAGATTCTTCACCCCTTTGGGCAGCATCGCACGGTAGGGGATATGCATGTAGCGCCCCGTGGTGGGGATGATCAACACGCCGTAGCCGTCGATGAACTCGGGGTAGATGCCGATACTGTCGTCAAAACGGGCCTGCTGGCGCACGTCGGTTTCGGTCATGTTGTAAACCGCGTCGATCTTGCGCGTATCGCGGATGCCAATGCTCATGCCGAAATTGCGCAGCCGCGCGGTCTCGCAGCCCGGCGTATAGGCCTTGAGCGCGTCAATCGCGTGCATCGCCTGCGCGCGGCCCTCGATCTCGAAGCGGGTCATACTGTCGGGGTCGGTGCCGTCGCATTCCGCAAGGTGGATCAGGTTCATATAGGTCATTTCGCCACTGTCATGCACAGCGCCCCATGTGCCCCCGATGGTATTGAGGTTGGCGGGCATACGCCCGTCGCGGATGGCCTGGGCAAAGGGTTTGGCCAGAAACGGAGAGAACATCGCGTCTTCCTTGCCATCGGTTTCGACCACCCATTCGCCTGTGGACCAATTGGCATAGGTCTGCGGGTCGGCCTTGACCCCCGCCATGAAGGCCGCCTTATCGACGCCCGCGATGTGGAACATGACCGAGGCGGCCTGCATCTCCTCGACCGGGGTCTTGTAGGTCGGGGCACCGGCACGGTGGGCGACATCGGCGTCGCCCGTGGCATCGATCACGATTTTGGCGAGGATCGCCTCGCGGCCTGCTTTTGATTCGACGATGACACCCCGGATCGTGTCGCCCTCCATGATGGGCGCTACGAACTGGCGGTGCAGCATCGGGTGGATGCCTGCTTCGGTCACCAGCCGGTCGGCGACAAGTTTGAACCCCTCGCTGTCCAGCTCGTAGCTGAGCGATTGGGATTCAGGGCTGGCAGCCCCCATCGCCTTGGCGCTTTCCTCGAATTCCCAGCCGATGCCGCCGGCCTCTATCGTCTGTTCATGGCGGTACCAGGCAAAGCCTTCGACCCCGACCACGGTGATATTGCCGCCAAAGCAGCCGAACCGGTCGAGCAGCGTCACCTCTGCCCCGGCGCGGGCGGCGGCAAGGGCCGCGGCCAGACCACCGGGGCCGGAGCCGATCACCAGCACGCCGGTCTCGTGGATCACAGGGGTTTCGCGCGCGGGCTCTAGGATCATGGTCATGGGGCGTCCTTTTTGTTTTGTGCCGCTGACAACAAACGCGTCTGTGCGCCGAGGGTCAATCAGTTGCGGGACGCGGGACCTGGTGCCCCGCTGTTGGTGCCCCTTCTGTTCGTGATTGTCTCGGCGCGGGGATTATCATAGTCAGGTGCCAATTCACTCTGAGAGGATCATCATGCGTCTGTCCCGTTATTTTTTGCCTGTGCTCAAGGAAAACCCCTCTGAGGCGCAGATTGTCAGCCACCGGTTGATGCTGCGGGCGGGCATGATCAAGCAATCGGCGGCGGGGATCTATTCGTGGCTGCCGCTTGGCTTCAAGGTGCTGCGCAAGATCGAAACCATCGTGCACGAAGAACAGCAGCGTGCGGGCCACATCCCGATGCTGATGCCGACGCTGCAATCGGCGGACCTGTGGAAGGAATCCGGCCGCTTTGACGCCTATGGCCCCGAGATGCTGCGCATCAAGGACCGTCAGGACCGTGACATGCTTTATGGTCCCACGAACGAGGAAATGATCACCGATATCTTCCGCAGCCACGTCGGGTCGTACAAGGACCTGCCGATGACGCTGTACCACATCCAGTGGAAATTCCGCGACGAGGTCCGCCCCCGTTTCGGCGTGATGCGGGGCCGCGAGTTCCTGATGAAGGACGGCTATACCTTTGATCTGACAAAAGAAGACGCGCTGCACGCCTATAACCGCCATCTGGTGACCTATCTGCGCAGCTATGAACGCATGGGGCTCCAGGCGATCCCGATGCGCGCGGATTCCGGCCCGATCGGCGGCGACGACACGCATGAATTCCTCGTGCTGGCGGAAACCGGCGAATCCGAGGTGTTCTATGACAGCCAGATCACCGAGCTGAAGTTCGGCGACCGCGAGATCGATTATGATTCCGTCGACCAGTGTCAGGCCGTGATGGAGGAGTTCACCTCGCGTTATGCCCGCACGGACGAGACCCATGACGAAGCGCTTTTTGCCGAAGTCCCCGCCGAACGCCAGCGCAGCGCGCGCGGGATCGAAGTGGGGCAGATCTTCTATTTCGGGACGAAGTATTCCGAACCGATGGGGGCGACCGTACAGGGGCCTGATGGCAAGCCTGTGCCCGTGCACATGGGGTCGCACGGCATCGGCGTCAGCCGTCTGCTAGGCGCGATCATCGAGGCATCGCATGACGACAAGGGCATCATCTGGCCCGAGGGCGTGACGCCCTTCCATGTGGGGATTGTGAACCTCAAACAGGGCGACGAACAGGCGGATGCGGCCTGTGACGCGCTATATGCCAGCCTGCAGACTCTGGGTCTGGACCCGTTGTATGACGACACCAAGGAACGCGCGGGTGGCAAGTTCGCGACGATGGACCTGATCGGTCTGCCATGGCGGATCACCGTCGGGCCGCGGGGGCTGAAAAACGGTGTGGTCGAGCTGACCTCGCGCCGCAGCGGCGAAAGCGAAGAGATGACGCCCGAGGCCGCGGTTGAAAAGATCGCCGGGATTTATCGCGGTATCGCTTAACCTTTAACGACGGGCCTTGGAACGACGGGCCTTGAAAAACGGGGGCGGATCATGAAGCGCTGCACAACGGACCTTTGGGGCGTTTCATGATCCTGCGGGCGCTGACCCTTGCTGGCGGTGTGGCGGGCGCGGCGGTGACCTCGCAATTCCCCGAATACTCACAGCAATATCTGCAACGGTTGGGCGGGGCGGTCGATGCGCTGCACGAGGTCGTTGCCGATTTCGATGCCAGCGCCCAAGCGGTCGGCCTGTCGCGCAGCGATGCCTTGGCGCAGATGACCGGTACCGACTTTATGGAGCGTCGCCGCGCCGATATGGCCGCGACCTTTGCCCGCTACGAGACATTGCAAACCGCCCTGACCCGATTGCAGGGGCAGGGGCCTTTCATGCGCGCCTACCACCTGCCGCAGATGTCGGACCCGCAGATCGCGGGGGCGGCGTGGCAGGCGTTTCAGCCCGCTGTACCGTTGAACTTTGCCGGGGTGGTGTTTGCTGGCGCGGGCTTTGTCGCGGGCGGCTTGGGGCTGGGGGTGCTGCTGCGACTGTTACGCGCCCCGTTCCGGCGGCGCGGCGCCCGCATACCGGCGCAGGGCCGCTGACACGCGCAGCTTTACCTGCGGTACACCCTGCCGCTCGACCACTCCTCGCTTGACCCGATGCGCCGAAACCGCGAGGTTGCGCGCGATTGATCCCAGATCGGAACCATCCCTTGGCCAAACCAGTATCCTCGACACCGCCCTTCGCCCCTTTTGAATGGATGATCGCCTGGCGCTACCTGCGTGCGCGTCGCGCCGAAGGTGGCGTGAGCGTGATGACCTGGATTAGCCTGATCGGGATCACGCTGGCGGTCTTTGCCCTGATCGCGACCCTTGCCGTGCGGTCGGGCTTTCGGGCTGAATTCGTCGATACGATCCTAGGGGCCAATGCCCATGTGACCGTGTATAATATGGCGTCGGTGGATGAGAACGGCGTGTCCCAGACGGGGATACCCGATTACACCGAGATGGCCGCGCGTGTGGCCCAGGTGCCGGGCGTGACGCAGGTGGCCCCTTTGGTGCGCGGTCAGGTGATGGCCAACAAGGGTCAGGCCAACGCAGGGATCGAGATTTTTGGCATCGAGGCCGCCGATCTGGCCAATATCCCGCGCATCGCCAACCCCGAAACCGCCGATGGCGATCTGGCCGATTTCGAACAGGGCATCGCCATCGGGTCCGGCGTGGCACAAGCACTGCGGGTCGGCTTGGGCGACACGATCAAGATCATCTCTCCGAACGGGGTGAAAACCGCCTTTGGCACCTCGCCCCGCGTGAATGGCTACGAGGTGACCTATATCTTCTCGGCCGGGCGCTATGACATCGACCGCACCCGCGCCTATCTGCCTCTGGCCGAGGCGCAGTCCTTCTTCAACCGCGAAGGCGTCGCCGATGAGCTTGAGGTGATGGTCGAAAACCCTGACAGCGTGGATGATCTGACCGTGCCGCTGCTATCCGCCGCGGGGGAACGCGGCCTGATCTGGACATGGCGCGATGCGTCGGGCTCGTTTTTAAGCGCGCTGGATATCGAGGACCGCGTGATGTTCGTGATCCTCAGCATCCTTGTCTTGATCGCGGCGATGAATATCGTCTCGGGCCTGATCATGCTGGTCAAGAACAAGGGGCGCGACATCGGGATCCTGCGCACCATGGGCTTAAGCGAAGGGTCGATCCTGCGCGTGTTCTTCATCTGCGGGGCCTTCACGGGCATCATCGGGACTGCGATGGGGGTGTTCCTTGGCTGTCTCTTCGCGCTCTATGTCGATCAGATTTTTGCCGTCGTGAACTACCTCTCGGGGGGCAACGCATGGGATCCTTCGATCCGCGGCATCTACTTCCTGCCCGCCAAACTGCAATTCGGTGACGTGATGTCGGCCATCGGCCTGTCGCTTGGCCTGTCCTTCGTCGTCACCATCTTCCCCGCGCGCCGTGCCGCGCGCATGAACCCAGTCGAGGCGCTGCGCTATGAATGATCCTGTTTTGCGGCTCTCGGGGATTGGCAAATCCTACAACCCCGGCCAACCGAACGAAGTCAACGTGCTGCGCGGCATCGACCTGACCGTCGCCGCCGGAGAGGTCGTCGCACTGGTCGCCCCCTCTGGCGCGGGCAAGTCAACGCTGCTGCATATCGCGGGTCTGCTCGACACGCCCGACACCGGCACGGTCGAGATTGGCGGCACCGATATGACAGGGCAGTCCGATCGCAAACGCACCGGCGTGCGGCGGGGCGATGTGGGGTTTATCTATCAGTTCCACCACCTGCTGCCTGAATTCTCCGCGCTGGAAAATATCGTGTTGCCGCAGCTGGCAAACGGTGTCTCGCAGTCCGAGGCGCAGACCCGCGCGCTGTCCTTGCTGGACGAGGTTGGCATCGGCCACCGCGCCGACCACCGGCCCGCGGCGCTGTCGGGGGGCGAACAGCAACGGGTCGCGTTCTGCCGTGCGCTGGCCAATGCGCCGCGGCTGCTGCTGGCGGATGAGCCCACAGGCAACCTTGATCCGACCACCTCGGATCAGGTCTTTGCCGCGCTGATGACGCTGGTGCGGGGCACGGGGCTATCGGCGGTGATCGCGACCCATAACCTTGAGCTTGCCGCGCGGATGGACCGCCAGATCCGGCTTGAAGCAGGGCAGCTGGTCGCGCTTTAAGGCGGCTGCCTTAATTTATCCTTATCCAGACCCAACTGGTGCCACGAGCAGGGGGCAAACTGTGTCAAAACAGGATGTTGCCATGTCACCTTTGCTCGTCATGCTCTTTGCCGCTTTCGGCCCCATGCTGGCCGTGTTTGACCCGTTTGGCGAGGATACGGAGGATGAGGTCGAGGACGAAGAAATCCCCATCGGCATGCCCGATATGGTGACGACCACGGGCGCAGGCATGGACGATGCGCTGACCCCCGACCCGGCAGCGCCTGAAGCCGACGCGCCAACCGACGCGTCGACCGCGGAGGATCCAGCGGTCGAGACAATCGACGACACCGCGCAACCGCCCGAGGATGACGCACAGTCGCAAACCGGCACGGCGGGGGATGATACATTGCAAGGCACCGACGGGCGCGACATCCTGTTTGGCGGGCAGGGTAATGACACGCTTTCGGGCGGGGTCAACGCCCAAGACGGCAGCGACGACGGGGTCGCGGACGAGCTGATCGGCGAAGACGGTGACGACAGCCTGCGATTGGGGGCGAATGACACCGGCATCGGGGGCACGGGCGCGGACAGTTTCACCGCGATCTACGGTGCCACAGGCGGGATCACGGTCACCGATTATGACGTGGGCACCGATGCGCTGATTGTCGAAACCGACGATGAAAACGCCTCTGTCACCGATCAGACCGTCGCGGATGGAGAGTTGACGGTCACGCTCAGCACAGGGCTCACCATCACCCTGCCAGGGATCGAAAACCCCTTGGCGGAGGATGAAATCCTCTTTGTGCTGACCAACCCACTACAAGACGCGGCCTGATCGGCCTCAGGCTTGCTGGGTCAACCAGACACCGGCACACATCAAGGCGATGCCAGCGGCCCGCGCGGCCCCCAAGGGCGCCACCTGCGCGCCGAACAGCCCGAAATGGTCAATCGCCGCGGCGCTGAAAAGCTGGCCCACTAGCACAAAGAACACCGCGTTGCCGACGCCGAAATGCGGCGCGATAAAGGTGATCGACAGGATGTAGAAGGCCACCAGAAATCCGGCAAGCAGCAGATGCTTCGGGGCCGCGGGGATCTGCGCAAACCCTTGCCGCCCCACCAGCATCGCGACCAGTAAGCTGACCGAAAAAGCCACCACAAACAGCACCGTAGCCGCTGCCGCAGGGGATCCGATCCGGCTGCCAAGCCCTGCGTTCAACGCGGCCAGAACGGGAATGCCAACCCCGGCCAAAAGCATCACAACTGCATAATGCGCCATGAGTATTCCTAATCTTTCCCGTTTCTTGATCCAGATCATGGCGAAGACCCCCGCCAAGGGCAAGCATCCCCGTGACCTACCGGAGGATCATATGATGAAAACCACAATCGCCCTCGGCGTGCCGCTGTTCCTGGGGCTGGCCGCCTGTATGCCCGCACAGACCCCGCCCGACGCCCCCGACCGCGCGGAAGGGGCGGCATTTTTTGCCGAAAACTGTGTGCAATGCCACGGGCTGAACGCCCAAGGGGCCGGTGCCGCGGCCAAGGGCCTTCGCCCGCAGCCCCGCGACCTG
Source organism: Sulfitobacter sp. G5_S2_6_S6 (assembly GCF_054968505.1). Lineage (NCBI taxonomy): Bacteria > Pseudomonadati > Pseudomonadota > Alphaproteobacteria > Rhodobacterales > Roseobacteraceae > Sulfitobacter > Sulfitobacter sp. G5_S2_6_S6. The sequence continues at coordinate 241,903 of NZ_JBQKUI010000004.1, forward strand.
ACCCTCCTGGCGCGCGACAATGGCGGGCGGTTTCCGCAGACCAGAACGCTGGCCTATATCTACGGCGACCCGGCGGGCGATGCCACAGACAGCCACCTGCAACGGGTGATGCCGCAGTTTGGCGAGGGCATGGCGCTGGATCTGGTGCCTGTCGATCTGGATGGCCAGCTGACGCCCACACCACGGGCGCTGGCAGGGCTGCTGGTCTATCTTGAAAGTATCCAGCGTTAACTACAGATCCCGTTCACCTCGACCCCGTCCCAGGGCATCCGCACCGCATAGGGCCGGCTTTGGGGCAGGGGTGCTACGGGCATTTCTTGCGAGATCAGCGCATGCAGCCGTTTGGTGCGCGGTGCCTGCGGGTCCAACGCACGACAGCAGACGAATTCCTCGACGATAGAGCCTTGTTGTTCAAAGGCAAAATCCAGAAACTTCGGGTCGCTCTCCAGATCAAAGAGATACGGGTCCGCCCCGCCGCCATGTTCAAACGCCGCACGCAGCGGCGAATAGCCCGTCGTCTTGCGGTTCTGCCACTGCCAGATATGGGTCAGCTCATGGGCAAAGATCATCGCCGCGATCAGCCCGATCCGGTCGGGATAGTCGGGCAGGTAATCGTCCAGATACCAGTCTTCGTCAAACAGCACCGTATTCCACAGCGCCACGGCGGCGGGTTTGGTGGTGATCACCTCGCCGACCTTTTCGGGCGGCAGGATACGCTCGCGACAGGTCGTGCGCGGCCGCGCCTTGCGCGTCATCGTCACCCCGCGCGAGGGCGACCCGTCATGCAGCCGCACCTTGGGGTAATCGAGCGTATCCCCCATGATATCCCCCGCGAACAGCAGCTCATTCTGGGTCAACGGCCGCCCGCAAGAGGCCAGAAACATGAGGAGGATAAAGGCTCGGATCATGGCGAAACGTTGAGTGAAAGCGCAGGGCGGATCAAGCGGTATTTTTGACACGAGGCCCGTGTTGAAATCTTCCGAGGGAAGGTTTCAGGGGCGAACGGGCGGAGCAGATATCCTGCGGAACAGATGTTAAGGGCCGCGCCTGACCCTGGGGCGGAGGCCGTCTTGCAAACTGTCCGGGGGACAGTTTGAGGCTGGAGGGATGCGTCAACATCGAGGGGGCATGAATTCGTCGTTAACCGTCGAGTAAGATTTGTCAATTAGACCATTTATTGAACGAGCAACAAGTGATCGTAGACGCACTTTGTCAAAGAAAAGAGTGCGGGTTTCAATTAAAGCCACGGGGAGCTATCGCTTAAGTTGTGTTTTGTGCTTGCGCTGTTTCCGCATAGATTGAGCACTTTTGGGAAAGGTTAAGAATGAAGCAACTTCTACACGACGACGGATCATGGGCACATCTGTTAGAGGAGTGGGCAAAACAGTGTCACGATTTCGATGAAGATTTTTCTTCATATATGCCAGCTACTATTCCGCTCTTAGGGGAACAGATTGAGATTTGTTCAGGTGAACGATGGAACGGCGTATATGCCCATGTAGATGCTGCAGGGGAGCACCACGCTGTGTGCTTTGTGAACCGCGCATTCATTCCGCGCTTCAGCGGTCGAGTTTTGCGTGTTAGAAACCTAATCCTTGCTCCAAAGTATGACTTAGGGAGCTATAGCGCCGATGATTATGCACGCCTGCTAGCTTCAATATTCGAATCAGTTTTGGCTTTAAGTGATCGAGACTTGGTATGCCCGCACGTCAAAATCCACTTCCGAAGTCCAGTTGATCTCGATTTGTTCCGCAATTTTTCAGAGGAAATGACTAAGTTTGGTCACTTTTCGGATATCAAAATGGTTGGATCATGGCTATTTGTTAGCAAATTGCTAACTGACACATAGTATGCCGAGTTAGGTTTTTATGTACGGGAGAGTTGTTATGGCTTGCAGCCTACGGGAACAAGATAGTTACAAGGCTTTTCTGAGCGCAATTAAAAAAGTTGGGCTCACGGAACTCAAGAAGTCAGAAATGTTTGGTTCAAATGAACAGCAGCAGCTATCAGGCGTTTTGAAAGCCGCTGCATAACCCCTTACCCTTCCATTTCGGTTCAAGTTCCGAAATGGAAGGGTATCACCCCCCCTCAAACATCCAGCTCCTCCACAAACTGGGCGTTCTCCTGAATATACTGGTAGCGTAGCTCGGGCTTCTTCCCCATCAGACGCTCGACCAGATCGCCGGTCTCGCCGGGCATGTCTTCGTCGACTGTGACGCGGATCAGCTTGCGGGTGGTGGGGTCCATCGTGGTCTCTTTCAGGTCTTTCGCGTCCATCTCGCCCAGACCCTTGAAGCGTTGCAGATCGATCTTGCCTTTGCCGCCCAGGCCTTTCTCAAGCCACATGTCCTTTTCCGCATCATCCGCCACATAGACGCGCTTGGCCCCTTGGGTCAGACGGTAAAGCGGTGGACAGGCGAGGTAGAGGTGCCCGGCATCGATCATCGGCCGCATCTGGGTGTAGAAGAACGTCATCAGCAGCGCCGCGATATGGGCCCCGTCGACATCCGCATCGGTCATGATGATGATCTTGTCATAGCGCAGGTCATCAAGGTTGAACTTCGTGCCCATCCCGACGCCAAGCGCCTCGCATAGATCGTTGATCTCGGCATTGGTGTTCAGCTTGCTCGACGCGGCCCCCAACACGTTGAGGATCTTGCCCTTCAGCGGCAGCAAGGCTTGCGTGTTCCGGTTGCGCGCGCCCTTGCCGGACCCACCGGCGGAATCGCCCTCCACGATGAACAGCTCGGTGCCTTCGCGGGTCTTGGAGGTACAGTCGGTCAGTTTGCCGGGCAGGCGCAGCTTCTTGGTGGCAGTCTTGCGGGCGGTTTCCTTTTCCTGACGGCGGCGCAGGCGTTCTTCAGCGCGCAGCACCAGAAAATCAAGGATCGCACCCGCAGATTTGGTATCCGCTGCCAGCCAGTTGTCAAAGTGGTCGCGCACGGCGTTTTCCACCATGCGCTGCGCGTCCACCGTCGCCAGACGGTCCTTGGTCTGGCCGACGAATTCAGGCTCGCGGATAAAGCAGGACACCAGCGCACAGCCGCCGGTGATCAGATCGTCGCGGGTGATGGTGCCGGCCTTCTTGTTGCCGACCAGCTCGCCATAGGCTTTGACACCCTTCAGGATCGCGGACCAGAAGCCCGCCTCGTGGGTGCCGCCTTCGGGGGTGGGGATGGTGTTACAATAGGACTGGATGAAACCATCGCGCGACGGCGTCCAGTTGATCGCCCATTCGACCTTGCCCGGTGCGTTGAACTTCTCGCGGAAGTCGACGGTGCCGCCAAAGGGATGCTCGGCGTAGGTTGTCGAGCCTTTCAGCGTTTCGTTCAGATAGTCCGACAGGCCGCCGGGGAAGTGGAACGTCGCCTCTTGCGGGGTGTCGCCGTCCTGCTGGCCGCATTTCCAGCGGATTTCGACGCCGGAAAACAGATAGGCCTTGGACCGCGCCATCGCGAACAGCCGCGCGGGCTTGAGCTTGAGCGGGCCAAAAATCTCTGCATCGGGGTGGAAGGTGACAGCCGTGCCGCGCCGGTTCGGGGCCGCGCCGATCTTTTCAAGCTTGCCTTGGGGGATGCCGCGCGAAAACTCCATCGCGAACAGCTCGCGGTTGCGCGCGACCTCGACCCGCAGGTGATCCGACAGCGCGTTGACCACGGACGACCCCACACCGTGCAGACCGCCCGAGGTCTCGTACGAATCGCCCGAGAATTTGCCGCCCGCGTTCAGCGTGCAAAAGATGATCTCCAGCGCCGATTTGCTGGGGTCTTTGGGGTGCGGATCGGTGGGGATGCCGCGCCCGTTGTCACGCACGGTGACATGGCCGTTTTCATGCAGTTCCAGTTCAATCCAGGTGGCATGGCCCGCCACCGCTTCGTCCATCGAGTTATCGATGATTTCCGCGACCATATGGTGCAGCGCGCGATCGTCCTTGCCCCCGATGTACATGCCGGGGCGCAGGCGCACGTGCTCCATATCCTCAAGAACCTGGATCGAAGAGGCATCATATTCCTTGGCGTTGCTCTGCGCACCGGAAAGAAGATCGGACATGTAGGGGCCTGCCTGTCTGTTGCTTTTGTTGAGCCTCCCACTATGCCAGAGCGCTATGGTCGGGGGAAGGGCGGATGACGTCGCAATGCGGTGTTTCCTGCGCCTGTGCCTTTGCTATCATCGGGGCAGGAAACCGTTGGAAGGCTTGCCATGACGTTTGACACCGCCGCTCCCACCACCCTGCGCGATGTGCCCGACTGGCGCTATATGATGCAGGAATGTGACGAGCTTTATCGCTACCTGCCCGCGGGCGGCAGCGACCGGATCAAAAGCCATCAACGCAAAGCGCGCGAGGCCATTGCAAGGCTGCTGCGGGGCAATGCCGAACTGCGGTTACAGCCGCGTGCGGAAAAGCCCGTCACTGCCCATCTGCGCCGCGCGCTGGACGAGGGCAAGCAGGGGGCCTTGGCCCCCGCGGTCCGGGCGCTGGATGCCGTGGCCCATGACCTCAGCTGGCAATACGGCTACGAGAAAGTCCCCAAGGGGCTGACCAACAGCTATGCCTATGCCGAACTGGCAGGGGCGCAGGGTCCGGTGGTCAGCCATGATATCATTCTGGGCGTGGTGCTCTTCGCGCCGGGCTGCACCTATCCGGCCCATGCCCATAAGGGGATCACCGAAAGCTACGTCTGTCTGTCCGGCGCGGTGTCCGAGAACCATCAGGGCGTCTATGTGCCCGGATCGATGATCTTTAACCCGCCCGAACATCTGCACCGGATCACCGTGGGCGACCGCGAACCGGCGCTTCTGGCCTATGCGTGGATGGGCGATCCTGCCGATCTGCACCAGCAGAAAATGGTCTTTACCCGCGCGCGCAAGTAAAACGCGGGACGGGGCAGGCGCGGCCTAAAGCCAGTTCAGAATGGCCTCCGCCACCTCTTGCGGTTTTTGGTGGTGCAGCCAGTGATCCGCGCCCTCGATGGTGATGCGGGTCAGGTCGGGGGCGTAGTCCTCAAGCCCGCGGGTCGTCTCGGGCAGCAGCGCGGTATCATCGGTGCCCCAGACCAGCAGATGCGGGCAGCGCACCTGCAACCGCGCCGGATCAAAGCTCAGCGCGTCGTCAATCGCCTCGCCCTCGGCCCCCAGCTTCAGCGGAGAGGCGCGATACCAGTTCACCATCCCGCGCAGCCCCGCCGCATCACGCCACGCTTGCTTGTAGCCCGCCAGCGTCTCGCCCTCTAGCCAGCTCATATCCATATGCGCCGAGAACAGCCCCATCAGCTTGCCGAAATCATCTGCGGCCAGAATATCCTCTGATCCCTCACGGCGCAGAAAATGGATGTATTGCGAGGCATCGGTCTGCGCGCCGCCCTTGGCCAGCTCGCGCTGGAAGGGGGCGGGGTGGACGCCGTTCATGATGATCAGTTTCGATACCAGATCAGGCCGCCCGATGGTCAGCGCATAGGCGACAGAGGCCCCCCAGTCATGGCCCAGCAGGATCACGGGCTCGTCCCCGATCAACGCCGCCATATCCGACACCAGCTTCGATGTCTTGTACTGCTCTACCTCGGCGGGTCGCCAGCTCTGCCCATAGCCGCGCTGGTCGGGGGCAATGCAATGGAACCGCTTGGCCAGCAGCGGGGCCAGATCGTTCCACGCGCCCGAATATTCGGGAAAGCCATGCAGCATCAGCAGCTTGGGCGCGTTCTCATCGCCCCAGTGGCGAATAAAGAAAGGATTGCCGTTGATCTGGCGGGTTTCGGTCCAATGGGCGGTCATGTCGTCTTCCTTTTCGGTTTGTCCGGGGCGGGGCCGGCGGGCAAATGCTCCAGTCGCAGCCCTACGGCGGAGCCCGGGGCGAAACCGGGCCAGTCAGCCCCGTCCAGCATCCCTGCGGTGTCGTCACCGCGCAGATGCATGCCCATAAAGGCCGCCGCATAATGTTGCGCGATATTGTTCATGCGCAGCGTGTCCCAGACCGGATCGGCATAGTGCTGGAACGGTGCCCACCCCAGCAGATCCGAATGCGCCCAGCTTTCCAGCGGGGCAGGGATCGGCGCGGCGGCATTATGGCCCGCGTTGATAAAGCTTAACAAATAGCGGTCGCTGGCGCAGCCGGTGAAGAGGCGGCGCATCGCGGCATAGTCTGATACATCATCGACGGTGCCGGCCATCATGAACAGCGGCGTGTCCATCTGCGCCAGCCCATCGGCATCCCACATCGCCTGCCCGTTGCCCCAAGGGCCGATGGGCATGATCGCGCACAGCCGCGGATCGCGCAGGGCGGCGTGGGTCTTTGACCCCGCAAGATGCCGCGCAAGGCTGCCGCCCTCGGGCGCGCGGGGATGCTGCAACGCCGTCTCGGCCAGACCGGCCCCGCCAAAGATCATCGCCCCGTAGCCGCCCATGGAATAGCCGATCAGCCCGACACGGCGACACGCCACCAGATCGCCCAAGGGCCCCGTCAGCGCCTCCATCGCGTCAATCACCGCGCGCTGGTCCAGCGGACGGTTCAGCAACGTCACCCCGAAGGCCTGCTGATCCTCATAGGTGCTGCCCGCATGATCCGGTGCCGCCACGACAAAGCCTTGGCGCGCAAGGGATTCCGCCAGATGGCTCAGCAGAAAGCGGTTCCCGGGATACCCGTGCGAGATCACGATCAACGGCGCTGAAAAGCCCGTGGCGACAAAAGCCTCGCGGCAGGCCGACCCGTGCAAGACAGTCGGCGTCACACCGTCGCGCAGCAAGGTGGCATAGGACGTCCCCGCACCCGTGCCCTCGGCCGCCGGATACCAGACCTCTAGCGTCAATTGGCGCGTGTCGGACACAGCGGCGGTCAGGGTGGTCACGCCGACGGGATGGGGGCCGCGCTGCGCCAGCGCTGGCGCGTCGGGGCGCAGCAGATCGATGCGGTTGTGCAAGGCGGTATCCTCCCAACTTCGGTGTCGCGACTGTGGCGCGGCCAGCCGCAGGGTGCAAGCCCGCCCGACCACGCAAACCGCCGCGCGGCCTTCCCCTAGGTCATCGGCTCTTCCCCTTGCGGGCAGGGCGGCGTAGGAAAGGCGCATGACACAGCAAATGACATATCCGGGCCACGCCCGAGCCATCACCGTGATGGGGCTTCCGCTTGTAGGCGGGCATCTGGGGCAGATCGCGATCGGGGTCTCCGACACGGTCATGGCGGGCTGGTACAGCGTAGAGGCGCTGGCCGCTGTCACCCTCGCCAGCACCTATTTCTTCGTGCTGCTGATCTTCGGATCGGGCTTTGCATGGGGCGTGATGCCGCTGGTCGCCGCCTTTGACGCCGAGGGCGACGAGGTCGGCCTGCGCCGCGCCACCCGCATGGGCATGTGGCTGTCGATGGGCTTTGCCGTGCTGGCGCTGCCGCTGATGATCTGGTCGCGGCCGATCATGGCGTTGATGGGGCAGGATCAGGCGCTGGCCGATATGGTCGACGGCTATCTGGTCATCGCTGCTTGGGGCATCTTCCCCGCGCTGATGGTCATGGTGCTGAAAAGCTACCTCGCCGCGCTGGAACGCACACAGGTCGTGCTGTGGATCACGCTGCTGGCGGGCGTCGCGAATGTGCTGGCCAACTATGCGTTCATCTTCGGCAACTGGGGCGCGCCAGAGCTTGGCGTGCGCGGTGCGGCCATCGCCTCTGTCACGTCGCACAGCGTGTCGCTGGTCGCCGTGGTGATCTATGTGCTGTGGAAAATGCCGCAACACCAGATGTTTGTCCGCCTCTGGCGTCCCGATTGGGAGATGTTGGCCCGTGTCTTCCGCCTTGGTCTGCCCATCGGGTTCACAGGGCTCAGCGAGGTCGGGCTCTTTGCCGCCAGCGCCGTTATGATGGGTTGGCTGGGCACCGTAGCGCTGGCCGCCCACGGCATCGCGCTGCAACTGGCATCAATCACCTTTATGGTGCACCTTGGTATCAGCAACGTGGCCACGATCCGCGCAGGCAATGCCTATGGCCGCCGCGATCCGGCGCATCTGGCGCGTGGCGCGATCACCGCGACGGTGATGTCGGCGCTGGTCGCAGTGTTGACGATCTTTGTCTTCGTGATGTGGCCCGAACCGCTGATCAACCTGTTCATGCAACGTGACGAACCCGCGCGCGACCAGATCCTTGTGATCGGGGTGGGGCTGCTGGCGATGGCGTCACTGTTCCAGCTTGTCGATGGCGCGCAGGCCGTAGCCTTGGGCATTCTACGCGGAGTGCAGGACACCACAGTGCCGATGCTCCTTGCAGGCTTCAGCTATTGGATCGTGGGCATGCCCGCGTCGTATCTGCTGGGCTTTGTCTTTGACCTAGAAGGGGTCGGCGTCTGGCTTGGGCTGGTCTTTGGCCTTGGCGTGGCGGCGATCCTGCTGAACGCGCGCTTCTGGGGCAGCGTGCTGAAACGTCTGGGGCCAACAGACCCCGCAGCCGCGTAACACCACCTGCTGACCGGCAGCCGCTTCGCCTAGGGCAGCCGGTCGGCCTTCTTGCGTACCAACGTGCTGCGCAGATCATGCATCGCCAACAGCAGCGCGTCCGTGACGGCATCAAGCTGGTCGTCCGTGGCCTTTGACTGCACCCACTGCGTTGTCAGGTTCAGATAATCCACCGCACGGTGGATATCGTCGATGTCGCGCTGCGCCAGCACCTGTGCGCGCTCGGTCATCCACTGGCGGATACGTTCCAGATCGCCGTCCGACAGCACGCGATCGCCTTGGGGTTTGATCTCGCCGTTGCGGATGTTCACAACGGCGATCTGGTCCATCTCGATCCGCCGCTGGCGGTTCTCTGCATCCACGCGAAACACCGCCGCGCCATTCTCGCGCACGCGAAAGTAATACTCTGGCAGGTCGCTCGCCATGGGGGCTCCTTTACGGTCTGGCTTAGCTCAGCGCGGCGCAGAACTGTTGCAAACGGGTGCAGGCTTCTTTCAGCGCCGCGTCCGAGGTGGCATAGCTGATGCGGAAGTTCGGGCTCAGGCCGAAGGCCGCGCCAAAGACGACGGCAACACCGGTGTCTTCCAGCAGCGCGGTGGCGAAAACCTCGTCATCGGTGATGGTGACGCCCGACGGGGTGGTCTTGCCGATCAGCCCTGCGATGGACGGGTAGACATAGAACGCGCCCTCTGGCTTGGGGCAGACGATGCCGTCGATCTCGTTCAGCATGTCCACCACCAGATTGCGACGGCGGGTGAACATCTTGTTGTTCTCGGCGATGTAATCCTGCGTGCCGTTCAACGCCTCCACCGCGGCCCACTGGCTGACGGTGCAGGGGTTCGACGTGGATTGCGACTGTACCTTGCGCATCGCGCCGATCAGCTTTTCCGGCCCCGCCGCATAGCCAATGCGCCAGCCGGTCATGGCATAGGCTTTGGACACACCGTTGACGGTCAGCGTACGGTCATACAGCGCGGGCTCCACCTGCGCGGGGGTGCAGAATTTGAAATCATCATAGGCCAGATGTTCATACATATCATCGGTCATCACCCAGACATGGGGGTGACGCATCAGCACATCGGTCAACGCCTTCAGCTCATCCCAGCTATAGCCCGCGCCCGTGGGGTTCGAGGGCGAGTTGAAGATGAACCATTTCGTCTTGGGCGTGATCGCCTCTTCCAACGCCTCTGGGGTCAGCTTGAAATCATTCTCCAGCGTCGCGGGGGCAATCACCGGCGTGCCACCGGCCAGCAGCACCATATCGGGGTAGCTGACCCAATAGGGCGCAGGGATCACGACCTCTTCACCGGGGTTCATCGTGGCCATCAGCGCGTTGTACAGGATCTGCTTGCCACCGGTCCCGACGCTGACCTGCGCGGGCGTATAGTCCAGCCCGTTGTCGCGCTTGAACTTGGCGCAAATCGCCTGCTTCAGCTCGGGGATACCGTCCACGGCGGTATATTTCGTCTTGCCCGCGGTGATCGCGGCGATACCGGCGTCCTTGATATTCTGCGGCGTGTCGAAATCCGGCTCTCCGGCACCCAGCCCGATCACATCCTTGCCTGCGGCCTTCAGCTCGGCAGCTTTTTGGGTCACGGCGATGGTGGGCGACGGTTTTACGCGCGCAAGGGTCTTGGACAGCAGTTCCATTTCGGCCTCAGTTTGATATGTGTGCAGCACCCTCATAGGGCGCACCCCCGCACCGATCAAGCCAGATCGGTCCAAACAGGAGAGACGCAATGGCCGAGAACGAAGACTGGTACGCATCCGACGTGGCAACCTTTGGCGACCGGGTCGCCGCCGCGCGCGAGAACGCGGATATGACGCAAGCCGCGCTCGCCAAGCGGTTGGGGATCAAGCAATCCACCCTGCGCGGCTGGGAAGACGACCTGTCCGAACCCCGCGCCAACCGCCTGTCCACGCTCGCCGGGGTCTTGGGCGTGTCGATGATGTGGCTGATCAACGGCGAGGGCGAAGGCATCGACGCCCCCGATGACACAGCCGCCACCGACGCCAATATCAAAGAAGCATTGATCGAACTGCGCGACATGCGCGCCGATCTGTTGAAACGGGCCGAACAAATGGGCCGTCTCGAAAAGAAACTACGCCGGATTTTCAAAGGGAACACCCATGGCTGAGCTGCACGAACACAAGGTCAAACGTCTGCATATGCGCTCTATGCGGCGAGGTATTAAGGAAATGGATCTCATTTTACCTTCTTATGCCGCAACCCGTCTCGCGACGATGGATGACGCGGCATTGTCGCTCTATGACGACATGCTGAGCGAGAATGATCACGACCTTTATCAATGGGTTACGGGGCAAACACCTGCGCCCGAACCCTTTACCGCGCTGATCGCGGACATCCAGATTCATCTGGCTGCAAACCCGCTTTAGGCGCGGTTTCCCCTGCGGATGTCGGCCCCCTCGCGCCGACATCCGTCCGGTTTAACGATATATTTTATTTTTATCTTCAGCTTCCGCCCCAATCGCAATGTCGGAGTTGAATATGAGTATCCAAAACCCCATCCCCATCCCCCCGTCAGAGGCGGGATTCATGCAAAGCTACCTCGATGCGCTCGGGCTGGTTGAACGGCTGCACCGCCTGTTGTTGGACGTGATCAAGGATGAATTCGAACGCGTCGGCGTGCTGGACATCAACGCCGTGCAAGCGCTGCTGCTGTTCAACATCGGCGACAATGAAGTCACCGCCGGAGAGTTGAAAAGCCGCGGCTACTATCAGGGCAGCAACGTCAGCTATAACCTGAAAAAACTGGTGGATATGGGCTATATGCACCACCAGCGCTGCCAGATCGACCGCCGCTCGGTTCGGGTGCGGCTGACCGGCAAGGGGCGTCACATCAGCGGAGTCGTGTCAGACCTGTTTGGTCGCCACGCCAGCGGGCTGATGCACAAGGGCGCGCTGGGCGCATCGGGCATGGATGACATCACCCGCGCGCTCAAACGGATGGAACGCTACTGGACGGACCAGATCCGCTATATCTACTGACCGCGCAGGGCGGGCAGGGCTTCGTCACCCAGTTGCGCCAGCGACAGCACCGCTAGCTCGCGCAGCAGCTTGGTGGTCATGGCAGATTGATAGGCATCAAACCCCGCGGCGGGCAGGGCAAAGGCACCGGGGCCGGTGATCACCTCTGCCATGAAATACCCCGTCAGCGTGCTGTCCTCCCCCGCCGCTTCGACCACCAGCGCGTTCACCGTCAGATCACGTCCGGCAAGCTGTCGTTTCACGTCACGGGGGCGGGGCCCAAGGTTGGATATCCCGTCGCCCGAGATATCAAGCGTGTGCTTCAAACATGCGGGCCGCTGTGCCAGATAGGCCGCCCCCGCTGCCACCGCCACGCCAAGCGCGGTGCCGGGCGACGCGGCCGCGCGCTCCACCTGTCGCAGCCCGTCGATCAGCTCTTGCAGGGCGGCGGCATCACTGATCGACCGCCACGGGGCAATAACGCGCTGGTCTGTCGGGCCGCTCCACTCATAGACCAACAGGGACACCGGTGCCTCCGGTGCCGACAGGATCGCCGCGCGCACCGCCGGATCGTCCAGGGCCCCGGCGACCCCGTCCAATTGCAAGCGGTACTCCCGCGCATCGACGGACCCCGACACATCCAGCCCCAAGGCCAAGGCCTGCCGGCACTCCGCCACGCCAGCCGACGCCCAAAGCGTTGCGCCGACAAGGGCCGCAACCCCGGCGCGGATCATCCCGCGTCCTCGACCACGGACAGGCTGCCAATCGCAGGGGGTGTCAGCTCGCGTTCCAGCTTGATCCGCATGGCGCGTTCAAAATCCTCGAACCCGTTGGCGATCACCAGAAACGCACCGGGGCCGTGCAAGACCTCGCGTTTGTAAAAGGCGATCAGCCCTGTCTCGGCCTCGAAATCGGCGGCATTCACCACCAGCCCGTTGACCGTCACATCGTCAAAATCAAACGACCGATAGGCCAGCTGCGGGCCAAAGCCCTCGTTGTTTTGACCGTCCCCCGCCAGATCAATTGTCTTGTATAAACAACGCGGTGCCCGCGCCATGACCGCCGCACCAAACCCCAGCGCATAGCCCATGGCCGTGGGAAAATCATTATGACTGCGCTGGCTGCCCGCCACCACGCCCGCCGCGCGCGTCAGATCGTCGGGCGAGTCTATCATCTGCCAATCGAGCACGATCTGCTGGTTATAGCGCCCCGACCATTCATAGACGGCCAGCGCCACCGGCAGATCGCTGGCGAAAAACGCCCGCCGCACCGGGTCTGACAGCAACGCGGCGGCGGTGCCGCCACGCTGCAAACGGTCCTCGACCGCATCAACCGAACTGGACACATCCATCGCCAGCAGCAGCGCCAGCCGACACTCCGCCGCCGCAAGGGCCGCGGGTGCGACGCCCAGCGCTGTGGCAAGGAAGGCCGCCCGGATCATCGGCTTACCAATGGCCGGTGTTTTCCATGCTGGCCCAGGGTTCCTGCGGCTCCAGCCGGTCCCCTTCTTGCAGCAATTCGACCGACACATTGTCGGGCGACCGGATGAACGCCATATACCCGTCGCGCGGAGGACGGTTGATCGTGATCCCGTTCTCTTGCAACATCTTGCAGGTTTCATAAATGTTTTCAACGGTATAGGCGAGGTGCCCGAAATGACGGCTGTCATCGGGCAGCGCATCATCGCCGTCCCAGTTATAGGTCAGCTCCACATCCGCATGGCCGTCGTCCTGCCCGGGAGGGCACATGAAAATCAGCGAAAACCGCCCATCCTCATTGTCGATCCGGCGGCGCTCTTTCAGGCCCAGCAGCTCGTAGAAGGCTTGCGATTTCTCCAGATCCTTGACGCGCACCATCGTGTGCAAATATTTGATCGGCATGGGTTGGCTCCTTTGCTTTCGTCTTCGACCTGCAGGGTAGCACGGCTGGCGGCGGTTGCCAGCGGATGTCAGAATTTTGACTGAAATCCCAATGAGACGGAAAACTCGCTCGTTTCGAACCGGCTGACATTGGATCGCGTCCGTCCGGCGCGTAAAGTCACACTGGGCGCAAACCCCGCATAGTCCACATCAGGTAACATGATGTTAACGTCCGCATAGGTTGCGTAGTCTTGCTTGCCACCGGGGACATCGAAAACCGCAAAATAGGTGTCGTAGTGGGTTTTTCCCAAGGTTAAGCCTGCGTTCACAACCGCCGGACCGATTTGATCGGCGAAGCTATAGCTTAACCGTAGGGACGCGGCTTGCGAGGCATAGTTGACGAAGTCGCTGTCGGTCTCGCGTAGATTGACGGAAACGCCGATACCATCACCCCAAGCGAGCTTGTGTTGGGACCCTACAATCAGGGACACGGTGTTACTGTCAAAGTAACTAATTCGTTCACTAAACCGTTTTTCTAGCGTCGCGCCCATGGAAACCGAAGTCGAAGCAGACAGCTGCCAGCGGCGACCGACGCCAACACGCATGAACGAATAGCTGCGGTCGCCTCCTGACCAGTATTCGCCAAGCGATCCGGCTACATCGGCGCTTCCGCCCGCCGCGCCGACCGCGAAGGACTGCCGAAGTGAAACATCTGCATAGGTCGCTCCGAAATCACTGTTACGTGCTTCAGGTGCCAAATCATGCGACCCGCTATCAAGCGCCACACGTTGTACAAACAGGCGACCCGAAAGGTCCGTTCGCGTCTTTTGAGTGCTCCGCAAACGGTACCCGACGACCGCGTCGACGGTACCCACGATACCCGATAGGGCCTGCGCCGATCCGCTGAGCCGCCCGGTAAACGGCAAGCCGTCGATCACCTGCTGTGCGGTGTCAGCACCGTTGTTGACATTGCTAGAGGGCTTCACCCCGCCTGTAATGGAAAAGCGAAACGGATTTTCACGCCGCACACGGGCATAGTCACGCGCAAGCTGTTCTTCTATCTCCGGGGTCGGGGCGTTTTGAACGGCACGTCTAAGCCAAAGCTGAGTGAGGGTCGGGTGCCCATCTGCAAAGGTCAGCCGTGCTGCCAGTTCCGCGGCCTGAAACTTCTGTACCCTGTTGTCTGCATAGCGGTACGCTCGCGCCGCAGACTTTCGCCCATCCGTTCCGTGCCCCATATCTGCATGGGCTGTGGCCAGAACATAATGCGCATACGCCGAATGCGGATCCGCGATCAGCAACCCTCGCGCGATCTGCGACGCCAGAGCAGGGCGTTCACCCTTCAGCGCATGGACCGCCAATGATCGGGCCTCTGGCAGGGACAACGCGACCGACTGCTCTGCCGCGACAGAGCCACTGTTCAGCAGGCAGAGCCCGGCCACTGCACAGCCGATGGCGCAATTGGCGAAAGACACGATACAGCCGCTCTATCGCTCGGGCTGATCGCAGATCGCGTCTTCACCGGGTTGGCCACATTGGGTCAGGACAAACGCGCCATACTCGATCGGTGTGCCCGATCCGCCCAGCGCAATGTGGTTCTCGGCGTGGATCACACCAGCAACTTCCGTGGCACCCGTGCCCCCGAAAATACCGCCGTATTCGCCGACCGCGTTGTTAGACTGTGACGCGGTCCCGAAGAAAGAGCCGTCTTCCGCGATGCCAGTGCTGTCCAGCGCGATGTTCTGCGCCTCGAAAGGGGTGGCGGAGTTGGGATCGTAGGTGCCGCCTGTATCAAAGTCGGTTACCTTGCGATCATAGATGATCCCTGCAACCGCCGCGTCGGTGAAGTCGCCGGTCAGAACCACTTTGCCCGTCACTTCGGCGGCCTGACGCGACAGGGGGTCGGGGTCAGTCCCGTCTGCAACCGGTGCCAGATCTTCCCCGGACCCGGCTCCGTTCAGCAACCCGATGTAATTCCCCGCATAGGTCACCAGCCCGCCCTCGGATTGCGTGCCCGGTGCGACCGGCGCTGAATACGAGGTGTTGGAATATCCAGCGCCCGAAAAGACCTGCTCGAATTGCCCGCCCGTCATCACCACAGCGGCGCGGGTGCCATCGATGTCCTTCACATACGCGGTGACGTGGCGGTCCAGCGATCCGTCCTGCGCGGTGTAGGCTTCATATCCGTTGCGGTCCAAGCCGGGGCGGCGGCGATAATTGGCGGTGAACTCGCTATCATCTGCGGTGATACCCGTGATCGACAGCGTCTGGGACGCCGGGTCATAACTAAAGCTCTTGAGGTCGTTCGCCAGTTCTTCGGGAATGGCACTGGCCCCCGTGCTCCCGTCAGTACCCGTGCCCGTATCTGCCTCCGTCTCGCCGTTAAACGGCGTGCCACTGCCACATGCTGCCAAAAATACGCACAGCGCCAGCGCTGATGTCCCGAATTTCATAACTGTCTGCCTCGAAAATTTCTTGTTGATTGCCGCGACAGTCGCCAATCCTGCGCCCTGCTGTCAACGCTCCACCTTGCCTCGCGTGCATTTGCCGCCAAAGTGCTACCCAAAAACAATACCGCATATGGCGGTTCCGGTGGCCTGCTGCCGCAGATATAGTAGACCCCGAATCCACGCCCATATGACAGGACGCCCCCATGCCGATCAGCCCCGACCAACAAGCCGAAATCGACGCTCTGCGGGCAGAGCCGAAACAGACCCTGCGCACCGTCTCCGAAGGGATGGAGGCCCATCTCTACAAGGCCATTCCCGTGCTCGACCACGGCTTTGTGCGCGTCATCGACTATATGGGCGACGATGCGGCGATCTGTCAGGCGGCCCGCGTCAGCTATGGGCGCGGTACGAAATCGGTGCAGAACGACGAAGGGCTGATCCGCTACCTGATGCGCCACTGGCACTCCACCCCCTTCGAGATGTGCGAGATCAAGCTCCACGTCAAACTACCCGTCTTTGTCGCGCGCCAGTGGATCCGCCACCGCACCGCCAACGTCAACGAATACTCCGCCCGCTATTCGATCCTGGACCGTGAATTCTACATCCCCGAGCCGTCCCATGTGAACGCCCAAAGCGTGGTGAACAATCAGGGCCGCGGCGGCGTTCTGGAAGGGGCAGAGGCCGCCCGTGTGCTCGAAATCCTCAAGTCCGACAGCAACCGCGCCTATGACAATTACGAGGCGATGATCGCCGAAACCGGCCCCGACGGAGAACCGCAGGACGGTCTGGCACGAGAGCTGGCGCGGATGAACCTGCCGTCGAACATCTACACGCAATGGTACTGGAAGGTGGACCTGCACAACCTTTTCCACTTCCTGCGTCTGCGTGCCGATGCCCACGCCCAATACGAGATCCGAGTCTATGCCGATGCCATCTGCAACGTCGTCGCCGACTGGGTCCCCGCCGCCTACCGCGCCTTCGAGGATTACCGTCTAGGTGGCGCGACTATGTCCAATACAGCTCTTGAGTGTATCCGCCGGATGGTGAAGGGTGAGGAGGTCACGCAGGAGACCTCTGGCATGAGCAAGGGGGAATGGCGGGAGTTTATTGGAGTGATTGATGGGTGAAGATAGGTAATAAGGCGATCGAATTTTTGGTCGGTATTATTTCTGGAGATTCGCAGGTTTCTGAATATCGTTCAGGCCCGCAATTGGTAAATTTCTTCAACGGTCATGGCGAGATGGATCTGTACGGCGCAGGTTTTCCGTCTCGACATATTTTCGTGCGGGAAAAGCTGACCACAATGAACGGACAGCAACGGCTGAAAGATGTGATTGAGGAAGCATTTAACTCACTAGACGAAAATGAAAAGCACGCCGAAAATATTGCTTTTCAGTTTTCCAAAATTTTAGCTCAAGACGGCTACAAACTGAACAAAGATTACCGGCCTGGCTTCTATAACGGAAACGATCACGTCCCTGGGCCAATCTTCTTTCAGGTCGTGCCAAACAAGTTAGTGTTTGGTAATTCACCAACAAAGTTGCTGCTAACTCATCCGATCCTTGAAGAGAGAGTGACCAAAGCGAGGGCACGAATAGAGTCTAATGATTTCGATGGTGCAATTACGATTTGCTACACTGTTATTGAAGGCTTTCTGAAACTCTCGCTCGAAAAACAAGGTGTGGAATTCAAGGACACTGAAGGTGATATCAAAAAACTCTATAAGGCCTTGGCTATAGCATCAAACATGGACCAATCATCTATGACTGAGGATTCTTTAAGGCCTCTTTTAAATGGCCTCTCTACTTTGGTTACCGGATTTTACGAAATAGCGAATAAATCAGGCGACCGCCACGTTGCTCGGCATAAGCCTGCAAGACGGCATGCGGTACTAGTAGTAAACCTTACCTTTGCATTCTGCGATTTCTTAATAGATTCATTTAGCGAGAGACAGATCCAAAACTGACCCAATGCCCAATCTCCGATTGGGCAGCGCCCGAACCGCCCCCACGGGGCGGGCGCTTCGCTTCCACCCCTCGGTTCGGGCGCGGCGGTCCCGATTGATTACATCCCATAACTCCCCGGCGTATTTCTCGCGAAATCCGCGTTCGACATTTCAATCCTTCCCCCGGAAGGATTGATTGGGACTGCGCCCCAACCATGTCTTACCCCCACACGAAGCCGGCACTTCGCTTCCTACCCCTCGGTTCGGGCGTGGCGGTCCCGATATAGGTCACCGCCTACATCCCCGGCGAAATGCTTGCGCATTCCGCGTTCGGCCCTTTGAACAGTCCACCGGACTGTTCAATCCGGCTTCGCCGGACCGTGCCTCACCCCCACACACGGAGCGGGACAGCGGGTGCAAGGCATCCGCGCCACCGACAGAGCGATGGCTTGCCTTCGCTGAGCAGGCGCTTCGCTTCCACCCCTCGGTTCGGGCGCGGCGGTCCCTGTTTAGGTCACCTCATACATCCCCGGCGAAATGCTTGCGCATTCCGCGTTCGAGACTTTGAACAATCCACTGGACTGTTCAATCCGGCTTTGCCGGACCATGCCTCACACCAGCGAACGCACGCCACCGCACGCCAGTCTAACCAAAAATAAACAAACAATAACAACAGGTTAAGTTACCCATGGGTAACCCGAGCCCCGCTCCGCAGCCCGCGCCTCTGTCGTTACGCCGTACCAGCAACACACCCCTAGGGGGCAAAAAGGCTAGACTTGGCCGCTGACGCGGGGCAAATTAAGGGAAATTGAAAATAACGAGGGATATTATGCGTCTAACAACAGGAATGATGGCCGGATTGGGTCTGATGGGCGCGGTTCTGCTGCCCGCACAGGTCTCGGCAGAGCCCAAGATCTATGCCTACCCGTCCTCGGCCAACTATTGCCCCGCAGGGCTCCAGCCGATCACCATTTCCGGTGTCATCTGCTGCGGCACGCCGAACACCAGCACCAGCTACCAGCAGATGATGGCGCATCCCGCGCCGAAAAAGCACAAGGTTCGGCACTATACGCCGCGTCCCGTCACCTATTCCTGCGTGCCGGGGGAAAAGGGCTGCCGCTAAGCCGCAGCCCCGCGTGCCTTTGCCCGCAAGACGACCAGAAAACCCTGTGTCCCTTGGGCATCGGGCTTTTTTACAGCAGTTCCAGATCCGTCGCCATCTGACGGCCATCACGGCCCTCGGACATCTCGAAGGACACTTTCTGCTCGTCCGCCAGTCCGGTCAGCCCCGACCGTTCCACCGCAGAGATATGGACAAACACATCCGATCCGCCGCCCTCCGGCGCGATGAACCCGTATCCTTTGGTGGTGTTAAACCATTTGACTGTACCCGTTGGCATTTCTCAACGCTCCTCATTAATCGCTGTCACAGCGTCGAAAAATTGCTTTCGCCGCCTTACGCGATAAAAGGTTGTTCACCCGCGCCGGAAATCAAGAAATTTCGCGCTGCCCGATTATCTTAGGACATATGAAACCCCAAAAAAGTGAGGTGAGAATGCTGATCTACGGTCTGAAAAACTGCGATACCTGCCGCAAGGCGATCAAGGCGCTGCCCGACGCGCAGCTGGTCGATGTGCGCAAGGACGGTGTCCCCGCCGACGTGCTGGCCCGCGCCCACGCGCAATTCGGCGCAGCACTGGTCAACACCCGTTCGACCACATGGCGCGGTCTGGACGACGCGGCACGCGGTGCCGATCCACTGGAATTGCTCGCGGCCCATCCCGCCTTGATGAAACGCCCCCTGATCGCGGTGGGGGAGGATCTGTTCCTCGGCTGGAACGACGCGACAGGGGCAAAGGTCAAAGCCGCGCAGTAACCCTCAGCGGCGGCGCGCCAGCAAGACGCGATCCAGTGCAACCGGCCCGCCGCCCTTGACCACCAGCACCACCAGCAGCAGCACCCAAAGCCCGCGCTGGTCCAGAATGGTCCCGTCCGGCAGACGGTCAAACCACTGACCAAGCGCGCTCCATTGCCCGTGGCCGTATAGATCGGTAAGCGATTGCAGCACCACAAAGCCGATCATCCCCAAGGCCGCAAACCGAGTGAACAGCCCCAGCACGATCAACGCGGGCAGCACGAACTCAGCCAGCGTCCCCGCATAGGCCACCAGCCCGTGCCACGCCGACAGCGCGGTCGCGTCATAGCCCGCCGCCTCGAACGCGCGGGGGAAGATCTGGACATAGGCGCCGGTGCTCAGCGTGAACAGACCGTCAAGCTTGGTCAGGCCAGAGGTAAAGAAATACTGCGTCAGCACCGCGGCGAAGAGGAACCGCGCCAATGTGGGCAGCAGCCAGTCTTGCGCGGTGATCCAGCCCGTCGCGCGATCGTAAAGGGTGAGAGTCTTCAGCATCTTATCCGCCGTTCTTTGCGCAAAACGCGCCGGTTGCAAAGCACAGGCCCAAAGCCGCGCCAAGGTCGAAATCGGGGTGCGTGGCCAGCGCGGTGTCATGGGCCTGATCAAGCGTGGCACCCCCAGCCAAGGCGGCAAACCATGCGCCGCCGCCGGGGGGCAACAGATGCGGGGCGGGGTCGAAGTCGGGACGGGTGATCAACACGTCCTGCGCCTGCATCTGCGGCTTGGGCG
Source organism: Sulfitobacter sp. G5_S2_6_S6 (assembly GCF_054968505.1). Classification (NCBI taxonomy): domain Bacteria; kingdom Pseudomonadati; phylum Pseudomonadota; class Alphaproteobacteria; order Rhodobacterales; family Roseobacteraceae; genus Sulfitobacter; species Sulfitobacter sp. G5_S2_6_S6. The sequence goes on from NZ_JBQKUI010000004.1 coordinate 262,220, forward strand.
CATCCGCCTGCATGTTGAACCGCCAGATGTCATACAGCGGCCAGTCAGAGCGGAGCAGCACCGTCGCGGGGGCGGGGGGCAGCTGCGCCTGCATCATCGCGTCGGGCTCAATCTGCTGGAAGGCGGCAAGGTCGAAGGGCGCGCTGTCGGCGGCGTGATAGGACCGGCGGAGTGCCAGGTCGAGACGGGCGCAATCGGGGAGGTAACCCATCTTTGACAAAGGCGGTTGCGCGGCAAGAAACTGCGGAAAATCAGCGCCATAGTGCATCATTAACGGAGAGCTCGGCGGATGCGCACGCACAAAGGCGGGGGCGATCTGGTCGAAGTTCTGCGTGCCCAGAATCTTGACTACCAAGGGAAAGGCGCTGTGCAGCGCGCCAATGAGCGAATGGGTGACGTTGTTGCGGTAAACGTCATAGCGCGTGTCAGCGGGCGCGCCAGCGGCACCGCGAAGCCCTTCGGGACGGTCCTGCGTCGGGTCCAGCAGGGGTGTCCGAAACCGGTGCAGCGTGGTCATCGGGCCAGCACATCCGCCGCACGCTCTGCCTCGGCGCGCAGGGTCGGCCAATCGGGCACGTCATTGTCCCATTCCACCAGCACGGGCTTGGGGCCGGTGCGGTCCAGCGTATAGGCCAGCAGATCCCATACGGGGTCGACCACGGGGCGGCTGTGGCTATCGATCAGCAGCGGTTGGTTGAAACCGACGCTGTCTTCCTCGTGACCGCCGACGTGAAGCTCGCCCACGGCGTCCACCGGATAGGCGTCGATATAGTCGCGCGGGGAGAGGGCGAGGTTTTTCGCTGAAATGAACACATTGTTGACATCCAGCAATAAACCACAGGAGGTCCGGTGGGTTAGCTCGGCCAAAAAGTCAGTTTCAGACAAGGTGGATTCATCAAAGGCGAGGTAGCTGGAGGGGTTTTCCAGCAGCATTTGACGCCCGATCGTGTCTTGAACCTGACTGATGTGATCCGCCACGCGGGACAGGGTGGCTTCGGTATAGGGGAGGGGCAGCAGGTCGTTCAGGAATTCGCTGTCATGGGTGGACCATGCAAGATGTTCAGAGAAACTGGCAGGGTTTGCCCAGTCACAGAGCTTTTTCAAACGGGCGAGGTGATCGCGGTCCAGTGGCATTTCGCCCCCGATGCTCAGCCCGACACCGTGCACAGATAGGGCGAATTTTTCGGACAACGCGCGCAGCTGTGCCAGCGGGCGGCCGCCATCGCCCATGTAATTCTCTGCATGGATTTCAATCCATTCAACTGGACCAGGATCGTCTTGCAGGTCTTTGAAATGCTGGGGTTTATAGCCGACGCCCGGGCGTGCGGGCAATGTGTCGAAACGGGTGGCACCGTCTGGCATAAGAGGCTCCCTATCCGAGGGGTCGTGTAAAGGGGCCTGCGCGGCGGCATGGGGCGTGCCGCGCAGGCGAATGGTTTAGGCCGCTGAGGGCTTAGGCTGGCAGGTCGCGGTCCAGCGCTTCGAGGGAGCCCATACGCTCGGACCCGTCTGCCATTGCGGGCAGTTCCATGTCGGCGCAGGTGCCTGCGTCAACCAGTTTCCAGGCGTTGCCCTGGTAGTCGGTGACGGATGTGCCAGCGCATGTGGTGCCCGGGCCTGCGGCGCAGTCATTCTGACCGGCAAGCGCCACGCCGTAGCATTTTTCTTTCGACGCGGCGTTTGCTGCGGTCGAATGTGCGGACAGGGCAGCGGCAACTGCGCCTGCAACGACGAGTGTTTTCATTGTGTTGGACATTGGTGTTTCCTCCTGAGGTTGGTTGCTTGTCGATAAGGACATTAAGCCGCGTGGGGTGCGACAAAGCTACTCACATCGGAGTGTGTCACGGAGGCGTCAGAAAATCGCCGGTTTTTTTGTAACAATTCGCGAGATTCCAGCGTTGGGAGGCGCAATTTTGAAACATAGTGACATGTTCGGGGCGCAAGTTCGTTGCGCCCCGAGGGGTTTGTTACAGTTTTCAGCCGCGTAAATCGGGCGGTGTGGCTTCGATGCCCAAGGCGTTCGCCACATCCGACAGCGCCTGAACCGAGGTCTGCTTTTCCCCCAGACGGCGGACGGACACGGTTTTCTCTTCGACTTCGCGCGCGCCGACTGCAAGGATCACCGGCACTTTGCCGACCGAATGTTCACGGACCTTGTAGTTGATCTTTTCGTTGCGGATGTCGGCCTCGGCGCGGACGCCTTGCGCCTTGAGGGTGGCGACGACCTCGTGCACGTAGTCATCCGCCTCGGAGGTGATGGAGGCGACGACGACCTGACGCGGGGCGAGCCAGAAGGGCAGCTTGCCCGCGTGTTCTTCGATCAGGATGCCGATAAAGCGTTCGAACGACCCCAAGGTGGCGCGGTGCAGCATGACGGGGCGGTGTTTCGCGCCGTCCGATCCGATATAGGTCGCGTCCAGCCGTTCGGGCAGCACGAAGTCCACCTGATGGGTGCCGCATTGCCAGTCGCGGCCGATGGCGTCGGTCAGCACGAATTCCAGTTTCGGGCCGTAGAACGCGCCTTCGCCGGGGTTGAGCGTGGGTTCGATGCCTGCCTTGCGGGTGGCCGAGAGCAACGCCGCCTCGGCCTTGTCCCAGACCTCGTCCGAGCCTGAGCGTTTTTCGGGGCGGTCCGAGAATTTGACGCTGAAGTTTTCGAAGCCGAGGTCTTTGTAGATGCCCGACAGGAATTCGATGAACTTGGCGGTTTCGGCTTCGATCTGGTCTTCGGCGCAGAAAATATGGCCGTCGTCCTGTGTAAAGCCGCGCACGCGCATGATCCCGTGCAGCGCGCCCGAGGGTTCATAGCGGTTGCATGATCCGAATTCGGCCATGCGCAGGGGCAGGTCGCGGTAGGATTTCAAACCCTGGTTAAAGATCTGCACGTGGCAGGGGCAGTTCATCGGTTTCAACGCGTTGACCGATTTCTCGCGGGCGTGTTCCTCGTCCACTTCGACGATGAACATGTGGTCTTGGTATTTCTCCCAGTGGCCGGAGGCTTCCCAGAGTTTACGGTCCACGACCTGCGGTGTGTTCACCTCGACATAGCCGCCGGCGCGTTGCTTGCGGCGCATGTAGTCTTGCAGCTGGGTGTAGATCAGCCAGCCGTTGGCGTGCCAGAAGACCTGACCGGGGGCCTCTTCCTGCATGTGATAAAGGTCCATCTCGCGGCCCAGCTTGCGGTGGTCGCGTTTGGCGGCCTCTTCCAGCATGTTCAGGTGGGCTTTCAGCTTTTCCTTGCCGGTGAAGGCCACGCCGTAGATGCGTTGCAGCATCGCGCGGTCGCTGTCGCCGCGCCAGTAGGCCCCCGCGATGGACATCAGTTTGAACGCGTCGCCGGGGACTTGGCCGGTGTGTTGCAGGTGCGGCCCACGGCAGAGGTCTTGCCAGTCGCCGTGCCAATACATGCGCAGCGGTTCGTCGCCGGGGATGCTGTTGATCAGCTCGACCTTATAGGGTTCGCCGTTGTCCTCGTAATGCTTGATCGCGCGCTCGCGGTCCCAGACCTCGGTCCGGACGGGGTCACGCTTGTTGATGATTTCCTTCATCTTCTTTTCGATCAGGCCAAGGTCTTCGGGGGTGAAGGATTCCTTACGGTCAAAGTCATAGTACCAGCCGTCCTTGATGACGGGGCCGATGGTGACTTTTGTGTCTGGCCAAAGCTCTTGCACGGCGCGGGCCATGATGTGGGCGAGGTCGTGGCGCACCAGCTCGTTCGCTTGCGCCTCGTCGGCCATTGTGTGGATCGCGATGCTGGCGTCCGCGTTGATCGGCCATGCCAGATCGTAATGGGCGCCGTCCACTGTGGCGCTGATCGCTTTCTTGCCAAGTGATTTGGAGATGTCGTTCGCCACGTCGCCCGCAGTGATACCTGCGTCGTACTGACGTGCGTTGCCATCGGGAAGGGTGAGGGTGATCTGGGCCATCTGGGCCTCCTCGTCGGTTTGGCGCCTACGAGACGCCCGGTTGCGGGTTATATGCGTCCGGCCTGTTTGGCGTCGGTGGTCTGGCTTGTCAATATCACGGTGGGGCGCGCGGGCGCGGCGTGTGAAATGGGGCGCTGTCCTTTCCTTGGGGGCGCGGTGCCATAGATAACATCAGATTAACGGGTAGCGACGGGACGCGAAGACATGCAGGATGATGTGGCGCAGCGGGCGTTTGAGACGCTTTCAGGGGCAGAGGGTGACGCGCAGGACCTGTCGTCCCATGCGCAAGAGGCCGAGGCCCCGAACGCCCTGCGCCATATCGCCAGCCTGACCATGACCAAAGTGGCTGACGGGCTGATTGACCCCAAGCTCATGTTGTCGTGGCTGCTGACGGCGCTTGGCGCGCCTGCGGTCTATGCCGGGGCGCTGGTGCCGATCCGCGAGGCGGGGGCGCTGTTGCCGCAGATCGTCATGGCGGGCTGGGTGCAGGCGATGGCGCGGCGCAAATGGGCGTGGGTCGCGGGATCTGCGGGGCAGGGCATCTTCGCGGCGCTGATCGTGGGGGCCGCGCTGCTGCTGGACGGATCAGCGGCGGGGCTGGCGATTTGCGCGGCGCTGGCGGGGCTGGCGGTCAGCCGTGCGGCCTGTTCGGTGTCGTATAAGGATATCCTTGGCAAGACCGTGGGCAAGTCGCGGCGCGGGTCGATCACGGGCACGGCGGGGTCTGTCGCCTCTGCCGGGGTGCTGGTGCTGGCGCTCTTGCTGATGTCGGGGTTGGTGCAGGATCGCGGCGTGGTGATCGCGGCGATCGCGCTGGCGGCGGCACTTTGGGGCGGCGCGGCGCTGTTGTTTTCCACGCTGGACGAGGCCAAAAGCGAGGGCGGCAAGGCGACGCCGGCCAGTTTCTCTATCCTGAAGGAGGATGCGAACCTGCGGCGGTTCATTCTGGTGCGAGGGCTGCTGGTCGCCACATCGCTTGCGCCGCCGTATTTTGTGGTGCTGGCGGGGGGCGAGGATCAATCCGCCCTTGGCCAGCTTGGCGCGCTGGTGCTCGCCTCGGCCTTGGCGTCGCTGTTAAGCTCCTACGTTTGGGGTCGGCTGTCGGATCAATCGAGCCGCCGTGTGCTGATGTTGACCGGCATTGTCGGGGCCTTGGCGATGGGGGGTGCGGTGGCGCTGGCGCTGCTTGGGATGGCGACGCAGATCTGGGCCATGCCGCTGGTGCTGTTCATTCTGATGATCGCCTATCACGGGGTGCGGCAGGGGCGGTCTACCTATCTGGTGGATATGTCGCCCAAGGACCAGCGGTCGGCCTATGCCGCCGTGTCCAACACGGTGATTGGCGGGCTGCTGTTGGTCGCGGGCGTGGCGGGGGGCGGTGCCGCGCTGATCGGGCCGGTGGCAACGCTGGTTCTATTCGCAGTCATGTCCGCAGGGGCCGCGATTGCGGCGCTTGGGCTGCGCGAAGTCGAAGCGGCGGATTGATCGTCGGGGCGGCGGGGCGTATGACTGGGGCGCGCATTTGATCCAAAGGGGTTCGCCCATGTCCAAACACAACCGCAACTTCGAGCTGACGATCAGCGATATCGACCTGATCGAGGCAGCGCTACATGTGACCAAACGCGATCTGTCGATGGATGCGCTGAATGACACCGCATCGATGCTGCCCGCCGATGCCGCCAAAGACAGCCTGCGCCGGATCGACGATCTGCTGGGCCGTCTGCACAACCAGAAAATCTTTTATCGCCCCGCCAAGGGCACCTATCTGGGGGGCTGAGGATGACGGCACCGATGTATCTGGAAACGCCTCAAGGGCGGCGGCTGGCCTATCACAAGACCGAAGGCACAGGCCCCTGCGTGGTGTTTCTGGGCGGTCTGAAATCCGACATGATGGGCACCAAGGCGGTGTTCCTTGAGGACTGGGCCAAACGCGAGGGGCGGGCGTTCTTGCGGTTCGATTATTCGGGTCACGGGGAATCTTCTGGCGCGTTCACGGAGGGCTGCATTGGCGATTGGGCCGAAGACACATTGGCTGCGGTAGAAGCATTGACCGAGGGCCCGATCCTGCCGGTGGGGTCGTCTATGGGCGGCTGGCAATCGCTGCTGCTGGTGCGCGCGCTGCCCGCGCGGATCGCGGGGCTGGTTACCATCGCCGCGGCCCCTGACTTTACCGAAGACGGCTATTGGGCCAGCTTCACCGAGGCGCAGAAAAAGACTTTGGCCGAGACGGGTCAGGTCGAACTGCCGTCCGATTATATGGAGCCTTACATTATCACGCGCCGGATGATCGAGGACGGGCGCAAGCAGCTGGTGCTGCGCGATCCGCTGCATCTGCCGTTCCCGACGCGCTTTCTGCAAGGCACCGCAGATACCGCCGTCAGCGTTGCCACAGCCGTGCGTCTGCTGGAACATGCGCAGGGGCCGGACATGCAGTTGCAACTGGTCAAGGATGCGGACCACCGCTTTTCCGACGACCGCTGCCTGAAACTGCTGATCCAAGCGGTGGAAGAGGTCTCTGCCACGACCTGAGGATAAAGGGGCTTTGCCATGCGTAAACCGGCCAGCATGTGGAGCCTTGAAACCTTTGGGCGGGTCCGGCTGTCGCGGCATTTCTTTATGCGCGATTTCATGTACTCAGAGATTTCTGGGTTTCACGGGCAGCCAAATATCCCCGACAATCCTGATCTTGCCATCGAAAACGGACGGGCCTTCTGCACGACCTTGCTGGACCCGCTAGAGGAAACCTTTGGCCGCATCGCCGTGCGGTCGGGGTATCGGTCGGCGGCGCTGAATGCCTATGGCAACCGGCACAAGCTGAATTGCGCGGCCAATGACAACCCGATCGAATGTCACATCTGGGACCGTGGCGCAGAGGCGCAGGCGATTGCCGGGGCGAGCATCGTGATCCCGTGGTTTGCCGACCAGTATGATCAGGGGCGCGACTGGCGTGATCTGGCGTGGTGGGTGCATGACCATCTGCCCTATTCCGAGATGTGGTTCTTTCCCAAGCTCGCCGCCTTCAACCTGACGTGGAGACCGCAGCCGCTGCGCAGCATCTCCAGCTATATCGCGCCGCGCGGGATGCTGTTGCGCGGCGGGAAGTCGCCGTCGGAGCCCTTGGCGCAGCGCCGTGCGCGCTATGGCGATTTTCCGCCCTTGCGTGGCATCGCCTATCCGTGATGAGGTGCGGCGCAGCAGCAGTGTCCCGAAGTGACGCGAATTTATGACTAGTGACAGGGACATACATGGCTGACCCTCTTGTTCTTCTGCCGGGCCTCATGTCTGACGCGCGGGTATTCTGGCCGCAGATCGCCGAGCTGTCGGCGAAAACCGCTGTGACTGTCGCCCCGATTACCCAAGGCGAGCGGATCGAGGAAATCGCCTCTGGTCTGCTGGACCAGTTGCCCAAGCGTTTCGCGCTGGCAGGCTTGGGGTTGGGCGGTGCTGTCGCGCTCGAGATTTTGCGCCGTGCGCCGGATCGGTTGACGCGGTTGGCGTTGATCGATGCCAGCCCGCTGGCCGAAACGCCGCAGAGTGCTGCCGCGCGCGAGATGTTGATCGTCAAGGTCAAGTCGGGGCGGCTGGCCGATGCCATGCGCGAAGAGCTGAACCCCGTCTGGCTCGCCCCCGGTCCGGACCGCGCGGCGATTTTGGAGATTGCGCTGGATATGGCCGACACGCTGGGGCCGGAAGTCTATGTGCGCCAAGCCCGCGCCTTGCAACGGGCCCGCGACCAGCAGGCGGTATTGCGCAAGTGCAAGGTGCCGACGCTGGTGATGTGTGGCGAGGTGGGCAGGCTCAACCCCGTGAAGCGCCATAGTTTCATGGCCGAACTGCTGCCCTATGCGATTTTGCGCGTGATCGAGGGGGCAGGGCATCTGCCCACGCTTGAACAGCCCGAAGCCACGACTGCCGCGATCAAGGAATGGTTGAAGATGCCCCTGACCCCTGCGTGATCGGGGCGGGGCAAGTGCGGGTTAGCGCAGCGCCTCGGTGATTGCCTTGCGCTGGTCACGCGGAACGATATGCACGGGGCGTTTGGGCGTTGCGGTGTCCGGATCGATAAAGGGGTTCACCTTCCAGCGGCCTGTCACCTTGGCCCCGGCCGCCCGCGACAGCGCCCCCCAGATCAACCGTGGCAGCCCTTCGTTCCGCAGCTTGCCCGAGGGCGTCGGGATATAGCCGGTGCCGACGATCGGCCCAAGCGGGGCAGGGTCGGACAGGGTGCGGGTCATGATGCTGGCAAAGGCGAGCTTGGGCTTGCGCAGCGTGTTGAACATCGGCGTGCCACAGCAAGAGGCATACCAGCGCAGCAGATTTGTCTCTCCGAAGGAAAACACCGACAATTTGTCGAAACCCTGATCGAAGTGGAATCTGTCGGGGGTGGTCTGGAACAGCTGGATCGCCCGTGGCGCGGGGTCGGGCTGGTCGAGGTAGACCTCGGCCGCGCGGCAATCGATGCAGTGGCATTGGGCATGGCTGCCGCGCGCGGGTGTCACGCCGCGCAGGGCCCCTTTGACCGTGCCGCAGGCACAGGCAAAGGGCAGGTCACGCGGCGCGGCGGGCATTATGCCGTCGACTTCTGTGCGGGGATCGAGGTTTTACCCGCGCTGGCCGGGGCCGCAGGGGCCTTGGGGGCTGTCGCCTTGGCCGTGCGCTGGTTGTCGTCGATGAACTTCAGCACCAGCGGGCGGATATTCTCGCGCCAGCTTTTGCCTGCAAAGATCCCGTAGTGCCCTGCGCCGTCTTCGAGGTGGCTTGCCTTTTTGTCGTCGGGCAGGCCGGTGCAGAGGTTCAGCGCCGCGATACATTGGCCGGGGGCCGAGATATCGTCCTTGGTGCCCTCGACCGTTTTGACGGCGACATCGGTGATCTTGCCGATGTCCACGGGCTGACCCTTGATTGAGAAGCTGTTGGTGCCGATCTCGTTATCCTTGAAGATCCGCTGCACGGTGGAGAGGTAGAATTCAGCGGGCATGTCCATCACGGCGAGGTATTCGTCGTAGAACTTGTTGTGTTTGTCGTGGTCGCCGGCCAGCCCCTGTGCGACACGCATGATCTGGTCGCGGAAGGCCTTGGCATGGGTTTCGGCGTTCATCGTGATAAAGGAATTCAGCTGCAGCAGACCGGGATAGACCTTGCGGCCCACGCCCTGGTGCTGGAAGCCGACCTGCTGGATCATCATCTCTTGCAGCTGGTTCATGTTCACGCGGTGACCGAAATCCGTCACCTCTGTCGGGCTGGCCGCGGTGTCGATGGGGCCGCCGATCAATGTGAGCGAGCTTGGCTGCGCCTTGGGGTCCTGTTCCGCCAGATAGGCGGTCGCGGCGAGGGTCAGCGGGGCGGGTTGGCATACGGCGATGACATGCACGTCAGGGCCCAGATGGCGCATATAGTCAACAAGCCGCAGGGTATAATCCTCTACGTCGAACTTGCCGGCGCTGACGGGGATGTCGCGGGCATTGTGCCAGTCGGTGATATAAAGGTCCGCGTCAGGGATCAGGCTGATGACGGTCGACCGCAGCAGCGTCGCATAGTGGCCCGACATGGGCGCGACCAGCAGGATCTTGCGCTTGGGCGCATCGCGGCCCTGTACGACGAAATGCACCAGATCGCCAAAGGCACCTTCCAGCTCTTTCTCGATCAGGACGGGATGGTCCGCACCATCAACGCCCACGGCGGGGGGGATATCCCAATCAGGTTTGACCACCATGCGCGAAAAGCTGCGTTCGGTCACTTCGCCCCATGCGGCCATCCAGTTCAACGCAGGGTTCGGGATGGCGGCAAAAGCGGGATACGATGCCATCGCCAACGCCGTGGCACCCAGCCACTGGTTGGTGTTTCTCATCGTTTCCATTAAATCGTAAGATGCCATATACTTCATGTAAGGGGTCTCCTGTTGGGGGCCTTGTGCCCGGCATCTTGTCAGACCCTCCCCCAAAGGTCGGCGCGATGCTGCAGGTGCAAACATAGGGAGGAACGGTTAGCATGACAATAAAAACAACCAAGACCGACGCAGAGAGCTCCAAGGCACAGGAACGTATGGAGGAAAACCTGCGAAAGGTCGAAGCGCTTGGCGCGCGGCTGTCGCAGATCATGGTCGGGCGGGACACGCATCAGGCGAGTTTGGACGGCCCGAATCAAGAGCTGTTTGCAAAGGCCGCCGCGTCCTATTGGACCGAAGCCGTACAGAACCCCGCCAAGATGATCGAACAGCAGGTATCCTACTGGAGCAAATCCGTCGGCCACTTTATGGAGGCGCAGCAGGCGCTGGCCAAAGGCAAGCTGGCCGCGCCGGAAGATACCTCGCCCGAGGATCGCCGCTTTGCCAACCCGCTGTGGAAATCGCACCCCTATTTCAACTTTGTCAAACAGCAGTACCAGATCAACGCAGAGGCCCTGGGCCAAGCCGTTGATCATGTGGCCGATCTGGCCCCGCATGAAAAGAAACGGCTGCAATATTTTAGCCGCCAGATCATCGACATGATGAGCCCGACCAATTTTTTGGCCACCAACCCCGATGCGCTGGAACGCGCTGTGGCGACCGAGGGCGAAAGCCTGATCCGCGGGCTGGAGAACCTGATTGCCGATCTGGAGGCGAATAACGGCGAGCTGATCGTGCGGCTGGCCGATGAAAGCGCGTTTGAACTGGGCCGCAACATCGCCACATCCCCCGGCAAGGTCGTCTATCGCAACAATCTGTTCGAGCTGATCCAATACAGCCCCAGCACCGAAAAGGTCGATGCCACGCCGATCGTGATCTTCCCGCCCTGGATCAATAAATTCTATATCCTTGATCTCAAGGCCCAGAACAGTCTGGTGAAATGGATCGTGGATCAGGGCTATACGCTGTTTATGGTGTCATGGGTCAATCCGGACCAAAGCCATCGTGACATCGGCATGGGCGACTATATCGAGGACGGGTTCCTGACCGCGATCCGCGAGGTCAAGGAGATCACGGCGCAGGAACAGGTGCACGCCGTAGGCTATTGCATCGCGGGGACCACGCTGTCGCTGACGCTGTCCTTGATGAAGCAGCGCGGCGATACATCCGTCAAATCCGCGACCTTCTTTACCGCGCTCACCGATTTCTCCGATCAGGGGGAGTTCCAGCCCTTCCTGACCGATGACTTTATCGACGGGATCGAGGCAGAGACCAAGGACAAAGGGATCCTGCCTTCGGTCATCATGGCGCGGACGTTCTCTTTCTTGCGGTCGAATGATCTGGTCTATGGGCCCGCGATCAAAAGCTACATGCTGGGCGACACGCCTCCGGCCTTTGATCTGCTGTATTGGAACGGCGACGGGGCGAACCTGCCGCAGCGCATGGCGATGGAGTATCTGCGTGGGCTTTGCCAGCAGAACAAGCTGGTCGAGGGCGGCTTTGAGCTGTTGGGTCATCGTCTGAAGCTGGAGGATATCGATGTGCCGCTCATCGCCATCGGCTGCGAGACCGACCACATCGCGCCGTGGAAAGACAGCTATCGCGGCGTGCGCATGATGGGCAGCGCGGACAAGACCTTTGTGATGACCCAATCGGGCCATATCGCGGGGATCGTGAACCCGCCGAGCAAAGGCAAATACGGCCACTACACAAACGACAACCTGTCGCTGGATCACGAGGACTGGCTGGAGGGGGCAAAGTTCCACGAAGGGTCGTGGTGGCCCCGCTGGGGCGCGTGGCTCGAGAATCGCTCTGACGGGAAAGTCGATGCCCGTATTCCGGGTGAAAAGGGCCGTGATACCCTGGGCGAAGCCCCGGGTACCTATGTGGTGCGCAAGGCAAGAGGCTGATCTGATTAGTCAATTTTTTATGGGGCGGCGGGCTGAAATGGCCTGATGCTGCATTGCAGAAAAAACTTGCAATGCCGCACCGCAGCATCTATCTATGGGGTAGTCATAACGTAGCGGTAGACGCCGCTTGACCCCAGAAGGAGAGTTTACCATGACGAAGACACCAGATTTCGCCGCGATGATGAAAGACATGATGGGTGCATTCCCAGTTGACACATCCGCAATGAACGACGCGTTCAAAACAACTGCGACACTGAACGAAAAGCTGTCCGGCGTTGCGCTGAACGCTGCCGAGAAATCCGCCGAGATTTCCAGCAAATGGACAAAAGACACTCTGGCAAAAATGTCCGAGATGTCGAAAGCCAAGCAAGAGCCAGCAGATTACGCCAAAGCAATGACCGAGTTCACCTCGGCCTCTGCTGAAGTCGCGTCCGAGCATATGGCCGCTTTCGCTGAAATCGCGAAGAAGGTCCAGATGGACACAGTCGAGCTGATGATGGCTGCGGGCAAAGACATGTCCGAAGAAGCAACAGCTGCTGTGAAAAAAGCGACATCCGACGCGACAGCCGCCACAAAGAAAGCCGCTGCGAAGTAATCGAACCGGCCTTTGGTTCAGGTAAAGATTGATCAGGGCAGACTTTGCGGTCTGCCCTTTTTTGTGGCACCTATCTTTTTCATTTAAGCTGCCCTAAGCTGCAATGCAGCATGCTATTTGGGAAGGATCTACCGTGACCGAAACAGTCAAGCCCCTGCTTATCAAACGATATGCCAGCCGCCGCCTGTATAATACCGAAACCAGTGACTATGTGACGCTGGATGATATCTCGGGGTTTATCCGCGACGGGCGCGAGGTGCAGATTGTGGACCTGAAATCAGGCGACGATCTGACCCGCCAATATCTGCTGCAAATCATCGCCGAACACGAAAGCCGCGGTGAATCCGTGCTGCCCGTGGATGTGCTGAACGATCTTGTGCGCAGCTATATGTCCCCCGATGCGAGCGTTGTGCCGCAGTTCCTCAAGACATCGTTTGACATGCTGCGCGACGGTCAGGCGCGGGTGCTTGAGAACATGAACACGATCAACCCGATGGCGAAGATGCCCGGTTTCGAGGTCATGCAGGCCCAGCAAGAGGCGTTCATGAAGGCGATGACCGGCAATATGCCGACGCCTTGGAACGGCATGGGCAAGACCGACCAGCGCCCCGCCAGCGCCAAGGGCGATGACGCCGAAAGTCTGGATGCGATCAAACAGCAACTGGCCGAGCTGCAGGAAAAACTCTCCAAGCTGAAGTGACGGCGCTCGGCCCTCGTTTGAATGGTTAAAGCCCACCCGCTGACGGGTGGGCTTTGGTGTGTCTGCCGGATGCCTCCGGCGGGAGTTTATCTGGCAAAATGAAGCCTCAGGCCGCGGCGGATTTCGTCACCGTCGCCAGCGCCCCGAGCAGCACATTCACAATCGCGTCGAGCTCGGCTGGTTGCAGTTGCACGGGCAGGCGCACGTCGCAGGCGGTCATCAACATGGCGCGGGTCCGGGGCAGGTCGGGCAGGTCCTTGATGAACTGCCAGTTCCAGAAGGCGCGCGCGTTGTCGGTGCTTTGGCCGAAGACCTGAACCTTGACGCCGGCCTTGGCGCTGGCTTCGGCAAAGGCGCGGATGGCGGCATCGTCCAGCCCGACCAGATTGAACTGGATGGAATCCGGCGCGCGGGTTTCGGGGGGCAGCGGGGCGGGGACGTCGATCTGGGGGGCGGCGTTCAGCTTGGCCGCGACGTAGTCGTGGTTGCGCAGCCCGTCGGCCACACGGCGGGGCAGTTCGGCCAGTTGGGCCCGCACCAGAACCGCTGACAGGTTGTTCAAACGCAGGTTATAAAGCGGCAGTTTGTTTTGCCAGCGCGCGCAGGCGTCCGCGATGCCGGGGTGTTTCTTCCAGTTATGTTCATAGGCACCGGACATGATGATCGCACGGGCCACCAGATCGGCATCGTCGGTGATCAGGATGCCGCCTTCGCCCGCGTTTACCATCTTGTAGGACTGGAAGGAAAAGCAGCCGATTTTGCCGATGGTGCCGATCTTGCGGTCGTGCCAGAGGGTGCCGAGCGAATGGGCCGCATCCTCGATCACCGGCACGTTTGCGGCATCGCACAGCTGCATGATCGCATCCATATCCGAGGTATGCCCCCGCATGTGGCTGATGATCACCGCGTCGACACCCGGCAGCTTGGCGGCGAAATCCGCCATATCGATACGGTAGTTTTCCCCGACCTCGCAGAGCACCGGCGTATAATTGGCGTGGATCACGGCAGAGGGCACGGCCGCGAAGGTAAAGCCGGGGATCAGCACCTTGGCGTTCTGCGGCAGGTCCAGCGCCAGCAGTGACAGAAACAACGCGGCAGAGCAGGACGACACCGCCAGCGCATAGCGGCTGCCCATCATCTGCGCAAACTCGGCCTCCAGCAAGGACACCGGCGCATCGGCCGCAGCGGTGTAACGAAACAGATCGCCGCTTTGCAACAGCAGCTCTATCTCGGCGCGGGCTGTGTCGGGAATGGCTTCGGCGCTGTGCATGTCGGGCAGGGTCATATTTCAATATCCTGAATGTTTGTTTTCAGAATGGTAAAACAATGCGCCTATGGGACCAAGCCTTTTCCCCGTTCCGCTTCATGAATGTTTTGTGACTATATCCCCAGGCGGTCGCGCAGGCTGAACCAGCTCATGGCGAGCGCGAGCAGCGGGCTGCGCAGCGCGCCGCCGCCGGGGAAGGTCGGCGTGGGCAGGGCGCTCATCGTATCAAAGCCGTCGCCATCGCCCTGGATCGCACGAGCCATCAGCTGCCCTGCGTGGATCGCGGTGCCGACGCCGTGGCCGGAATAGCCCGAAGCCGACAGGATGTTCGGGGCCACGCGGGCCAGAAAGGGCAGCCGTTTCATGGTGATCGCCAGCGTGCCGCCCCAAGCATAGTCGATCTTGACGTCGCGCAGCGCGGGGAAAACCTGGCCCATGGGCTTGCGCGCCTTGGCGGCGAGGTCGCTGGGGAAGCGGTAGCCATAGCTTTCGCCGCCGCCGAACAGCAGTCGCCCATCATGGCTGAGCCGGAAATAATTCACCACGAATTTGCTATCGGCCACGGCGACATCCCGGGGCAGCACGTCTTTCACGCGGTCGCCCAAGGGTTCGGTGGCGACGATAAAGTTGTTGATCGGCATGACCTTGGCCGCGACCTTGCGGTTCAGCCCGCCCAGATAGCCGTTGCAGGCCAGGATCACATGGTCCGCCGTCACCCGCCCGCCGTCGGTCTGCACAGTGGCGGGGCTGCCTTCGGTGATCTGATGCACGGCGCTGCGTTCATAGATCTCGACCCCTGCCGCCTGCGCCGCCCGTGCCAGCCCGAGGGCGAGGTTGAGCGGATGCAGATGCGCGGCCCCCATATCCAGAATACCGCCGCGATAGGCGGGCGATGCACAGACGTTGCGCAGCGCGTCGCGGTCCAACACCTCTATCAGCTCGTAGCCATAGCGGTCTTGCAAGAAACCGGCATAAGCGTGCAGATGCTCTACGTCACCGGCAGAACTGGCGGTCCAGGCGACGCCGGGCTTGAGGTGGCAATCGATGTCATGGGTCTTGATCAGGCTTTTGACAAGCGCTTTGGCGTCCTCGCCCAGATCCCATAGGCGCGTTGCGGCATCGCGTCCGACCATCTTTTCCAGCGCGTCCTGTTCGACGCGCTGACCGCTCCCCAATTGCCCGCCATTGCGCCCCGAGGCCCCAAAGCCCACGCGCTGCGCCTCGACCAGCACGACGCGGCGACCGGCCTGTGCCAGATGCAGCGCAGCCGACAGGCCGGTATAGCCGCCCCCGACAACGCAGACATCCGCGCGCTGATCGGCCTTGAGCGTGGGGTAGGCATCGGTCGGGGTTGCGGTCGCGGCGTACCAGCTGTCTGGATAGCGCCCCGGCGCATCGTTTGCGTATAGCAGGTTCATTGCAGATCGGCCCCCTTGGCCGCTTCCAAATGGTCTTAAATCCTCGCCGAAGGCTCCCGCGGGTGCGGCGGGCCTAGACGTTCATCAACAGGTGCTCGCGTTCCCAGGGGGAAATCACATGCAGGAACTCTTCGTATTCCGCGCGTTTGACGATGGCGTAGACGCGGGCGAACTCGGGGCCCAACACCTCGTGCAGGGTCGTGGCCTCTTCAAACAGATCCAGCGCGGATCCCAGCACCTGCGGGATATCCCCGTCGCCGTCATAGGCGTCGCCCTTGAATTCGGCTTTGGGCTTTTTCTGTTCCATCAGGCCCAGATAGCCGCAGGCGAGCGAGGCGGCGATGCCGAGGTAGGGGTTGCAGTCCATCCCGGCGAGGCGGTTCTCGACCCGGCGCGACGCGGGGCCGGACAGGGGCACGCGGATGCCCGTGGTGCGGTTGTCGCGGCCCCATTCCAGATTGATCGGCGCGGCATGGTCTTTGACGTAGCGCCGGTAGCTGTTCACATAGGGCGCAATGACGGCCAGCGCGTCGGGCATGTGGTTCTGCATGCCGGCGATAAAGTGGTAAAACGCGTCCGTCTCGCCCCCTTGCGGGCCAGAGAAGATGTTCTTGCCCGTCGTGGCATCCAGCACCGAATGGTGGATATGCATGGCGCTGCCGGGTTCGTTGGCGATGGGTTTCGCCATGAAGGTGGCATAGCAATCGTGGCGCAGGGCGGCTTCGCGGATCAGACGTTTGAAATAGAATACCTCGTCGGCCAGCCGCACGGGGTCACCGTGGATCAGGTTGATCTCGAGCTGGCCCGCGCCGCCTTCCTGGGTGATACCGTCAATCTCGAACCCTTGCGCTTCGGCAAAGTCGTAGATGTCGTCGATCACGGGGCCGAATTCATCGACGGCGGTCATGGAATAGGCCTGACGCGCGGCAGCAGGGCGGCCTGAGCGGCCCATCATCGGTTTGATCTCATGCGCGGGGTCGAGGTTGCGCGCGACCAGAAAGAATTCCATTTCGGGGGCGACAACCGGCTCCCACCCTTGTGCGCGATAAAGATCGACAACGCGTTTGAGCACATTGCGCGGCGAATATTCGACCGGATTGCCGTCGCGGTCAAAGGCGTCGTGGATCACTTGCAATGTCCAGTCGCCGGTCCAGGGGGCGGCGGTCGCGGTCGAGATATCGGGCCGCAGGATCATGTCTTTTTCGATGAACCCGTCGGCACCGGCGGCGTCGCCCCATTCACCGGTGATGGTCTGGTAGAAGATGCTATCGGGCAGGTGGAAATATTCCTGCCGTGCGAATTTTGTGGCGGGCACCGCTTTGCCGCGTGCGATGCCGGGGAGGTCGGGGATGATACATTCAACTTCGTCGAGCCGCTTGCCCTCCAGATATTCGCGTGCTGCGGGGGGAAGCTCTTCAAGCCAGTCGGACATCATAATCTCTCTTTCTTGAGGAAATCTGCAATATGGTCGGCGATTTTTGCATTGTCGGTGGGGGCGTCCAGCAGGGCGGAGGCCGCCTGAAGCTGGTGATCGGGCACCACGCCCTTGCCGCGGGTGCGGATCAGCCCGTCGATAAAGTCTTGGGTGAATTCGGGGTGGGGCTGGATGGTCCAGATGTGATCATCATACAGCAGGGCCGCATTGGCGCAGAAGTCGGAAGCGCCGACCACCTTGGCCCCGTCGGGCAGTTTTGTGACCTGATCCTGATGCCAGGCGTTCAGGGCCAGGGTCTCTCCGTCGATGGTGTATTCGGTGCGGCCCACGGACCAGCCGCCGGCGAATTTCTCGACCTTGCCGCCAAGCGCCTGTGCAATGATCTGGTGGCCAAAGCAGATGCCGACCAGCGGGCGGCCTGCTTCGCGGATGGCGCGGATCAGCTGCTCCAGCGGGGGGATCCAGTCGTGATCCTCGTAGGCACCGTGTTTCGATCCGGTGATCAGCCAGCCGTCCGCATCCACCGCCGAGGCGGGGAAGTCGCCATCGACCACGGACCAGATCTGGAAGTCGAACCCGTGCCCGCCCAGCAATTTGACGAACATGTCGCCATAATCGCCAAGCGCGTCTTTCATATTGTCGGGGGAGTGGCCGGTTTGAAGGATACCGATTTTCATAGGGGGCATCTGATTACACCGTGTCCAGATAGATTTCGACCTGCTCTTGCGGGGTCAGTTCCTGCATATAATGTAGCTCTTGCCGTTTGGTGAGGATAAAGTTGCGCACCATTTCAGGGGCAAAGATACGCTTTACCTCGGCGGAGTTTTCAAAGGCGTCGATCGCGGATTTCCAGTCGCCGGGGATTTGCGGCAGGTCGGCGGCATAGGCGTTGCCGGTGATCGGGGCGGGGGGCTCTGCCCCGTCCTCGATGCCGTTCATCGCAGCACCCAGCACGGCGGCCAGCATCAGATAGGGGTTCACGTCGCCGCCCGACACACGGTGTTCGATCCGCCGCGCCTTGTGGCTGCCGGACGGGATACGGATGGAGGAGGTGCGGTTCTCGTAGGCCCAAGAGATCCCCGTGGGGGCGTGGGCACCGGGCACCATACGGTCAAAGCTGTTGGCGTGGGGCGCAAAGACCAGCGCGCAGCCGGCCATGGCGTTCATACAGCCCGCCACAGCGTGACGCATGATCGCCGTGCCTTGGGGGCCGCCGTCGTCAAAGACGTTGTTACCGTTCTTGTCGAGCACCGAGAAATGCGTGTGCAGGCCCGACCCGGGGTAATCTTCGTAGGGTTTCGCCATAAAGCTTGCGGCAAAGCCGTGGCGGCGGGCGAGGCCCTTGACCAGCATCTTGAACAGCCAGGCATCATCGGCGGCGCGCAGGGCGTCGTCGCAATGCATGAGGTTGATCTCGAACTGGCCCAGACCCGCTTCGGAAATGGCGGTATCGGCGGGGATGTCCATCTCTTCGCAGGCGTCATAAAGATCGGTGAAGAATTCATCGAACTGGTCCAGCGCGCGGATCGACAGGGTTTCGGCGGCCTTGCGGCGTTTGCCCGACCGCGGCGACAGCGGCACCTGCAGTTTGCGGCCCGAATCGTCGATCAGGAAAAACTCAAGCTCGACCGCGCAGACCGGCGTCAGCCCGCGATCCTTGTAGCGTTCGACCACCGCGCGCAGGGCATGGCGCGGGTCGCCGCCATAGGGGCGCCCGTCCTCGTGGAACATCCAGATCGGCAGCAGGGCCGAGGGCGCATCAAGCCAGGGCATTGGCAGAAAGCCGCGTTCGGTCGGGTGCAGGATGCCATCGGCATCGCCGCTTTCAAACACCAGCGGGCTGTCGTCGATGTCTTCGCCCCAGATATCGAGGTTCAGCACCGACATGGGAAAGCGCGTGCCATCCTCTACCACCTTGTCGGCAAAGCGCGTGGGGATGCGCTTGCCGCGGGCCTGACCATTCAGGTCGGCGGCGGCCACACGGATTGTGCGGACCTGAGGATGTTTGCGGAGCCAGTTTTTCATATCACACCTTGCAAGCGGCGGGCATGAACGGCGTTCTTACAACGTGAAAACCGGGGGTAGCGCCCACGCGCTAAATAATTTGATCAAAAAACAGATACTACCGGATCAGATTTAGACGCAAGCGAATTTTCCGCACCGCAGCCTGAGGCACATGGCGGTTCAAACGGCGGTTGATCAGCCCGAAGATGGCGATGATCACCAGCGTCAGCAAAATGAAGTAGCCCGCCAAAATCGGGTAGGGGATAAACGGGTTAAACGTCTTGTCCGCGAAATAGCTGGCGTAATACAGCGCGTCCCCGCGTTGTTGCAGCGCCGGAAAACCGGTGAAAAACACCAGCGTTGTCGCATGAAACAGGAAGATTGCCTCGTTTGTATAGGCGGGCCATGCCAGCCGCAGCATGGTGGGCCAGATGATGCGCTTGAACCGCGACCAGCCGGAAATGCCGTAGGCATCGGCGGCTTCGGTGTCGCCCTTGGGGATGGATTGCAGCGCGCCATAGAAGATCTCGGCCGAGTAGGCAGAGGTGTTGAAGAACAGAACAATCAGCGCCCCAAGCCACGCAGAGGTGAACATATCAAAGAACGGGTGCACAGATTTTAGGCTAAGGAACAGGAAATAGCCAAAGAAGAACTGGATGAACAAGGGCGAGCCGCGGAACAGGAAGATAAACCATTCCGCCGGTTTGCGCAGCCAAGGGCTGGGGTGGGCCTTGGCCACGGCCAGCGCCGTCGCCAGCAGGAAGCCGCTGACCAGCGCGAAAAAACCGTAGTAGATGTTCCAAATCATGCCCGACCCAATCAGGGTGAACTGGTCACACAGCGTAAAGTCGCTGCGCGGCAGCAGCCGTTCGCCATAGCCAAGCGAGCGCAGCCCGTAGGATTGGATGGTTTCCCAACAGGTCATG
The DNA here is from genome assembly GCF_054968505.1 of Sulfitobacter sp. G5_S2_6_S6. Taxonomy (NCBI): domain Bacteria; kingdom Pseudomonadati; phylum Pseudomonadota; class Alphaproteobacteria; order Rhodobacterales; family Roseobacteraceae; genus Sulfitobacter; species Sulfitobacter sp. G5_S2_6_S6. The sequence goes on from NZ_JBQKUI010000004.1 coordinate 282,285, forward strand.
CCGCTGCCTTTCGCTGTGCTTCGCCGCCGGCGGTGGCCTGACCCTTGGTCAGACGGCGCATCAGCCGGTCCAGCACGATTTCAGACACACGGGTAAAGCAGAGGTAGAACACCAGCAGCGCCAGAAAATACCACATGCGCCAGTCGGGGTGGGGGTAATCGGTAAAGCGCGGGGTCTTGGCTCCGCCCAGATCACGCGCCCAATAAACGATGTCTTCGACGCCCAGCAGGAACAACAGTGGGGTGGCCTTGATCAGCACCATCCACAGGTTCCCCAGACCGGGCAGCGCATAGACCCACATCTGCGGCACAAGGATACGCCAGAAGGTCTGGCGCGGGGTCATGCCATACGCCTCGCCGGTCTCGATCTGGGCGCGGGGCACAGCGCGCATCGCGCCATAAAGCACATTGGCGGCAAAGGCCCCGAAAACGATGGCAAAGGTCAGCACCGCGAGCGAAAAGCCATAGGCCTCGTGGACCCATTGGGCAGAGTTGCCAAGCGGCATCTTGGCGGCCTGACAGACGATAAAGTCGCTGCCCTGACGGATCGGCTGATCCCAGTCGGGGCATTTCACCTTGTGGCGCAGGTATTCGATGCCCTGATCCAGCGCGATGACGAAGAACAGGAAGAAGGCGATGTCGGGCACGCCGCGCACAATGGCGATATAGGCGCGGCCCAGCCATGACAGCGGCGCAAAGGGCGACCGCGCGGCCATCGCACCGCCAAAGCCAAAGGCAAGTGCGGCGGGGGCGGTGATGGCGAGCAGCAGCAAGACGGTGCCGAATGCACCATAAAAGGCCAAATGCTTGCCCGTGGTCAGGTAGCACGTCAGCCATGACAGGCCGGAAAGCGTTTCTGGGTCGGTGCAGGCAAAAATGGCGGAATGTCCCGGTGGTATGCGCCCTTTGGCGGGCGTCTGGATTTGGGTCTTTAATCAGATCGGCAGGCAGAGAAAAGGGGCGGCATCTGCGCCGCCCCGATCATGATCAGAATGTATTGGCGTCTTCGCCGAACCATTTGATGATCAGCTTGTTCAGGCTGCCATCGTCCTTCATGGACTGGATCGCGGCGTCGAATTTCGCTTTCAACTCTGTGTCGCTTTCGCGCAGGCCAAGGCCGATGCCGCCGCCCAGTGGCACGTCATCACCGACAAAGACCATCTCGCCGCCGGATTCCTCGACCGTGGGGACCAGCGCGTCCTTGTCGGCGAAAACCGCATCCGCTTCGCCATTGTTCACGGCTGCGACGGTTTCATCATAGGTGGCGAATTCCAGCAGGGTGGCACCGGATTCAGCCACGTGACCGGCTTGGATCGTGCTGGTCTGTGCTGCAACAACACCGCCCATCACATCGGCATCCGCCGATTTCGCCGCATAGGCGGAAGCCGCGGGCGGGAAGTAGTTCTGTGTGAAATCAATCACTTCTTCACGCTCGTCGGTGATGCTCATACCGGCGATGATGGTGTCGTAGTTGCCCGATGTGAGGTTCGGGATGATGCTGTCCCATTCGTTGGTGACCCATTCGCAGGTCAGCTCGGCACGGGCGCATAGCTCGTCACCGACTTCGCGCTCAAAGCCGTCTACTTCGCCCGCGTCATTCAGGAAGTTATAGGGAGGGTAGGCCCCTTCGGTCCCCATGCGGATGGTCTTGCCGTGGGCGTCTGCCATGGCAAAACCGGTGCTGAGCGCCAGTGCGGCGGTTGCAAGAACGAGTGTTTTCATTTTTGAAGTCTCCCAGTTTATTGTTTTTAGGTGGTTTTACTCTGCGTGAGTGGCCGAGAGGAACCCGCGCAGACGTTCTGATTTAGGGGCGCCGAACAGGTCTTCGGGGGCCCCTTGTTCTTCGATCAAACCCTGATGCAGGAACACGACGTGATCCGAGACATCGGCCGCCAGTTTCATATCATGGGTTACGATCATCATGGTCCGCCCTTCGGCGGCCAGATCCTTGATGACTTTGACGACCTCTTGCTCAAGCTCGGGGTCCAGCGCCGAGGTCGGTTCGTCGAATAGCAATGCTTCGGGCTCCATACACAGCCCGCGTGCGATGGCGGCGCGCTGTTGTTGGCCGCCCGACAGTTGCGCCGGAAAGACATCGCATTTGTCGCCGATGCCCACCTTGTCGAGATAGGCCCGCGCGGCGGCCTCAACCTCGGCGCGGTCGCGGCGCAGGACGGTCAGCGGGGCCTCCATCACGTTTTGCAGGATCGTCATATGGGACCACAGGTTGAACTGTTGGAACACCATCGACAAATTTGTGCGGATGCGCAGCACCTGTTTTGGATCGGCAGGGCGGCGGTGGTGGCCGGTGCCTTTCCAGGTGACGGCCTCGCCGTTGAAGCGCAGATCGCCCTCTTGGCTGTCTTCCAGCAGGTTACAGCAGCGCAGCAGGGTGGATTTGCCGGAGCCGGACGACCCGATCAGCGAGATGACGTGCCCGCGCGGGGCCTTGACCGACACCCCCTTGAGCACCTCCAGAGGGCCATAAGCCTTGTGAAGATTGTTGATCTCAATAACGGGGGGCTGATCTGTCACTGTGCTGCCTTATTGTGCATTCCGCAGCAAGTTAAGGTGATTTTAAGGGGGATTTGCAATCCAGAACTTGGGTTTTGCCCAATAATTCAACGCTTGACCCCGCGTAAATTCACCGCCTGCGCGTAAACTAGTCTTTGTCTTCAATCTGCTTGCGCACGATGGCGCTGTCGGTGTCTGTGACCCCCAGCAAGTTGGTCACCAAACGCAGCAATGCGTTTTCCTCGTCAGAGCGGCTGCCATCGGCCAGCACGACCTCCCACAGGGCTTTGATCACGGCAAGGCGGTCGTCATAGGGAACGGCATCCTTGATCGCGCGGGTAAAGCGGACGGTATCGGGGGCTTCGGCTTCCAGCGCTTCGGCGTCGGCGCGCAGAGAGGCGGTGCCGTCAGCGTCCAGCGCATAGCGTTTCGCGATGATCTGGTCGATGCGCGCGCGCTCGGACGGGGCGTATTCATTATCCGACTTGGCGATGCGCACCAAAAGCGCGGTCAGCGCAAGGCGGGCATCCCCATCGGGAAGCTGGGCGGGATCAGGCTGGGTCAGCCGTTTGATGAATTCTGCGAACATGGGCGTGATATAGAGCGGTTGCGGCGCAAGGCCAAGGTCACAAAGCGTTCAGCGCTTTTTCGCGGGCGGCGGTCATGTCGGCGTCGCTGAGGCCAAGCGCGGTTTCAATGGCCAGCAGCTGGATCTCTTCGTCGTCGTCACGTGCGCCATCGGCCAGCGCCACAGACCACATCGCATCGCCAAGCGCCTTGCGGTCGTCATAGGCGACTTCTTCGCGCAGGATCTGGGCGAATTCGGGCGTACCGGGGGCGTGGCGTTCCAGCGCTTCGCAGGTGGCGCGCAGTTTCGCGGCCTCGATCGGTTTCAGGCCAAAGGTCTGGGCGAGAATGCGGTCGATCTGCCCCACTTCGGCAGCGCGGTAGGTGCGGTCGGCCAGCGCCACACGCACCAGCAACGCACCGAGGGCAAGCTGGGGGGTAGGCTGTGGCAGCGGCTTGGGGTCCGGCTTGCGGCGGGGGAATAGACGTTCAAACATGGCAACTCTTTATCCTTGCGGGCACATGAGGCTAACCCGATTCCGCACGCAGCGTTCCGTTTTTCCCATATTCGCAAAGGGGTGATGTATAAAAAGCGCAATGCCGCAGGGGCAGGCGAGGGGCCTGTCGCGGCCTCAGGCGTCATACCCTTCGACGATGACCAGATTCCCATCAGAGACGGAGGACCGGATATCCTTGGCCGCCTGATAGCCCTCGCTTTCATAGCAGGCCACCGCATCGGCCAGCGAGGCAAATTCGATCACCACGATGCGCGGATGCGACGTGCCTTCGCGGATGTCGGGCGCGGCCCCACGCACCAGAAACTTCGCCCCGAAATCGGCAAAGGGCTTGGCGTTGGCGGCGCGGTATTTGTCGTAGACTTCGGCATCATGCACGTCGACGTTAGCGATCCAGTAACCTTTGGGCATCGGGGGCTCCTTATCGGGGTAGGGTTTTGAACTTGGCCGCCAGACGGGCCGCTTCTTCTTTCAGCCCAAAGGGCGGGTTCAGCACGAACATGCCAGAACCGACCATCCCGTGACCGGGGCGGGCAGGGGCAAAGCTGACCTCGTGACGCAGGGCCTCGGGGTGGGCCCCCATCAGCGCGCTGAGCATCGGTTGATGCGCTTTATTGGTCAGAATGGGATACCACAGCGCGATGATGCCCACGTTCCACGCGCGCGCTAGCTTGCCAATGTGGCGCGGGATATCGGCGTAGTCTGTTTTGATCTCGAAGCTGGGGTCAATCAGCATCAGGCCACGGCGCGGGGTGGGCGGGGTCAGGGCGAAAGCCATGTCGAACCCGTCGCGGTGGTGGCATTTGACGTCATAGGGCGACATCGCCAGATCAAGGGCGGCATGTTCGCCGGGGTGCAGTTCGGCCAGATGGATGCTGTCGCTGTCGCGCAGCAGCTTGGCCGCCAGCAGGGGCGAACCGGGGTAGGCGTCTGCGCCATGTTCAGCGGTGATCTGGTCAAGCACCTTTGCGTAAGGATGCGCATCGTCGAACCAGCCGCGCACGCGGCCAATGCCCTGTGCCGCCTCGCCTGTTTTCAGCGCGGGCGTGTCTGACAGGTCATACAGCGCGCGCCCCGCATGGGTTTCCATATAGGACAGCGGTTTGTCCTTGCGGGTCAGATACCCCAACATCCACGCCAGCAGGCTGTGTTTGTGAACATCGGCCAGATTGCCGGCGTGGTAGATATGTTGGTAGCTGAGCATGCCGTTGGCCGCCTTTCGCGAGGGTCAGACCAGCCGCGACATTTCCTTGGCGGCGCGGATGAAATCCTTGAACAAGGGGTGCGGATCAAAGGGCTTGGATTTGAGTTCGGGGTGGAACTGCACGCCGATGAACCACGGGTGATCAGACCATTCCACGATCTCGGGCAGCATGCCGTCGGGCGACATCCCCGAGAAGGTAAGACCCGCTTTTTCAAGCTGCTCGCGGTAGGCGGTATCGACCTCGTAGCGGTGGCGGTGACGTTCGTCGATGGACGTGGTGCCATAAACTTTGGCCACGTTCGACCCTTCTTTCAGCGTCGCGTCATAGGCGCCAAGCCGCATGGTGCCGCCTTTGTCATCGTCGACCTTGCGTTCAACCTTGTGGTTGCCCTGCACCCATTCCTTGAGGTGGTAGACCACGGGCTCGAACCGTTTCTTGCCGGTGGATTCGTGGTCGAATTCTTCCGAGCCTGCGGTTGTCAGACCGGCCACGTTGCGCGCGGCTTCGATCACGGCCATCTGCATGCCCAGACAGATCCCCAGATAGGGGACTTTCTGCTCGCGGGCATATTGCGCCGCCTTGATCTTGCCCTCGGTGCCGCGTTCGCCAAAGCCGCCGGGCACGAGGATCGCGTGGAACCCTTCGAGGTGGGCGGATACATCATCGCTTTGATCAAAGACCTCGGCATCGACCCAGTCGATCTTGACCTTGACGCGGTTGGCCATGCCCCCGTGTGTCAGTGCCTCTGCAATCGACTTATAGGCATCTTCCAGCTGGGTATATTTGCCGACGATGGCGACGTTCACTTCGCCTTCGGGGTTGTGCACGCGGTCAGAGACATCGCGCCAGACCGACAGTTCGGGCTTGGGCGCGGGGGAAATATCGAACGCGTCCAGCACGGCCTGATCCAGACCCTGCGCATGATAGGCCAGCGGCGCGTCATAGATGGTTTTCAGGTCATAGGCCGCGACCACGGCCTCTTTGCGGACGTTACAGAACAGGGCGATTTTCTCGCGCTCTTTCTCGGGGATGGGGTGTTCGGAGCGGCAGACCAGAATATCGGGCGCGATCCCGATGCTTTGCAGTTCCTTGACGGAGTGTTGCGTCGGCTTGGTCTTCAGCTCGCCGCTGGCCGCGAGATAGGGCAGCAGGGTGAGGTGCATGAAGATACACTGGCCGCGTGGCTTGTCGTGGCTGAACTGGCGGATCGCTTCGAAGAAGGGCAGGCCTTCGATATCGCCGACGGTGCCGCCGATTTCGCAAAGCATAAAGTCGACCTCGTCATCGCCGACGTGCAGGAAATCCTTGATCTCGTTGGTGACGTGGGGAATCACCTGAATGGTCTTGCCCAGATAGTCGCCGCGCCGCTCTTTCTCGAGCACGGTGGAATAGACCCGACCCGAGCTGATCGAATCCGTCTTGCGCGCGGCCACGCCGGTAAAGCGTTCGTAGTGGCCCAGATCCAGATCGGTTTCGGCGCCATCGTCGGTGACGAAAACCTCGCCATGTTCAAAAGGCGACATCGTGCCGGGATCGACGTTCAGATAGGGGTCCAGTTTGCGCAGACGGACGGAGTATCCGCGCGCTTGCAACAAGGCCCCCAAGGCCGCAGAGGCAAGGCCTTTGCCAAGGCTAGAAACCACACCACCGGTGATGAAAATATAGCGTGCCATGTGATGAAGGCCCCCGTGAGTTCAGATTTGATGCGGCAAAAGCCAAGCAATTGAGCTGCGGAAAACCGCAGCATCACGGGACTTAAGCCTAACAGGATTCGGATGGAAAAAGCAAGGCCAAGCCGCAACATCCTGTTGCGTATCTTGGCCCAACCTCAAGCTGTTGTAGTGTCTGGATTAATCCGCAGTCGGCACTTGCGGTGTATTTTCCGCAGGTGTCGGTGGCAGCAGCGCGTCGGCATCGGGCAGCGCTGGTGCGTCACCCTGGTTCAGCGCGGGTGGCGTGCCGCCCAGACGATCGATAACCGAAGAACCGGCAGATTTTTCAGCCGCGATGATGGTCAGCGTGATCGAGGTCACGATAAAGGCCGCGGCCAGAACCCAGGTCAGTTTGCCCATGGCTGTGGCTGCCGAGCGACCGGAAACGGCCCCGCCGCCACCGCCGCCGCCCATGCCAAGGCCGCCCCCTTCGGACCGTTGCAGCAACACGACTGCAATCAGGCCAAGGGCCAGAATGAGATGGACAATCAGGACTACATTTTCCATGGGTACCTACGGCTCTGCGTTTTGGACTTTGGGCGTGTCTAGGCAAGTTTGTCTATGGGGGCAAGGGAGGATTGGCACCCGCGGTGCCGCTTGGGCGGAAAGCCCGTGTGAAAGCCCGTGTCAGGTTTCCACATCGTCCACGTCGGCCTGACCGGATACCGCCCTGCGAAAGATGCTCCAGCTGAGGCCGATGCCCAGCACAAAGCTCAGCGCGACAAGGCCGAGCCAGAGGTTAAAGCTGCGGTTGTCCAGCCTTAGAATACGCAGATCATAAAGCACCCAAAGGCTTGACCCCACCAGCGCCAGCACCAGCAGCATCCCCAGCCCGCCGATAGAGCGTAGCGTCGCGCGGAGATAGATCACGTAGCCGATGAACAGCAAAAGCCCCAGCAGCACCGCGATGGACAGGTTCATATGCCCGTATCGCTTCGCCCAGGTGACATAGTTATAGGGGGTCGGGTTAAAGGTCGCGGCCAGCAAGACAAAGGCGCAGGCCCAACGTATGATGAATCCCATCTGCGGTACTTCCTTCTTTGATCCGGCATGGAATATCGGTGCAGCCCGGGCAAAGTCTATGGTCCGTTGCGAAGTTTCACGGCCCCAAGCTGATAAATGCCCAGAAAAATGACGCGGCGGCGTTTTGGCTGCATTTTACAGTTTCGGTCCCCGACGGTCGTCGCTATACCTCCACGGGTTTGCACGGTTATTTGAACTGTTAAAGGAATATCTTCATGGCCAACGTCGTAGTCGTAGGCGCCCAATGGGGCGACGAAGGAAAAGGCAAAATCGTGGACTGGCTCAGCGAACGGGCCGATGTCATCGCGCGTTTTCAGGGCGGCCATAACGCGGGCCACACATTGGTCATCGACGGCAAGGTCTACAAGCTGCACGCGCTGCCTTCGGGCGTTGTCCGCGGCGGCAAGCTTTCGGTCATCGGTAACGGTGTTGTGCTTGACCCGTGGCACCTGCTGAAAGAGATCGAGACGATCCGCGCCCAAGGTGTAGAGATCACGCCGGAAACGCTGATGATCGCGGAAAACACACCGCTGATCATGCCCTACCACGGCGAGCTGGACCGCGCCCGTGAAGAGGCTGCATCAAAGGGCACCAAAATCGGCACCACCGGCCGCGGCATCGGACCGTGCTACGAGGATAAAGTCGGCCGCCGCGCCATCCGCGTCGCCGATCTGGCCGATACAGCCACGCTTGAAGCCCGCGTTGACCGCGCGTTGCAGCACCATGATCCGCTGCGCAAGGGTCTGGGCGTCGAAGCCATCGACCGCGACGGGCTGGTTGAACTGCTCAAAGAGATCGCACCGAAGATCCTTGAATACGCAGCACCTGTCTGGAAGGTGATGAACGAAAAGCGCAAGGCCGGTAAGCGTATCCTGTTCGAAGGGGCGCAAGGCGCGCTGCTGGACATCGACTTTGGCACCTATCCTTTCGTCACCTCGTCGAACGTGATTGCGGGGCAGGCGGCAACAGGTGTCGGCATCGGACCGGGCGCGATCAACTATGTGCTGGGCATCGTCAAAGCCTATACCACCCGCGTGGGCGAAGGCCCGTTCCCGACCGAACTGCATGATGCGGACGGTCAGCGTTTGGGCGAGCGGGGCCATGAATTCGGCACCACCACCGGGCGTAAGCGTCGCTGTGGCTGGTTCGATGCGGCTTTGGTGCGCCAGACCTGCGCGACCAGCGGCGTCACCGGCATCTCGCTCACGAAACTGGACGTGCTGGACGGGTTCGAAACGCTCAAGATCTGCACCGGCTACGAGCTGGACGGGGAGCAGTTGGACTATCTGCCCACAGCGGCCGACCAGCAAGCCCGCTGCACCCCCATCTACGAGGAAATGCCCGGTTGGTCCGAAAGCACCGAAGGCGCGCGTAGCTGGGCCGATCTGCCCGCGAACGCGATCAAATATGTGCGCCGCGTCGAAGAGCTGATCCAGTGCCCGGTGGCGCTGCTGTCCACCTCGCCAGAGCGGGAAGACACGATTCTGGTCACCGACCCCTTCGCCGATTGATCTGACACGCCGGGGCCCTTCGGGGCCCTTGGCACATTATGAAAGGACGACATGATGGCCCTTGGATATAAAGCACGCCGCCGGTGGGCGCTGGTCATTCTGCTGATTGGTCTGCCGCTCTATATCATTGCGGCGGTGGTCACCGTGTCGCTGTTTGACCGGCCCCCTTTCTGGGTCGAACTGGTGATCTATATCGCGCTTGGCGTGGTCTGGGCGATCCCGTTCAAATTTGTGTTCAAGGGGATCGGTCAGGCGGACCCGAACGCGGATCAGGACGCAGAATAACCTGTTTCACCTGCACGTCTTAGAGCGTTTTTGATCACAATTATCGCATAAAAAAACGGCCCCCTCGGGGGCCGTTTTTCGTTTCGGTTGTCATTTCTTGCCCGCTTAGCCAGCTGCGCGTGCATCCGGCTGGAACCCGATCTGTTCGGAGGCCTTGAAGCGGCCACCTTCCAGCTTTTGCAGCTTGCCAGTGCGCAGCAGCTGACCGAAGGAGCGTAGACCTTCCTCGCGGCTGAAATCCTCGGCACCGCCTTGGCGTACGGTGTTCATCAACTGCGGACGCGAGAAATCGTCCATGCCTTCGACAAAGGCCATATAGGCCGCGGCCGCCTCCAGCAGGTCGGGAAGCTGGGTCGCGCCCATTTCCTCGGCGAACTCGGCAAAGCCACCGGCTTGCGGCACCGGCGCGGGGGCCACGGCGGCGACGCGGCGGGGGCGTACGGGGGCCACATTGCGCGGCTGGTCCGTGTCGATCCGCTGTGCCGCTACCAGTTTCAGCGGGGCAGGGCGCGGTTCGGCGGGGCGTTCGGTGCGGGCCGTGGTTGACGCGGGGCGGCGCGGTTTGACCACCTCGGCCAGATCGTTGCGGTAGGCGTTGTTTTCGCGTTCCGCAGCATCGGGCGCACCAAGGGCCATATCGGCCTTTTTCGCGGCCACGGCGGCGCGCAGATGGGTGATCGCGTCGCGGCGTGTGGCGGCTTCGGGTTCGTCCATCTGGTTGTCGGTTTCCGCCAGCAGGCGGTTCATATCCGGGCCGCTGTCCGCGTCGAGCGTTGGCAGGCTGCGGCGTTGCGGGGCGGCTTTGGGGGCTTCGGCTTCGGGCTCTGCCGTGGTTTCGGTTTCGGCTGGTACCTCTTCGGCGTCATCCTCGGAAACATCAGTGTCGAGGGGTTCTTCCTGGGCCGTGTCTTCCTGCGAGGCTTCCTCGGCGGTCTCTTCTTCGGGCGCGTCGTCCTCATCGGCGACGGCTTCTTCGGCCTCCTCAGGCGCGTCGGTCAGTGTGTCGGCAGCGGCGGAGGACAATGTTGCCTCAAGCTCGGCCAGCTCGCGGGCCAGATCTTCTTCATCCTCGTCAGAGAGCGTCGATTCGGGGTCGCGCTGGATACGCAGGGCGGGTTTTTCAGGCTCTTCGAGAACCGCAGGCGCGTCTTCTTCGACCTCTTCCAGCTCGCCTTCGGCGATGGCGCGGTCGATGTCGGCGCGTTTGACCTTGAGCACACGACCACGGGGCGCTGTGTCTTCTTCGGCTTCACCGGTTTCGTCAGCGTCAACCTGCGCGGCGTCAGCCTCTTCGACCTCATCAGCCGCAACGACTTCGTGCTGTTCTTCACTCTCTTGTGCAGCGGCAACGTCTTTTTCAGCTTCGAGGTCGGAGGATTGTGCCATGTCTTCGACCGTATCGTCGGCGTCCAGCGCGCCCTGGATGTCGTTGATCGCGTTCGCGATGACATCGTCGGTGCTGTCTTCTGCGTCGGTTGTGTCCTCGTCGTCAAAGACCTGAGGCTGCGGTGCGGCGGGGGCGTCCTGATTGGCGACCACGGCGCGGATGCGCTGCAGTTTGGCCGCGATGCTATCAACGACAGGGGCCGCAACGGGCTGGATTTCGGCGTCTTGGTCGTCGACGGTCACCTCGTTGCGCGGGCTATCGGCGAAAAACGCTTCGACATCTTCGTCGGGTTGGCCGGGGACGATATCCACCTCGGGGGCGGGGGCCGCAGAAGCAGGGGCCGCTTCGGCCTGCGTGGCTTCAGACTTTGGCGCGGCAACATCACGGCTGACCACCTCGTCGCGCGGTGCGGCGGCTTCGGCCTGAGGCGCGGGTGCGGCCTCTGCCTCGGCAGATTTCAGCGCGTTAATGCGGTAGGCGTCATAATAGGCAGAGATTTCCTTGGGCCGGCGCGGCGCGAAGGAGGTCGACACCACCGACGGACCGGCAGCGGTGCTGCTGACCTGCGGCTGCGGTGCGGCAGGTGTCTTGGGGGTCTCGGCTGCTTCGGGCGCAGGGGCGGGCTGCGCTGGCGCTGCGGGTTCTTCCGGGGTCTGCGCGCTCAGGACGATCTGACCGTCCTGCTGGCGCGCCTCGACGCGGCGCGAGATTTCTTTCTGGGCGATATGGGCCAGCATCTCCGCATCGGGCTGTGCGGGTTCCGCACCGAAATACCGATCCTCCGACGACAGGTCGCGGAAATACTCTGCGATGGCCTTCATGGTGCCGAATGAATCGTCAAAGCCTTCCAACGTGCACGAGAAAGTGCCGTATGAGACCGTCAGAATTTTGTTGTTATTCATCATCGGATGGTCGTCCTCTGCCTATTTGCAGCTTACTGTTTACCATAAGGTTCAAGACCAATTCGGCTCGAATCTGTGCCCTGCAACGTATCATTTAATGTCAAAATTGCGGCATTGTTTCCAATTTGAGGTAAAACCGCGTGAAAACAACCATTGTGGCAAGCCGCAGCCCTGTCACCGTCATCGGGGGCGGGCAGCCCGGTCCGAACGATCTGAACGAGGCGTTGCAGCTTGCCCCGATGTGTGTGGCGGTCGATGGCGGGGCAAATCTGGCCCGCGACGCAGGCGTAGAGATCGCGGCGCTGGTGGGGGATTTCGATTCCGTCACGCCCGAGACCCTGTCGCAAATCCCGCTCGCGCGGCAGTTTAAATTGGCAGAGCAGGAAACCACCGATTTCGACAAGGCGCTGCGGTCGGTGGCCGCGCCGTTGATCGTGGCGGTGGGGTTTTCTGGCGGGCGCGTGGACCATCAGCTTGCCGCCCTGAGCTCTCTGGCGCGGCATCCGCACCAGCGTTGCCTGCTCATCGCCGGAGAGCAGGTGATTTTCCTCGCGCCGCCCCGGCTTGATCTGCCGACACGGGCGGGGGATGTGGTGTCGATATACCCGCTGGCGGCGGTCCACGGGGAAAGCAGCGGGCTTGAGTGGCCGCTCGACGGGCTAGAGCTTTCGCCGCTGGGGCGGTTGGGGACATCGAACCGTGCGACGGGGCCCGCGACCCTTAGGGTCGATCGTCCCGCTGCGTTGGTGATGGTGCCCAGGGTGCTCATTCCGCAGGTTGCACAATCGCTGCTGCAGCCAGACGCCGCTGCGTGGCCCGCTCCCTCAGAATAATATAGAGACCGGCGGCCATGGTGATCCCCATCCCGAGCGCCGCCAGCGCATTGGGCAGATCGCCAAAGACGATCAACCCGACCAGCGTCGCCACGGGAATTTCGAGATATTGCATCGGTGCCAGCGTGGCCGAGGGGGCGTAGCGCAAGGACCATGTCATCAGCAGATGGGCCACACTGCCAAGGACGCCGATTGCGATCAGCAGCATCCAGGCGTTTGCATCAGGGACCTGCCAGCCCAAGGCGGGTACCGCTACGGTTTGACCCAGACCCAGCAAGGGCAGCAGGATCACCACGGCCATAAACCCGCTGACCGTTTGCAGGCTGATCGGGTCGGTGTGTTTGGCGATCTGCCGAGTCACCAGCATGAACAGCGCAAAGTTCAGCGCTACGCCGACGGGGAGCAATGCGGGCCAGCCCACCTCGGCAAAGCTGGGTTGCACCACCAGCAGTGTGCCGCAAAAGCCGACGATACAGGCGAGAAGCCGGCGGGTGCCGACCTCTTCCCCCAGCACGTATTTGCCGAGCAGAAGCATAAAGAAGGGCATGACAAAGATAATCGCCACCGCATCGGCCAGCGGCAGGTATTTCAACGCGGTGAACATCATCGCGATCCCGATGACATGCAGCACTGTGCGCACAAAGGCGAGCCACAGCGTTCGGCCCCGCATCGCCAGCGGCCTGCCCGTCAGCAGTACCAGCGGCAGCAAGATCAGCAATTGCACGGCAAAGCGGATAAACACGACCTGACCCAGCGGCACGGAGGACCCCAGCAGTTTCGCAATCGCATCACCCACAGGGGCAACGATGCAAAAGCCAAGCATCATGGCAATACCGGTCATCGGTTTATCGGGCAGCATGGCAAAGCCTTTGTCGAGGATCAGGGGGATACGCCCCGGATGTGCAGGCATATCGCGGCGAGAGTGGCGGCATTTTTCCGGCTTTGCAACCGTGGGGAGAGGATGATTTCACGCCGCTGACCTGATCAGACCGACGCGATCGCGCCCTCGGTGTTTCGCACTGTATAAAGCTTGATCCGCGCGGTCGATCAGCTCTGCCGCGATGGCCGAGGCATCAAGTGGGGCGGGGAAGGCGTCGCTGGTTTCAGGCTGTGCGGTACATAGCCCGATGCTGATCGTGGCATGGATAGGCTGCGCGCTGGCGGGGATGGTAAATGGCGTCGTGCGGTAGGCTTCGCATATGCGTTTGGCCATCCGGGTGGCCTCTGCCTCTGTGATGCCCGGGAGGATGAGTAAAAATTCCTCCCCTCCAATGCGGGCGGCAACGTCGAGCGGGCGCAGGCATGATTTCAACCGGCGTGCTGTCTCGATCAACACGGCGTCCCCCGAGGCATGGCCGAAAGCGTCATTCACGCGTTTGAAGTGGTCTATGTCTGCCAGCATCACGGCCAGCGGTATCCCTTTGCGGCGGGTGCGCACGGTCAGCCGCGCGACCTCTGACAGGGCGTGCCGGCGGTTGTAGATCCCTGTCAGCGGATCAAAAACCGCTTCGCGCAGGCGTGTATCGACATCACGCCGGATCGTGTCACCCTGCTGTTTGCGCGCTAGGAGCCCGGTCAGCCGCAGCGAAAGTTCTTCGATATCAAAGCCATGCTGCATCAGGTCGTCGGCCCCCAGATCCAGCGCATGGGCGGCACCGTCAGGGTGGGGGCGCGATTGCAGCACGAGAATACCGCAGTGCCGCGTCGTCGTATTTGCCCGCAGGGTCGAGATCAGGCGCAGTTGCGCCTCGTCGCGCGTCTCGACACCGGTCAGGGTCAGGATGAAGACATCGGGCAGCGCGTTCTGCCGGATACCGGTCAACGCGTCGCGGATGGTCGTCTGGCTGACAGCCCCCCGCAGACGTTTGCGTAGCTGGGTGACATGCACCTGTGTCTCTGCCTTGTCATGGCTGACGATCTGGAACGTGCCCGGGCGGGTGAAGGTGGCGGCGGTTTCTTCCAGCCCGAGCGGGGGGCACATCGCGTCGCGCATGGCCGTGTGGCTGGCCCCGTGGCCCGCGCGTATCATGCTGCGCACCCGTCCCAGAAAGAGCTTGTCGCAGACAGGTTTGACCATTGCTTCCTGTGCGCCATTCGCCAGCAGGTGCAAACACAGCGCCGCGCCATCGGCCAAGGCAAAGACAGGTATCCGTGATGTCCGCGGCGACCCCGCGAGCATCGTGCATAGGGCCGTCGCATCCTGCCCGTCCAGATGATGCGCCGTGATGACCAGATCAGGCCCCGACCGGCGCGAGATGTCGACCGCCTGTGCCACGGTGGACGCCTGCCATACCTCGTAGGAGGCGGACATGAGTTTGGTTTTCAACGCGATGCGGTTGGTCGCAACCGTATCCACAATCAGGACTTTACCGGGCACTTGTCTTCATTCTCCACTCACGTGTAACTGGCTTAAGCGCCCTTTGTTGCCGTGATTGGTTAACAAAGGGTTTCGTTTGAGAAACCGTGATGGAAATTAATATGATGAAGCTAGATGCCGCCGAGACGGTCGCCCTGCAGGCCTTGGCCTGGCTGGCCGCGAACGAAGACCTGATGCCCACCTTTATGGGATCAACGGGCGCATCTGCCGAAGACCTGCGCACGCAGGCCGGTGATCCGGTGTTTCTTGGGGCGGTTCTGGATTTCATCATGATGGATGACGCCTGGGTCACGGGATTTTGTGATACGGTGAACATCCCTTACGATCGTATCATGCAAGCCCGTCAGTCGCTTCCGGGTGGCGCGCAGATGAATTGGACCTGAAAATGATCAAAGCGCTGCTGTTCGACAAAGACGGAACCCTGTTCGATTTCGCCGCCACATGGGAGGCATGGGCCAATGCTTTTCTCACCCGGATCAGCAAGGGAGACGGAGAAAGAGCGGCTTTGCTGGGGCAGCAGATCGGCTTTGATTACCGAACGCAGAGATTCTCGCCCGACAGTATTGTTATTGCGGGCACACCGGGGGAAGTCGTTGATGCGCTGGCCCCCCATGTGGCCGAGATGGCGAAGACGGATCTATTAGATCTGCTGAACCACGAGGCCGAAAACGCCCCTCAGGCAGAGGCGGTGCCGCTGGTTGCCTTGCTAGAGGCGTTCAAGGCACGCGGGCTGGTGCTTGGCGTCGCCACCAATGACGCCGAGGCGCCCGCCCGTGCGCATTTGGGCGGCGCGGGGGTGACCGGATATTTTGACTTTATCGCAGGTTTCGATAGCGGCCACGGTGCTAAGCCCACGCCCGGGCAGCTCATGGCGTTTGCCAAAGCCGTGGGGGTGGACCCGTCGGAAGTCGCGATGATCGGGGATAGCCTGCACGATATGGCGGCGGGCCGTGCGGCGGGTATGGCCTGCGTTGCGGTGCTGACGGGGCTGGCCACACGTCAGGACCTGGAAGGGGCCGCCGATGTGGTGCTGCCCGACATCGGCCATCTGCCCGCGTGGCTGGACGGGCAGAGGCATGACCCGCAGGGCTGACAGCTAGTTTGCATTTGAGACAAAACCAAAGCGCATTCCGCCGCGTCGGAGGTTTAGCCTTCGGCCTTTGTTAACTCTCCTCCGCCATCTTCCCCGTGAAACGGCGGAAAGGGGCGCGATGCACGGGCTGATCAACCATACGATCCAACGGTTCGTGCTGGATAGCTTTGGCCACCATGTCTGGGCGCAGGTCGCCCTGCGCGCCGATCTTTGCGCCGTTATGGGCACGGCGGATTTTGAACCGATGCTCACCTATGATGATGCCATCACGCCGCGGGTTATCAACCGCCTGTCTGCCGTGATGAAACGCGCGATCCCCGATCTTCTGGAAGATCTGGGTGCCTGGCTTGTGTCCAACCCCGACCGCGAAGGCGTGCGGCGCTTGCTGCGCTTTGGCGGCGACGATTTTGAAGAGTTCTTGCATTCGCTCAACGACTTGCCCGAACGTGCCACCCTCGCCGTGGAAGACCTGCAACTGCCCCAGATGGAGGTCGCGCAGCTTGATGACTGGCGCTTTACGCTCACCTGTCGCGGGAAAGTGCAAGGCTTTGGCTATGTGATGATGGGCGTGATGCGGGTGATTGCGGATGACTATGGCACATTGGCCCTGCTCGATTGCAAAGCCGCCCCACCGGAGGGGGAAGTGATTACCGTCACGATTATTGACCGGCACTACGCGCAGGGGCGCAGCTTTGATCTGGGTGCACGCGGGTGACAGGTGGGGCAGCTTATGAGGCGGCATTGGATGTGCTATGCCCGATGCATGTGATCGTGCAGCCCTGCGGACGTATCCGGCATGTGGGCCCCACCATCCACAAACTGCGCCATCGTGGCACTTGGATCGGGAGCAGTTTTTTCGACCAGTTTGTCATGCGCCGACCGAATATGGCCGACAGTATTGCGCAAATTCGCCCAATGGCGGGGCGCAAGCTGCATCTGGCGTTGCACGACCGGCCCGAGCAGATTTTTAAAGGGGTTCTGGTCCCACTGCCTTGTGGCGAAGATCAGATGGAAGGCTCGGAAACCGACTGTCTGATAAACCTGTCATTCGGGATATCGATCCTGAACGGCGTCCGCACCCATCGTCTGAGCAATGCCGATTTCGCGCCGACCGACCTCGCGGTCGAAATGCTTTATCTGATGGAGGCGAAATCGGCGGCGATGGCGGCATCGCGTGCGCTGAACCAGAAGCTTGAGGTCGCAAAGATCGCGGCGGAGGAGCAAGCGTTTACCGATACGCTGACTGGCTTGAAAAACCGGCGCGCGATGGATCACGTGCTGTCGCGGCTTATCGCGGGGAACAAGGGGTTTGCCGTGATGCAGATCGATCTGGATTACTTCAAGGCGGTGAACGATAGCCTGGGCCATGCGGCGGGGGATCACGTGTTGCAAACCGCGGCCCGGATCATGGTGGAAGCAACAAGAGACATCGACACCGTCGCCCGCGTCGGCGGTGACGAATTTACCCTGCTGCTGCCTGGGGTTGCCGGCAGCGCGCATCTGGCACAGGTCGCCGAACGGATCATCTCGCGACTGGAACAGCCGATCAAATTTGATGGCGCGGCGTGCCAAATCTCTGCCAGCATCGGCAGCATAGGGGTCAAAGCGGGGCAGGACGCCGTGGCCGAAGATGTCCTGTCGGACGCCGATGCGGCGCTTTACCGCTCTAAGCAAGCCGGGCGTGCGCGGCACACGGTGCACGATGAAACTGTGTCAGACGCCATGCAGAAGCGGAGGGAGAAACCACACGCGCTGCAGTAGATGACGGCGGGCGCTGGGCGTGCTGGCTTTGGTACGCGTCATAATTGCGGGGCCTTTAGATCTGCGGGCGTTCAATCTGCGCAATGCTTCAAGATTGTGCAGCTTGCCTTAAAACGCGCCGCAGGGGGCAGCGGCGACAGGATTATGGGGGCACCGCTTTTGGCTGCTCGTCACACGGGCGCGGCTGCGTTAGGGTTTTGGGAAAGGATATTCAGGCAAGGCAGGACATCATGACGGACAGTGCCCGTTCTCTCGGCTCTCGGCTTAGCGCGTTGTTGGCAGAGGTCTATCCCGATCTGGATGCCGACATCCTTTCCAGCATGGTGCTTGATGCCTTCTGGCCCGAGGGGGCAACCCGCCGCAAAAGAGGCCGGATTGCCGGCAATGCGCTTTGGTCGGAACGTGACGCGCTGCTGATCACCTATGGCAACTCTATCGTGGACGGGGCGCATAAGCCGCTGGATTTGTTGAACGACTTCCTGCATCGCTACCTGCGCGGCACATTGAACAGCGTGCATATCCTGCCGTTCTTCCCCTATACCTCTGACGACGGGTTTGCCGTGTCCGATTTTCGCGCGGTGAACCCGCAGCTTGGGGATTGGCCTGATATCAACCGCATCGCCGCCGATTTCACGCTGATGTCCGATCTGGTGCTGAACCATGTGTCGAGCCAGGGGAACTGGTTCAACGCCTACCGTCAGGGGCAGGCCCCCTATGACAAGTTCTTTTTCGAAGCCTCGCCGCAGGATGATCTGCGCGAGGTGGTGCGCCCGCGCACGACGCCGCTGTTGCAAGAGGTAGAAACCTCAAGCGGCCCGCGCCACGTCTGGTGCACTTTCAGCCATGACCAGATCGACCTTGATTTCCGCAACCCCGAGGTGCTGCTTGAGTTTTTGCGGATCATCCGCCTGCATGTGGATAATGGCGTGCAGATCATCCGGCTGGATGCGGTGGCGTTCTTGTGGAAGCAGATCGGCACCCCGTCGATCCACCTGCCGCAAACCCATGCGATTATCCGGCTGATGCGGTTGCTGTGCGACTATGCGCCGGAAAAGATCATCCTGCTGACCGAAACCAATGTGCCCAAGGCTGAAAACCTCAGCTATTTCGGGGCAGGGGACGAGGCTCATGCGATCTATAATTTCCCGCTGCCGCCGCTGATCTTGCATGCGATGATGTCGGGCAATGGGGCGCATCTGAGGCGCTGGCAGCGTACGATGCCACCGGCCCCCATGGGCTGCGCCTATCTGAACTTCACCGCCAGTCACGACGGCATCGGCATGCGCCCCGCCGAAGGGTTGCTGCCCGAGGATGAAAAACAACAGGTCATTGATACGGTGCTACAGGTCGGCGGGTTGGTGTCGATGCGCAGCCTGCCCGACGGCGGGCAAAGCCCGTACGAGCTGAACACGACCTTTTACGACGCGCTGTCGCGGACCTTTAAGGGCGAGGATAACCATCATCATGCACGGTTCATCTGTTCGCAGACCATCGTCATGTCGCTGGAGGGGATACCCGCCTTCTACATCCACGCCATGCTGGCGACGCCCAATGATCACGCGCAGGTCGAACATCGCGGGATGAGTCGCGCGATCAACCGACACCGATGGGATTATCCGAGCTTGCGCGACCAGCTGGCCGATGCGTCCAGCGCGCCGGCGCGCGTTTTGGGCGATCTGTCAGCGCGGCTAAAGGTGCGGCAGAAGCAAAAGGCGTTTCACCCCAATGCGACGCAATTCACCGTGAACCTGCAAGATGACCGCGTGTTCGGCGTGTGGCGCCAAAGTCTGGACCGCAAACAGTCGATCTTTGCGCTGCACAACGTCAGCGACGCCTCTGTCGGGATTTCGGCGGCGGCGCTAAACCTGATCGAGGATCAACCCTGGCAGGACCTGATCAGCGGTGATTTGATTGACGCCAGCGCGGATCACATCACGCTGGCTCCCTATCAATGCATGTGGATCACCAACCGGTTCTGACCCCGCCGCCCGCGCCGCCCTCAGCTAGTTGTATTCTGCGTCATCCGCTGCGGCGGCCTCGCGCAGATTGGCAAGGAACTCGGGCGCGGCGGCGTGGACGCGGTTCCACGTGGGGATAAAGGGGGTCTCGTGCGGGTTATCGAGAAAGAAGTGTCCCGCCCGCATGATATTCTCGGTAAAGAGCTCGATCGCGCGTTCTTCCTTGTGGCGATCGATGCTCAGCCCGTTCATCTTGGCGTCGTTGTAATAGGCATCCAGCAGGTCTAGCGCACAGCGATAATAGGTCGCCTTGAGCGTGCGAAAGACATTGGGCGTGAACACGGTGCCGTCTGCCGCCAGCTTGCGGAAAATCGCCTTGCAGATGTCGGTGGACATGCGGTTCAGCCCCGCATCGGCGTCGGTCTCGCTCAGATCTTGGTGCTTGTGGTCATAGTCGTCGGCGATTTCGACCTGACAGACGGATTTCGGCGCGAGGTTGCGCCATGCCTCTGAGAGCACGCCGATCTCCAGCCCCCAGTCGGAGGGGATGCGCAGATCGGGCAAGATATTGGTGCGCATGGCAAATTCGCCCGAGAGCGGATAGCGGAAGGCGCGCAGGTAATCGATATAATCACGGTCGCCCACGACCTTTTTCAGCGCGATCAGCAGCGGGCTGACCAGCAGCCGCGTGACCCGCCCGTTCAGCTTGTCGCTGCCCACCCGCGCGTAATATCCTTTGGCGACCTGATAGGGGAAATTCGCATTGGCGACAGGATAGATCAGCCGCGCCAGCAGGTCGTTGGTATAGGTCACGATATCGCAATCATGGATCGCCATCACCGCGCTGTCCTGACAGGCGATCAGATAGCCGAGCGAGGACCAGACGTTCTTGCCCTTGCCTTGTTCGGCGGGGGCGAGGCCCATGTCCTTGAGCTGCGCGCCAAGCGCCAGCATCCGCGGGCTGTCGTTCCAGATCACGATGTGATTCTGGTTGAGGCCCTTGAAGAACTCTTTCGCATGGCGGAACTGTGCCTCGTCCGCGCGGTCCAGACCGATGATGATGCGGTGCAGATAGGTGACCTTGGACAGCTCTGCCAGAATGCGGGGCATCGCCTCTGTCTCTAGTTCGGAGTAGAGACAAGGCAGGATCAGCGCCATTTTGCGGGTCTGGGCAAACGTCTCAAGCTCGTAGGTCATTTCGTCCAGCGAGCGGGTGCGCAGATTGTGCAGGGTCGCGATATTCCCGTTTTGATGAAAATCAGCCATGCTTTGTCATTCCTTAGTTCAGGTTAAGCCGCGCGATCAGGTCCAGCACGGCACCGTTCCATCCGGCAGGGCCGGGGAGCGTGGTGCGGGTGATCCTGCCGGTGTCCTCACCGTGCAGCGGGGGCAGGGGGTCGCGGTGCGGGTTGGCGACAATGACGCCAAAGTCGGCTGCTTGCAGCATCTCTATGTCATTGGGGGCATCGCCAAGCGCCAGCGTATGGCGCGGCGCAAAGGCGTCGGTCAGCGCGGCCATCTGGTCGGCTTTGGTGCGCCCGTAGGAGAGGGTCAGAAACCGTCCCCCTTCACGGGCATGGATACCGTGATCGTGCAGGGCGTCGATAAATGCGCCGCGCAACTCGGCGCTGCCCGACCAGATGCCGGGTTCTGAAAAGGCCCGCTCTGCCGCGTTGGCGGCGTCATTATGCGACAGGCCGGTGATCTGTGCGATCTGTGCCACCGTCATATCGCCGAACCCGCAAAACGGGTCGCGCAGCTCCGCAGGCAGGCTGTCGAGCGCGTGGCGCAGGCGCACGTAACTGTCCGTTTTGGGCATGTCGGTGCTGTCGGGCGGTAAAATACCGGCACCGTTTTCGATGATCGCGGGGCAGTGATCCCATGCCAGTTCGGCGCGAATCTCTGCGATCTCAGGCGCGGTTTTCGAGCTCGCCAACACCACTGCGGCCCCGATATTGCGCAACGCGTCCAAGGCCGGTGTGGCCGCATCCCAGCGATAGGAACTATGTGACAGCAACGTGCCATCAAGGTCGGTAAACACCAGCAGGGGTAAAGACATAGCCATAGATCAAGCGTGTGGTGCGGGACCGATTGTTGCAACTGGGCACGGGTGTTCATCGCGCGGTTTGCATTGTTTTTCTAGCTTTTGCCTAAAAAATGTGCAGAAACTGGACTGCGTGGATGCGCACGTATAAATAGAATCACATGGGCGCGTTCGGGGGAGGGTCCGGTGTAAAAGAGGTCAGGTGACGTCGCGACCAAGGGCTGTGTTTTCACTCTGACAATAATTTTTATTGTTGACGTAAACAAAGTTGCGCGACAGTCTGAGCGCCAAGATACGCCAAAGCGTGCTTCGGGGGATTATTTGTCAACAACTGCGATACAGGCGGCGGCGCTTTCGCCGCCAGAGGGATTAGGCGACCGCATGCGGATGCAGCGTCATCGGATGGCGATGACATTGCAGCAGCTGTCGTCGGCCTCCGGTGTGTCGGTGGGCTATCTGAGCCAAGTGGAACGCGGCAACGCGACACCGACGCTTGGCACGCTGAGCCAGATCGCTGCCGCGCTTGACGTTGATGCGGATTTTTTCGTGCGGACCCCGCGCACGGTCGACAGCCTGACCCGCGGTGCCGCAAGGCCCCGTTTCGCGGTGGCAGGATCGTCGATTGAATATGAACAGATCGGTGCCGAACGCGCGGGCCACGAGATGACATCCTATGTGATGAACGTGCCGCCCGGCTATGAATCCGAAACGGTGACCCATGTTGGCGAAGAGATCATCTATATCCTTGAGGGTGAGATCTCGCAGATGGTTGGCGAACGGGAGTATCTGATGACGGCGGGCGACAGCCTGCATTATCTGGGTACCACGCCCCATTGCTGGGCCAACAGAACAGACCGGCAGGCCCGCATCTTATGGGTCGGTCGCATGAAATACGATAAGTCCGGGGAAATCGGACAGAGTGAGGCCGCGCCGGCAGAGAGCTCGCGCGAAATGTTACCCCTCAGGCGTTAACCCTATCGCCCTCATCGGCCCAGAGAGGCCGTGGGGAGATAACACTTTACCAACTAGGAGAGTAAATCGAATGTCTTTCAAGAATATCATGGCCACGGGCCTGCTGCTGAGCACGCTTGGCGTTGCGGCGCAGGCGCAGTCGCTGGTCTATTGCTCGGAAGGGTCGCCAGAAGGCTTTGACCCGGCCCTGTATACCGCAGGCACGACCTTTGATGCGTCCAGCCACCCGATCTACAACCGCTTGGCGGAATTCAAGGTCGGCACCACCGAAACCATTCCCGCGCTGGCCGAAAGCTGGGAGGTGTCCGAAGACGGCAAGACCGTAACGTTCAAGCTGCGCAAAGGCGTCAAGTTTCACAGCAACGCCCAGTTCACGCCCACACGCGATTTTAACGCCGATGACGTGATCTTTAGCTTTGACCGTCAAGGCAACGCCGACAACCCCTACAACCAAGTATCGGGTGGCACCTGGGAATACTACGGTGCGATGTCGATGCCTGACCTGATCGAAAGCATCGAAAAGGTTGATGATTACACCGTTCAGTTCAACCTGACCCGCGCCGAAGCGCCGATCATTGCGAACATGGCAATGGACTTTGCTTCGATCGTGTCCAAGGAATATGCCGACGCGATGCTGGAAGCCGGCACGCCGGAAATGCTGAACCAGGCACCTATCGGTACCGGCCCGTTCACCTTCCAAGCCTACCAGAAAGACGCCGTGATCCGTTACGTGCGCAACGACGAATACTGGGGTGACCCAGCCAAAGTCGAAGCGTTGATCTTTGCGATCACACCGGATGCCTCCGTACGCTACCAGAAGGTACAAGCGGGCGAATGCCACGTCATGGCCTATCCGAACCCTGCGGACGTGCAGGCGATGAAAGACGCCGAAGATGTCGTCGTGATGGAGCAAGAGGGGCTGAACGTGGGCTATCTGGCGTATAACACGCAGATGCCTCCGTTCGACAACGCCAATGTGCGTAAAGCCTTGAACATGGCGATCGACAAGCAAGCGATCATCGACGTGGTGTTCCAAGGCTCCGGCGAAATCGCGAAGAACCCGCTGCCGCCGACAATGTGGTCCTATAACGATGCGATCGAGGACGACAAATACGATCCGGAAGCCGCGAAAGCCGCGCTGGAAGCCGAAGGCGTATCCGACCTGACGCTGAAAATCTGGGCGATGCCGGTCCAGCGTCCCTATAACCCCAATGCCCGCCGTATGGCCGAGTTGATGCAGGAAGACTTCTCGAAGGTCGGTGTCGACGTAGAGATCGTGTCCTACGAATGGGGTGAATACCTTGAGCGTTCCAAAGCGAAAGACCGCGATGGTGCCGTTCTGCTGGGTTGGACAGGTGACAACGGTGACCCCGACAACTTCCTCGCGGTTCTGCTGGGCTGTGACGGCGTAGAGAAATCCAACCGCGCACAATGGTGCAACGAGGAATTCGACGCGCTGGTTCAGGAAGCCAAGGTTCTGCCAACACAAGAAGAGCGTGCGCCGCTGTATGAAAAAGCGCAGGAAATCTTCAAGGACCAAGCCCCTTGGGCCACCATCGCGCATTCGGTTGTTTACATGCCAATGCGCCCCGAAGTTGAAAACTATGTTGTGCACCCGCTGGGTGGCCACATCTTCAACCAGGTTGGCCTGTCGCAATAACAGCGATGACAAAGCAATGGGGACGGTGCATGTCGCGCCGTCCCTTCCTTTATTCTAGGCCCCGGCCACGTTAACGAAAGGCGCAAGCCCCCCGTGTCAAAGAACCTCTCTCAACGTCTTGCCGACTATGCCGCTGTGGCCGCCGATCTGGGCGTCGATGCCGTGGCGCTGGTGCCCGGACCCAATTTCTCGCGCGCTGTCGGCCAAAGCTTCATGAGCCACGAACGCCCCTTTGTTCTGGTGATCCCTGCGGATAAACCTGCGGCGGTGCTGTTGCCGAACCTTGAACTGGGGAGCTGGGACACGGTCGGCTTTGACGGCGCGGTGTTTGATTGGCGCGACCAGACCGGCTATGCCGATGCTTTTGCCGCGCTGACGCAGCATTTGGGGATCTCGTCGCTGGCGGTCGAAGGGCAGGTGATGCGCGTGTTCGTGCACCATGCGTTTAAACAGGCACAGCCCGATCTGATCATCACCGATGCAGAGCGCGAAATCTCAGCCCTGCGGATGATCAAGACCCCCGAGGATATCGCCGCCCTGCGCGCGGCGATCGGCATTTCCGAACGCGCCCTTCAGCGCACGCTGGACAGCGTCAAGCTGGGCCAGAGCGAGAAGCAGATCGAACAGACGCTGGTGCAGGCGCTTTTTGCGGAAGGGGCGGATGACCTGTCCTTTGGTCCCATCGTGGCCGCCGCGGATGGCTCGGCCCGGCCCCATGCCCATGCGCGCGAGGATTACGCGGTCAAGGCGGGCGATGCGCTGCTGCTGGACTTTGGCGCGCGCAAGAACGGCTTTGCCGCCGACATCACCCGCACCGTTTTTCTGGATCACGTCACCGACGAGGGGCGCGATGTCTATGACACCGTGCTGCGCGCCAATATGGCAGGGCTTGCCGTGACCCGCGCGGGGGTGACCGCGCATGACATCGACGATGCCGTGATCTCTGTGCTGGAAGCCTCGCCCTATGGGGACCGCATCCGCACCAAGACCGGCCACGGTCTGGGCCGCGAGGTCCACGAGGCCCCCTATATCATGCGGGGCAACCACATGACTTTACCCGCCGGAACGGTTTACACCAATGAACCCGGCCTCTACGAGATCGGAAATTTCGGCGTGCGCATCGAGGATGACGTGCTGATTACCGACGACGGCTATGAAACGCTGACCAACTTCCCCAAAGAGCTGATGGTGATAAAATGCTGAACTATGTTCTGGGACGACTGCTGACGTTCATCCCGACTTTCATCGGGGTGACGCTGATCTCCTTCGGGTTCATCCGCGCGCTGCCGGGCGACCCCATCCAGGTTATGGCGGGCGAGCGCGGCATCTCTGATGAACGCTATGCCCAACTGGCCAAACAATTCGGCTATGACCAGCCGATCTATGTGCAATTCTGGGACTATCTGACCGGCGTGCTTCAGGGCGATCTGGGCAATAGCTTTGTCACCAAACGCCCGGTGTTCGACGAGTTTTTCACCCTCTTCCCAGCCACGCTTGAGCTGGCGGTCTGCGCGATGATCTTTGCCATCGCCCTTGGCCTTCCGGCGGGGGTGATTGCGGCGGTGAACCGGGGCAAGTTCTTTGACCGGGCGCTGATGTCCACGGCGCTCGTGGGCTATTCGATGCCGATCTTCTGGTGGGCGCTGCTGCTGATCATCGTCTTTTCGGGCAACCTGCAATGGACGCCTGTGTCGGGGCGGATTGATCTGCTGTATTACTTCCCCAACCCCACCGGCTTTATGCTGATCGACAGTCTGGCGTCGGGTCAGAAGGGGGCGTTCCTGTCAGCGGTGCGCCATCTGGTTCTGCCAACGATCGTGCTGGGGACAATCCCGCTGGCCGTGATCGCACGCCAGACGCGGTCGGCCATGCTGGAGGTTCTGGGCGAGGATTACATCCGCACCGCCCGCGCCAAGGGCATGTCTCCGGGGCGGATCAACAGCATCCACGCCCTGCGCAACGCCCTGATCCCCGTGATCACCGTGATTGGTCTGTCGGTCGGCACACTGCTGGCCGGTGCGATCCTGACCGAAACCATCTTTAGCTGGCCGGGCATCGGCAAGTGGATGGTCGATAGTATTTTCCGCCGCGATTACCCCGTGGTTCAGGGCGGGCTGCTGCTGATTGCTGTGATGGTGATGGTCGTGAACCTGACCGTCGACATGCTTTACGGCGTCATCAACCCCAAAATCAGAAAGCGATAACATGGACGACGCACTCTCTGCCGAAGCCGCAATGGTCCAGGAACGTCCGGGCCGCTTGCGCGAATTCTGGTTCTACTTCCGCGAAAACCGCGGCGCTGTCATCGGGCTATGGATCTTTGCGGTCTTTGCCTTTCTGGCCCTGTTCGGTCCGTGGGTCGCCCCCCATGACGCGACAGAGCAATTCCGCGCCGCCACCCTACAGCCCCCCGCGTGGCAAGAGGGCGGCAGCTGGACCCATATCCTGGGCACCGATCCGCTCGGGCGCGATATGCTGTCGCGCCTGATTGTGGGCGCGCGTTATTCCTTCTTTGTGGGGGTCGTCGTTGTCTCTATCGCGGCGACCGGCGGGATCATCATCGGGCTGATCGCGGGCTTTGCGCCCAAATGGGTCGACAGCATCATCATGCGTGTCATGGACATCGTGCTGGCGTTCCCGTCCCTGCTGCTGGCGCTGGTGCTGGTGGCGATCCTCGGGCCGTCGCTGACCAACGCGATGATCGCCATCGCGATTGTGTTGCAGCCCCATTATGTGCGCCTGACCCGCGCCAGCGTGCTGTCGGAACGTCAGAAGGATTACGTGACCTCGGCGCGTGTGGCAGGGGCAGGGATCTTCCGGCTGATGTTTGTCACCGTGCTGCCCAACTGCCTTGCGCCGATCATCGTGCAGGCCGCGCTGTCATTCTCGACCGCGATCCTTGATGCCGCGGCCTTGGGCTTTCTGGGGATGGGGGCGCAGCCGCCCACACCTGAATGGGGCACGATGCTGGCCGAAGCACGCGAGTTCATCCTGCGCGCCTGGTGGGTCGTGACCTTCCCCGGCGTGGCGATCCTTGTGACCGTGCTGGCGATCAACCTCATGGGTGACGGCCTGCGCGACGCGCTTGATCCGAAACTGAAACGGAGCTGAGCCATGACACTTTTGCGTATCAGAAACCTAAGCGTTGATTTCGCCACGGCCTCGGGCAAGTTCCGGGCGGTGGACGGCGTCGACCAGGACGTGAACGAAAGCGAGATCCTCGCGATTGTGGGGGAAAGCGGGTCGGGTAAATCCGTGTCGATGCTGGCGCTGATGGGGCTGCTGCCCTGGACCGCCACCGTCACCGCGGACGAGCTGACCTTTGACGGGCACAACCTGCTGACGATGGATGCCAAGGCGCGTCGCAAGATCGTCGGCAATGATCTGGCGATGATCTTTCAGGAGCCGATGTCATCGCTCAACCCCTGTTTCACCGTGGGCTGGCAAATCCGCGAGGCCCTGCGGGTGCATCTTGGCATGGGCCGCCGCGAGCGTCAGAAACGCGCGATCGAGCTGTTTGAACAGGTCGGCATCCCCGATCCCGAAAAGCGCCTGTCGGCCTTCCCGCACCAGATGTCGGGCGGGATGAACCAGCGGGTGATGATTGCCATGGCGATTGCCTGCAAGCCCAAGCTGCTGATCGCCGATGAACCTACCACGGCGCTCGACGTGACCATTCAGGCGCAGATCCTCGATCTGCTCGCATCCTTGCGCGAGGAAACGGGCATGGGGTTGGTGTTGATCACCCACGACATGGGTGTGGTTGCTGAGACCGCCGAACGGGTCAGCGTACAATATGCCGGCCAGAAGATCGAAGAACAGCCGGTGATACCGCTGTTTGACGCGCCGCACCACCCCTATACCTCGGCACTGCTGGATGCGCTGCCAGAACGGGCGACGGAAAAGCGGCTGCCGACCATTCCGGGCGTGGTGCCGGGGCAATTCGACCGCCCCGCAGGATGCCTGTTTTCGCCACGCTGCAAATTCGCCAACGCCAAATGCAAGTCCGAAGCGCCGCCCGCCTTGGGCGCTGATCTGGGCTATGCGCGTTGTTTCTACCCCTTGAACACAGACGAAAGGGTCGCATCATGACCGCACCTGTGATGACTGCAACGGCGCTGGAGCGTCACTATGAAGTCGGCGGCGGGCTGTTTCGCAAGCCGCGTACGCTCAAGGCCGTGGGCGGGCTCGATTTCGCGCTCTATCCGGGCAAAACGCTGGCCGTCGTAGGCGAAAGCGGCTGCGGGAAATCGACCTTGGCGCGGATGGTCACGATGATCGAAGACCCGACCGCCGGATCGCTGACACTGGATGGCAAACCCGTGGTCCGCGAAGACTGGGCATCGCTGCGCAAATCGGTGCAGATCGTGTTCCAAGACCCCTATGGCTCGCTCAACCCGCGCCAGCGGATCGGCGCGATCCTCGAGGAACCTCTCAAGATCAACCGCCCCGACATGAGCAGCAAGGAGCGTAC
Organism: Sulfitobacter sp. G5_S2_6_S6; assembly: GCF_054968505.1. Classification (NCBI taxonomy): domain Bacteria; kingdom Pseudomonadati; phylum Pseudomonadota; class Alphaproteobacteria; order Rhodobacterales; family Roseobacteraceae; genus Sulfitobacter; species Sulfitobacter sp. G5_S2_6_S6. Next base: position 311,077 of record NZ_JBQKUI010000004.1, read on the forward strand.
CGCCAAAGCGCGCGAGATGCTCGGTCTGGTGGGCTTGCGGCCTGAACATTTTGACCGCTATCCGCATATGTTTTCCGGCGGTCAACGCCAGCGGATCGCGATTGCGCGGGCGTTGATGCTGGACCCCAAAGTGCTGGTGCTGGACGAGCCTGTGTCCGCGCTGGACCTGTCGATCCAGAGCTCGGTGCTGAACCTGTTGGTCGATCTGCAGGAACGTCTGCAACTGGCCTATCTGTTCATCTCCCATGACCTGAGCGTCGTGCGTCACGTGGCGGATGAGGTGATTGTGATGTATCTGGGGCGCGCGGTCGAACGCGGTAGCCGCGATGATGTGTTCGGTGCGCCGTTCCACCCCTATGCCAAGGCGCTGCTGTCGGCCACGCCCCAAGCGGACCCACGCGGCGCGAAAGAGCGGATCAAGCTGCAAGGCGAACTGCCGTCTCCACTGGCGATCCCCGATGGCTGCCCCTTTGCGCCACGGTGCTGGAAAGTGCGCGACAAATGCCGCGCCATGCGGCCAGAACTGCCGCAGGGGCATCATGCCGCGGCGTGTTTCTTTCCTGAAAACGGTGGCACCCCGGCCTAGGGCCGGGGGCGTCCTCGTTTATCTCGCGCGCGTCAGATCAACTCGCGCTTGCGTCGGCGCAAAGCTGCAGCCCGGCGCGCACATGGTCGCGGCGCGAGACGTGGCTGGCCGTCAGACCCTGGGCGGCAAGCCCGCGTGCATAGAGCGGGGCGAGGGGGCTGTCGGAGAGGATGACCACCTCGCGGCCCAGCCAATAGGCGCGGGCACCGGCCAGCTCTAGCCCGATCAACAAACCCATCAGCCGTGACCAGCCTGCGTCCATTGTGGGGCCATCTATGGTGGCGTGCGCCGAAATCTCGGCCAGCGCGGTGGCAACGATTTGCGGGCGAGCCATGACATCATTCACGGCGGCGTCGAAAGTATCCTCATCCAACGCACCACCGACAACCGCCTTGGAGAGCGGGGCTGTAGCCGACAACTGCGTGGCCATCATGGGGGTGAGAAAACTTTGAAAACTGACGACCTCGCGGGCGCTGATGTGGGCCCATGTGGACTGTGCATCAAGGCAACAGATCACCCCGTCAAACTCGGGCGCTGCCTGAAGGTAGCCCGCAATCGCCGTCTCGGCCCCTTGCGTGATCTGGGGTGGGCTGGCCTGTTTCAGGCCGGGCACCGCGCGTAGTTCCAGCCGCGGGTCATCAACCTCTAGGGCAAGCACCCCGCCCAAGGGCTCTGCCGGAATGGGGCGCAGGCTGCTGGCGGGCAGGGCGGGCAGCCCCGCGACGATCACCGGCAAACGCTGTTGGTCCGACAGATAGGGCGACAGCAAATCCGTAAGGGCCGCGACAAAGCCGTCTTCGGCAGGCAAGGCAGCGACCGGCCCGTCGGCCTGCGCTAGCACATCGCCGCGTGAATCATGCACCCACAGATGCACATGCCCATCCGCGACATCGACCCCGATCCACGCGGGGCTTGCACCGCTCACGCGCGGGGGCCTGTGAAGAGGGGAATGGTGAAATAGGGGGTGCCGATCATGGGGTGTCTCCTTGCCTGAGCCGCGTCTTGTCGCGCGGTCGTGTAGAAATCGGGTTGCATCAAAGCGCGCAATCGCGCTCTATTACGCGATCAACAATAAACATAACGGGAGTTCCTCTGCCATGAAAGTTCTTGCAGCAACCACCGCGCTTACCCTGTCCCTTGCCAGCAGCCTTGCTGCCGCAAGCTGTGACGAGATCACCTTTTCCGACGTAGGTTGGACCGACATCACCGCGACCACTGCCGCGACCACCGTCGTGCTGGACGCTTTGGGCTATGAGACAGACGTGAAAATCCTTTCCGTTCCAGTGACCTACACGTCGATGGCCGCAGGCGATGTGGATGTGTTTCTTGGCAACTGGATGCCCACGATGGAGGCCGACATCGCCCCCTACCGCGAGGATGGCAGCGTTGACACCGTGCGCGCGAACCTGACTGGCGCGAAATACACGCTGGCCGTGAACAAAGCCGCTGCGGACATGGGGATCAAGAATTTTGCCGATATCGCTGCCAATGCAGACGCGCTGGACGGTCAGATCTATGGCATCGAGCCGGGCAATGACGGCAACCGCCTGATCCAGTCGATGATCGACGATAACGCCTTTGATCTGGCCGAGTTCGAGGTCAAGGAATCCTCGGAGCAGGGGATGCTGGCACAGGTCAAACGCCTGTCCGCCAAGGGCGAGCCTATCGTCTTCCTTGGTTGGGAGCCGCACCCGATGAACGCGAACTTTGATCTGACCTATCTGGAAGGCGGGGATGATTTCTTTGGCCCCGATCTGGGCGGTGCGACCGTGCACACAAACACCCGCGCCGGTTTTGTCGAGGAATGCCCCAACGTGGGCAAGCTGCTGACCAATCTGGAATTCACCCTCGCCATGGAGAACGAGATCATGGGGGCCATTCTGGATGACGGCGAAGAGCCCCGCGATGCGGCGACAGCCTGGATCAAGGCGAACCCTGATGTGCTCGACACATGGCTGGACGGCGTGACCACCGTGGACGGTGGCGACGCGATGGCGGCCGCCAAGACCATCGTCGAGTAATCCACCCTTAGGATGTGAAAAGGGCCTGCCATCGGGCGGGCCCTTTTTGCCATCATCGCATGATACCAGCCTCCGGAGGTTCCCATGAACTGGCTCACCGATAACAAGATCCCGATTGATGACGCCGCAGAGGCGGTTTTTGATTGGCTGCTGATCAACGCCAGTTGGCTGTTCGACGGGCTGGCCGTCGCGATGGAGTGGTTGATTGACGCGATCCTCTGGGTGCTGCAAACGCCACATCCGCTGATCGTTATCGCTGTCTTCGGCGCGTTGACCTGGGCGATCCAGCGCAACTGGAAAACCCCGCTGCTGATCGTGTTGGGGTTTTTGTTCATCCTCAATCAGGATTACTGGGAAGAAACCACCGAAAGCCTGACGCTGGTGCTGTCGGCCTGTGTGGTCTGCATGGGCGTCGGTGTTCCCATCGGCATCGCCGCGGCGCATCGACCGCGCATGTACCGCTATATGGCACCCGTGCTGGACCTGATGCAGACGCTGCCCACCTTCGTCTATCTTATTCCCGCAATTGTCTTTTTCGGCATCGGCATGGTGCCGGGGCTGATCGCGACGGTGATCTTTGTCCTGCCCGCGCCGATCCGGTTGACGCAGCTTGGTATCGCGTCCACCCCCAAGGCGCTGCTTGAGGCCGCGCAGGCCTTTGGCGCGAAGCCCAGCCAGACCCTGTGGAAGATCGAACTGCCCTATGCGCTGCCTCAGATCATGACCGGTCTGAACCAGACGATCATGCTGTCGCTTTCGATGGTGGTGATCGCGGCCCTCGTGGGGGCGGATGGCCTTGGCGTGCCGGTGGTGCGCGCGCTTAATCAGGTGAACACGGGGCTTGGCTTTGAATCGGGGCTGATCATCGTCGTGGTCGCCATCATGCTGGACCGGATGCTACGGGTGACACGAAAATGAGCGATCAAATGACCAACCCCGCAAACGCCGTCGAATTCGACAATGTGTCCATCGTCTTTGGCCCGAAACCGGCCAAGGCGTTGCCCTTGATGGATGCCGGACAAGACCGTGCCGAAATCGAGGCCGAGACAGGGCAGATCCTCGGGGTGCATAACTGCACGCTTGACGTCAAACAGGGCGAGATCCTTGTGCTGATGGGCTTGTCCGGCTCTGGCAAATCCACCTTGCTGCGCGCGGTCAACGGGTTGAACCCGTTGGTGCGTGGATCGGTGCGGGTGCATGATGGCGACTGGAGCTGTGACGTCACTGCCAGCTCTGCCGCGGATCTGCGCCGCGTGCGCCGCGAATGTGTGTCGATGGTGTTCCAGCAGTTCGGATTGCTGCCGTGGCGCACGGTGCGCGACAACGTGGCGCTCGGGCTGGAACTGGCCGATGTTCCCAAACGCGAACGACTTGAACGGGCCGAGGCGCAGCTTAGGCTTGTCGGTCTGGCCGATTGGGCCGATCGCAAGGTCAGCGAGCTGTCGGGCGGGATGCAGCAACGTGTGGGGCTGGCCCGCGCCTTTGCCACCGAAGCCCCGATCCTGCTGATGGACGAGCCTTTCTCGGCCCTTGATCCGCTGATCCGCACCCGCCTGCAGGACGAGCTGCTTGATCTGCAACGCGAGTTGAAACGCACGATCATCTTCGTCAGCCATGATCTGGACGAAGCCTTCAAACTGGGCGGGCGCATCGCGATTATGGAGGGCGGGCGCATCGTGCAATGCGGCACCCCGCGTGAGATTTTTTCGAACCCCGCGTCGGACTATGTGGCGGAATTCGTGGCCAATATGAACCCGCTTGGCGTGCTGACGGCCCGCGATGTGATGGGCCCGCCCGCCGCGACATCGGACGGGGCCGTCGCCGCCGAGACGCCGGTGGCCGAGCTGATTGGCAAGATCGGCGATGATGCGCAGGCGATCCCCGTGGTCGAGGACGGAGAGACGATCGGCACCGTGACCGCAGGCAGTATCGTATCGCGTTTGCAGTCCGAATGATGCTTTGACCTCAGGCGCTTGGCGGGTCATCACTACGCCACAGGACCGCGCAGCGCAGGGGATGACAGAATGACGGATCAGGAAAGCTCGGGCCGCCAGAGCAATGCACTTGGCGTGGCGGGCGTGCTTTTTGCGGGCATTGTCTGGGGCACCACCGGCACCGCCGCGACCTTTGCCCCTGACGTGAGTGCTGCGGCGATCGGTGCCGCGGCGATGGGAATCGGCGGCATCGCGCAGGCGCTGCTGGCGCTGCGGGGCATCGCCCATGCGCGTGCGCAACTTTGGCAGCAGCGCGGGTTGCTGCTGCTGGGGGCCTTGGCGGTGATGATCTATCCGCTGGCGTTCTATGGCTCCATGCGGTTGGCGGGGGTGACCATCGGGACCGTTGTCACCATCGGCACCGCGCCCCTGTTTGCCGCGCTGATCGAATATGTGATGGAGCGTTCCTTGCTGACCCTCCGGTGGAGCCTTGGCGCGCTGGCGGGCGTCGCTGGCATGGTGCTGATCTGTCTGGCCGAGGGCGGGCATGGGGCCGTGGGGGGCACCAATGTGCCGCTTGGGGTCGTGCTGGGGCTGCTTGGCGGGTTTACCTATGCGCTTTATAGCTGGACGGCGCGCGCGATGATGCTGCGCGGCCTGCGGTCTTCGGTGGCCATGGGTGCCACCTTTGGACTGGGCGGGCTGATGTTGATGCCTGTGCTGTTGGCGACTGGCGGCCCGCTGCTGGCCTCGTGGGGGAACGCGACGGTCGGGCTTTATATGGCGTTTGTGCCGATGTTTCTGGGCTATATCTGTTTCGGCTACGGGCTGTCGCGGGTGCGGGCGAGTACCGCCACGACCCTGACGCTGATCGAGCCGGTGGTCGCAGCGCTGCTGGCCGTGGTCGTGGTGGGCGAACGCTTGCCCCCCCTTGGCTGGGCCGGCGTGGGGCTGGTTGTGCTTTGCCTGCTGGTGCTGACCGTGCCCACGGGGCGGGGCGCACAGCCAGTGGCTCCGATCCCGCCCAAGTAGTATCGGATTCGACTGACGCAGCGACATGGGTAAAATTCTTGCGCTTTTGCTACCTACATCGCGACGTTTTGGTCTAGAAGCATCGCCAAGCCGCCCCATGCCCCGCCATGGCCCCGATAGATTGCAATGACGACCTTACCAAAAAGGACCGCCACAGATGAGCGCCACAGCCCGCAAGACCGCCCCCATGCCGACGGATATTCTGGCCCGCAAAGGGGGGGCTCCGCTGGTGAGCCTGACCGCCTATACCACGCCGATGGCGCAAGTGATGGATGGCATCTGCGATTTCGTGCTTGTGGGCGATTCAGTGGGGATGGTGCTGCACGGGCTGCCCTCGACGCTTGAGGTCACGATGGAGATGATGATCCTGCACGGTCAAGCGGTGCGGCGCGGGCTGACCCAGTCGATGCTGGTGATCGATATGCCCTTCGGCAGCTACGAGCAAAGCCCGGCCCAAGCCTTTGAGAATGCGGCACGCTTGATGCGCGAAACCGGTGCCGGTGCGGTCAAGCTTGAAGGGGGGGAGGTGATGGAAGACACCATCGCCTTCCTGACCAAACGCGGCATTCCGGTGATGGCGCATATCGGCCTGACGCCGCAGTCGATCCACACGCTTGGCGGGTACAAGGTGCAGGGGCGCGGTGCGGCGGCCACGCAGCTGATGGCCGATGCGCAGGCGGTGACGCGGGCAGGGGCCTTTGCCGTGGTGCTTGAGAAAGTGCCGCAGGCTTTGGCGGACCAGATCACTGAAACGGTCGCCATTCCCACCATCGGCATCGGTGCGTCAGCGCAATGCGACGGGCAAATTCTGGTGGTCGATGACATGCTGGGGCTGTTCACCGCCTTCAAGGCGAAATTCGTAAAACGCTATGCCCATCTGGGCGATGACGCAAAGGCCGCGGTGCAGGCCTATGCCGACGAGGTCACGGCACGATCCTTCCCCGGACCCGAGCATGTATTTTCTGACGAGGTTTCCAAAACATGACACCCGAAATTATCCGCACGCTCGTTGAGCTGCGCAGCAAGGTCGCCGGATGGAAAGCCGCGGGCGAAAGCGTCGCCGTGGTGCCGACCATGGGCGCGCTGCATCAGGGGCACCTGAGCCTCGTGCGGGCCGCAAAAGAGGCGTGCGACCGTGTGATCGTGACGATCTTCATCAACCCCAAGCAATTCAACAACCCTGACGACTACAAAAACTACCCCCGCACCGAGGAAGAGGACGCGCGCAAGCTGATCGCGCTGAAGGCGGATGTCGTCTATGTGCCAGATGGGGAACAGATGTACCCCAATGGTTTCGCGACGACGGTGTCGGTCGAGGGCATCACCCAAGGGCTGTGCGGGGCGCATCGGGCAGGACATTTCGATGGCGTGGCCACCATCGTGACCAAACTCTTTACCCAGTCCCAGGCGGACAAGGCGTTCTTTGGCGAAAAGGATTATCAGCAGCTTCAGGTGGTGACCCGTCTGGCGCGTGATCTGGACCTGCCGATAGAGGTGATCGGCTGCCCCACCATCCGCGAGGAAGACGGTCTGGCCATGTCCTCGCGCAACCTGCTGCTGTCGGATCGCGCCCGCACCTGGGCCCCCGAACTTCACCGCGCGATGGAAGAGATGTCAGAGGGGCTGCTTGCCGGTGGCGATCTGGAAACGCTCCGCGCGGCGGCAGTGTCGCGGGTGGAACGTGCGGGCTTTACGCAGGTGGAATACCTTGACCTGCGGTCTGCTGACCAGTTGGAGCTGATGACCACGCCCGACCGCCCCGCACGTCTATTGGCCGCCGCGTGGCTGGCCGGTGTGCGGCTGATCGACAATATCGCCGTCGGTTAAATCGCTCTGGAATATGCAAAAAAAGCGGGGCCCGCGCAGGCCCCGCTGATCGTTTGGCTTGGAACGGTGCGGTGTTACTTGCCGCCGATGCTGAGGGCAGAGGCCATGCCGGGGGCTTTGGATTCCCCGCCCAGCTTCTCGCGCACACCGGCCTCGATCTTGTCGCCGGTGTCTTTGTCGATATTGCGCCAGTATTCAAAGGCACGGACCAGCACCTTTTCGCTGACACCGTCGCACAAGTGCCCCACCACATTCGACACCAAACGTTCGCGGGCATCGGCGTCCATCACCTCGCGGACGAGCTTGCCGGCTTGGCTCCAATCATCGTCATCAGGGCGCAGGGTATAGGCCTGACGCACCATGTCGCCATCGGAATACCACAGGCCCGCTTCATGCTGATGCGGCTGCGCAGAGGGCCCACCATATGAGTTGGGCGCATATACCGGATCAGACACTTTTTCAGTCCGGCCCGCGCCGTCTTTCGAATAGCTATGGGTCGGCGAGACGGGCTTATTGACCGGAATCTGTTTGTAGTTGACACCCAGCCGCGCGCGGTGCGCGTCCGCGTAGGAAAAACCCCGTGCCAACAGCATCTTGTCTGGCGACAGACCCACGCCTGGCACCATATTGTTCGGCTCGAACGCGGCCTGTTCGATCTCTGTATGGAAATCGGTGGGGTTGCGGTTCAGGGTCAGCTTGCCGACCTCGATCAGCGGGTAGTCCTCGTGCGGCCAGACCTTGGTCAGATCAAACGGGTTGATGCGGTAGGTCTTGGCATCCTCGTAAGGCATGATCTGCCATTTGAGCGTCCAGCTGGGGTAGTTCCCGTCGCGGATGTTGTTGAACAGATCGGCGCGGTGGTAATCGCCGTTGGTCCCCGCCAGCTTGTCAGCTTCATCCTGGCTAAGGTAGGCGTTGCCGTCGCCCTGATCGGTGTGGAAGTGGAACTTGACCCAGAATTTTTCGCCCTCGGCATTGACCAGCGAATAGGTGTGGCTGGAATACCCGTTCATCTCGCGCCAGTTTTTCGGAATGCCACGGTCGCCCATGAGATAGGTCACCTGATGTGCGCTTTCGGGCGAGAGCGTCCAGAAGTCCCACTGCATATCGTGGTCGCGCATGTTGTTATCCGCACGGCGCTTCTGGCTGCGGATGAACTGCTGGAACTTGATCGGATCGCGGACAAAGAAGATCGGGGTGTTGTTGCCGACCATGTCAAAGATGCCTTCGTCCGTGTACATCTTGATCGAGAAGCCGCGCGGGTCGCGCCATGTATCCGGGCTGCCGCGTTCGCCCGCCACGGTCGAAAACCGCATCACCACATCGCATTTCGCGCCGGGCTGGAAAATATCCGCCATCGTGTATTTCGACACGTCTTGCGTCGTCTCGAAGGTGCCAAATGCGCCCGAGCCTTTGGCGTGGGGCTGGCGCTCTGGAATACGTTCACGGTTAAAATTCGCCATCTGTTCAAGCAGATAGTGGTCATTCAGCACGATCGGGCCATCGGGGCCAACGGTCAGCGAATGTTCATCGCTTTGAACGCGAATGCCGGCGTCTGTGGTTGTGGGAGGGGTTTGCTTCTTGTCGGTCATCTGTAGCTACTCCTTCAGGGTCCACAGGCAAAACCTGTAGCGTGACGGATGGTTCCCGTCCAAATGCGTAAGGAGTTGGATAGAGCTGTGGCCGCTTGGCGCGCTTAATGGGTTGCCGTGTGAAAGCGGATCACCTGCGCGTTATCCGCCGGATCGACAAGGAAATGCCCGCAGACGCCAAAGACCTCGCGCAGGAGGGTTTCGGTCATGATCTCGGAGGGGGTGCCGATGGCGCGCAGCTTGCCATCTTGCAAGACGCAGATCCGGTCGCAGAGCGTGGCTTGGTTTAGGTCGTGCAGGGCGATGATCGCCGTTGTCGGCAAGCGCTGGATCAGTTCAAGGATCGACAGCTGATGGCGGATATCCAGATGGTTCGTCGGCTCGTCCAGCAGCAGCACTTGCGGCCTTTGGGCCAGTGCACGGGCGATATGCACGCGCTGTTGTTCACCGCCCGACAGCGTGTGCCAGTGGCGGTCGCCAAAGCCCGACAGATCCACATCCGCCAGCGCCTGTGTGACGATGGCGTCGTCCCCTGCGCTCCACCCGCGCAGGGCGGACAGCCACGGGGTGCGGCCCAGTTCAACGGCGTGGCGCACGGTGATGCGATCTGCGGTATCGGCGTGTTGTTCGACCAGCGCCAGCCGCTGCGCGATATCGCGCTGGCGCATCTTTGCAAGCGGTGCGCCGTCCAGCTCGACCCGCCCGCGCGAGGGTTTCTGAATACCGGCAAGCATATGCAGCAACGTGGATTTGCCCGACCCGTTGGGCCCGATCAGCCCCAGCTTTTCGCCCGGACGCAAGGACAGGGACACGTCATTGACGATGGCGCGGTTGCGCACCCGCCAGCCCAGTTCGTGACAGGACAGAATCATGGCGACGTCCTTTTGCCAATCAGGATCAGTGCAAAGACGGGCGCGCCGACCAAAGCGGTCACCACGCCGATGGGCAGCACCTGGCCCGGTACAATCACCCGCGAAACCACATCGGCAAAGACCAGAAACACCGCCCCCGCCAGTGCGGAAGCAGGCACAAGGATCGCATGACGGTGCCCCACGACGATGCGCATGGCATGGGGAATCACCAGCCCGACAAAGCCGATCGCACCCACCACCGAGACCATCACCGCCGTGACCAACGCCGCCGTGCCGATCAGCAGCAGCTGCACGCGGCGCACCGGAATGCCCAAGGACGCGGCGCTGTCGCTGCCGAAGGTAAAGGCATCCAGCGCGCGGGCGTGCCACAGACAGGCCAGCAGACCGATCATCGCCGCGGGCAGGGCGCTTAGTACATCGGGCCAGCGCACGCCCGACATATTCCCCAAAAGCCAGAACATGATGGCACGGGCCTGTTCGGCATTGGCTGATTTCGTAATCATCAGCGCGGTCAGGGCGTTGAACATCTGGCTGCCCGCGATACCGGCCAGCACGATCACGCCCGCGGCCCGCAGGCCCACACCGCCCCCCGCCGCCTGCGCCAGCAAAGCCACAAAAGCGAAAGCCACCAGCGCCCCGCTGAACGCACCGATAGACAACGAGATGGCACCACCCCCCAGCCCGAGGATGGTCACTGCAACAGCACCCGTGGACGCCCCCGCAGAGATGCCCAGCAGATAGGGGTCCGCCAGCGCATTGCGCAGCAGTGCTTGCAACACGACGCCCGACAGCGCCAAACCGGCGCCACAGCACATTGCCACCACGGCCCGCGCCATGCGGTAGTTCCACACGATGCCCTCGTCGATCTTGTCGACCGCATAGCCCGCGTTCAGCGCCTTATTGGCCAGCACCTTCAGCACCACCAGCGGCGGGATAGAGACCTCGCCGATGGCCGCACCAAACAGCAGTGCGGCCAGCAGCACCGGCGGGATGATCACCCACCAGTGCCACTGCGGCCTGCGCATCACAGAGCGGTCGATTGCGGTCATTCGGCCAGATCGAAACCGGACAGCGCGTCAGCCATCGTTTCCAGCGCATAGATCGCACGCACGGTCGGGTCCATCGCATGGGCGTCCATGGTGATGACGCGGCCCTCTTTCACCGCGGTCATCTCGCGGGCGACGGGGTCGTTCATCAGGAAGTCGCGCTTTTTCTCGATGTCATCCGCGGGGAAGCGGCGACGGTCCATTTTGGCGAGCACGATGAAGGTCGGGTCGGATTTCGCCAAAGTCTCCCAGCCGACCAGCGGCCATTCCTCGGCCGAGGTCACGACGTTTTTAACGCCAAGCTTGTCCATCATATAGGCGGGCACACCTTGTTGACCTGCCACATAAGGGTCCGCCGCCATCTCGGACGACGAGAACCAGAACAACGCCGAGGTGCCTTGCGGCAGGTTCAGCGATTTGGCTTTCTCGACGGCCTTTGCCTCGCGCGATTGCAGGTCTGCCAGCAGCGTGGCACCGGCGTCTTGCGCGTTATAGATCAGGGCGAGCTCTTCGATGCTGGTATACAGCTGCTGGGTCGTGAACAGTTCAGATCGCGTGCCGTCCGCGCCGACAGAATTATCCTTGGCCGCGCAATCGGTGGGCATCACATAGGTCGGCACGCCCACCTCGTGAAAGCTGTCGCGGGTGCCGACCATGCCTTCGGGGCCGACGTGCCATTCATACATCACGGTGACCAGATCGGGGCGTTTGCCCAACACGCTTTCAAAGCTGGGGTCGTTGTCCGCCAGCCGTTCAATCGCATCGTTCGTCTCTTTGAACTCTGGCAAAACGGGGCTGAACCAGACAGAGGTTCCCGCGATCCGGTCCTGCTGGCCCAGCAGATACAGGATCTCTGTCGTGGATTGTCCGATGGTCACGGTGGTCTGGGGTGCCGCATCAAAGCTGAGCGTATGGCCGCAGTTGTCGATGGTCAGCGGATAGTCTGTCTCTGCGCCAAGCGCGGTGCTGCCCGCAAGGCTCGCAATCAGGGTCAGGCTGGAAAAAAATGGTTTCATATCAAGGGCTCCGGTTGGTCCGATGCCGGGGTCTTTGAATAGAAAGAGAAGGGGCCAGCCAAATGGCGCGCGGGCGCATTTTGGTCTGCGCTTGTGGTAAGATCCGGTCCCATCATCATCCTCTCCCGAGCAACCCCGCCCGGTGTTTCAGGTTCAGTGTCGGCAGGTCTCCTGACTGACGGATCGCGGCTGTCCCCGCCTTCCCGGACCTTTAGGCCCAGTGGCATGATGGAGGTAGCTCACCGTCTACAGTTGCGGGGGCAGTTCCGGTTCATCCACACCAAAGCGCGGATGGCGAATTCCCTATTATTTCCCGAAGGAAACCGACCCGGTTTCGATGACAGTTGTCCGCCCACCCGTCAAGTTGCGTTTTTGCGGTCGTCATCGCGGGACAAAGGCAAATAACGCAGGCCACGGTTCCGCAGAACGGGCGAGAGGCACATAACAAACGGAAGGAAAACCAAGTGGCAGCCCGTAGGGGAATCACACGGGACTAAATGTAGAACATGCATCAATCTGAAGTTAATAAAAACAATAGCTTAACAAATTTTAGATTCTATTTGCGCAACATATAGTTGGGGGTTAGTTTGGGGGTCAGTTCTCAGGGATGCGAAGCCCGACCAATAGAAAGTGACCTCCAGATGTCAAAGCTGAAAGCGGCAGAGTTGCCCGGGCTACCTGTTAAGAAGCACCATGACGGCGCAGGGCTTTACTTCGATAAGAAAAAGCGCGGGGCGTCATGGATATATAAGTACACGCTGAACGGTGCGGCTCGGGAGATGGGGCTGGGTAAGTACCCAGAGGTGACGTTGGCGAAGGCCAGAGAGCTGGCGTCGAAGGCCCGGGGCATTAAGGCAGAGGGCAGGGACCCTATCGCAGAACGTACCGCCGTTAGGCGGCAAGGGGTTACCTTTGAAGAAGCTGCCCGAGAGTATTGGCAGGTTCACTGCCAGCACTATGCGAGGCCTCTTAATTGGCTTCGCGGTATGGAATTGAATGTCTTTCCGCACATCGGTCGCAAAGGCGTCGCAGACCTCACCGCCGATGATCTTATCAAGTTCCTCAAACCTATGTGGGGGCAGGAGAAGACACGCAAGCTGCGCCAATGGATTAACGCTGTAGTTGGCTACGTGTCGGTAGATGATCCAAGAGTCGACCGCGATCTAATGGACCGTGTTGCAAATCGCCTAGGGCCTCAGAACATTGAGCATGAAAACCATCCTGCAATCCCGTGGCAGGATGCGCCTGCGCTATGGTGTGCGTTACAGGACACGTCCGTAGGCCTCTCCATGAAACTGCTGATGTTAACGGGGGTGCGGGTAAACTGCATCGTGATCGCCGAATGGGAGGAGTTCGACTTCAAAGAAAAGGTTTGGACCATCCCAGCGGGCAGGGTGAAGCACTGGGAGTACGTCTTCCGCGTCCCCCTGACGGGGGCCATGATCGATATCCTGCGCACTGCACGGCGCAAATGGGGTGACTCCGGATATGTCTTCCCGTCAGAGGCATCGAAGAGCGGGCATCTTAGTAACAACGCGCACCGCCTTTGGCTCCGCAAGTATGAATGGAAAGATGCCGAAGGGCGTCTCGCCACAGCGCATGGTCTGCGGACCACGTTCCGCAATTGGTCGGATGACGTTCTGCGGATCGACTTCATGCTAGGTGAACACATCATCCAGCACATGAAGGGTCGGGGGGATCGCGATCAGCGTGCCTATCTCCGATCCGATAAGCTGGAGAGGCGTCGCGAGGTTCTGGAGGAGTGGGATACCTATCTACGCAGTCTCGCGGAGGTGCGTTACCGTCGGGATAAGGAGCGGCGCTCCTTGGATGACGTGATTGAGCTTAGCAGTGGGCGAACGAAGCGCGAGGTTCTGGAATGGGTGCATAAGGAAATGACACATGAAGAGTGAGCCGCGTTAGAGGCAAGGCCTGTCAGGCTTACTGAGAGGCCCCTGACGGGGCCTCTTCTATTATATATATCAGCGCAGCGGGTTGGGGCCAACTCTGCTCCCTGCGCCTTCAGGACCTCCAGTGTGGCGCGCAGGTGTGTTTCTACTTCAGCCTTAATGTCGTCGCTGAATTTGAGCCGCGTTAGCGGCGTGGTGGCGTCACCTGTCTAGATGAACCACGTCGCCTGCTGTCATGGTGGCTTCCTGCATCGCGGATAGCTGTTCCTGCACCTGTGCCAGCATCCCGCTCAGATGTTGCAATAATGTTTCTGATACCGGGTACAAGGCTGCGTCGGCAATCTTTGCCGTGGTCTCAATCAGGTCTGCATTCAAGTTTTCAAAGGTATCTGTTGCTGCTTGCATGATTCGTTTCTCCATTGGTGTGATTAACACCTAGAAGGCTATAGTCCCCCTATGTGTCTGTAAACGATAGAGATTCTTGCCAATAAATGTCACGCAAAGTGGCATGGCGAAATATTGATTCACAATATAATCTTTTACGCAATATAAAATGACCCGTTTTGGTCAAAAAGTTGACAGATGTCACCTTCTCTGGCACAAAGGGGACAAGCAGGAAGACGCAGAGCGTTCCAGCCATCCCCCATAAAAATATAATAGGAGGCATCGGTGATGAACCTTGATGCACACAGCGCGACGCTGCGCATTCTTGATCTGGAGGCGCTGGGCGCAGGTAACAAGAGGTCGCTCATCCGGTGGTTCCAGCCCCGTCCGGTTGTCCACTCCGTCTCAGGCTCGCCTAAGGGCATCCTGTACCCGTTGCCGGAAGTGGTCACGCGTATCAGGCAGCGGTCGCAGCGTGGGCTGTCTGGCGATGTTCTGCATAGTGTCGTGACCTTCGACGCGAAGGTACGCGCACAGCGCGGTACCGACGATATCTACCTAGGTGAGCACGCTCAGCGAAGAGCTGCTGAATTTGTTTGCTGCCTAGCCCCTGAGGAGGCTGAGCGGGCCAGAGGTGTTCAACGTCAAGTTCGCGAAGCGGCGATCCGCAGCGGTCTGCCGGGGGTGGAATATCTACGCCAGATCACCCTGATCCATCCAGCGGTGGTGCAGTACGTCCTCAGCAATCAGGGAGATGAGCTGCCCTGTGATGCAGGCTGGCGAAGCTGGGTCAGCGCCCTGTGGGCAGTAAATCCTGAGAAAAACACATAAATACAAAAACTTGAGGTAAGAAAAATGAGCGACATTAACGAGCTGCTACCACATCTAAGTGATAAGGACCGGGCAAACCACTTAAAGGCAATCGGTAGCATCGGTGATACCTTTGCGGCACGCACCACGATTGAGGTTGATCCAGCACTGATCGAAAACATTCCTGCTGTTCGCGAGCACGTGCTGTCAGGTGGTGCCATCGAGCTGGATCTTGAAGCGGCGATTGCATCCTTGAAGGCTGAACCTTCGATCTCTGCAAGGCTGATCGCCGCTGAGGTGGAATCCACAAGGATCAGCCAGATCCAGTATGAGACTGCGAATTTGTCGCGTGCTGATCGTTTGACCTACGCCAGAGAGCGCGGCCTAGACCGCCCCCGTTCGGATGTCTTTAGTAGCATGACGCTGAGCGAGCACCTCGCCATCCTGAAAGGGCTAGGGCCGCAACAGCGAATGGCCTATGCGCGTCGGCATGGCATCTCATGAGCAGCTTTCTCGACGATATCATGAACGATCCGGGTAAATTTCAATACGGCGCGCACGGCGGCACCAAGGCGCAGCCAAGGAAGTTATCAAAGAAAGAAAATGCGCGCCGTAAGGCGGTGAGGGAGAAAATTGAACGAGGCCTAGAGCGCCGCAGGTTCTGGTCTCCAGAAATGGTCGCTGCCGAAGAGGCTCGCCTGCGCGAGGAGGTCGCCAAAATAATCGCTGAGCGCCGTGCGCAGGATCAAGATCAAGCGGCATGACTAATACTGGCCTGCCCACACGGCCAGTCGCTTCCGGCGGCGGCGATCTCCACGCCGCCGGGGCACCAATCACACACACACATGAGAAAGACCAATGAAATGACGAAGTTTAAACTATCCAACCCACCTAAAACTGTCGCTGGAGAGGTTGAGCGGCTGCTCCTTGCGCAGATGTGGAATCACGACAACCGGAACGGGCTGGGAGGGTATTTCCTCCGGCGAGAAGACGTTGAAAAGTTTCGATTTTTACTGGGTGGTGACGCTGACCTTGCCATGCAAGGCGCAGGATTCAGGCCGCATGACCGCCACCGCCACCAGATGTCGACAGGTGCCAGATCGCCGTACGGTGACGAGGCTAAAATTCACCTACAAATTAAGTGGGATACCGTTGAGGCGGTCGCCGATTATTGGAGGCAAGTATGCACAAGCTGAAAAATGAGCGCCACGATGCTTACGCCCGACTTCTGGCCCAAAATTGGCAACAGGTCACCGCGTACCGTAAGGTATACGCCCCCGCAGGCGACTGCCGTGGGGCAGCGTCCAGATTGGCAAAGCGTCCTGACGTGGTTGAGCTGGTTAAGGCTATCCAAGATGAAGAG
The DNA here is from genome assembly GCF_054968505.1 of Sulfitobacter sp. G5_S2_6_S6. Lineage (NCBI taxonomy): Bacteria > Pseudomonadati > Pseudomonadota > Alphaproteobacteria > Rhodobacterales > Roseobacteraceae > Sulfitobacter > Sulfitobacter sp. G5_S2_6_S6. The sequence goes on from NZ_JBQKUI010000004.1 coordinate 327,470, forward strand.
GCGGCGAGAATATTCGCAAGTATGGGTGGAAGAAGCTCAGGGGGGAGCCTCGCTGACCTTGGCATCACACCGCAGTGGATAGCGGAGCAGTATAGAATCGTGGCCGCCAGAGCTTTAGCTGGATCCGATTTCAAGGCATCCACAGACGCGACGCGGTCGTTGGAGAAACTAATCAGAGCGGAGACGCAAGCGGAGAGTGGCGACACACCTAAGAAGTCCAGCGCGAAAATCGACCTAGAATCCATGATGACGATTCTTGGGAAGCTGGCAGCAGCGCCGACGGTCAAGGTCGTCGATGATCAGCCAGCGAAAGAAGCAGAGGTTTCGCCAATGGCTCGCAACCGAGCCTTGGGCAAAGCTGCTGAACACGACTGAACGAAAAACGCCGCTCCTGTGAGGAACGGCGATAACTTCAAGCAGGAGAAAGACAGCCTGCATAACAGTTTGTGCAAGATTTTGGGGCCGACACCTCGACCTTGCGTGAATTGTAGAACAATCGATGAGATAAGGCAAGTTTTTGCCCAGAGAGGGTCAACTTGGAAATTAGTTGCATATGTAACTTGACCCGTTTTGTGCTCCAGATTCGGTGATTCTCGAATCATGGAGTATGAAGAATTCAGCGACCAGAATTTTGCAAGATTTTAGGCGCTGAGCAACGCCCCGTTAGGGGCAGTAAACACCAGAAAGAGAATACATTATATGACTACTATCGCCAAGCGCAGTGATGCGCCCACTATCAGCGACCTTGAAGCCGCATTTTTGGAGGCGGGGCTGAACATCTTCAGTGAAGAAGGGGAACCTGAGTACGCTGAAGAATATGCGGACGCTTTGGCCGCAGTCCGGCCTATCTCCGATAACGTTATTTACCTAGATGACCATAACAAGACAGGTAGCCTTGAATTTTTCACACCTGAATACCTGAACGACGCTGAGGTGATAGGTGTCGTCACGCCTGCATTTGAGAAGTTGCTAGATAGACCGATCACGTTGTTTGTCGGTGGGCATGGGAAGCTGACGGAGTGGCCCGTCGTTTCCACAAGTTTGCGGGCGCTGATCACAGGAGGCCCTGCTGGTGGTTTTTCCATGCACCGTGAAGCACGCAGGAAGGGCGGGCTTTGTTTCGTCGCTGCTGAATTTACAGGGACCAAGCGTAGTGTTCATTCTGTTCGAAAGCTGCACGGAATCGGCCTCGACTTTGATGCTGGCACGGCACGTGCCGATGTAGAGGGAAAGATCGAAGAGCTAGGCATTGCCGCGATTGTTTACACATCTTTTTCTGATCAGAAGACAGTTTCAGACATCAAGCGAACAGCACTTTTTAAGGACATGCCACACATCGACGGAGAACCTACGACAGCACACGTTCAGGAGTATCTGCGCGATTATGCACGCGCCATTTACACAGAAGAGCATATCACGTCAGTAGAAGTGATGGATGCCAACCATGCGACTAACGAAGGCATGGTTATTCAATATTCACATGCGCCTTTGGACAAGTTCCGCGTCTACCTACCCTTTCAAGATTCCGTCGACGCAGAAGACATTCACCGAGAGCTGCAACCCCGAAAGGATGTATGGGCAAACAAGGTGGTCGGCGCTGCATATCGTCTACTTGGTGGGCATACCGATCTCGCCTGCGTGGATATGAGCCGAGTGTTCTACATGCCCGAACACCCAAAGGGCGCTAGCCCGTCTATCACGATTTTCCAAGGTGACCCGCTAGCTTTTGACGATGTCCCGTCAATGGATAAGAGCGAATACGTCGCGACGTTTAAGAAGAATAAGAATGGCGGTCATGGCGCTGATCATTTGCTAATGCCCTGTGGTACTCCTTGGACGGTATGGGCAGCTCAGAACGCCGACCGTTTGCAGCTAGCTACTTTGATCGACACAGAATTTCCGGACATGGTGCGTAGCAGTAAGGGTGACCTGTTAGAGATTGAGTGCCCCAACGAAGACTATCACAGTACGCCGGGGGGCACTGGTACGCATGTAGTCGATGCTGATGGCGTCGGCGGTGGTTTTCGGTTTGGCTGTAAGCATAGTTGCCCGGATGACCGCCTTGTACTGCTCGCCGCACTCGCGCAAAATCAAGACTTCGACGAAAGCTGGCTCTGGGAAGATCATGACAATGGCGGATACCTGTGGCCTGAAGGGGAAGAGCAAACTTCACCTCCAGATGCAGATGCAGACACACCGCCGAATGCCTTTGAAGAACCAAAGACTTGGCTTCCAAAGAGATACGTTTTGAGAGGTGGTACTATTTACGCCAAGAGCGATGATGGTCAATCACCGATACCGATCTGCGCTGCTTTCGATGTGGTGGGAAGGTCATCGAACGAGGATGGCACGGCAGGTTCTGGACGCATCATCTCGTTCACCAACGAGAACGGAATGATCGTAGAGCGTACCATATCGCGTGCGGATATCATGGTCGATAGCAACACAGTTCTGCGCGACCTAGCTGACTCTGGCCTGCTGATCTTCGGACGTACTAAGAAGGCAAATGACAGGCTTCTAGACCTTCTGAATGAGATCACGCCACAGCGCCAGATTCCGACCGTCACAACGCCCGGATGGTTTCGTGATGAACATGGCGAAGTGATGGGCTTTGCTCTTCCGTCGGGCGAATACGTAGGCTGCGCAGGGTCCCGTCCTGTACGGCTGGTTGAGGGTGCGCGTGTGGCATTCCCGAAGCCGCGCGGAACGGCTGACATGTTCACTGCTGCTGTGGTGGAGGCATTCAAGTATGCAGATAGTAACTTCTACTGGACATTAGGGGTGGCGGCGGGGTTCGCCGGACCAATTCTTGGCCTCCTCAAGGACCGGTCGTGTGGCTTTGTTTTCTCTGGTCATTCATCACTGGGTAAGACCCTAGGCCAACAGCTAGGGGCGGCAGTTTTTGCATCGCCAGAGGACGGAGATGGATTGTTGCACAGCGCAAAGACCACGCCAAATGCAATTGAAGACCTCTGTGTTATCACCACGCATACCACGTTCATGTTTGATGAGATCGGGGCGTTTCAGGACAAGAAGTATCTTGAGTCTATGCTTTTTGGTATGTCCGGCGGTGTCTCCAAGGCCCGGAAGAAGGACCGAAATGTTGGGCTGGCGCAGCGGGTTAAGTACAATCCGTTCGTCGTCATGTCATCTGAATTCGGCATCAAGCAGGAAATCGAATCCGGCGGTGGTAAGTATCGTGCCGGACTCGTCGCCCGCTTTCCGGACGTCGACGTTTCAGGGGGTGTCAGTGTAGATAAGGTGAGCCGCGATATCATGGAAGCAGTTAACCATAACTATGGACACGCGGGTCCGGCTTTCATCAAGTATCTGATAAGTTCAGGTGTGGTGAAGGATAAGGCGAAGCTGGTCCGGGAAGTGGATGCAATCATTGCTCAGCTATCACAAGGAAAGGCGGCTGTTATCGCACGTGCGGCAAAGCCTTTTGCCATCGCCCAGCGGGCGGGCGAACTGGCGGCTGACGCCTTGCTGTTGGGAGATGACATAGCAGCGGCAAAGCATGCTGTCAGAACCGCTGTAAAGGCCGCATGGGACGTGTTTAGCAGCTCTGATGAGGCCGGGACCGCGTCTAGCGGTGACGCTTTGCTGGATAGGATCACTTCAAAGTTTCAAGGGATGTGGGATCGTACAATCATCGCGGCGGGTGGGATCGCGTCGAATGGAACAAGTGTCGGTGAAGCTGAAGGAAAGGACGCCAGAGGTACGCCGTTAGGTTGGTACGACGACGAACATATCTACCTCGATTGGTCTCAGCTAGAAGACCCTAGTACCTCTCTTGGTGTGGCGGTGAAGCGCGTTGAGCTGGTCAAGGTGCTGGGGGATTCGGTGGCGCGTAAGTCGACACGGGAAGCGCCACAGTCGAAGCTGCCTGCCCATGTCGCACAGGCCGTCGATGGGGATGGAAGGTCAATCAAGAACCTGAAGATACGACGCGCCTCTATAGGTATGTAATTATAATAGATAGCGAATGAAGGCCTGCGCTAGCAGGCCTCTTTTGTTGCGAGGAGATGGATATTAAGTTCGTTCTGCAAATCTGCTGGGACTGGTCTGCCCCCCCCGTTGGTGAAGTTGGGGCGACATGGGGCGACGTTGGGGCGACACGCTGGGGCGACATTTGCATCATAAAAATAAGGGTGGGGCGACATGGGGCGACAAAATAAAGAAATAAACTAGTCCTCTTTAATTTGCTTGCCCGCACGGTGGGAGACAGCGGTTTTACACAATCCGGAAATATTTGTCGCCCCATGTCGCGCCATGTCGCCCCACGTTGATATTAAAGGATACTTTGCTTTTTTGCGATGTCGCCCCAACGTCGCCCCACGTCGCCCCAAATCCGGCTCCAGCCGCCGCACGACCCTGATCGCGCAACCCTTCAAAATTGCCGAAGTATATTCCATTAACTGAATATGTAGTATAATTCACAGGGCTTCGGCCCCTGCAACCTCCAAGTAATAAAGTTGCCCTTAAAGTCACTTTAAGGTAATAAATTCACTTAGCGTCATAGTGGCCTGCATCCCGCAACGCGGGGGGGGCGCACCGCCCATGCACACCGCCCATGCATACCACCGACACACAAACCCACCCACTCACATCCACATCCCGCTGGCCTATCGCCCCTATGACCTATCGAGTGGGCATCCCCCCCGCGTTAGCGGGAACCAGAACGCCGCGCCCCTTCGGTTTGCACCCTGTGGGGTGTCCGATTGGGTATAGCCCGACGGACTCCTGAAAAGCCTACCGAAACAGCGTCCATAAGGGTTGCGAATCATCATCGGACACTATATCTAATGGACAGAAGCTTAATGGACATCTGGAGGCCAGATTATGACCCCGACACCGAAGACTGTTCTTTATGTCCGCGTATCGACTGCGGAACAGACCAGTGCGCATCAAATCACGCAGGCACGTGAGAAGTTCAACATCTCAGATGACCATATCATCACGGACCACGGCGTCTCCGGCGTGTCTGTTGCACTCAGCGAAAGGGACCAAGGTAGGCGTCTCTTTGATATCCTCCAACCGGGGGACACGCTTGTCGTGCGATGGATCGACAGACTCGGTCGCGACTATGAAGATGTGAAGGGGGCAATCGAGACCTTCAATAGGAAGGGTGTCACGGTCCGCACGATCATCAACGGCATGACGTTTGAAGCGGACCACGCACTTGAAGGTGACGACACCCGGAAGGCGGTGCGCAATGCGCTGCTAGGCTTCATGTCCGCAATGGCGTCCGCCGATACCAAGGCCAAGCAAGAGGCAAGAGTCGCAGGCATACAGCACGCCAAGGCTGGTCCGGATGCATCGCGCAAGTATCGGGGCAAGCGTCCGAGCTATGACCGCGCCACCATGACCACTGTCCAGCACCTGCTAACGCAGGCTTCCACCGTGTCAGCCATCGCCAAGGAAACCGGACTGTCACGTCAGACTGTTCTGCGTATCCGTGACGAACCTGAGAACTGTGAAGCAGCTCTGGCACGTTGGGGAATGTAAGTGATCCACCGACACACCCACACCATGTACCGTGGATGCATCGGCACTGGTGACACGGTGTACCAGCGATGGCCTGCGTTAGCAGGTGTACCAGCGCGATCACCTCCCTTCAATCCAGATCGAAATGGAAGCATAATGGGGAATTCCACTTAAAGCATTGATAAATAATAATAAAAATTGACGGAGGGACCCAAGAGGGGCTACCGGGTGGGGGTGACATGGTCGCGCAGATGCTAAGCGATACCCCCTGTGCGAGTGCTAGTTGCTAAAGTTCCGATCTGCGTATCAATATCTTTCATTGGTCTGGAGGGGGGTACCCCCACCCCCTAAACCGAAACACTAACTCCCCTGAAAAATTATAAAAAATTCATCCGCAAAATTTGCTCGGCCCAATGCGATAGGGAAATGCGACGGCATCCACCGGGCATCAACTTGGACAGAATGTGTAACAGTATCAGCGTGTGCTCGGACTAACTTGAACAACTTAAAGGATTACTTCATGGTGATCTGTGGCAATCAATGCCTCAGGGAGGAATTAGAACACTTAAGTGTGTCACTTAGGTGAATTTTAAAACAATCATGATAAAAAAAATTTTTAAGAATACGTTTTGCTTTGTTGGTATCCATTCATGGCGTGAGAGCAAAACTATGCCTGAGAAGGTTTGCAGAAACTGCGGTCGCAGGCATTCGTACTATTGAACCTGATAAGAAAAGAAAAAATGAATCTTGTCAGAACTACCCTGCACCAAGAAAAATCGAATTGTCTCAATACTGAGTTTTCACGGCAACTGAACTAAGTCATGCAGGGCATCAAGTTCTAATGCACACCAATAGGCAGATCACAAAAAAAACAGCTACCCAATTAGCTTGGGTAGCTGTTCAAACTTAGGGTCTGGAGGCCTTACAGTTTAGAAGCGGTAGTTAACACCGAACTTAATTTGTTGAAGATCAGCTTCAAGCAGGCCTTCGGTGTTATCGACATCACCGAAATCAGTATAGCTATACTCTGCGTAGCCGGTCCAATTTTGCGTGAACATGTATTCACCACCGAAACCAATTGTTACACCGTCAAGATCTTCGGACAGGCTGTCCCCGTCGAGTGACACTTCGCCTTTAGCTTTGCTGTAGCCCAGAAAACCATATGCAAGGAAGTTATCTTGCACGAGATAGCCGCCGCGAGCAAAAATCGTCGCCATATCTTGAATTTCGACTTCTACGCCGGAATCGGCTAGAATACCTTCGCCGTCGCCGTCATAGGAGCCAAAGTTGTACTCTGCGCCAAGGCCAAAAACGCCGCGGCCAAATTGCCAGTCATATCCTGCCCGCAATGCAGCGGATACACCGTCAGGCTCGGATAGATTATCGCTGAAACCTTCGTCGCTCAAAAATGAAGCCGCTTCATCGTTTGCATCGAGAGAACCGAAACCGTAGCTGATGTTGCCACCGACGTAGCCGCCAGTCCATGCAGGTGCTGGAGCTTGGTCAGCCATCATAACAGGCTGTTCCATAATTGGAGTGACCAAGTCACCCGCCAGTACTGGTGTAGAAACGAGCAAGGCCAACGCCGCGCCATAGGTAAAAGTATTCACTGGAAATCCCTTCCGATAATATCGCTAACCATCGTCTCTTCACACGTATTTCAATTACTTGCAATTGCACCCTGAGGTTGCTTCGTGACATCTGTAATACATGTTGCAATTGAGCATCAGCGATAAGTAGGCACCCCCTTCAGTCGGAAAGTACAGCTCTGGGAATTCCACTGACAAAGTCCGCCATTGCATCTAAACGCGCTGCAGCCCTAAGCAAAGCACGGGCGATGGAACTCGTCGCGAGAAACAGCTTTGCCACGATGGAAGCAGCGAAGCTCTTTGCAGATGTCGAATTGTCCGGCGCGGCAAATGTCGATGCAAAGACGCGGGCTATGCTTGCCCAGATCGATGCAGCGGAACAACTGAAGGACGCACAGGCCAGCCCCATGGACGCGGTCATGGGCGATCCGGAGGGCAATTTTAGAAGCGCTCTATCCAGTGCGTTGCAAGGTGACTTTGACCTGTCCAGCATCGCCGAAGGCATCCGCGCAAGCCTAGCCGACGCTATGGCGGAGCAGATCGCAGACGCAATCTTTCCAGAGCTGAATAGCGGTGCATCCGAAGCAGCGCAGATGCAGGCGGCGCTGACAGCGGGCGGGGCTAACGCTGCTCAGCAGATAAGAGCCGCGATGGCAACAGGAGCAACCGGAGCAGGCCAGAAACTAGGCTCAGGCGTCAGAACGGCATCTATACAGGGCGCAAGTGCTCTACAACGTGCTGGTATAACCTCTGCAACTTCTATGGCGACAGGCGTCTCCGCAGCAGGCTCCGCAGGCGCAACACAGATGCAGTCCGGCATCATCGTCGGGTCCACGGTCGGCGCACAGAAGATGGAAACCGCGACATCCGGCGGCGGTAATGGTGGTGGTGGTTTCGGTAGTATGTTCCGTGGCGGCAACTGGCTGGGCATCGGTGTAGGCCTGCTAGGCGGTCTCCTAGGTGGCGGAGGAGGTAGCAGCTCGTCCAGTTCTTCTACGTACACACCCGTGACGAAGACCAGCAAATACTATGGTCCAGACAACGTCCCCAGCTATGCAGCGGGTACCGCCAATACGTCGGGCATCCCTGCCGTTCTACATCCGAATGAAGCTGTTATCCCGCTTTCCAACAACAGGAAGGTTCCTGTGGAAATGGGTAGCGCAGGCGGTCCAGCTCCGATGACGTTCAGCGTCGTGAACAACGTTACGGTGGAAGGCTCAGAAGATGATCAGGAGAACGCCCTGAACATCGCGACATCTATTTCTGAACGCATGGAGATGATGATCGAAGAGAAGATGATCGAGCATTCCCGCTACGGTGGGTATCTTAATCCCCGGGGGAGTTAGTGGGGGCGGCGTTAGCCGCACCATCCTAAGTTGTAATGGTGTAAGCCGTGTGCAAACGTTGATCCAAAGTCAATTCATACGGCGAGTTTACCATGGCGGCTACACCTTACCACATAACCTATGCAGATCATCCCGACGTAAGGTATCCGAGCAAATCTGGAATGCTCACATACATTAAGGATGAGCGTACGGCATGGGGGCCATTCTTAGATGAGCTTCCAAATATGTTGAAAGGGCATGTGCCATTCCGGCACAACAACAGTCAAAGCCCAGAGACTCTTTCGGCAGCCCTCGAAATTTTAGAGGGTAAGTTGGAAGACGTTAACCAATTTAACCAAGCAACACGTAAGGCAATGCATGGCGGTAGTATCGCCTTGCCGCCGAACTCTGATAGCGCGGAAGGGCGGTTAATCCTCGCGTTATTTAATGGTGAAAAGACCATCGAAGCGCTTGCTGTATATATTCGCTTTATCGAACTCAATTTTGGCGCTCAACCATCTACTAACCAGTTCTACGGCCCCCTTTCCCAGAAAGGTGAGCGTCTACTTGAGTCCGGAATTGTCGCGGCGGTATTGCCATTCAGTAAAGTGTCTTCGGCAAAGCTTGCTGGTGCGGCTCGGAAAGCTGCGAACCACAATGACGCGTTAGAGCAGGAAGTCGCTAAAGCGGCAACAATCAATGAAGAACATGAAAACCGTCTTAACGAGTTCCTTGAGGAGCAGAAGCAGAGAAGCAAACATTTAGAAAACGGCATTCTTGATAAATTTATAGAGCGCACCGATCAGTACGACGAATGGAAATCAGGCATTGATGGTCAAGTCTCGGAGCGCTTTGAAGAAGCTGAGAAGCGCATCGCTGGCGTGGAACGTTTAAGCAAAATTAAACTGCAGCAGCAAGAGGAGGAGTTCGGGCGTCTCCAAGACCTGTTTGCAACCCAACTTCGTTTGCGCTCCCCTGTAGCTTTGTGGGAGAGGCGAGAGCAAAGTCACTCTGAGAACTCTAGCGGAGCTTTGTGGCGATTGGGCATCTTCGGTTTTGTTACGGCTGCGATAGCAATCGGGGTTCCTGTATGCTTTGGCGACTATATCGCCGGAAGCTTCTTCGAGATGGTTTGCTCGCCACAGGGAGCCGAGGGTGCTGCAGAACTTCAGTGCGAGCGGTATTTTTCTGCCAAGGGTCCTTTAACCGTCACAGGCCTCCTCCTCGCCATGTCGATCCTCACTTGGATCACACGCTTGCAGTACCGCATCCACTTAAGCGAACGTCACCTCGCTCTTGATGCTAGTGAGAAAAAGGCCTTCGCCGAAACCTACCTAGCAATGAAGGAAGGTGAGGACGTGGGGCAGGCGAACGAGGCTATTGTACTGGCATCGCTGTTCCGACCCACCCAAGATGGGATCATTCGTGATGACGAGACAGGAATGGACCTCTCTGCGGTAGCGTTGTTAGCAAAGCAGCTTGGCAGGAGTGGTCCGTAAATATGCTGTGCAGAAATTCTGCTTACGGCGAAAGCGATTTTACACAAGGGGGAATCGAAACTCAGGGGGCAAACTCACACTTGGGGGTTCATTTGGGGGTCGCTTCCGCACAGTGGCGCTAAGTATTTGTTATGAATGGGGTAAGTAGGCACAAGTGGCAGCCCGTAGGGGAGTCGAACCCCTCTTTTCAGGTTGAAAACCTGACGTCCTAACCGATAGACGAACGGGCCACTTAACTTGTGAGCGCTTCTTTAGGCAAAGCCATCGGCGGGCGCAAGTGCAAGCCGCATGAGAAAGCGGGGAAATACGGCAAAAAAATCACAGATTTTGAGGCCGTATTCCAAGGGGCGAATGGCGAGGGGGGGTCGTCGCGTGAAACGCGCGCTGCGCTCGGGATGCGGGCGCGCGTTTCCCTTAGATTTCCCAGTGAAAACCCGTCGCTTTTTCGGAGACGGTCCAGAGTCTCTCCATCACGGGTTTGTCGTAGGCATGGGGGTTCAGCGTGCCTTTGCCAACGGGCCCACCGGTTTGCAGCCATCCGGTCGGGCCATAAAGCGCGCGCTGCGCCAACCCGTCTTCTGTCGCGCACATGACCTCGGGATACGCGCCTTTTTCGGCGGATTGCACCATTGGCGTCTTGCTCATCATCCACCAGGTGACCCGTGTGAAAAGCCCGCCGCTAGTGCTGATCAGCGAGGTCGCCGACGCGCCGGGGTGGCAGACATACACCTCAACGCGGCTGTCGGTGGCTTTCAGCCGGTCCTGAAGCTCATAGGCGAACATCATCTGCGCCAGCTTGCTTTGGCTGTAGACCGCGTTGGCGCTATAGTTCTTGTCCCAGTTCATGTCGTCGAACTGGATCGTCTTGATCCCCATGTTGTACCCGAGGCTGGACACCACAACGATCCGGCCCGCACTTTCCTGAATGCGATCAAACAGCATCCCGCACAGCAGGAAGTGCCCATAGTGGTTGGTGCCAAGCTGGCTTTCGAACCCGTCAACGGTCAGCTGTTGTGTCGGCACCTGCGCGATGGCAGCGTTGCAGATCAGCGCGTCAATCCGGGGAACAGTGCGTTTCACCTCCTCCGCCGCGGCGCGCACGCTGGCCAGATCAGACAGATCCATCCGCACAAAGCTCACCTCGGCGTTGGGACCGAACGTGTCCTTGAGCGTTTTGACCGCGGCGATGGATTTGTCGGCGTTGCGGTTCAGCATGACGACTTTTGCCCCCTTGGACAGCAGGATGCGCGTGGCCTGAAAGCCCGCACCGGCCGTCGTGCCGGTGATGAGATATGTTTTCCCCTTGAGCGATCCAAGGCGATCAGGTGTCCAGCCTTTGGGTCCGAAAGTCGTGTCCTTCATCGTCATGTTCCTTTTCGATGTCAGCGCGGCAGCGATGCGCGCTGTGTTTGATGTTGAAGGGTAAATAGCTCTCGGTTGGCTCTCAAAACAGGCGAGATCGTCGCGAATACTTGCCTGATTGTATCACGCGCTTGCGAAAAGCGGATGTGACGCAGTAGATTGCCCTCATGAGCAAAGACCAGATCAGACAGCTAATCCGAAACAACGCGACCCAAGAGGGGCTGACGGGAACCGGCATTGACGGGGTGCGCCTGTTTCGGGCCACGCAGGCGATTCCTTGCGTGCCGGCGGTCTATGAACCCAGCGTTATTGCTATCGTCAGCGGCGCGAAAGAGGCCGTGCTGGACGGGCACAGGTACATCTATGACGACAGCCGATATATGTGCTGCCCGATGTCGATGCCGGTGAAGGCCGGCACGCCGACCGCCTCTGCCGAAAGCCCGCTCTACGGGGTTATCATTTCGCTCGATAAGCGGATGATGACAGAACTGTCGATGGAGATGGAAAATGCCGGCAATGTGATTCCCGAGGTCAAAGGCGGTTTACGCGCGCAGGGGATCAGGCTGGCCGCGTGGGATGATGCCTTTGCCGACGCGTTGCTGCGTTTGCTGCAATTGGGTGGCAATCCGGCGGATACGGCGATCCTTGGCGAGGCACGGCTGCGCGAGCTTTACTACGCGATCCTAAAGGGGGAGTCAGGGAGTTTTGCCAGACAGGCCTTCGGCGCGGGCAATGCGATTGCACGGTCGATCGCGCATGTATCCTCTCACCTGGACGCGCCGATCTCTATTGATGATATGGCGTCCCGCGCCGGGATGAGCCGCGCCGCCTTTCACCGCAAGTTCAAACAGGTGACGACGATGGCCCCGATCCAGTTTGTCAAATCCATGCGGCTCAACAATGCGGCGATGAAGATCGCAGGCGGCATGTCGGTGAACGAGGCGGCGGTCGATGTGGGATATGTCAGCCCGTCGCAATTCAGTCGCGAATTCAGGCGGATGTACGGGCAATCCCCGCGCCAATGGGGGGATGCCCAGCAGTTTCCGGTTGAAATGGGCCAATAAGGGCTGCCAGCGCCTGTACGTTGGCAACCTCTTATCACGCATCTGGTGGTATGATCAGACGTCTACAACCACCTTCCCGATGGCCTGCCCGCTGGTCAGGCGGTCATAGGCCCCGCCCACCGTATCAAGGCCGAATCTCTGGTCATCAAGCAAGGGCTTCAGCGCCCCTGCGTCCACAATCTCTGCCAGTTTGGTCAGGATCTCCGCGTGCTTTTCACGGCCTCGGTTGGCAAGCATTGGAAGCAGCATAAAGATGGTATGCAGCGACAGCCCTTTGAAGTGCGCAGGGGACAGGTCGATTTCCAGCAGCCCCACGGTCGACGCGATATGGGCGTTCAGGGCGGCGGCTTCAAACGTCGCGTCGCCACCCTAGGCGGTAAGGGTCATGGCTTTCATGGTGGTCATCCTCGGGTGTGTCTGATGCCCCCTATCTAATGACTGCCGTGACTTATGAAATCGACCTGATTTTGAGCTCAGTTTTCTGATTATGGATGCAATAGGCGAGCCGCAAACCGCCGTCAGAGACATCAGAGCTTAGCCGTCCAGCCCGCGGCGCGAGATCAAACAGCGCAGACACAACGGCAAACACATCTCGCCCAAGATCAGGGCGCATTGTCTTCAGAATGTCGGGTAAGGGTACAAGTGGCAGCCCGTAGGGGAGTCGAACCCCTCTTTTCAGGTTGAAAACCTGACGTCCTAACCGATAGACGAACGGGCCACTTAGCTTGTGAGCGCTTCTCTAAGGAATGCGGCGCAGGCGCGCAAGCAGAAATCGAAAGAAAATGAAAAATTTTTACGCAGGTGCCGCATCTTCCAGACGCAGCTGCACAGACTGTCGGCCCCGCCACGTATTGATGTCCAGACGACCGGCCAGATGGAACCGTGCACCACCGTGATTTTCCAGTGCCGGGCCAAGCGGGCCGTCAAATGCGCCGAAGGCGATGGCGTCCATTTTGGTGTTGTTGCCGTCGCCAAAACTGATCTTGAGGTGGCTTTCACCCACCCGCTTGGCAAACCGGATCTGCATGTCGGCAAAGGCATATCGCGGGGCAGGGGCACCGGCCCCGAAGGGGCCTGCCTGTTCCACCTGCTGCGCCAATTCCACCGTCGCGGCGGCGGGCATCAACATGCCGTCCAGCTTCAGGTCTGCGGCGCCGGCCAGATGCGCGCCCTGCTTGGCCAGTAGCTCTGACAGCCGCGCCATGGCGGCGTCCAGCTTGTCTTCGGCCACGGTCAGCCCGGCGGCCATTTTATGTCCGCCGCCCTTGATCAGCAGCCCCTCGGCCGCCAGCCGCTGGATCGGCGCGCCCAGATCAATCCCCGAGACAGAGCGGCCAGAGCCTTTGCCGATGCCATCCTCGAACCCGATCACGATCGACGGCCGGTTCGACGCCTCTTTCAAACGCGAGGCGACGATGCCCACCACGCCCGGATGCCAGCCCGCGCCCGAGGCCCAGACCAAAGGCGCGTCAAAGCCGCGGGCCTCTGCCTGATCCAGCGCGGCGGCGCGAACGGCGGTTTCAACATCGCGGCGCTCGGTGTTCAGCAGATCCAGCTTTTCGGCAAGCGACTGCGCCTCATGGGGATCATCGCAGGCCAGTAGCCTTGCCCCCAGATCCGCTTGCCCGATGCGCCCGCCCGCGTTGATCCGCGGGCCAAGCAGAAACCCAAGATGATAGGCCGCCGGGGCCGTATCCATCCGCGCCACATCGGCCAAGGCGGCAAGCCCCAATCTGTCGCGCCGCGCCATGACGCGTAGCCCCTGACGTACAAAGGCGCGGTTCACGCCGATCAACGGGGCGACATCGGCCACCGTGGCCAGCCCCACCAGATCCAGCAGCGCCATCAGGTCAGGCCCGTGTGCGCCCGCTTCGCGCAGTTGGCGCCCTGCCTCGACCAGCATCAAGAACACCACTGCCGCGGCACAAAGATGCGCCAAGGCACCGTCTTCATCCTGCCGGTTGGGGTTCACCACGGCCAAGGCGTCGGGCAGGGTTTCTCCGCCCAGGTGGTGGTCCAGAATAACGACATCCGCCCCGACCGCCGCGGCCACCGGCCCATGGGACAACGTCCCGCAGTCAACGCAGACGATCAGATCATGGGCCGCGGCCAGTTCGGCCATTGCGGCGTCATTGGGGCCATATCCTTCGTCGATCCGGTCCGGTACATAAAGCGTCGCGGCGCAGCCCATCTCGCGCAGCCAGACCAGCAGCAGCGCGGCAGAGCTGCCACCATCCACGTCATAATCCGCGAAAACGGCAATCCGCTGACCCGCTTTGACCGCGGAAAGAAAACGCGTCGCGGCTTTCTCCATGTCGCGCAGGGATCGCGGGTCAGGCAGCAGATCGCGCAACGACGGTGCAAGAAACGCCTCGGCCTCTTCCGCCGCCACACCGCGCCGCGCCAGCACCTGACACAGGGCCAGCGGCAGGCTGGTCTGCTGCACCAGAACTTCGGTCGCGCGTTCCACCTCGACACCGGGGCCCACCCAGCGACGTCCCGTCAAAGACGCATCAACACCTAGAAAGCTCATGCATCTCCCCCTTCCAAATGGTCAAAAATCCTC
>NZ_JBQKUI010000005.1:0-263901 GCF_054968505.1 Sulfitobacter sp. G5_S2_6_S6
CCGCCATGCCAAGCGACCCGAAGGCCAGCCACAGGTGACGCGCCGCCTCGGACGCGAAGGCGTCACGGCGTGCGGCAAATTCCTGCATCACCGACAGCGGTGCCAGCGCGCCAGAGCCGAGCACGACGGACAGGGCACCCAGCACCGCTGTCAGCAATAGTGCGCGCTGAAAGGGCCCCGGTTTCATCGCGGTGATTGCATCGGCCATGAGCAGGGCAAAGATCACCAGCAAGCACCAGAACCCCGCCGCCGGAGAGACCCTTGCGTAATCGCCCGCGCCCTCCAGCACCGCTGGCGCGCCCTGGACGAGCAGCCACAGCAATCCCGCCAGCCCCACAAGCGGCCCCGCCAGACGCAGCCCCACGTGTCTTGCAGGCAGGCCCAACGCCAGCCCCGCCACGATCGCTACCAATCCGGGGATCGTCTGCGATACGGGGACCACCGCCCAGATCGGCACCGCGTCCCCCGCCACGATGCGGTTTGCGGCCAGCGTCATAAAGGGGGCCAGCATCGCTGCGGCCCCCAGAACGGCAAATAGAACCCCCGGCGCGGATAGCCGCGCCCGAGGGGTCTGCAAGGACATCGTGCCCCGGATCAGTCCAGCACCCCGGCTTGGGTGAGGTAATCACGGGCCACGGCCTCTGCCGGTTCACCGCCCACCTGAATCCGCCCGTTAAGCTTTTGCAGCGTCGCCATGTCCAACCCTTCAAAAATGGGGTTCAGCACCTCGGGGATCGACGGGTATTCGGCCAGCACTTCGGCGCGGATGATGGGGGCGGGCTCGTAGACGGGCTGCACGCCTTTGTCATCCTCCATCACCACCAGACCGGTGGCCCCGACACCGCCGTCGGTGCCATAGACCATCGCGGCGTTCACACCCGATGTGCCCCGTGCGGCGGCCTGGATCGTGGCCGCTGTATCACCGCCGGACAGGATCACGGTCTGGTCCGCGTTCAGTTCAAACCCGTAGGTGTCCTGCATCGCGGGCAGCACCGCGGGGGAGGACACAAACTCGGTCGAGGCCGCGAGCTTGACCGTGCCACCCTGCGCGACCCATGCGCCGAAATCGGACATGGTGGTCAGGTTGTTGTCTTGCGCCACGGGGCCGGTCACCGCGATGGCCCATGTGTTATTGGCAGGGGCCGAGGTCAGCCATGTGACATCGTTTTGCGCGGCGTCGAGCTCGGCCGCGCGGGCGTGTGCGGCTTCGGCGTCTTTCCACACGTCGCTGTCTGCTTCGTTAAAAAAGAAGGCCGCGTTGCCGGTGTATTCGGGGTAAATGTCGATCTGGCCGGACAGCAGCGCCTCGCGGACAACCTGCGTGCCGCCCAGTTGCAGGCGGCGTTCGACAGGCAGGCCCGCGTCCTCGAGCGCAAGGGCGATGACATTGCCCAACAGCCCGCCTTCTGTGTCGATCTTGGACGATACGGTGATGTCGGCGGCCGCTGCCGAGGCCAGTGCCGCGGTAAGGGTGGCGGCGGATACGGTGATACGAAGGGAATTTTTCATGAGATGCAGGCTCCTTGGCGTAAAAAGTGACTGGTTTGTACAACTTGGGGATCAAGGTAGCGGGCCAAGCCGGGAAGCCAAGGGAAATTACTGCGAAAGCGGCAAGCGGCGGGGCGCGCACCGGTCCGTCCGCGCATTTTCGCATTTGTGCGTTGAAGCCGTGCCGCTTAATGACGTCGGCAAAACTCACAAATAGGTCGAAGCAGATATGAAATTCCCCAACCTCGCACTGGCAGTCGTGCTGTCAGTCCCCTTTGCTCTTCCCACGTCGCTGTTCGCACAAAGCGCCACAAGCGAGCAGATTGTCGATATCGCAGATGCCAACTTTGCGCCGGTAATCGAGCAGTATCGAATCCCCGGATTGGTCGTGGGCATCACCTGGCAGGGACAGCATAGCTTCTATGCGACGGGTGTGGCGGCGCGCAAAGGAAATGTCGCGGCGATGCCGGATACGATCTTTGAGCTCGGGTCGATCAGCAAGATTTTCACCGCGACGTTGGCCGCATTGGCAGAAGGCCGCGGTATGCTTGATCTGAATGCGCCCGTGTCGGACAGCATACCCCAGCTTGAAGGGGCCGCTTTCGGCGCGATACGGCTGGTTGATCTGTCCACCCATGTCACCGGTGGCTTGCCGCTTCAGGTCCCCGGCGAGGTGGGCAATGTGCCCGAGCTGATCCGCTGGCTAGAGGGCTGGCAACCGCCGCAACCGGGGACACGCAGCTATTCCAACGTCAGCATCGGCTTGCTGGGGCATATCACGGCACAGACCATGGGTATGTCCTTTGCCCAAGCGGTTCAGGATGTGCTGTTTCCCGCGATGGGTCTTGGCAGCACCTATGTCGACGTGCCGGATGACGCGATGGATCGCTATGCCTTTGGCTATGACCGCAAGACGGATGCGCCCATTCGCGTTAACCCCGGCGTGTTGGCAGATGAAGCCTATGGGGTGAAATCGACCGCCCGTGATATGCTGCGCCTGCTGGATTTGGAGCTGGGCCGCGGCGGCGCAGATCCCGCGCTGACCGCAGCGCTTGAACGCACACGGCAGGGGCAGGCAGAGACGGCCTATTACACCCAAGACATGATATGGGAGCAGTACCCTTGGCCTGTCGAGGTCGCCAGAATGGAGGCGGGCAACGGCTATGACTTTATCCTGTCGCCCCAGCCCGCGACCCGCCTGACCCCACCGTTGCCGCCGCAGCGTGACGTGATCCTGAACAAGACCGGCGCGACCAACGGGTTCGGCGGCTATGTCGCGCTGCTACCGGGGCAAGACCTTGGGATCGTTGTGCTTGCCAACCGCAACTACCCGAACGAGGCGCGGGTCCGTGCGACCCATGCGCTGATCACCGATTTGCTGGCGACGCAGGACTAGCGGGCTTGGCCGGCGCGTTCAGAAGGGGGCGGGTTACGCCGTCCCCAGAAGATCTCGGGCGATGCGGTCAAAGATCCCGCTTCCGATGGGGATAAGGTCATCGGGGAAGTCATAGTCGGGGTTGTGCAGGGCCGCGTGATCCTCCCCCGGTCCGAGACACAGCATTGCGGCTTTGGCCCCCCAGCCGAATACGCCGAAATCCTCCGACGCGCGCATGGGTACGTTTTCCTCGCCAAAAGGCACGCCGATCGCCTCCATCGCTTTGGTCGCTAGGGCATAGGCGTCTGCGTCGTTGATTGAAGCGGCAAAATGGTCATGCACCTCGAAAGAGACGCCAAGACTGTAGTCAGCGGCAATCGTTGATGCGAGATCGCGCGCGGCGGTCTCAAGGCTTTCCAGCCCCGCATCGCCGGCGGTGCGCAGAGTGGCAAACACCTCTGCCGCGCCCGGCGCGATGCCGAAAGTCGGCTCTCCTATAGTGGCGTGGGTGACGGTGACCAGCCGGAAGTCGTCGTTGCGCGGGCCGCCGTCGCCGTGGCCCAGATCATCCAGCGCGGGGATAAGCCGTGCCACTGCGAGCGCGGGCGATACCCCGTCTTGCGGGTCGGCGGCATGGGCGGTTTTCCCGCTGAGCTTGACCTTGAGCCCCATCGACGCGCAGTTGATCAGCCCCACGCGGGTGGAGACAAAGCCGAAGGGGCTGCCCGGTTCATTGTGGATCGCAAAGGCCCAATCCGGTTTGATCGCGTCGAATGCGGGGTCGCTGACCACCGCTTTGGCCCCGCTGCCGTCTTCTTCCGCGGGTTGGAACATCAGCACCACGCGCCCCGTGGCAACCGGTTTGCGCGCGATCATGCGCCCCAAGGCCAGCAGCATCGTCATATGACCATCGTGGCCGCACACGTGGCTTTTGCCCGCAACCTCGGACAACCAGGCGATATCGCTGTTGCGTTCCTCAATCGGCAGGGCGTCAAGTTCGGCGCGGAACAGGACCGTCGGGCCAGCCGTGCCGCTGTCGAACACCGCCGCGACGCCGTGCCCCCCAAGACCTGTCAGGATGCGGGTGGGCGACAGGGGCTTTAGCGCACTAACGATGGTCTGTGCGGTCTCTACCTCTTCGCCAGAGACTTCGGGATGGCGGTGCAGCGCGCGGCGAAATTCGGTCAGTTCCACAAGATCACTATTGGTCAACATAAAACGCGACGCCTTCTGCTTCGGGGTTTTCTGGTATGTTACGTCAAAGCCCTAACAAACGCGACGGGCGCAGGGTAGCCGCGTTTGTGCGGGCGGTGCGGGGAAACAGAGCGTAGGGTTCGGGGCTAGGCGGCAGCCCCGAACCTTTCGCGATACCGGATCGGAGGAACGCCCATCAATTTGCGGAAATCGCGGCGAAAACTCTCGGCCGAGCCGAAGCCGCAGACGTCTGATATATCGGCCAGCGGGATGGCGCTATTTTCCAGCAGCTCAGCGGCGCGGGATACCCGTTCAAGCTTGAGCCAGTTGAGGGGGGTGTCGCCTGTCTCTTCGCGGAACCGGCGGGCCAGCGTGCGTCCGCTGGTCGCGGCGGTTTGTGCCATACGCGCCATCGGCCAGTCCTCGTCAAGTGTGGCGCGGATCATATCCTGTAGCGCCGCAAGATCCGACCCCATCCGCGCCTTGGGCTCGGGGCGGGGCACGAACTGACGCTGCCCGCCATCGCGTTGTGCGGGAAGGACAAGCCGGCGGGCAACAGACGCAGCGACCTGCGCGCCGTGATCCTGCCGAATGATATGCAGCCCCAGATCCAGCCCCGCCGCCGATCCGGCCGAGGTGAAAATTCGGTCGTCTTCCACGAATAACACGTCAGGGTCCACGGATATGTCAGGGTAGCGCGCGGCCAGCTTATCGGTGTAGCGCCAATGGGTTGTGGCGCTTTTGCCTGTCAGCAGCCCCGCCGCAGCCAAGACAAAGACACCTGAACAGATCGACGCGATCCGCGCGCCTTGGGCATAGGCGTCTTGCAAGGCGGCGCATAGCGCGGGCGGGATAGGGGCATCGGCACCGCGCCAGCCGGGCACGATGATCAGGCTGGCTTGCCGCAGCAGATCAAGATCGTCTTGCGCCTCGATCGTGATGCCGCCCGTGGCGCGGATCGGACCGGGTTCGGCCTTAACGGTCGCATAGCGGTACCAATCCGCGAACTCGGGTCGAGGGAGGGCGAAAAGCTCTACCGCGATGCCGAATTCGAAGGTGCACAGCCCGTCATAGGCAAGCGCACAGACCAAGGGGGCGTTTCGGGGCGCGATTTGGAACATTTTGGCAGAATCCGACCGAAGGTTGTCAATATAGCCAGTATCGCGGGTTTCGCACAAATGGCAATCTTGGATCAGCAACACATACCGGAGGTTTGACATGACCCTGCACCCTGACCTGCTGAGCGCGATAGAGACCTATTTTGACGCGATACACGAGTGTGACACCGACAAGCTGAATGCCGTGTTCCACCCGAGCTCAAGCCTGTTTGACGGCGACAATGGGACGGTCTTTGTAGAGCCGATCGACAGTTTCAGCCGTGATGTCGGGGCCCGCGTCTCTCCTGCCAGCACCGGGCAACCGCGCGAGGCAGAGGTGCTGATGATCGACATGCTGTCGCCGCTGAGTGCTACGGTGAAAATCCGCATCCGCGCCCATGATAATGTCTTCGTCGATCACCTTGGTTTCGTGAAGGGCGCGCAGGGGTGGCAGATTGTATCGAAGATCTGGCATCTTGAGCGGCGCATTGATGCGTCCAATGCGGTCTGAGCGGCGGGGCAATTGGATTTTACGACAACACCAAACACTTGAAAGGGATAGGAAATGACCAAGATGAATGCCGTAGGATGGTTCGATATCTATGTGGACGATCTTGATCGGGCGGTCGGGTTCTACGAAGCCATGCTCGACACCAAGCTGGAGCCGATGCCAGACCCGAGCGGTGAGATGCAGATGATGAGCTTTCCGACCGAGATGACAGCCTATGGCGCGGGGGGCGCGCTGACCAAAGCGCCTTATGCGGGGCCAGGGGTCGGGGGCACGATTGTCTATTTCATGGTCGAGGATTGCGCCACCCAAGAGGAACGCGCGACCAGCGCGGGCGGCAGCGTCGCGCAGCCGAAAACATCCATCGGTGAGTTTGGCTGGATCCTCGTGTGTCAGGATACCGAGGGCAATATGGTCGGTTTCCACTCCATGCAGTAGCGGCACAAGTTTCGCTTAAATGCGCGCTGGCGAGGGGTCACTCCCTACGCCAGTGGCGCGTCAGCCCGCGTCTTTCCACGTCTGGGGCGTCAGGTAGACGACGCTGTCATCGACGCTGACCATCACGTCACCGTCCTGAATATGCACGCCAAGCTTCATCGCGCGGCTGGCCAGCTTTGCCAGCGCCGCGGTGTCATGCTCTGCCAGATTGACGACCTCGAGCTTGTCGAAACGGGCGGTGCTGCTGCGGACCTTGTCCCACCAGACCTCTGCGGTTTTGCCGCCATAAGAATAGATTACGACCCGCGCGGATTTGTTGCAGGACTGCCGGATGATCTTTTCACTTGGCAGGCCGAGAGCCACACAAACGTCGATCTCGTCGCTCAGGCTTTTTTGCCAGATATCGGGTTCATCATCGGTCGACAGGCCCTTTGTCATCTCAAGATGCTCATGCGCGTTCAGGGCAAAGGCCAGCAGGCGCACCATCAGACGTTCATCGGTTTCCGACGGGTGTTTGGCCACGGTCAGCTTGTGGGTCTCGTAGTAGTGGCGATCCATGTCCGAGACCGAAAGCTCGACTTTGTAGATCAGAGAATTTTGCGCCATGACGTTGCCGGACCCTTGATGACCGGACTGTCCTATACAGTCTGGTGATGGGGGGCAGTACCTGCCGGTGACTGGATAAACAAGGCGAGACTGCGCTGTGAAAAATCATGCGTGTGTGAGGGGTGGCGAAATATTCTTTCGCCAAGTGTGCTTTCCGTGTAAGATCGTCAAACGCGTATCGCGCACGGACGTCTGACAATCCCGTGATCATCTTGGTCCAGACCTGTCAAAGGGTGCCATGAAACCTATGTTGACCAGTTCGAAACCACGCTGTTATACGCGCCCTCCGCCCTAGGCAAAAATTACCCAAGGACAACGACTTAATGATTGAATTCGAATTGAACGGACGGCAGGTCTCTGTCGACGCTGAGCCGGATACGCCCCTGCTGTGGGCGATCCGTGACGAGATCGGACTGACCGGCACCAAGTTCGGCTGTGGCATCGGTGCCTGTGGCGCGTGTACCGTGCATATCGAGGGGACGGCCACACGGTCCTGCATCACCTATCTTTCGGATGTCGAAGGTATGAAGGTCACCACCATCGAAGGGCTGGACGAAAACGGCAACCACCCTGTGCAAGAAGCGTGGCGGAACCTGCGCGTGCCCCAGTGCGGCTATTGCCAGTCGGGTCAGATCATGCAGGCAGCGTCGCTGCTGAAAGATACACCCAACCCCAGCGATGACGACATCGACGCGGTGATGACCGGCAACCTGTGCCGCTGCATGACCTATACCCGAATCCGTCAAGCCGTGCGCGACGCCGCCACCGCTATGGGAGGCTCCGACAATGGCTAATTTGATTTCCCGCCTCACAGGCGCAGAGACGCAACCCCAGATGACCCGTCGTGGGTTCCTTGTCTCCATGACGGCCGTTGGCGTTGCATTCGGCTTCCCGCAGGCGTCGAACGCCGCAATGAACCCTGCGGTGCCGGATGGCACGCCGGTCACGCCCAATGGCGACACGTTCGAGCCGTCGATGTGGTACTGGATCGACGCTGACGGTCAGGTCAACGTCAACATCATCCGTGCCGAGATGGGCCAACACGTGGGCACCGCCATCGCGCGTATTCTGGCGGACGAGTTGGAAGTCGCATGGGAAAACGTACACATCACCCATGTCGATACAGCCGAGAAATGGGGCCTGATGGTCACCGGCGGCAGCTGGTCGATCTGGCAAAGCTGGCCCGTCTACCGTCAAGCGGGGGCCGCTGGCCGGACCGCCTTGATCGAAGCCGCAGCGGCCAAATGGGGCGTTGATGCCTCGGGTCTGACCGCACGCGATGGTGCGGTGACCGATGGCACACAAACCATCAGCTATGGTGATCTGGTGGCCGATGGTCTTGACCGCAGCTTCACCGAAGAAGAGCTGGCAGCCCTGCCGCTGAAACCCCACGCTGACCTGCGCCTTGTGGGCCAGGACGTGCATCCGCTTGATCTGGATACGAAAACCACGGGTCAGGCGATCTATGGTCTGGATGCCAAAGTTGACGGGATGGTGTACGGCGTGCCGATGCTGCCCCCGACGCGCTATGGCTCCAAGGTGAATGCCGTGGACGATAGCGGTGCCAAGGACATCAAGGGTTATCTTGAAACCGTGGTGATCGAAGACCCGTCGGGCACTGTGCCGGGCTGGGTTGTGGTGCTGGGCAAAACGCTGCACGCCGCGCGCACGGCGACCTACGAGATCAGCGTCGACTGGACCTCGGGCGAGACGGCGAATGTCTCGGAAGAGGATATCCAGGCGCGCTCGCGCGAGCTGATTCAGGGCGAGGAAGGGTCGATCCTGCACACAGAGCAGCCCGACACGACCGCTGCCTTTGATGCCGCCGCCGACATGCTCGAAGCCGAATACACCACGCAATCCGTGCTGCACTTCCAGATGGAGCCGGTGAACGCCACGGTTTTCCAGAACGCCGATGGTGTTTGGGAAACTCACGCGGGCAACCAGTGGCAATCGCTGATCCTGCCCACGCTGGCCGCCGCTTTGGAAGTGCCCGCCGATAAGATCGTGATGCGCAGCTATATGCTGGGTGGGGGCTTTGGCCGTCGCCTGAATGGCGACTATATCGTGCCTGCCGCACTCGCCTCGAAAGCTGTTGGCAAGCCGGTCAAGCTGGTGTTCTCGCGCGAAGAAGACGCGCAGTTCGACAGCATCCGGTCGCCGTCCGTGCAAAAACTGCGCATGGCGTTCGACGATGCCAAATCGGTCACGGGTATGGAACACCACGCCGCCGCCGGTTGGCCGACGCAGGTGATGGCACCGGGTTTCATGCCCAAAGGTGTCAACGAAGAACCCTATGACCCCTTTGCCATCGACGGTGCCGATCACTGGTACACGGTGGGTGCGCATCAGGTGCGGGCGATCTCGAACGATCTGGCGAATGCGACCTTCCGTCCCGGCTGGCTGCGGTCTGTCGGACCGGGCTGGACCAACTTTGCCGTGGAAAGCTTCATGGATGAAGCGGCGCATAAAGTCGGTGCCGATCCGTTGCAGTTCCGTCTGGATCACCTGAAGGCCGAAGGCATCAACGCGGGCTCTGCGCCCAATGCGGTTGGTGGGGCATCACGTCAGGCCGCTGTTTTGCAGCGCGTGGCAGAGATGTCGGGCTATGGCAGTGCAGAGCTGCCCGAGGGCACCGCAATCGGTATTGCCACCACCTATGGCCAGTCGCGCAGCATGCCGACCTGGACAGCGGCGGCGGTCAAGCTGGCGGTTGATCCTGAAACGGGCGAGGTCGATGTCCAGAAGATGTGGCTGGCGTTTGACTGCGGCACCGTCGTGGACCCCGACGGGGCGCGCGCGCAATGCGAAGGTGCAGCGCTTTGGGGGCTGTCGATGGCGCTGCATGAAGGCACCCGGATCGAGAACGGCAACGTCATCGACCTGAACCTCGGGGCCTATACGCCACTGCGTCTGACCGATGTGCCCGAGCTTGAAATCGACTTTGTCGAAAGCACCGAAGTACCCGTTGGTCTGGGCGAGCCCGGCACCACCGTGATCGCACCCGCGATCGCGAATGCGATCTTCAACGCGACGGGCGCGCGCGTGCGTCACCTGCCGATCACCGGCGATGCTGTGCTTGCCGCGATGAAGTCCTAAAAACAGATCGGGCGGGCGCAGTCATCGCGCCCGCCCGTTCCGGTAACCCAAGTGCCCGCAGCTGATTCACATCCGGTTGGCACCGTTGCCCATATTTCCCGAGATTTGTTCCTTTTCCCACCGCGCTGCGCCGCTGCGCATCGCGCCGTTCTGCGCACCGTGTTGCGTGGGATTGGCACCCCATCAGCTAAAACGCAAAGGATGTGCCACGCAGGCCCCCGAACGCGAAAAGCGCCCCCGAAGGAGCGCTTTTTCGTTTACCGCCAACCACCTAAGGGGAAGTTGGCTCCGACGGTAGGGATCGAACCTACGACCAATTGATTAACAGTCAACTGCTCTACCGCTGAGCTACGTCGGAACGGTCTGCACCGTATAGCTATGGTAATTTCCGGCGTCCAGAGGGTTTTGCCACTTTTTTCCAGATTTTTTCAAAAGATTTTCAGACCCGGCGAAAGGTGGCTGTCGCAGAGAGGGATTCAACCGGAGCGACGCGGTTTTTACCTGTAAGGTCAATCAGATGCGCAAGGACGTTGCGGGTCGCGGCACCCAGTAGCGCAGGCGGGGTTTCGGTGTAGATCGCGGCGGCAAGTTGGGCGGCGGTGGCGGGGGCTTGGTCGAGGGCACGCAGGATATCCGCCTCGCGCGAGAGGCGGTGCGACACCAGCCAATCGAGCCTTGCCGCAGGGTCGGTCACCGGCGCGCCATGACCCGGATAGAACACCCGCCAGTCGTTTTTTTGCAGCTCGGCACAAGATGCCATGAAATCGGTCAGATCCCCATCCGGCGGCGACACCAGCGAGCTGGCCCAGCCCATGACGTGATCCGCGGTGAAACAGGCGTCATTCCAGTCAAGGCTGATGTGGTTCCCAATATGGCCGGGGGTGTGAATCACGCTTAGCGTCCAGTCGTCGCCGGCGATGGTCTCTCCGTGAGTTAGGGGGCGATCGGGGATGAACTCTGCATCAATGCCTTCGCCGCCGCCAATATCGGACACGGCGGCCAGTTGTTGCATCACCTCAGAGCGGCCAGAAAACGCGTCGCCAAAGGCCAGTATCGGCGCGCCGCAGGCACGGGCAAGGTCGCGCGCGAGGGGCGAATGGTCCAGATGCGTATGGGTTACGATGATGTGGCTGATGTGCTGTTCGGGTCCGATGGCATCGCGTATCGCTTGCAGGTGCCGCGGCGACGCGGGGCCGGGGTCGATCACGGCGATGCCGCGCGTGCCCAGCAGATAGGTATTCGTGCCACGGTAGGTCATGGGCGAGGGGTTGTCGGCCACGATGCGGCGCAGGCCCGGTTCCAAGATCTCGGCAATACCGATGGCGGGGTCGAAGTCGTCAGGGGGCAGCATGGTTTGGCCTTTCGCTGGGGCAGGGGGCTGGCTAAGGTCTATCCCATGTTCTTCGTCTGGCTCAAACGATATATGCCCCGTGGCATCTATGGGCGCGCTGCCCTGATCCTGCTTTTGCCGGTGGTGATCTTGCAGCTCGTGATGACCGTGATCTTTGCACAGCGGAACTATGAGGGGGTCACCAACCAAATGACCGACACGGTCCTGCGCGAGGTCGAACTGGTCATGCAGGTGGTCGATGATGCCCCCTCCGCCGCTGCCGTGCCCGCCACGGTGCAAGATCGGCTGGCCGCGCTGGACATGGGGGTGACGCCTGTGTCCGCCAGTGAGGTGCCGACGCGCAACCGGATGTCGTGGTATGATTATTCCGGTCGGGTGATGGTGGCGCGGTTCGATGAGTATCTGCCGTCCTTCCTGAGCCTTGATCTGACGCGGCCCACTGGGGTGCATCTCTATGTGCAGTCGCGCTTTGGCCCGCTGGATCTCCAGTTCGAGAGGCGCAGGATCTCGGCGCAGAACCCGCATCAGCTGTTCGTGTATACGTTCAGCTTCGGCTTTGTCATGACGTTGATCTCCTTCGTTTACCTGCGCAACCAGCTGCGCCCGATCAAGCGGCTGGCCCGCGCCGCCGAAGCCTTTGGCCGCGGGCGTCACGTGCCATATACCCCGACAGGCGCTGTCGAGGTGCGTGCGGCGGGGGCGGCCTTTGTCGATATGCGCGCACGGATCGAACGGCAGATTGAACAGCGCACCTTGATGTTGTCGGGGGTCAGCCATGACCTGCGCACGCCCTTGACGCGGATGCGGCTTGGCCTGTCGATGATCGACGAGGACGACGCGGAGCCGCTGTTGCAGGACGTCGATGATATGCAAGGCATGCTGGATGCCTTCCTTGATTTCGCCAAAGGCACCGCAGAGGGGGACGCCGAACCCCTGGACCCGCACGCCCTGATGCAGACCGCCGTAGAGGATGCGCAACGCGCTGGTCGCAACGTGACCTTGCTCCCGCCCGAAGGCGACGGCACCGGCACCGTCCGCCTGCGCCGCATGGCGATTTTGCGCGCGGTGGATAACCTGATCTCGAACGGGGTGCGCTATGGGGCGCGGGCCGAGGTATCTGTGCTGCTGACGGATAAAACCCTGCGGATCAGGGTGGAGGACGACGGCCCCGGCATCCCCGAGGATCGCCGCATCGAGGCCGTGCGCCCGTTCTCGCGGCTTGACCCCGCGCGCAATCAGAACAGTGGCAGCGGCGGCGTGGGCCTTGGTCTTGCCATCGCAACCGACATCGCCCGCGCGCATGGCGGCGTGCTGCGGTTGGGCAGCTCGGACACTCTGGGCGGTCTGCGCGCGGATATCGTCATTGCACGGTAATGCGCCAAGGCACCGGTGGCGTCAGCGTGCGGTGGCGTAGTCTTGCAACTGCTCGATGCGCGATCGCGTCAGGTCAATCCGGCAGCTCAGCGTCACATTGATCGCGGCCGTTCCCCCCAACGACAAGCGTTCGGGAAACGCGCAGTGATATTTGCGGTATTCTTCAAATGCGATTTGAGAGCTTTGAAGCAACGCGCTCGCCGAGGCATCGGCCTTTCGCGAAAACGCCTGATCAAACGCAGCCAGCGCCGCTTGGGCATCGAGATAGGCGCGCACCATGTCACGCTCCACCTGATCGCCCATTGCAAACAGACATTGATGCACGGCGTTCGGATCTGTCTGCGGCGCGGTGCAGTCTGACAAAAGGTCTGATTCAGGGGGTAGTTGTTCAGCGGTGGCCGTTGCCGGGATCAACAGCAGCGAAAAGCACACGTATTTCAACATCTGGCGTATCCTTTCGGGCAACATGGCAAAGCTACGAAAGAGATACTGCCGCAAAGCACGGCGGAATGCTACCGGTCGGGTCAAGGGCGATGATCGACAAACGGCTCTTGGCGGCAAGACATGCCGCGATCCCCGAAAAGGATTGAGATAAACTTTAGGGAAGGCTTGGAGCGGGTAACGAGAATCGAACTCGTAACTAAAGCTTGGGAAGCTGCCGTGATACCTTTTCACCATACCCGCGCGCCGTGAGGTGACTTAATCCGATGTGGCGGGTGCGTCAAGCGGGGTTTTTGCCTGACGCGCCCTTTGCCGATGGGTGCGGGCAGACCTTAACGGCGGCGGCGGCGGCGGGTGCCGCCGGAGCTGTCGCCGCCGGTGTTGAAGGTCTCGGTCGGGAGGGTGACGATGCTGTTGAGGATCGGGAAGGGCTCTACCGCGTTGGGGATGGCAGAGGCGTTGACGAAATGCTCTTGGAAGCGGGGTTCGATGGCGGTCTCGATCTTGTGGATGTTTCGCACCGTCTCTTCGATCTCGGCGCGGCTGGAGGTGTTGAGCAGGGCAATGCGCGCGCCGGTGCCTGCGGCGTTCCCGGCGGATGTCACCTTGTCGAGCGGGGCGTCGGGGATCATGCCGAGGATCATCGCATGCTTGGGGCTGATATGGGCGCCAAAGGCACCGGCCAGCACAACGCGGTCCACGTGATCGACCCCGAATTTATCCATCAGCAACCGCGCGCCGGAATAGAGTGCTGCCTTGGCCATCTGGATTTCGCGGATGTCGCGGTTGGTCACGGTGATGCGCGGGCCGCCGTCGGCGGTGCCATCATAGACCAGATAGGAATTGGTGCGCCCGTCGGAAAAGACATTGGCCGATCCGGTCTGTTCTGCCGTGCCGATCAGGCCGGGGGCGTCAACGATCCCGTGGATGCGCATTTCAGCGACCATTTCAATGATGCCCGAGCCGCAGATGCCGGTCACGCCGCTTGCACCGATCTGAGATAGGAAAGCGGGATCGTCGGACCACAGGTCGCTGCCAATCACCTTGAACCGGGCGATCTTGGTGACGGGGTCAATCTCTACCCGTTCGATCGCGCCGGGGGCGGCGCGCTGGCCGCTGCTGATCTGCGCGCCCTCGAAGGCGGGACCGGTGGGGGACGAACAGGCGAGCACTTTATCGCGGTTGCCCAGCAGGATTTCGGCGTTGGTGCCCACATCGACCACCAGCACCAGATCGTCGGATTTATCTGGGGCTTCCGACAGGGCGACAGCGGCGGCATCCGCGCCCACATGGCCCGCAATGCAGGGCAGCAGATAGACGCGGGCAGAGGGGTGGATGTTCAGGTCCAGGTCCATGGCGCGCAGACGCAGCGCGTTTGACGTGGCCAGCGCAAAGGGCGCTTGCCCCAGCTCGAACGGGTCGATGCCCAGAAACAGGTGGTGCATGACCGGATTGCAGACAAACACCGCATCCACGATCATGCCCTTGTCGATGCCGCCCTCGGTGCTGATTTCATCGAACAATGTGTTCATGCCGGCACGGACCGCGCGCGTCATCTCTGCCGCGCCGCCTTCGTTCATCATCGAATAGCTGACGCGGCTCATCAGGTCTTCGCCAAAGCGGATCTGCGGGTTCATCACGCCGGAAGAGGCCACGACCTCTCCGGTTTGCAGGTCGCACAGATGCGCGGCGATGGTGGTGGAGCCCAGATCGACCGCCAGCCCGTAAAGCGACCCTTCGTAGAAGCCGGGCCAGAGATGCATGATGCGGGCCGGGTTTTCATCATCGCCCAAATGCACGGCGACGGTGACTTTCCATGCGCCCTTGCGCAGGGCAGGTTGCAGCGTTTGCAGGATTTGCAGATCGGCGGTGACATTTTCAAGCTGCCACTGATCGCGCAGGGCGTCGCAGAGCCTCTCCAGATCGCCCGAGGGGTCGTGCATGTCGGGTTCCTGCACCTCGACGTAAAAGAGCTTGGTCGACGGGTTGAGCACGATATCGCGCGCCTCGGCACGTTTGCGGACCACCTGTTTGTGCACCTGGCTTTCGGCGGGCACATCGATTACCACGTCGCCCATGATCTGCGCCTGACAGCCCAGACGGCGGCCATCAATCAGACCGCGCTTGTCCTTGTAGCGTTGTTCGACGCTGTTCCATTCGGACAGCGCATCCGGCGCCACGGTGACCCCGTGCTTAGAGAACTGCCCATATCCGGGCGAGACCTGACATTTCGAACAGATGCCACGCCCGCCGCAGACGGAATCCAGATCGACGCCCAACTGCCGCGCCGCCGTGAGCACCGGCGTGCCCTTGGCGAAGTGACCGCGTTTGCCCGAAGGCGTGAATACCACAAGGGGATCGTTGCTCATCTGTCTTTATCCTCAACACTTTGGCGCACCATAGCGTAGCAGGCGGCAGGTTAAAGCCGCGATGCGGCATAATTCCTGCCATCTGCGCCTGTCTGTGCCCCTGTACCCCCATGACAGCGGCTGCGCGGATCACGTATGCGCGTCGAGCAATGCAGTTAGCGTGCAAATGGGTCTTTCCAATCAAACCCATCCATGAAATATGAAACCGCCAAATGAACCCATGCAAGCCGAGGTGCAAAATGGAGATTCGTGAGGCTCTGACCTTTGATGATGTACTACTGGTGCCTGCGGCATCCAACGTGTTGCCGTCTACGGCTGACACGCGGACCCGCGTTACCAAATCGATCGCGCTGAACATTCCGCTGCTCAGCTCTGCGATGGATACGGTCACCGAAAGCCGCATGGCGATTGCCATGGCGCAGGCGGGGGGCATGGGGGTCATTCACCGCAACCTCACGATCGACGAGCAGTCCAAGGAAGTGCGCCGCGTCAAACGGTTTGAATCCGGCATCGTCTACAACCCGATCACCCTGCGCCCCGACCAGACGCTGGCTGATGCCAAGGCGCTACAGGAACGCTACCGTGTCACGGGCTTCCCTGTTGTTGATGAAGCAGGCCGCGTTGTGGGCATTGTGACGAACCGCGATATGCGCTTTGCCTCTGATGATGCCACGCCGGTGCGCCTGATGATGTCCTCCGACAATCTGGCGCTGCTGCAAGAGCCCGCCGACCGCGACGAGGCGATCAGCCTGATGAAGGCGCGCCGGATCGAGAAGCTGTTGGTCACCGACGCCAAGGGCAAGCTGACGGGCCTGCTGACGTTGAAAGACACCGAACAGGCTGTGCTGAACCCCACCGCTTGCAAAGACAACCTTGGCCGTCTGCGCGTTGCCGCGGCAACGACTGTCGGCGACGCGGGCTATGAACGCTCGCAAGCATTGGTCGAGGCGGGTGTTGATATGATCGTAATCGATACCGCGCATGGCCATTCCGCCGGCGTGGCAGAGGCGGTGCGCCGTGCCCGTGAATTGTCGAGCGACGTGCAGATTGTGGCCGGCAACGTCGCCACAGGGGACGCGACCCGCGCGTTGATCGATGCGGGGGCGGATGCCGTTAAGGTTGGCATCGGGCCCGGTTCGATCTGCACCACCCGCATGGTGGCTGGCGTCGGCGTGCCGCAGCTGACGGCGATCATGGATTGCGCCAAAGCCGCTGGCGATGTGCCTATCATCGCTGACGGCGGGATCAAGTTCTCGGGTGATTTCGCCAAGGCGATTGCGGCAGGCGCGTCCTGCGCGATGGTCGGCAGCATGATTGCGGGCACCGATGAATCCCCCGGCGAGGTGATCCTGTACCAGGGCCGTAGCTTCAAAAGCTACCGTGGCATGGGCAGCCTTGGCGCCATGGCGCGCGGCTCTGCCGACCGGTATTTCCAGAAAGACGCCGCATCGGACAAGCTGGTGCCAGAGGGGATCGAAGGTCAGGTGCCGTATAAAGGCTCTGCCAATGCCGTTGTGCACCAATTGGTCGGCGGTCTGCGTGCGGCCATGGGCTATACCGGCTGCGCCACGGTCGAAGAAATGCGCAAGAACTGCACTTTCGTCAAGATCACCAACGCGGGTTTGTCTGAAAGCCACGTGCATGATGTGCAGATCACCCGCGAAAGCCCGAACTACCGCATCGGGTAAATCCCTTAAATCAAAGGCGTAATCTACGTGACCCAAGCATGACCCCCGGCGCGCGCATCTCTGCCGCCATCGAGATTTTGAACACAATGGCGGACGGCGTCCCGGCGGAGCAAGCCTTGACCCGTTGGGCCCGTGGCAGCCGCTATGCAGGGTCCAAGGACCGTGCTGCGGTGCGCGATCATGTGTTCGATGTCTTGCGGCAGCGGCGGCTGGCCGCGCACCTTGGGGGGGGTGACACGGGGCGGGCGCTGATGATTGGCGTCTTGCGGGCGCAAGGCATCGACCTTGCGCCGCTGTTCAACGGGCAAGGTCACGCGCCGCTGCCGTTGTCGGACGCAGAGGCCACGACCCCCGACGCGCCAAGTGATATGGCGACCCTGTGGAACCTGCCGGACTGGATCATACCGCTGTTTCAGGCGTCGCTTGGGGCAGACGCCGAAGCTGTCGCGCAGGCTCTGCAATCGCGGGCACCGATCTCTGTCCGGGTGAATACGGCGCAGGCAACGGTCGCGGATGTGGCAGAGGCGTTGGCCGAAGCCGGCATCGAAACACGCACGAATGACCTTTGCACCACCGCCCTGACGGTGACTGAAGGGGAGCGGAAACTTCGCAACTCTGACAGCTACTTACACGGTGATATTGAACTTCAGGATGCGGCCAGCCAAGCGGTTGTGGCAGCGCTTCCCGAAGCTGAACGGATGCTTGATTATTGCGCAGGTGGCGGCGGCAAGGCGCTGGCAATGGCCGCGCGGCGCGATGCGACTGTCTTTGCCCACGACATCGATCCGCGCCGAATGGTCGACCTGCCCGCGCGCGCAGACCGCGCTGGTGTAACCGTCAGACAGGTGACAACCGATGAATTGGACGGGGCAGGCCCCTTTGACGTCGTTCTATGTGACGCTCCCTGTTCGGGGAGCGGGTCGTGGCGCCGGTCGCCCGAAGGCAAGTGGACGTTTACAGCCGGTCGTCTGGAAGAATTGACACAAATTCAGGATAAAATCCTGGATCACGCCGCCACGCTGACCGCCAAAAACGGGACGCTGGCCTATGCGACATGCTCGGTTCTGCAATCTGAAAACGAAGATCGGGCCGCGGCGTTTCTGGCGCGGAACCCGGACTGGACGCAGGTATTTACCAAGCGTTTCCATGTAGATGCGCAGGGTGACGGATTTTTCACGGCACATTTTAAACGTCGTTGAAGGATCTTTGAAACAACTTGAAGATGTTATTTTCTTTGACCTGATACGAAATTAACAGCACATTAACCCTCCTAAGTCTAAATGAACTCGGTTTCATGATTTAGGGGGAAAGTGTTGGCTCAAGAAAGTGCGGCTCGTCAGATCGTCTTTGGTAAGCGCTGGCTGGTGCTATCAGCCTTTGTTATCTTCGCCGCCATCCTTGGTTCAATCGCTCCAGCGCGCTCTTTGGCCATCGTTCTACAGGCCGCCAGCGCCACTGTCGGCCTTGCTGTCTTGGTTAACTTTGTGGTCGCGCTGCGCCGCCAGCGGGTGCAACGCGCGCAGCGTACGGCGGCAAAAACCACGATGGCTGATGATCCGAACCCCTGTGTGCTAACCACCAAGGAGGGCGATATCGTTGCGCAGAACAACGTCGCGTTAACCACCTTTCTGCGTCCGGCACAGCCCACCATCGCCGACCTGCTCGCGCCGCTTTTCGCGGACCCTGAGGCGCTGTCGTCTCGGCTCGCGGCCAAGGCGACGGAAGGGGGCGCTGCGAAAGAAGACATCAACACCCGTGACGGCACCATGCGCCTGTCCGCGCACCGCGTGGGGGAAGATCTATTTTGGCGGCTCGAAACCTTGTGGGACGCGTCCGAAAACGGGGCTGGCACCAGCGATCACGGGTTGCCAATGGTCATGGCCAGCAACTCGAACGTCATTTTGTTCATGAACGCCGCGGCCCGCAGTCTAGTCGGCAGGCGCGTGACGGCGTTGAATCAGATCATCGGCGATATCCCCATCGCTTCGGGGGAAATGGTCACCGTGCAGACTGCCAAAGGCCCCATATGCATGACCGTCGCCGAGATCGGAGCCTCGGCGAACCGCCGCGCACTATATTTTCTGCCCCATGCAAACGACCGGTTTCAGGACGCAGGATGGTCCGCGCTTCAAAACCTGCCGATCCCGCTCATCAAAGTCGCCCCAAGTGGCGAGGTTTTGTCCTTCAACGCCCCGGCAGAGCAGTTGGTGGGCGCGGAATTGACGGAAGGCGTGTCGCTTGCCGACGTGATGGAGGGGTTGGGACGATCAATCTCGGACTGGTTGCAAGATACGCTGGAAGGGAGATTGCTGCAAAAGCCCGAGTTCCTCAGGCTCAAACGCAGCGATCGGGAAGTGTTTGTGCAGATAAGGTTAAGCCTGATTTCCGAAGGCGGCACGCCCACGCTGATCGCCGTGCTACATGACGCGACCGAGCTTAAATCGTTGGAGGCGCAGTTTACCCAAAGTCAAAAAATGCAGGCTATCGGGCAGCTTGCTGGGGGCGTTGCCCATGATTTTAACAATCTGCTCACCGCTATTTCTGGCCACTGTGACCTGCTCCTTCTGCGCCATGACCCGGGCGATCGTGATTACAGCGATCTGGTGCAGATCGACCAGAATGCCAACCGCGCTGCGGCTTTGGTGGGGCAGTTGCTCGCCTTTTCACGCAAGCAGACGCTCCGCCCCGAGACGGTCAATATGCGTGACACGCTCGCCGACCTGACCCATTTGCTTAATCGTCTGGTTGGTGAAACGGTGACCCTGACGCTCAGCCATGACCCGATCTTGCAACCCATTCGTGCAGATAAACGGCAGTTGGAACAGGTGCTGATGAACCTGATCGTGAACGCGCGCGATGCTATGCCCATGGGCGGGGAAATCAAGGTCACGACAGAAAATACCCAGCTGGCTGAACCGCTTACACGTGATCGGGTGACCGTGCCCGTCGGGAAATACGTAACTGTTCAGGTCACCGACGAGGGCGAAGGCATCCCGCAGGACCGTTTGCAAAAAGTGTTTGAACCCTTCTACACCACCAAACGGACCGGCGAGGGCACGGGGCTGGGGCTGTCCACCGCCTACGGTATCGTGAAACAGTCGGGGGGCTATATTTTCGTCGATAGCACGATCGGGGAAGGCACCACCTTCACCCTGTATTTCCCGTGCCATAGCAAGGGCGCAGAGGCATCAGCGCCGATGAAACTAACCGCTTCCCCGACCGGATCGAAAAGAGAGGACGGGACCGTTTTGCTGGTCGAAGACGAAGCACCGGTGCGCGCATTTGCCAGCCGCGCGCTGCGCATGCGCGGCTATACCGTTCTTGAAGCCGACTCGGCCGAGATGGCACTAAAAACCCTTGAGGACCAAGCCCTTAATATTGATGTCTTTGTGACCGACGTGATCATGCCGGGAATGGATGGCCCCACTTGGGTACGCGAAGCGCTGAAAGCACGCCCGGGGGTGCCTGTGGTCTTTGTCTCTGGCTATGCCGAGGATAGTTTCGGCGATGCCCAGATGACGATTCCCAATTCTGTTTTCCTGCCTAAACCGTTTTCGCTGACGGAGCTGACGAACACTGTGAACAGTCAGATCCAATAGGCTGGCTGGTCGCTACTTGATCGAGTCGTAAAGCGCGAATTCATCTGCGAATTTGCGTTTGAAACGTTGCTCTATCTCCGGGGAAAGATGCAGGTCCATTTTGGGGGACACGTTTTCTTGTTTCAGATCAAGCGTCACGTCGAGCCTTTGTTCAAGAAAACCTTTTAACCGATCCTGATTCTCGT
Organism: Sulfitobacter sp. G5_S2_6_S6; assembly: GCF_054968505.1. NCBI lineage: Bacteria > Pseudomonadati > Pseudomonadota > Alphaproteobacteria > Rhodobacterales > Roseobacteraceae > Sulfitobacter > Sulfitobacter sp. G5_S2_6_S6. Next base: position 20,813 of record NZ_JBQKUI010000005.1, read on the forward strand.
ATCGAAAATAATGGGTTATGCCCGTTCCGTTCGGTTGCGCTGCCATAAAGTTTAGCTGGCTGCCCACGTCGGCAAATCCCGGTTTTTTCCCCTTCATATAGGCAAGAATGAATTCATCAAAACTCACGTCAAAGGTGGCATTGGGCTTGCCCTGCATAAAGGGCCGCTGGCGATAACGATACCAACTGCCCAGCCAACTGATCGGTTCGCGCATGACGGCCATCAATTCAAGTTCCGTGTCACAGACTTTCAGAAACATCGGGCGAATAAACCGGTTGTAGCGATAGACCGGCGCATGTTTCAGCATGGGCGGTTCAGAAATGACCATATCCGCCCGGGGGGCCAAAGCGGTTTCATAAGCTGTGGTTCCGGTTTTTGGAACCGACAAAAACGCAAGGCGTTCCTTAAAGAAAACAAGCACTTGAAAGAAAACCTTTCGTCAGTCGAATAGTAATTTTCGCGTATCAACCGAATGTTAATCAGTTCAATAAATAGATGAAAGGGCAAACAAATACATTGTAATGTTCTCATTTTGATCTCATATGGAACATAGAAAGAACATCAAGATGGTCGGGGCATGATGATTGCGGCTTGCAGACCACTGTGACAGTAAGAGGATAACCTATCATGGCAACGGCAGATCTTTTGACTATGGACAACAAGAAACAAGCTGAGAAGCAAAAGGCCCTGGACAGCGCGCTGGCACAGATTGAACGCCAGTTCGGTAAAGGGTCGATCATGAAGCTGGGGGCCGAAGGGGCCATTCAGGACATCAAGGCAAGCTCGACCGGTTCGTTGGGGTTGGATATCGCGCTTGGTATCGGCGGTCTGCCCATGGGGCGGATCATCGAGATTTACGGCCCGGAATCCTCGGGTAAGACCACATTGACCCTGCATTGTGTTGCGGAGCAGCAGAAAAACGGCGGCGTTTGTGCCTTTGTTGACGCGGAACACGCGCTTGACCCGCAATACGCGCGCAAATTGGGCGTCGATATCGACGAGCTGCTGATTTCCCAGCCTGACACCGGCGAACAAGCGCTCGAGATCACGGATACGTTGGTCCGCTCCGGTGCGGTGAATATGGTGGTGGTCGACTCCGTCGCTGCGCTGACACCAAAGTCCGAGTTGGAAGGCGATATGGGCGACAGCTCTGTCGGGGTGCAGGCCCGTCTGATGAGCCAGGCAATGCGGAAACTGACAGGCTCGATCTCGCGGTCGAACTGCATGGTGATTTTCATCAACCAGATCCGGATGAAAATTGGCGTTATGTTCGGGTCGCCCGAAACGACAACCGGTGGGAACGCGCTGAAATTCTATTCTTCCGTCCGTCTGGACATCCGCCGCATCGGCGCGCTCAAGGATCGTGACGAGGTGGTCGGCAACGCCACACGGGTCAAGATCGTCAAGAACAAGGTGGCCGCACCGTTCAAGCAGGTCGAATTCGACATCATGTATGGGGAAGGGATCTCCAAGATGGGCGAGCTGCTGGATCTGGGGGTCAAAGCTGGCGTGGTTGATAAATCGGGATCGTGGTTCAGCTATGGCGATGAACGGATCGGGCAGGGGCGTGAAAACGCCAAGACCTTCCTGAAAGAAAACACCGCCATGGCAAATGAGATCGAAGACAAGATCCGCGCGGCCCATGGGCTGGACTTCGACGGCTCCGACAGCGACGACGCGGATATCCTCGAAGCGTAAAGGCTTGCACCGCAAGTGGTTAGAAAAGGCGTGCCCCCAGGGCGCGCCTTTTTTCATGGGGGCTGCCTGTGGACAGTGCTCTGTCGCGAGGGTATTCGAAGGTAATTGTTTTTGCCCCTCGAAAGGCCCCGCATATGAAGACGCTCAACGATATCCGATCAACCTTCCTTGGTTATTTTGAAAAGCAGGGTCACTCGATCCAGCCGTCCAGCCCGCTGGTGCCGCGAAACGACCCCACGCTGATGTTCGCGAACTCCGGCATGGTGCAGTTCAAGAACCTGTTTACCGGCGTCGAAACCCGCGATTATTCGCGTGCGACAACAGCGCAGAAATGCGTGCGCGCCGGGGGCAAACATAATGACCTTGACAATGTGGGCTATACAGCGCGCCACCATACCTTCTTTGAAATGCTCGGTAATTTCAGCTTTGGAGACTATTTCAAGGCCGAGGCCATCGCCTTTTCATGGGAGCTGATTACCAAAGAACTGGGCATTGATCCCAACCGTCTTTACGTGACCGTTTACCATACCGACGACGAGGCTGCGGACATCTGGAAGAAAGTCGCCGGGCTGCCGGACGACCGGATCATTCGCATCGCGACAGATGACAACTTCTGGATGATGGGGCCGACCGGCCCTTGCGGCCCATGCTCCGAGATTTTTTACGACCACGGGGATCATATCTGGGGCGGCCCTCCCGGATCGCCAGAGGAAGACGGCGACCGGTTTGTCGAGATCTGGAACCTCGTTTTCATGCAGTATGAACAGTTCGAGGACGGCAGCCGCACCGCACTGCCGAACCAATCGATCGACACTGGCATGGGGATCGAGCGGGTCGCGGCGCTGCTGCAGGGCACGAACGACAACTATGCCACCGACCTGATGCGCAACCTGATCGAAGCGAGCGCCCATGCCTCCAGCACCGATCCGGATGGCCCGGGCAAGACGCACCACCGCGTGATCGCCGACCACCTGCGGTCGACCTCCTTCCTGATCGCGGACGGGGTGATGCCGTCGAACGACGGGCGGGGCTATGTGCTGCGGCGGATCATGCGCCGGGCCATGCGTCACGCGCATTTGCTGGGGTTGAAGGACCCGTTGATGCACCGCCTTGTACCCGAATTGGTGCGTCAGATGGGCGGGGCCTACCCCGAATTGGGGCAGGCGCAGTCACTGATTACAGAGACACTGCTGCTGGAAGAAACGCGCTTCAAGCAAACGTTGGACCGCGGTCTGAAGCTGCTGGATGACGAACTCAAGGGCCTGCCCGCCGGTGCCGATCTGCCGGGCGAGGCCGCGTTCAAACTCTATGACACCTACGGCTTCCCGGTCGATCTGACCCAAGATGCCCTGCGCGAACAGGACCGCAAGGTTGACCTTGAAGGCTTCAACGCCGCGATGGATGCGCAAAAGGCCAAGGCGCGTGCCGCGTGGTCCGGTTCGGGCGAAGCGGCCGATGCGACCGTTTGGTTCGATGTGGCTGAAAAATCCGGCACCACCGATTTTCTGGGCTATGACACCGAAACCGCCGAGGGGCAGATCGTTGCGCTGATCCAGGACGGGGCGCAGGTGGCCGAGGTGAAACAGGGCGACGCCGTTCAAATCGCGCTGAACCAAACACCGTTTTACGCCGAAAGTGGCGGTCAGGTCGGGGACACCGGCACGATCAAGACCGACAGCGGCGTGGTCACGGTGACCGACACGCGCAAGACCGCGGGTGTCTTTATCCATATCGGCGAGGTGACAGAGGGCACAGTCAAGACCTCTCAGGCTGCGGTCTTGGATGTGGACCACGCGCGCCGGACTTCGATCCGTGCGAACCACTCCGCCACACACCTGCTGAACGAGGCGCTGCGCAAGACCTTGGGGGATCACGTGATGCAGCGTGGCTCTTTGAATGCGGCGGATCGTTTGCGTTTTGATTATAGCCATAACCACCCGATGACGGCCGACCAACTGGCCGCGGTCGAGGAAGAGGTGAACAGCTACATCCGCCAGAACACCGCCGTGGAAACCCGGATCATGACCCCGGATGACGCGCGCGAGATGGGGGCGCAGGCGCTCTTTGGCGAGAAGTATGGCGACGAGGTGCGGGTTGTTTCTATGGGCCGCGAGGCCGGGTCGGGCAAGGGCGCGGACAAGCAGACCTATTCGCTGGAACTCTGCGGTGGTACCCACGTGCGCCAGACCGGTGACATCGGGGCCTTTGTGTTGTTGGGCGACAGCTCCAGCAGCTCCGGCATACGCCGGATCGAGGCGCTGACCGGCACCGAGGCCCTCAAGTGGCTGCGCACGCAGGAAACCGCGCTGACCCGCGTCGCGGCAGAGCTCAAGACCTCGACCGCGGATGTGCCCGATCGCGTCCGTGCCTTGCTGGACGAACGCCGCGCCTTGGCCAACGAGGTCGCTCAGCTGCGCCGCGAGCTGGCCATGTCGGGCGGTGGCGATGCCGGTGCCGCGGCCCCGCGCGAGGTGAACGGGATCAAGTTCATCGCGCAGGTGGTCAACGGTGTGACCGGCAAGGATCTTCCCGCGCTGATCGACGAACATAAGGCCAAGCTCGGGTCCGGTGCGGTGCTGCTGATCGCTGATGCCGACGGCAAGGCAGCGGTCGCGGCGGGTGTGACCGCTGATCTGGCCGCCACGATCTCGGCGGTTGATATCGTCAAGACAGTCGTTGCCGAACTGGGCGGTAAGGGTGGCGGTGGCCGTCCTGAAATGGCCCAGGGTGGTGCCAAAGATGTCGCAAATGCCGAGGCCGCGATTGCCGCAGCCGAAAATGTTCTGAAAGGATAAACGATGCCCGCTTTGTGGATTGCACATGTCACGGTTACTGACGAGGACGCCTACGGAAAATACGCCAAGCTTGCTGGCCCCGCCATCGCGGCCCATGGGGGAAGCTTCTTGGCCCGTGGTGGCCGCTTCGTGCAGCTTGAAGGCAAGGAACGCCCGCGCAATGTTGTGGCCCGTTTCGCCTCTGTCGAGGATGCGGTCGATTGCTACAACTCCGACGCCTACCAAGAGGCGCTGAGCCACGCCAAAGACGCGTCAGAACGCGAACTGATGGTCGTAGAGATCGACGGCTAAGCCCAGCTGGCCACCCCCGCACCCAAGTTCTTGTCAGCGGCCAAGCGAGGCCGCTGACCCCACCAACCCTCCCCCCACAGATCGCCAGACATAAAAAAAGCAGGGCAAAACCAGCCCCGCTTTCCAAATGGTATAAAATCCTGGGGTCCGGGGCAAAGCCCCGGTCCAGCGTCGCTTTGTTTACGCCGACTTTGCCATCCGTTTCCGCTCGTGCGGGTCCAGATAGCGCTTGCGCAGACGGACTGCGTTTGGTGTCACTTCAACCAGTTCGTCATCATCGATATAGGCGATGGCTTCTTCCAGGCTCAGTGTCATGGGCGTGGTCAGACGGACGGCCTCGTCGGTGCCCGAGGCGCGGACGTTGGTCAGCTTTTTGCCCTTCAGCGGGTTCACCTCAAGATCGTTCTCACGGCTGTGTTCGCCGATGATCATGCCGGTATAGACGTCAGCCTGTGCGCCGATCATCATCTTGCCGCGTTCTTCAAGGTTCCACAGGGCGAAGGCCACCGAGGTGCCGTTCTCCATCGAGATCAGGACGCCCGCGCGACGGCCGGGGATCGTGCCCTTGTGCGGTGCCCAGGAATGGAATACGCGGTTGATGACGCCTGTGCCGCGTGTGTCGGTCAGGAATTCACCGTGGTAGCCGATCAGCCCGCGCGACGGGACATGGGCGATGATGCGGGTTTTGCCGGCACCGGCGGGTTTCATCTCGACCAACTCGCCCTTACGGGTGCCAGTGATCTTTTCGATGACCGCGCCGGAGTATTCGTCATCCACGTCGATGGTGGCTTCTTCGATGGGCTCGTGACGCACACCGTCGATCTCCTGGAACAGAACCTGCGGGCGCGAGATCGAAAGCTCGAACCCTTCGCGGCGCATGTTCTCGATCAGAACACCCATTTGCAATTCGCCACGACCGGCAACCTCGAAGGCGTCGCCGCCGGGGGTGTCGGAGATTTTGATCGCGACGTTGGATTCGGCTTCCTTCATCAGGCGCTCGCGGATCACGCGGGACTGGACTTTCTTGCCGTCACGACCGGCCAGCGGGCTGTCGTTGATGCCGAAAGTCACGGTGATGGTGGGCGGATCGATCGGCTGGGCAGGGATGGCTTCGTTCACCGATGTATCGGCCAGCGTGTCGGCCACGGTTGCCTTGGACATACCGGCGATGGAAACGATGTCACCTGCTTCAGCCACGTCGATGGCCGTCTGCTCCAGCCCGCGGAAGGCGAGGATCTTGGTGCAGCGGAAGTTTTCAATCAGTTTGCCGTCGCGCGACATCGCCTTGATGCTTTGGCCGGCTTTCAGCGTGCCTGTTTCCACGCGACCCGTCAACAGACGGCCCAGGAAGGGGTCACCGCCCAATGTGGTTGCCAGCATGGTGAAGGGCTTGTCGGCGTTTTCGATCTGCTTTGGCGCAGGCACATGCTTGAGCACAAGCTCGAACAGCGCGCTAAGGTCTTTGCGCGGGCCGTCCAGCTCTGCATCGGCCCAGCCAGAGCGGCCGGAGGCGTACATATGCGGGAATTCAAGCTGTTCGTCTGTCGCGTCAAGGCTGGCGAAAAGGTCGAAACATTCGTCCAGTGCGCGGTCAGGCTCGGCGTCGGTCTTGTCGACCTTGTTCAGCACGACGATCGGGCGCAGGCCCAGCTTCAGCGCCTTGGAGGTCACGAATTTGGTCTGTGGCATCGGGCCTTCAGCCGCGTCGACCAGCAGGACAACACCGTCGACCATCGACAGGATGCGCTCCACCTCGCCGCCAAAGTCGGCGTGGCCAGGCGTGTCGACGATGTTGATGCGTGTGTTGTTCCAGACGACCGAGGTCGGCTTGGCAAAGATCGTGATGCCGCGCTCGCGCTCCAGATCGTTGCTGTCCATCGCGCGTTCGGTTGTGGCCTGGTTTTCGCGGTAGGTGCCGGATTGTTTCAGAAGCTCGTCAACCAGCGTCGTTTTGCCGTGGTCAACGTGAGCGATGATTGCGATGTTACGCATGTCCATTGGGGTATGCCTTTGATACGGGAGGGGGCCGCGCACGCTCTCGCACCGCAGCATTTGCGCAGCGCTTACCGTGCCCGGCATCAGAAAGCTAGCCCTAAAGGCGATTAGCCGCCGGTGCCTGTGTCTTCTGTGCTGTCGCGGCGGTCGTCGATGGGCAGCGGTTCATTGAAGGTCAGCGTGCGATAGGGGAAGGGGATCTCGATGCCCGCATCATCCAGCGCGCGTTTGACGGCGGCCACGACTTTGTCACGGCTGCTGCGGATATCGATGGGGCGTGAGCCGGTCCACCATGTGACCTCGAAGTTGATCGCGCTATCCGCGAACTCCTGCGCAAAGATCTCGACGTCGCGCACGTCGTCGCGTACCGCATCCACGCCGCGCACCGCATTGGCGATCACGTCGCGCGCGGCATCCACGTCCTCGCCGTAGGCCACGCCGCAGATCACCGTGGTCCGGCGCACATCGCGGGCGGTACGGATGGTGACGGGGTTCTTGAAGAACATGGCGTTCGGGGCGACCACAAGCTGCCCGTCGGTCTGGCGCACATGGGTATCGCGGATCGTGATCTCTTCGACCTGACCCTCAAACCCTTCGCATTCGATGTAATCCTCCACCGCAAAAGGCTCGCGGATCAGCAGCAAGATACCGGCGAGGAAGTTTTCGAACACATCCTTGAAGGCGAAACCGATGGCGACACCGCCGACACCCAAGGCGGTCAGTGCCTTGCCGGGGGTGATGGTGGGAAAGGCGATGGTCACCGCGATCAGCACCCCGAAGAGCCACATGCCCACGACGATCAGCATCATGATCACGTCAATAAGCGACCGCCGCATATGGGCGCGGCGCAGGGTGCCGGGCACGACGGCCTGAACGATGCGGATGATGGCCCAGAGAAAACACAGGAAAACGATCGACAGGATAAGCTGCGGCAGGACGCTCCAGAACCCGATGGCGTAGCCTTCTAGCTGATTGCGCAAAGGGTCGGGGAGGGTGCCCCAAACGGAGCTTAGTGAGTCTAACATGCGGCACTTTCGGTCGTTGCGTTACACGCTAACGCCTAAAAGCAGCGGCAGGTTCCGAGATAGCGCGCCTTAGTGGGTCGTACTGTGGGAAAACAGGTGGATGACCAGCACGCCGCCGATGATCATCGACAGGCCCACCACCGCGGCGAGGTCGAGCTTTTGTCCGAACACGATATAGCCGATGCCCGCGATGCAGACGATGCCAAGGCCCGACCAGATCGCATAGACGATCCCCACCGGCATCACTTTGAGCGTCAGCCCCATCAGGTAGAAAGAAATCGCATAGCAGACAACGACGCCGACCGAAGGCCAAAGCCGCGTAAACTGTTGCGAGGCTTGCAAAGCGCTGGTGCCCAACGTCTCTGTCAGGATCGCGATCATCAACCAAAAGTAATGCATATCCTGACGCGCCCGTTGCTGCTTTCCGGCCCAGTCCTGCGGCGGTCACGGGCCGGTGTCAAGAGCGGTGCTGGGTGCTATACGCCTGCGGATCAGGTCGCGATATAGCGGTCGCGGCGGTGGTTGAAGGTGATGATCAGGTTCAGCACCAGTGCCCCAAGCAGCGAATAGCCCACGACAGAGGCTGGAAACAGGAACAAGGCGACTGAAAAGATCACGGCGTCGGTGATCAGCTGGACCCATCCGGCTTTGAACCCCGTGGTGTCCTGCACCAGCAGTGCCACCACCCCAAGGCCGCCAAGCGACCCGTTGTGGCGGAACATCGCCAGCAGCCCCAGACCCACCAGCGCGCCAAAGATCACCGCCGCGAGGGCAGGGCTGAGCGACTGGATCGCGAAACCATAGGGCAGGAATTCGGTCACTACCGACAGCATGGTCACGGAAATCAGCGATTTGATCGTGAACTCGGCCCCAAGCCGTTTATACGCAAGGAAGTAGAACGGCAGGTTGATCAGGAAGAAGACCGTGCCAAAGGAATAGCCTGTCAGATAGGCGATGATCACCGCCAAGCCCGCCGTCTGCCCGGTGATCAGACCGGCAGAGGTCAGCACAAAAATTCCGATACCGCAGAGAAAGACCCCAAGGCTGAGGCCTTGAACATCATCTAGCGAAGAATGGTGGAGGGGATCAGCATATGTCATATCGCCCAGATAGGGCAGCTATGTTGACCTGTCTAGGGGTGCTGCAGTGCAGAATAATATTTTTCGCCATGACATCACGTCACGCGGGGGATCGTGCACAGAAAAAGGGCCACCCGGTGAGGATGGCCCTTATTTTAAGCATTCGGCTTACTGCGCGCCAAGCGCCTTGTTCAGGTTCTCATCCACCTTTTCAAGGAAGCCCATTGTCGTCAGCCAGCCTTGGTCGGGGCCAACCAGCAACGCGAGGTCCTTGGTCATGAAACCCGATTCCACGGTATCCACCACGGTTTTCTCGAGCGTCTCTGCAAAGCGTGTCAGCTCGGCGTTGCCATCCAGCTTGCCGCGGTGCTTCAGCCCGCCGGTCCATGCGTAGATCGACGCGATGGAGTTGGTCGAGGTTTCCTCGCCCTTCTGGTGCTGACGATAGTGGCGGGTGACCGTGCCGTGGGCAGCTTCAGCCTCGACCGTCTGGCCATCGGGGGTCATCAGCACGGATGTCATCAACCCGAGCGAGCCGAACCCCTGCGCAACGGTGTCTGACTGCACGTCGCCGTCATAGTTCTTGCAGGCCCAGACATAGCCGCCGTTCCACTTCATCGCGCAGGCGACCATGTCGTCGATCAGACGGTGTTCATAGGTAATGCCCGCCGCTTTGAATTTATCTTCGAATTCAGTCTCGTAGATATGCTGGAACAGCTCGAGGAAGCGGCCGTCATACTGCTTGAGGATCGTGTTCTTGGTGCTCAGATACACCGGCCAGCCCAGGTTTAAACCGTAGTTCAGCGAGGCGCGGGCGAAATCGATGATGGATTTATCAAGGTTGTACATCGCCATCACGACACCGGCGTCCGGGGCGTCGAAAAGCTCGCGTTCAATCTCTGTCCCGTCTTCGCCGACGAATTTCAGGGTCAGCTTGCCCTTGCCGGGAAATTTGAAATCGGTCGCTTTATACTGGTCGCCATAGGCATGACGGCCCACGACAATCGGCTTGGTCCAACCGGGCACAAGGCGGGGGACGTTCTTGCAGATGATCGGCTGACGGAAAATCACGCCGCCCAAAATGTTACGGATCGTCCCGTTGGGGGAGCGCCACATCTCTTTCAGGCCGAATTCCTCGACCCGAGCCTCGTCAGGGGTGATGGTCGCGCATTTGACGCCAACGCCGTATTCCTTGATCGCATGGGCCGCGTCTATGGTGATCTGGTCGTTGGTCTCGTCGCGGACCTCCATCCCCAGATCGTAATACTTCAGATCCACATCGAGATAGGGAAGGATCAGCTTTTTCTTAATGAAATCCCACATGATGCGGGTCATCTCATCACCGTCGAGCTCAACGATCGGGTTTTCCACTTTGATCTTGGTCATCATCTGCGGTCCTTTGAAATGATACTGACACCCGCATAGCCTATTCAGGCATGAATGCCTAGTCGGTATGCAATGGTATACTGAAAAGAGTTGCGCGGCTTAGCCCATATCATCGCGCTGCGACAGGCGTGTGACACGCGTGGTGGGGGATGATGCGTAGAGGGGGCGGGCAGTTAGCTCCGCGCGGCAAACCATGCAGAGACACGGGCGCGGGCAAACTCCCAAAGCCCTGGCGCGCCGGTCTGGATTTTGCTGCCGACCTTTTCCACGAATTGCGCTTCGGTCACGTTGTATTCAACCCAGCTGCCGCCGCCCGCCGCGAGGTTCTGCATCGGGGGCTGGAAGCGGTCGAGCGATTTCGCAAAGCGGGCTGTGGGGGTCTCATTGGCTTCGAACTCTTCCCAGGTCGCGCGAAGATCATCGCGTAAGTCATTGGGAAGGATGCCAAAAATACGATCAGCGGCAAGCTGTTCCTGCGCTTCCATATCGGCAGTGTCGTAGCTGCCAAAGATCGGGTTGTCGCCTGCGTCAATCTCTACCAGATCATGCAGGATCAGCATCTTGATCACGCGGGTGATGTCGACATCGGGGCCCGCCTGATCCGCCAGCACCAGCGCATAAAGCGTCAGGTGCCAGCTGTGTTCAGCCGAGTTTTCGGCCCGCGACGCATCGCAAAGCAACGTCCCGCGTGTGACCGACTTGAGCTTGTCCGCTTCGTTCAGAAAGGCGATCTGCTGCTCAAGTCTGGTGGTCATACGTCAGTTTTCCTTTGCACGGTGCGCGGCAAGCGCCTTGGCCATAAAGTCACGCCCCTGTGCGGCGGCAAGCCGCGTGCGGATCGCCGTGACAAAGGCTTCTTCCATCGTCTGCGACGACGCGCCCAGAACAGCAGCGACTTCCATAAAAAGCCGCTCCTGTCCGGTTTCGCGTTGGACCGCCAGACATTCTTCGGCCATTTGGTTGGCCAGTTCGACGACTGTCGGATCCGCCATTAGCGGGTTGTCTCCGTCAGGCGGCGCTTCACGTAGTCTGTGGTAGAGGTGATCAACGTCTCCATATGCGGCTCTTCAAAGAAGTGGCCGGCCCCCTCAATCTCTTGGTGGGTGATGGTGATGCCTTTCTGCTCGTGCAACTTGTTCACGAGGTTCACGGTATCTGCGGGTGGTGCCACACGGTCAGCGGTCCCGTTGATCACCAGACCGGAGGCCGGGCAGGGTGCGAGGAAGCTGAAGTCATACATATTCGCCGGTGGTGCGACAGAGATGAAGCCCGTGATCTCGGGGCGGCGCATCAGCAGCTGCATCCCGATCCATGCGCCAAACGAGAAACCGGCAACCCAGCAATGCTTGGAGTTGTTGTTCATCGATTGCAGGTAATCCAGCGCCGAGGCCGCATCGGAGAGTTCACCAACCCCCTGATCGTATTCACCCTGGCTCCGGCCCACGCCGCGGAAATTGAAGCGCAGAACGGTGAAACCCATATTGTAGAAGGCATAGTGCATATTATACACAACCTTATGGTTCATCGTCCCGCCGAATTGTGGGTGCGGGTGGAGCAGAATGGCGATGGGTGCGTCGCGTTCTTTTTGTGGATGGTAGCGGCCTTCGAGGCGGCCTTCGGGTCCGGGAAAAATAACCTCGGGCATGAGCGTCCCTGCTTGGGGTTCTAAGTGCAGCGGAATAGTTGACGAATTCGCTAGGGCAGTTTAGAACGGTTCTAACTTGTGTGATCCCCGTTTCTGGGGGTCAGACTTTGCGTTTAGGCATTTCAGGCGTCGTCGTCAATCAAACAGGCGCTTATGGGGAAGGGAACACTGCGATGAAGCTGTCAACCAAGGGGCGGTATGCGATGGTCGCTTTGGCCGATATAGCGCTTCAGCCCGCGGATCGTCTGGTCAATCTGGGCGATATCGCGACGCGTCAGTCCATTTCACTGCCGTACTTAGAGCAGCTTTTCGTCAAGCTGCGCCGGGCCGAACTGGTGTCATCGGTGCGTGGTCCGGGCGGCGGCTACCGCTTGGGGCGGCCCGCGTCGGACATTCGCGTTGTCGATATTCTGGCGGCGGTCGACGAGAAGGTCGATGCGATGCATGTGGGGGCCGGTGCCTCTGGCGGGTCATCGGGCAGCCGGGCGCAGTCGCTGACCAACCGTTTGTGGGAAGGGCTGAGCGCACAGGTCTATGTCTTTCTGCACCAGACGCGGCTGTCGGATGTTGTCGCGAACGAGCTTGCCCCCTGTCCGGCGGTGCCGAACCTCTTTGCCATCGTGGACGAGGCGGATGCGGAATGAGGGACGCTGTCCCTCACACTCCCTGGGATTTAGGACCATTTGGAAGGTGATGTGAGAGTATATCTTGATCATAACGCGACCACGCCCCTGCGGGCAGAGGCGCGCGCGGCCATGCTGGCGGCGATGGATGTGGCGGGCAACCCGTCCAGCGTCCATGCCGAAGGGCGTGCGGCCAAGATGATGGTCGAGAAAGCACGCGGGCAGGTGGCAGCTTTGGTCGGCTGCGATGTGTCGGAGGTGATCTTTACCAGCGGTGCCACCGAGGCGATTGCGGGTGTGGTGCAGGACGCGGGCAATGTGGTCGGCGCAGCCGTGGAGCATGAAGCCGTGCGCACCTGGTGCCCGGAGGCCGAGCAATTGCCTGTGGGTCGCAATGGTCACGTGGATTTGAACGCGCTGCCCGACGGAGCCTTGGCGGGCAAAACGCTGTTTTTGCAACGTGCCAATAGCGAGACAGGGGTGTTGCAGCCGGAAAGCCTGTTGGCCGAGCTGGCGCGTTTGGGCGCGTCGCCTGCAAGCGTGTTCCGTGACGCGGTGCAAGCGGCGGGCAAGTTGTCGGATCTGGGGCGCTGGCGTTCAGATGTGGGGCGCCATGCGTCTTTGGCTGTCTCGGCGCATAAGTTGGGCGGCCCCAAGGGCATCGGTGCGCTGATCGCGGGGCCGGAATATACGCCCGGATTGATGCAGCCGATGTTGCGCGGAGGCGGGCAGGAATTGGGCCGTCGTGCGGGGACAGAAAACGTTATCGGCATCGCCGGTTTCGGGGCTGCATGCGCTGCCGCAGCGCAGGATTTGGCGGATGGCGTATGGGAACGGGTTGCAGAACTTAGAAATGTTCTAGAGAAGGCTCTTGAGGCTGCGTCAAAGAAGACTATTTTTGTTGGGAAAGACGTGGCGCGTTTGCCGAACACCTCTTGCTTTATCACGCCCGGGTGGCGCGGTGAGACGCAGGTGATGCAGATGGACCTTGCGGGCTTTGCGATCAGCGCGGGGTCTGCGTGCTCTAGCGGTAAGGTGGCGACAAGCCGGGTGTTGACGGCGATGGGGTTTGACGACGCTGAGGCATCCTGTGCCGTGCGCGTATCACTTGGGCCGGACACCACAGAAGAACAGGTCTTGCGTTTTGCAGACGCCTGGACCGCGAAATTGAAGAAACACGAGGCGCGGGCCGCTTGATGCGCGCCGCCAGTTGAAGGATGAAAAGCATGGATAGCACTTTGGTCAAGGACGACCCGAACACCGGCGTTAAAGAGGGCGTTGATCAGGAAACCGTGGATGCCGTGCGCGAAGTCGGTGGTGCCTATAAATACGGGTGGTCCACAGATATCGAGATGGACTATGCCCCCTTGGGTCTGAACGCCGATATCGTCAAGCTGATCTCGGAGAAGAACGAAGAGCCCGAATGGATGCTGGAATGGCGTCTGGCGGCCTATGAACGCTGGCTGACCAAGAAAGAGCCGAACTGGGCGATGGTCGACTATCCGGAAATCGACTTTCAGCAGCAGTATTATTATGCGCGTCCGAAATCGATGGCCGAAAAGCCCAAGAGCCTGGATGACGTCGATCCCAAGCTGCTGGAGACCTACAAGAAGCTGGGTATCCCGTTGAAAGAGCAGGCGATTCTGGCAGGCGTCGAAGGCGCAGAGAAGATTGGCGACGAGCCCCGCAAGGTGGCTGTGGATGCGGTTTTTGACTCTGTTTCGGTCGGCACCACCTTCCAGGACGAGCTGAAAAAGGCGGGCGTGATCTTCTGCTCTATCTCCGAGGCGATCCGCGAGCACCCCGAGTTGGTCAAGAAATACCTTGGTTCGGTCGTGCCGGTGAATGACAACTTCTATGCGACGCTGAACTCGGCCGTCTTCTCTGACGGGTCGTTCGTGTATGTGCCGCCGGGCGTGCGCTGTCCGATGGAGCTGTCGACCTATTTCCGTATCAACGCCGAAAACACCGGCCAGTTTGAACGCACGCTGATCATTGCCGACAAGGGGTCCTATGTGTCCTACCTTGAAGGCTGTACCGCGCCGCAGCGCGACGAGAGCCAGTTGCACGCCGCGGTGGTTGAGATCATCATCGAGGAAGACGCCGAGGTGAAATATTCGACCGTTCAGAACTGGTACCCCGGTGATGAAGACGGCAAGGGCGGGATCTACAACTTTGTGACCAAGCGTGCAGACTGCCGTGGCGACCGTGCAAAGGTGATGTGGACGCAGGTCGAAACCGGCTCTGCCGTGACGTGGAAGTATCCTTCCTGCATCCTGCGCGGCGACGATAGCCAGGGCGAGTTCTATTCCATCGCCATCGCCAACAACATGCAGCAGGCTGACACCGGCACCAAGATGATCCACCTGGGCAAGCGCACCAAATCGCGCATCGTGTCCAAGGGGATTTCGGCAGGCAAGGCGCAGAACACCTATCGCGGCTTGGTGACCATGCACCCCAAAGCCAAGGAATCGCGCAACTATACCCAGTGCGACAGCTTGTTAATCGGCGACAAATGCGGGGCCCACACGGTGCCTTACATCGAGGTCAAGAATAACAGCAGCCGGGTGGAGCATGAGGCGACCACCTCCAAAGTAGACGACGATCAGCTGTTCTACTGCCGTTCGCGCGGCATGGACGAGGAAGAGGCGGTTGCCCTGGTCGTGAACGGCTTCTGTAAAGACGTGCTTCAGGCGCTGCCGATGGAGTTTGCGATGGAAGCACAGGCGCTGGTTGCGATTTCGCTTGAAGGGTCCGTGGGGTAATCACGATGATGCGCAAGCTGACATGGGACGTGACCATTGCCGCGCTCGTTTTCTGGGTGCTGATGGCGCTGTTTCGCGGGGGCGGGCTGACGCTCGTCGCCTTTGAGAACACGTTCTTCCAGATGCTGATCTTTGCGATGATCTACGCTGCCATCCGTGTGGCCCTGTTGGTGCTGCGCAAGGGGGATGGCGAATGATCACCATAGGGACCAAAGGCGCAGCGCTCTGATGCAGGCATCGGCGGATACCACTCCCTTGCGCCTGCACTGGTGGAAGGCGGTCCCGAATTTCGGGGACGCCCTCAGCCCTGTGGTGCTCGCCCATGTCGCGGGCCGGCCTGTGGAGCATGCCGGTGTGCGCAAGGCGGAGGTCTGGGCCATCGGGTCGCTTTTGCAGGTGGTCAAGCGCAACTTTAGCGAGGCACAGGATCACCGCCCGGTGATCTGGGGGGCGGGCCTGTTGCATCCGGTGCAGGGGACGGGGTTTGTCGATCATGTCGATATCGCCCTGGTCCGTGGGCCGATCACTGCCGCGCTGCTGGGGTTGGAACTGTCGGAGTTTGGTGATCCCGGTTTGTTGATCAACGCCGTGTGGCCGCAGGACCGCGCGCCCAATGGCAAGATCGGCATCGTGCCGCATCATTCGCTGGTGGATGACCCTGTGTTGCAGGCTCTGATCGCCAGTGACGCGCGGTATCAGCTGATTGACCCGCGCGGGCAAGCGCAGGATGTCTGCGCGGCGATTGCCGCGTGTGATCATGTGTTTGCGTCTTCCCTGCACGGGTTGATCGTGGCCGATGCCTACGGCGTGCCCAACAGCTGGCTGGCCCCGATCGGGCAGTCGCGCTTGAAATATCTGGATTATGCGGCCTCGGTCGGACGGCCCCTGCGGGCCCCGATCAACGTCGAGGACATCCCGACGGCGGTTCTGCCCGACCCGCTGTCACCGCTTTCCTATCAGGCGGGCATAGATGCCTGCCGCACCGCTCTTTATGCCCGTTTTCCCAAAGCCTTACAGGCGGGGAGGGCGGCATGAAATCTTACACCGATGACGGCCCCGCGACGGGGTTTTCATTCACTCAATTCACTGTCATTGCAGCGCCAAAGCGCAAGAAAAGGAACCCATCATGCTGAGCATCAAAGGCCTGAAGGTCAAACTGGAAGAAGAAGACAAGCAAATCCTGAAGGGTGTCGATCTGGAAGTCGAAGCCGGTAAGGTCCACGCGATCATGGGGCCGAACGGGTCCGGTAAATCCACGCTGTCCTATGTGCTGTCGGGCAAAGACGGCTACGAGGTCACCGAAGGCTCCGCCCATCTGGGTGACATCGACCTGCTGGACCTTGAGCCGGAAGAGCGTGCCGCCGCTGGCCTGTTCCTCGCCTTTCAGTACCCCGTTGAAATCCCCGGCGTTGGCAACATGACTTTCTTGCGCACCGCTGTGAATGCGCAGCGCAAGGCCCGTGGCGAAGAAGAGATGTCTGCCGCGGAATTCCTCAAGGTTGTGCGCGCCCGTGCCAAAGAGCTGAAGATCGACGCCGACATGCTGAAGCGCCCCGTGAACATGGGCTTCTCGGGTGGTGAGAAGAAGCGTAACGAGATCTTGCAGATGGCGATGCTTGAGCCGAAAATGTGCATCCTCGACGAAACGGACTCCGGTCTGGATGTCGATGCGATGAAACTGGTTGCTGACGGCGTGAACGCGCTGCGCACCGAAGGCCGTGGTTTCCTTGTAATCACCCACTACCAGCGTCTGCTGGACCACATCAAACCCGACGTGGTGCACATCATGGCAGATGGCCGTATCATCAAGACCGGCGGTCCAGAGCTGGCGCTGGAAGTCGAGAACAACGGGTATGCCGACATCCTGTCCGAGGTGGCGTAATGGCCGAAGCAGCGACACAACAAACCCCGACCGAGGCGTTGATCGCCACGTTGGACCTGCCCCAAGGGGGCTGGTCCGATGCGGCGCGCAAGGATGCGTTGTCCCGTCTGCAACAGGCAGGTCTGCCCGAGCGTCGTGACGAATACTGGAAATACACCCGCCCCGATACGCTGACCCAGCCGCAGGCGGTCTCTGCCGCGGTGCGCGCGTCCGAAGACGTGGCCCTGTTTGATCAGATCGACCGGCTGAAGTTGGTGTTCGTCGACGGTGTGTTTGATGCCGATGCGTCGGACGATCTGGCGCTTGAGGGCATCACCATCGAACGGCTGGCCCAGGCGGATGCCGATCTGCATTGGGCGCGTGATCTTTACGGGACGCTGGAAAAGAACGGCCAGACGCCTGTGGCACGGCCCTTGGCGGCGCTGAACACGGCTTTTGCCGCGGATGGTGTGTTGATCCATGTAACAGACAAAGTTTCGAAGCCGGTGAATATCGTCTATCGCCGGACCTCCGAGACAGCGGATGTCATGCTGCACCACGTCGTCAAGCTGGACGCCGGCGCTGAATTCACGCTGCTGGAGAACGGCCCCGTCGCCGCGCGCTTTAACGGCGTGCTTGAGGTTGAAGTCGCGGATAACGCGTCTTTCCACCATGTGCGCGCCCAAGGCCGCGATCACGAACAACGTGCCGCGACGCATATCTTTACCCGTTTGGGGACTGAATCCGCGTTCAAATCCTTTACCCTGACCGCCAATGGCGTGATGACGCGCAACGATTGCGTGATCGAGCTGACGGGTGACGATGCTGCCGCCCATGTGGCGGGGGCCTGTGTGGGCGACGGGGGGGATTTCCACCACGATGACACTGTGTTCATCACCCATGACGCGGTGAACTGCGAAAGCCGTCAGGTGTTCAAGAAGGTGCTGCGCAACGGGGCGACCGGTGTGTTCCAAGGGAAGATCCTGGTCAAGGCTGACGCGCAAAAGACCGATGGCTACCAGATCAGCCAGTCGTTGCTGCTGGACGAAGACAGCCAGTTCCTTGCCAAGCCAGAGCTTGAGATCTACGCCGATGACGTGGCCTGTTCGCACGGCTCCACTTCGGGGGCGATCGACGAGGACGCGCTGTTCTATCTCCGCTCGCGCGGTGTGCCGCATAATGTCGCGACGGATCTGCTGACCTTGTCCTTCCTGGCCGAGGCCGTGGAAGAGATCGAGGACGAGACCCTGCGCGAAGAGATCACCGCACGGCTTGCCGCGTGGCTTGAGCGGCACGCAGCCTGATGGCGGCGACACGCGATATCGTGGCCAGCTACCGCAACCCCGCCGCCGTCGTGCGGCGGTTGTTGGGGCAGGGCCCGCGGGAGGATCGCAACCTGGTCTATCTGATGGTCGCGTGTCTCATCTTTTTCGTGGCCCAGACCCCGCGTCTGGCCCGCGAAGCCCATGTCAACGGCACAGAGCTTGACATGCTGCTGGGGGCGACCCTGCTGGCATGGCTGTTCATCGCGCCGCTGATTTTCTACATGCTGGCGGCGGGGACGCAGATCATCCTCAAGGTGATGCGCGGTCGCCCCAGCGGCTATAGCACGCGTCTGGCGCTTTTCTGGGCCTTGCTGGCGTCCAGCCCGCTTGTGCTGTTGCACGGGCTGACGGCAGGGTTCGTCGGCGAAGGGATCGAATTGCGCATCGTCGGTCTAGTCTGGCTTTGCGTGTTTTTATGGTTTTGGATCAGCGGGTTGCTGGTCGCATATCGGACACGCTCATGAATGCCCCTGATACAAGATCGGTTCTGACCGAGCTGGTCGTGCTTAGCCTGCGCGACCCGCGTGCTGCCGCGAACCAGATCATGGGATGGCGCCTAGGGCGGGACGTGCTGTGGACCGCGCTGGCGCTGGCGGCGGCGATCAACACGTTGATCTTTTCGGTCAGTCTGGTGCTGCAACCGACGCCCGCGATGCCTGCGTTCTTTACCAGCCCGCTGGCGATGTTTGTCCTGCTCTCGGGCGTCTTGGTGATCACGACCCACGGGCTTTACTGGGCCGGGCGTGCGCTTGGGGGCGAAGGCGACCTTGGCGATGTGCTGGCACTGGTGGTGTTCTTGCAGGTCCTGCGCATTATCGCGCAGGTGGCGATTTTCCTGCTGATGTTCATCTCTCCGGGGGTGTCGGTGCTGGCATCCTTGGCGACGGGCTTGATCGGGCTTTGGATATTGGTCAACTTCATCGCCGCCGCCTTTAACTTTACCGGATTGGGCAAGGCTGTCGGCGTTTTGATGATTTCTATGGCGGCCATCGTTCTGGGGCTCAGCCTGCTTCTCTCTATTGTGGGCGTTGCCGCCCAAGGAGTGCTTCTTGATGTATGACGTAAACACCATCCGCAGCGACTTTCCGATCCTGTCGCGCGAGGTGAACGGCAAGCCGCTGGTCTATCTCGACAATGGGGCCTCGGCCCAAAAGCCGCAGGTCGTGATTGATGCGATCAGCCGCTCGTACAGCCATGAATATTCCAATGTTCACCGCGGCTTGCACTATCTTTCTAATCTGGCAACCGATCAGTATGAATCCGTGCGCGGCACTGTGGCGCGGTTCCTGAATGCCGGAAACGAGGATCACATCGTCTTTACCTCCGGCACGACAGAGGGGATCAATCTGGTCGCTTACGGTTGGGCCATGCCGAACCTGCAGGCGGGGGACGAGATCATCCTGTCGGTGATGGAGCATCACGCCAATATCGTGCCGTGGCATTTCCTGCGCGAGCGTCAGGGCGTCGTGATCAAATGGGTCGATGTGGACGCCTTTGGCGCGCTTGATCCGCAAGCCGTGATCGACGCCATCACCCCCAAAACCAAGCTCATTGCCGTGACGCAGGTGTCGAATGTTCTGGGCACGGTGGTGGACGTCAAGGCGATCACCGCAGGGGCCCATGCCAAAGGCGTGCCCGTGTTGGTTGACGGGTCGCAGGCGGCGGTACACATGCCTGTGGACGTGCAGGATATCGGCTGCGATTTCTACGCGATCACGGGTCACAAGCTTTATGGTCCCTCGGGGTCCGGCGCGATCTATATCAACCCCGATCGCATGGCCGAGATGCGCCCGTTTCTGGGCGGCGGCGATATGATCCGCGAGGTCACCAAAGACGGCATCACCTATAACGATGCCCCGATGAAGTTCGAGGCGGGCACCCCCGGCATCGTGCAGACCATCGGCATGGGCGTGGCGCTGGATTACATGATGAACATCGGGATGCAGAATATCGCCGCCCATGAAGCATCCTTGCGCGATTATGCCGTGTCGCGTCTGTCGGGACTGAACTGGGTGCAGGTGCAGGGCACCACGCCGGACAAGGCCGCGATCTTCAGCTTTACGCTGGACGGGGCGGCGCATGCGCATGATATCTCTACCATTCTGGATAAAAAGGGCGTGGCGGTACGTGCGGGTCAGCATTGTTGCGGGCCGCTGATGCAGCATCTGGGCCAGACCGCCACCTGCCGCGCGTCCTTCGGGATGTACAACACCAATGCCGAGATCGACACGCTGATCGAGGCGCTTGAACTGGCGCATGATTTGTTTGCGTGACCCAAGGCTGATTTTGTAATTGCAGGGGGCGGGTAGTCTGGCTATACCGCCCCTAGATGGACCCTTAGCTCAGCTGGATAGAGCGCTGCCCTCCGAAGGCAGAGGCCAGAGGTTCGAATCCTCTAGGGTCCGCCATCTTCCCTTGAATGAGCTATGTCTATGTGCGGCTTCGCCCTCAGGCCTGCACGGCTTCTGGCGTGTCGCCTGTCGTTGCAGGGGTAGGGGGGTCGTCCGTGTTGCCAGCGGCTGACAGGATCACGGCGGGCTGCCGTGCGGCGACGGTGGCAAATTCCATGTGGAAGGTCGTGCCTTCGCCGACAACGCTGTCGTAGAACAATTTTCCCGACATCTGCCGGGCCAGCTGTTGCGAGATATGGAGCCCCAGACCGGACCCCTGTGTTGCATATTGCCCGCCGTTCTTGACCTGTTCAAAGCGGCCAAAGACCTGCCCCTCCATCCCGTCGGGGATGCCGCGGCCGCTGTCCTTGATCGACAGGCGCACATGGCCGTTGCGGATGGACAGGCTGCCTTCAACGGTGCTGCCCTGTTCGGAGAATTTGATGGCGTTGGACACGAGGTTGTCGATGATCTGGCGGAGGGCAAAGGCGTCACCGGTGATGGTCGCGGTTTGATCACCTTTCGGCAGCACGAGGTCGATCTTCTGCTCGGCGGCGAACATCTTGTTCTCTTCCAGGCTTTCTTTCAGTAGCGCCCCCAAATCGACCGGCAGCGCGTCCAGCGACAGCGCGTCCACGTCGATCTTTTGCGCCAGCAGGATGTTATCGACCAGACGGGACAGGCGCATCCCGTTGCGCTGCGCAATTTCGAGGGGGGAGCGGATGCGCGCGTCGATCTCGCCCAAACGCCCGCTTAGCGCCAGAGCCAGCCCCCCCTTGAGCGAGGTAAGCGGCGTGCGCAGCTCGTGGCTGACGACAGAGATAAATTCATCCTTGGCGCGGTTGGCCTCGTCGGCGCGCAGCAGCGCGTCTTCAAGGGCGCGGGTGATGACGATACGGTCGGTGATATCGACCAGGGTGATGCTCCACCCCAGAATGGCGCCGTTCGGGTCCAACGGGCTTTCGATTTCCTGAATACGGGGGTCATAGATGCGCTGTTCGATAGTCAAGGATGCGTCCGTCGTGCGGGGGCTGTGGGTGTCGATCTTGGCCAAAAGGGCGTCGGCTTCGGCTTTGGACAGGTTGCACAAGCCGCTGCGTTTCGCGGCAGAGTTCATCAACGTGACACGGCGGTTGTTGTCGATCAGGATCACCGGTTCGCTGGTCGTATTGAACAGGATCGACTGCCCGATCGACGCCATATCCATCGTCTTGTTCGTCAGCAGCATGAAGGTAAAGGCCAGGATACCGACGGTGAACATAAAGGCCGTCGGGTCCAGCCCGAAGACGGTGAAGCCGAAAATAACGTAAGACGCATTGGCAGATAGCGGGGTGATCGTGACCACCGCCAGCATTGTCAGCAGCGGCCAGGCAGAGCGGCGGGCGCGGGCAAAGGCCTTGATCAGCGCATAGAAGGTCGCGGCGACGAAAGTATATAGCACGGCCGTGATCGCGAAGAACCCCGGCCCGTGGATATAGGTGATCTGCCGGTCACCGGGCAGGATGGCAGTCTCGGCGGTATAGACCAGCTGGTGCATGCTATTGGTTGCAGCAAAGACAAAGCAGCCCACGGGCACCAGCACCAGCGCGGCCATCACACGCTTTTTCGACAGCCATTCGGCCTGATGCACATAGGCGAAGACAAAGAAGCACCACGCCACAGGTACCAGCGCATTTCCCAGCCATGCGACGACGGCCATGTCGAACTGGCAGGCAAAGGAGGGGTTGGAGGCTTCGGCCCCGACGGTGATCAGGGTCCAGATCATGGCGATGAAGGTCAGGGCGTAGAACCGCTTGCCGTGGAAGTGCTGGTATTTCAGCATGCAGACCATAACGACCGCGGCGACAGCGCTCACGCTTGCGGCAGCCCAGAACACGGGCTGCATAGCTACACCTTCAAAGCACGTTGTCATCAATTCACCCACGGCCTGCGTCTTTGCAAAGCAATCTAGGCATACGGATGTGTTGAAACTTTGACAGAAGTTAGACAGTAGGCCTGTGCGTTCGGGGCCGTCGTTCTGTGTCAAAGACAATACAAGGCATAGTATAGCTTTGTGCCGTGATCATGCGTGTGTGGGATGTGGGGTCAAGCGCTGGACGGGTTAAACACTGGCCTGAACACAAAAGAAATCCCCGCAAAACCGTGGTTTGCGGGGATTTTGACCTTTGCGGTAGGGAGAATCCCCATTACCGGCGGCGGCCACCCTTGCGGCCGGCGCGCCCACGCCCCTCTTGACCGGCCTTGGGCGCGACCTTGTTGAACTTGATCCATTCGGTGCCGTGAGGGTCGCGGTCGAACAGGAAGTTGGCGGCGCGGATCGCCTCCATCTCTTTCCCGGGGGTGGGTTTGGTCGATCCCATCCCGAAGAGCGTCACAAAGGTTTCGTCGTCGATCTCGTCCGGCAGGATGATGCCCGCCGTCACCAGTTCGGCCTTCTTCTCGGCAATCTTGGTCTGGTTCACGGGCAGGGTGATCGGGTTCATGATCGCCGAGGTCATGCCAGCGCCCATTGCCATCGGCAGGAAAGCATTGTTGATGCCGTGACGGTTGGGCAGGCCAAAACTGATGTTGGAGGCACCACAGGTCGTGTTCACGCCCAGTTCCTCGCGCAGACGGCGCACAAGGGTAAAGACCTGATGCCCCGCCGTCGCCATCGCGCCGATGGGCATGACCAGCGGGTCGACCACGATATCATGGGCCGGAATACCGAAGTCGGCAGCGCGTTCTACGATCTTCTTGGCAACGTCGAAACGCACGTCGGGATCTTCAGAAATGCCCGTGTCGTCGTTCGAGATCGCAACCACAGGCACGTTGTATTTCTTGACCAGCGGCAGCACGAGCTCCAGCCGCTCTTCCTCGCCGGTGACCGAGTTCAGCAGCGGGCGACCCTCGCAGGCCTCAAGACCCGCTTCCAGCGCACCGGGGACCGAGCTGTCGATGCACAGCGGGATGTCGACGACGTTTTGCACGACGCGGATCAGTTCGGGCATCAGCATCGGTTCGACAAAGTTATTATCCGCATAGCGGGGGTCTTCGGCCATCTTGTTCGAGAAAACGGCACCCGAGTTCACGTCCAGAATATTCGCGCCCGCCGCGGCTTGTGCAATGGCGTCCGCCTCGACGCGGCTGAAATCGCCACGCTCCAGCTCTTCGGCGAGGATCTTGCGGCCGGTGGGGTTGATCCGCTCCCCGATCACGCAGAAGGGCTCGTCAAAGCCGATGATCGCTGTTTTTGTTTTGGATTCGACGACAGTTCTGGTCATGGTGTTCAGTCTTTCCTTAGACGGAGTTGGCTGGTTGAGCAGCGGGTCCGCCATTTTCAATGGCCCAATTGGCATTCGTCTTGATCCCACCCAGCGGGAAGAAATGCACATGGGTAATGTTGAAATCTGGGTTGGCGGCTTTGTGGGCGGCCAGTTCGGTGATCACATCTGTCGGCTCGTAGGGCAACAGCAGTTTGGTGACATCCATCGCGCGCTTTTGCAGCACCTTCAGCGAAGGGCCGACCCCGCAGGCGATGGCGAATTTGATCAGGGTTTGCAGCTTGGCGGGGCCTGCAATGCCGATGTGGATCGGCAGGTCGATGCCCGCGTGTTTCAGGCTATCGGCCCATTCGATGATCGGCTGCGCCTCGAAGGCGAATTGTGTGGCGATGGCCATCTTCGCGTCCGTCCGTTCGGAAAACCCCTGCTTCCAGCGCAGCGCATCGTCCACCCGTAGACGTGATCCATCGGTGTCGATGTCGCGGTTGCCCTCGGGGTGGCCGGCGATGTGCAGCCGTTCAAACCCGTGTTTGTCAAACAATCCGGTGTCCATCAACTGCATGGAGTCGCTGAAATCGCCGTGGGGCGTCGTGACGCCACCGGCCAGCAGCAAGGCTTGGCGTACGTCAGCCTCGCCCTGATACATGGCGATCCAGTTTTCCAGCGTGGCACGATCCTTGATGATGCGGGCGGGAAAGTGCGGCATGACCTTATAGCCGTCGGCATTGAGCCGCGCAGCGGTGGCGACCATGTCTTCGATCGGGGTGCCATCGATATGCGCGATATAGACCCGTGTCCCCTCGGGCAGCAGATCGCGGAAGTCTTCGACCTTTTCCGCCGTGCGGGGCATCACCTCGATCGAGTAGTCGCGCAAAAAATCCGCGACCTCGGGGGTAGGCAGATCGGACACGGGGGCTTCTTTGCGCCGGAAGTTCAAAAGGGACATGAGCATTTCTTTCATGAAGGGATCAACTTTTGCACCGGCAACAGGCGGTCAGGCCCAGCCGTCATTGGCAATCAGCGTCTTGATGCGGTCACGGTCGAACTCTGCGTCGATGCGCGCGACCTCTGCATCGGCCACGGCGTCGGCTTCGCCGTCGACCGTATAGGGATCGGCCTTGCGCCATTCGGCCAGATAGGCATCGCTGTCATCCGCGCCGATTTTCATCGCGGCACGGTCGATGGCCTGTTCGAAGCGTTCGGGCAGCGGACGCTTGGACCCGCGACGGCCTTTGCCGACGATGACCTGCGCAGGAATATCACGCCAATAGACGATGGTAACTTCGGGCATGATTGATTCCTCTGCTGTGCTTGTTTTTCTTAGCGGCTGTTGATCTGTCCCCGTCGCCGTTTTTCGACATTCAGAACGGCGTCTGCGACGTGGCCACATTACAGTGCGCTACCGCGACAGGCGAGGGGGGCGGGGCGTCATAATTCTCAAGATGGTTGTGAGGGCGACTATAAGCTTACGCTGCCGGATCTCTGGTTTCCCGCTTGCCCCTTGCCCGCAGAAACATTACCTTGGGGGCAACTCAATATGAAAGGCGCAATCATGGCGCCACAGCGTCCCAAAGGTGCGGGCGCGCTCGATGTACCGCCGGCTCTGAGCCCCGCGCCAGTTCCGCCCAGATCGACCGAACTTTATGCGGCCCTTGATCTGGGCACAAATAGTTGTCGCATGCTGATCGCACAGCCAAAAGGCAGCGGTTTTCATGTCGTCGATAGCTTCTCGAAGTCTGTCCAGCTTGGGGCAGGGCTTGAGAAAACCGGGCGATTGTCGCGCGGATCGATGACGCGTACCATTCAGGCATTGCGGATTTGCCAGCAAAAGCTGCGCCGTAACAAGGTGCGGCGGATGCGGCTTGTCGCGACCGAGGCGTGCCGTCGGGCCGCCAACGGTGCGGAATTCATGCAGCGTATCCAGCGCGAGACGGGGCTAAAGCTTGATATCATCAAGCCCGAGGAAGAAGCGCAGCTTGCCGTGATTTCCTGCGCGCCGCTGGTGAACCGCAAGACCCACAACCTGCTGGTGGTGGACATTGGCGGCGGTTCGACCGAACTGGTCTGGATCGACATCTCGAAGGTGCCAAAAGCGGATCGTGCGCAATCCATCATGCGGCTGCATGGGGGGTTCCATCAGGCGAAGACAGACGTGCCTGCCGCGCGTGTGGTCGACTGGATCAGCGTACCACTGGGCGTGGCGACCTTGCGCGATCAATTCTCTGACGTGGAAGACGACGCCGCACGCTTTGCCTTGATGAGCTGGTTCTTCGAGGAGAACCTGACCGACTTCACCCCCTATCAGTCGATCCAGTCGCAGGACCATTTCCAGATTGTCGGCACCTCGGGCACGGTCACCACTGTTGCTGCCAGCCATTTGGGGCTAAAGCGCTACGACCGGACCAAGGTGGACGGGCTTCGCATGACCTCGGCGCAGATCGACAAGGTGATCCATTCCTATCTGGCGATGGGGCCGGGGGGGCGGCGTGCCGATCCGCGTATCGGGCTGGACCGTCAGGCGTTGATCATGTCAGGGGCCGCGATTTTGCAGGCGTTGATGCGGTGCTGGCCGACGGATAGATTAAGTGTTGCAGACCGTGGTCTGCGCGAGGGGCTGCTCTATGCCCAGATGAGCGCGGATGGCGTTTTGGAAGAAGGATTAGGCTGATGGCGAAAACTCCGACAGGCAAGACGCCCACGGGCGGTGCGTCGGGCGGGAAGACCCCCACTGGCAAGAATACATCAGGGCGCGGCCAGCGTGACCTCAAGGTCAAGGTCAAGTCGGCCCGCGGGCGCAAGCTAAGCTCGACCCGTTGGTTGCAGCGTCAGTTGAACGATCCGTATGTCAAACGCGCCAATGCCGAAGGGTATCGCGGGCGCGCGGCTTACAAGATCATGGAGCTCGACGACAAATACCGCTTTCTGGTGCCCGGTGCGCGGGTGGTCGACCTTGGCGCGGCCCCCGGTGGCTGGTGTCAGGTCGCGGTCAAACGCTGTAACGTTCTGGGCGAGAAAAAGGGCAAGAATGTCGGCACCATTCTGGGGATCGACCTGCAAGAGATGGAGCCGATTGCAGGCTGCGAATTGCACCAGCTTGATTTCATGGAAGACGACGCGGACGAGATCGTCAAAGGCTGGCTGGGGGGCAAGGCCGATGTCGTGATGTCCGACATGGCGGCGTCCAGCTCGGGCCACAAACAGACTGACCACAACCGGATCATCGCGCTGTGCGAAGCTGCGGCGTATTTTGCGTTTGACGTGCTTGAGGATGGCGGCACATTTGTCGCGAAAGTGCTGGCCGGCGGGGCGGAGGGCGACTTGCAACAGCTCCTCAAACGTCGGTTTACCAAGGTCGCCAATATCAAACCCCCCGCCAGCCGGTCCGACAGTTCCGAGAAATTCGTGGTCGCCACCGGTTTCAAAGGGGCGCTACCCGAAGACCAATAGAATCTGTAAGCCCCGCACTGCCCCAAGGCGCGCGGAATTATCAAATGTGATGCGGCAGTTAGACGACTGCCGCATTTTTTTGTGCGGCGGATGCGGTTGCTCTCTTACATATTCGTGAAATGGACCTAGATTGGATCATCGCGCCGCGGCAAAGTTCAATTGCTGCGACAAGAAGCCCTCATAAATCCGTATTTTTCCATCGCAATTTGCGAAAAGAGGGCTGGTCGTTTTGGCGTGGCTCATGACATAGTTGCGGCCATGTCTTTGTTCCTGATTATAGCCCTCCCGTTTCTTGGCGCCTTGCTGCCCGGCCTGATGTATCAGGCAGGCCGTCAAAGCTGCTTTTTGGTGACCTTTCTGGTGACGGCCTGCGCCGCGATCGGCCTTGCGACACATGCACCGGCCGTTCTTGCAGGCGAGGTCGTGACCGCCAGCCTCTCGTGGCTGCCGCAGTTGGGGTTGAACGTGAACCTGTTCCTTGACCCGCTGGGGTTGATGTTCGCGGGTCTGATCCTTGGCATCGGGATGCTGATCATCCTTTATGCGCGGTTCTATCTGTCGCGTGACGACAATATGGGCGCGTTCTTCACCTATCTGCTGCTGTTCCAAGGTGCGATGGTCGGGATTGTTCTGTCGGATAACATCTTGATGTTGCTCATTTTCTGGGAGCTGACATCGCTGTCGTCCTTCCTGCTGATCGGGTTCTGGAAGCATCTGCCCGAAGGGCGTCAGGGCGCGCGGATGGCGTTGACCGTGACGGGGATGGGCGGTCTGGCGATGATCGGCGGCATGCTGCTGTTGGGGCAGATCGTAGGCAGCTATGACTTGACCGTGATCCTCGAGAACCGCGAGCTTATCCAAGCGTCGCCGTTGTATCTGCCTGCGTTGATCCTGATCCTGCTGGGCTGTTTCACCAAATCCGCGCAGTTCCCGTTCCACTTCTGGCTGCCGCACGCGATGGCGGCCCCGACGCCGGTGTCGGCGTATCTGCACTCTGCCACGATGGTGAAGGCGGGGCTGTTCCTGATGGCGCGCATGTGGCCGGTGCTGTCGGGCACTGAAATCTGGATCGTGCTGGTCTGCTCTGCCGGGTTGATCACGATGGTGCTTGGCGCGCTGATCGCGATTTTCAAAAACGACCTCAAGGCGCTGCTGGCGTTTTCTACCGTTTCGCATCTGGGGCTGATCACCTTCCTGCTGGGCACGGGCACCTCCTTTGGGGCGATGACGGCGGTGTTCCACATTCTGAACCACGCGAGCTTTAAGGCGGCCTTGTTCATGAGCGCCGGTATCGTGGATCATGCGGTCCACACCCGCGATATGACCCGACTGGGGGGCTTGCGCCGTCTGATGCCGATCACCTTCGCAATTGCAACACTGGCCGCATTGTCGATGGCGGGTATCCCGTTGCTGAACGGGTTCCTGTCCAAAGAGATGATGCTGGAAGAGGCGCTGCACACCACGCTATTCGGCTCGCCCTATCTGGTGGCGGCAGTGGCGACGCTGGGGGCGCTTTTCTCGGCCGCGTATAGCTTCCGGTTCATTGCGCATACCTTTCTGGGCAAAGAGCGGAACGATTACCCCGCCAAACCCCACGACCCCGAGTTTGGCCTGTGGATTTCCCCGGCTTTGCTGATCATCCCCGTGATCGCCATCGGTGTGGCACCGTTCCTGGCGGAACCCTTTGTGCGCACCGTGACTCAAGCTGTCATCGGCTCTGCCGCCGAGATGCCAAGCGCGCATATCAAGCTGTGGCACGGCTTCGTGCCCGCCCTCGGTATGTCGGCGATTGCTGTGGTGGGTGGTTTGCTGCTGCTCGCCGCCTTCGGCCCGCTGGCGCGTCTTTGGGCCGCCACACCGCGCCCCGAGGCCAAGGACATCTTTGACCGTATCATCGCCGCGGCCGTGGGTCTTGCCGGTCTGGTATCGGAGCGTCTGCACAACGGGTCCTTTACCCGCTACGCTGCCGTCTTCGTGACCGCCGTCGTCGCCATCGGGGCGCATGCGTGGTTTACCGGCACCGATGGCGCCCCCGCACGCGAGATGCTGCCCATCACGCCCGTCGGCTTTGCCGGTTGGCTGATGCTGATGATCGCGACGGGTTTCCTTGTGACGGTACACCGCAACCGTCTGGCGGTTCTGATCCTGATGGGGATCATCGGCTTGATGGTATCGGTCGGGTTCAACTATTTCTCGGCCCCCGATCTGGCGCTCACGCAGATCTCGGTCGAGGTGGTGACGATTGTCCTGTTGCTGCTGGCGCTCAACTTCATGCCCAACAGCACGCCTAAGGAAAGCACCATTCTGCACCGCAGCCGCGATATCGTGGTATCGGTCGTGGCAGGGCTGGCGGCAGCCGGCCTGATCTATTCGATCCTGATGTCGGATTTCCCGATTGCCTCTATCGCGGACTACCACCTTGCCAATTCCTACAAAGGCGGCGGTGGCACCAACGTGGTCAACGTGATCCTCGTGGATTTCCGTGGCTTCGACACCTTTGGCGAGATCATCGTTCTGGGGATCGCCGCGCTGGTCATCTATGCCCTGACAGAGGCGCTGATGTCCGGCCCTGTGCGCGCGCGTCTGCTGAACCGTGGCTATGAGGAAGAGCGCGCTGGCGATGCCCATCCGCTGATGATGGTGGTGCTGACACGCGTGTTGATGCCTGTCGTTCTGCTGGTCGGTGTCTATATCTTCCTGCGCGGTCACAACGAACCGGGCGGTGGTTTTGTCGCCGGTCTGGTGGTCGCGATCGCGGTCGTGATGCAATATATGGCCAGCGGCTTTGCCTGGGCGGACAAGCGCCAGCGCTATCATTACCACGGGATCATCGGGGCAGGGGTGCTTTGCGCTGGTCTGACCGGTATCGGTGCGTGGTTTGCCGGTGCGCCGTTCCTGTCCTCTGCCTTTGGCTATTTCCGCATCCCCCCGATGGAGAAATTCGAGCTCGCCACCGCTATGGGCTTTGACCTTGGGGTCTTCCTCGCCGTTGTCGGCGCGGTGATGCTCTCGCTTGAAAGTTTCTCGCGGTTGGGCCGTCGCGCCGGCATCGAGGAAAGCGAACATGCTATGGATATCGACCCGTCACGGGATGAACCGAAAACCGAGACGGAGACCTGATATGGAGCTTTTAGTCGCGTCCGCCATTGGCGTTCTCACCGCTGCCGGGATCTATCTGATCCTGCGCCTGCGTACCTTTCCCGTGATCATCGGCACCTCGCTGATCAGCTATGCGGTCAATGTGTTCCTGTTCGCCTCGGGACGGCTGGCGTTGAACGCCCCGCCGATCCTGCGCGACGGGGTCGAGGTCTATACCGATCCGCTGCCCCAAGCGCTGGTGCTGACGGCGATCGTGATCTCCTTTGGGATGACAGCCGTGGTCGTGATGATCGCGGTCGGGTCCTACCTCAGCGCGGGCGATGATCTGGTCAACGAACCCGACACGCTGGCCGGAGCCGATACCGCAGAACCCTCCCCACGCGGAGGAGGCCCGGCATGACCCATTGGCTTATTCTTCCGATCGTTCTGCCAGCCATGCTGGCGGCGTTCATGGTCCTGGCCGCGCGCTATCACCTGCTGATCCAACGGGTGCTGTCCGTTACGGGCACGCTGGGGCTGCTGGCACTGGCGCTTGGGCTGTTCTGGCAAGCCTCTGACGGGACGGTCAGCCTGTACCAGCTTGGCAACTGGGCGGCACCTTTCGGTATCGTGCTGGTCGCGGATCGTCTGTCGACGCTCATGGTCCTGCTGACCTGTGTGCTGGCCGTGCCGGTGCTGCTTTATGCGATCGGGTCGGGCTGGGATAACCGCGGGCGGCATTTCCATCCGCTGTTCCAATTCCAGCTTATGGGGATATTGGGGGCCTTCCTGACCGGCGACGCCTTCAACCTGTTTGTTTTCTTCGAAGTCTTGCTGATCGCCTCTTACGGGTTGATGATCCACGCGGGCGGGCAACGGCGTCTGCGCGCGGGGACGCAATATGTGCTGTATAACCTGCTGGGCTCGACCCTGTTCCTCTTTGCCCTTGGCACGATCTATGCCGAGACAGGCACGCTGAACATGGCCGATCTGGCGATGCGTGTGGCGACGCTGGATGCGGGCGATGGTGCGGGTATTCGCGTCGCGGCGGTGCTGTTGCTGCTGGTCTTTGCGGTCAAGGCCGCGATCTTGCCGCTACATTTCTGGCTGCCCGCCAGCTATAGCGAGGCACCGGCCCCGGTGGCGGCGCTGTTCGCGATCATGACCAAGGTCGGGGCCTATTGTATCATCCGTTTCTACACGCTGGTTTTCCCCCCCGATCTTGAGATCACGCAGGGGCTGTTTGATGTCTGGCTGATGCCTGCCGCGCTGCTGACCGTCGCCCTTGGTATGGCGGGCGTGTTGGGGGCCAGAAGGGCCGACCGCATGGTCGCGTTCTCGGTGATCGGGTCGATGGGCATGCTGCTGGCTGCCGTGTCGGTCTTTACCCCTGCCGGAATTTCCGCCGCCCTTTATTATGCGATCCATTCCACTTTTGCGGCCGCAGCGCTGTTCTTGCTGATCGACGTGATCCGCAGCCGTCGCGGCGCGGCCGAGGTGTCCTTTGTCGATGCGCCGCCGCTGGCAGGTGGGGCGCTTGTCGCGGGCATGTTCTTTGTCGCGGCGATCGCCATGACCGGTCTGCCGCCGCTCTCGGGCTTTCTGGGCAAACTGCTGATCCTTGACGCTGCACGCAGCGCTGATCTGATGTGGTGGGTCTGGGGTGTGATCCTTGTCGGGTCGCTGATCGCGGTTGTCGGTTTTTCCCGCGCGGGGAGCCAGATTTTCTGGAAAGCGCACCAGTCCACCCCAGAGCCAGCCGAGGGTGATGAGGCACCGGTTGAGGCCGAGGGGCAGGGCGTCTTGCCGATGGTGGCCATTGGCGGGCTGCTCGCCCTGCTTGTCGCGCTGACCGTTGCGGCGGGGCCCATGACTCGCGTGCTGAATGCGACCGCTGCCCAGTTGTTCAACCCCGAACGCTATCTTGCGGTGGTCCTGACCACGCCGGGTAAAGAGATCACGGACCATCACGCAGAGGATGACCACGGCGATGCCGACGGATCAGCCGATGCGACGAAGGACCACGGCGCAGAGGATGCCGCCGCACCAGAAAAGGATCACTGATATGTTGTCCCGACTGCTTCCGCACCCGATGCTGACGGCGATCCTCGCGATTGCCTGGTGTCTGCTGGTCAATGAAATCAAACTTGGCACAATTGTCTTTGGTGTCATTCTGGGGCTGCTGATCCCGATTGCCACCGCGGCCTATTGGCCTGACCGCCCGCCGGTCGCAAAACCGGTCAAGCTTCTGGGCTATCTGATCATGGTCATGTGGGATATTCTGGTCGCCAACGTCGTGGTCGCGATGATCGTCCTGTTCAAGTCCAACAAGAACATGCGCCCCGCCTGGGTCGTGATCCCGCTAGAACTGCGCACCCCCGAGGCGATCACCATGCTGGCGGGGACAATCACCCTAACGCCCGGTACGGTGTCGGCGGATGTGTCCGAAGACGGGAAAGCGTTGCTGGTCCATGCGCTGGATGCTGAAAACCCTGACGCGGTGCGTGACGATATCAAACAGCGCTACGAGCGTCGCCTGAAGGAGATTTTCGAATGATTCTGATTGCTCTGAATATCGCCTTTGTCGCTGTCGCGGTCTCGCAGCTTCTGGCGATGCTGCGGTTGTTGAAAGGCCCCAATACCGGCGACCGTATCCTGTCGCTGGATACGATGGTCGTGAACGCGATTGCCCTGATCATCCTGCTGGGGATGCGTTTGGGCACCGACATCTATTTTGAAAGTGCGATGATCTTTGCCATGCTTGGCTTTGTGTCGACCGTGGCCATCGCGCGCTTTGTGCTGCGAGGTGATATCATTGAGTGATCTACCCCTAATCCCCGAAATCATCATCTCGGCCCTGCTGATTGTGGGCGGGTTCTTTACCCTTGTCGGTTCCATCGGCCTGATCAAGCTGGACAACTGCATGTCCCGTCTGCACGCACCGACCAAAGCCTCGACACTGGGCGTGGGATCGCTGCTGATGGCGGCGATGATCTATTCCTTCGCGTCCGGCACCGGGTCCATGCACGAGATTCTGGTAATGGCGTTCTTGTTCGTCACAGCCCCCATTACCGGCAATTTCATCGCCAAGGTGAATTTGCACCGGCTGCATCAGACCAAGGATATGCCGCCAGCGCCCAGTGATCACGTCTGGGGCACATACTCCGACAAATAAGCCAAGCCCGCGCCCCAAAGCGCGGGTTCTTTCTTGGGCGCAAGGTAGGTCGGGCAGGGCGTCTGACGGCGGATCAAAGAAAATTTCAATTTTCCTGCCGATCCATGCAAAACCCCGCTTGACGCCATCGCGAGCAAACCCTATCACCACCAAACGCTTCGACGGCAACGACGAAGTACGCAGTGGGCGGTTGTAGCTCAGTTGGTTAGAGTACCGGCCTGTCACGCCGGGGGTCGCGGGTTCGAGCCCCGTCAACCGCGCCACCGCTGCATTTTATCAGATATTTTGATAACAAGCACACGCCCTTCGGGGCGTGGCTTGCTTGTGCGTTCAGACCCCTGATTTCCGCCACGAGCAGGGGATTTCCGGCGCTGATTCATACGCAAAATGCGGCGATGAAAATTTCCAAAATTCTTTGTAGTTTTCTGCGGTTAATCGCTTGACGCTCTGCGCTGGTTATCTTATTCCGCCCTTACTGCGCGGTTGTAGCTCAGCTGGTTAGAGTACCGGCCTGTCACGCCGGGGGTCGCGGGTTCGAGCCCCGTCAACCGCGCCACTTCTCCCTTTTTAGATTTCTGATTTACCTCGTCCTAAAAAGGGAAAAGCGGGCCGTTAGGCCCGCCCGTTTGTCTACGTCATCGCATCCAGAATACGTGCCCAGCTTCGGATTCCCTTGTGGAAGCTTTCGAGGTCGTATTTCTCGTTCGGGGAGTGGATGGCGTCGTCGTCTTTGCCGAATCCGATCAGCACCGGCGTGGTATCCAGAATTTTCTGGAAATGCCCCGCAATGGGAATCGATCCGCCACATCCGACATAGGCAGCGGGGACGTTCCATTCATCGGTCAGCGCTTTGCGGGCATCTTCGAATGCGGGGGCGGTGGTCTCGAAGACCGATCCTTGGCTCGACCCGTGGGCGTGGAACGTCGCTTCGCAGTCCTCGGGCATCATGTCGGTTACCATCTTGCGAAAGCTTTCGCGGATGACGTGAGGGTCCTGGGTGCCCACCAGACGGAAGCTGATCTTGGCGTGGGCCTGCGAGGGCAGCACGGTCTTGAAGCCGGCACCTGTGTATCCGCTCCACATGCCGTTGACCTCGCACGTGGGGCGCGACCAGATCATCTCGATCGGCATGCGGTCCTGTTCGCCGGCGGGTTTCGACAGGCCCACATCGCCAAGGAAACTGTCATGATCAAAGGCAAGCCCTTGCCACTGCGCCTGAATATCGTCGGGCAGTTCTGGTACCCCGTCATAGAAACCGGGCACCGTGATGCGGCCCGTGTCATCGTGCAGGGAGGCGATGACCTTGGACAGGACGCGCGCGGGGTTCATCGACACGCCGCCGTACATGCCAGAGTGCAGATCAAGATCAGGGCCGGTGATGGTGACCTCTTCGCCCATCAAGCCGCGCAGCATCGTCACGATCGACGGCACCTTGGATTGGAACATGCCCGTGTCGCAGATCATCGCATAGTCGGCGCGCAGCTCTTCGGCATTCTCTTCCATAAAGGGCACCAGTGAAGGGGAGCCTGATTCTTCCTCGCCCTCGAAGAAGAAGGTCATGCGGCAGGGGAAGTCGCCATTGACCGCTTTCCACGCGCGCAGCGCCTCGACAAAGGTCATCAGCTGGCCCTTGTCATCTGCAGCACCGCGTCCGCGGATCACGCGGCCTTTTGCCGTGTCCTCGACGGCAGGATCAAAGGGATCACGGTGCCACAGGTTCAGCGGATCGACAGGCTGGACGTCATAGTGACCGTAGAACAGGATGTGCGGCTTGTCGGCGGGGCCGTCCACATGGCCCACCACCATCGGGTGACCGGGGGTGGGGCGTTTGGTGGTCTTGATGCCGATGCTGTTCAGATCCTCGACCAGCCAATCGGCGGCGCGGTCGCAGTCTTCCTTGAACGCGGGGTCGGTCGAGATGGAGGGGATGCGCAGCAGATCGAGCAGCCGGTCGGTGGCCGCATCCAGATCATGATCGATCCGTGCCAATACGTCGGGTAGGGACATGGGGGTAAACCTTTCTGTCAGGGTGAAGATTGCCGCGACCGTATCAGCGCGCTTGGCCGTGTCCAGTGGTGCGCCCGAGGTGGCCGTAGCTTGCGCGCCATACCGCGTGAGAATCGCTTGAGAATCAGGCCTTTGACGCAAGCGGGACAGCGTGCAGGTTTCCGATGCGCGACATCCGACCGCGATGCGACGCGCCCCGCGGCGGCACCTGCGACAATCGGTTCCTATTAAGGCATTGAATTGAATGGCTCTAAACTATATTCATTCTAAAGCACGAATATGGCGAATGATCCGGTTGCCTTTGCTGGTCCCGCCACCGACGAAGGAGCAAGGCGCAATGGACTATACCAAACAGCTTGATCAGGCGATTGACCGGCTGCACGAGGAAGGTCGCTACCGCACCTTTATCGACATTGAACGCCGCAATGGTCAATTCCCCCACGCTGTCTGGACCCAACCCGACGGGCAAGAGAAGAATATCACCGTCTGGTGCGGGAATGATTACCTCGGGATGGGGCAAAACCCTGTCGTTCTGGCCGCGATGCACGAAGCACTTGATGCGACGGGTGCAGGGTCGGGCGGGACGCGCAATATCTCGGGCACCACGATTTACCACAAACGTCTCGAGGAAGAGCTGTCGGACCTGCACGGCAAGGAAGCCGCCTTGCTGTTCACCAGTGCCTATATCGCCAATGACGCGACGCTCAGCACGCTGCCCAAGCTGTTTCCCGGTCTGATCATCTATTCCGACGAGCTGAACCATGCGTCGATGATCGAAGGGGTCCGCCGCAATGGCGGGGCCAAGCGTATCTTCCGCCATAACGACGTGGACCACCTGCGCGCGCTGATGGCCGCCGATGATCCCGCCGCACCCAAGCTGATCGCCTTTGAATCGATTTACTCGATGGATGGCGATTTCGGCCCGATCGAGGCGATTTGCGACATTGCCGATGAATTCGGCGCGCTGACCTATATCGACGAGGTCCACGCCGTGGGGATGTACGGCCCGCGTGGGGCAGGGGTCTCCGAGCGTGATCGCCTGATGCACCGGCTAGATATCATCAACGGGACGCTTGCCAAGGCCTACGGCGTGATGGGTGGCTATATCGCGGCCTCGGCCAAGATGTGCGACGCCATCCGGTCTTACGCGCCGGGGTTCATCTTTACCACGTCCCTGCCGCCAGCGGTTGCCGCCGGTGCTGCGGCCTCGGTCGCCTACCTCAAGACCGCGCCCGAACTGCGCGAGAAGCACCAGCAGCAAGCCAAAGTGCTGAAACTGCGGCTCAAGGGTTTGGGTCTGCCGATCATTGATCACGGCAGCCATATCGTCCCTGTGATTGTCGGAAACCCCGTACACACCAAGATTCTGTCGGATCGCCTGCTAGAGGATCACGGCATCTATGTGCAGCCGATCAACTTCCCCACCGTGCCCCGCGGGACAGAGCGTTTGCGCTTTACCCCGTCGCCCGTACATGGCCCGCTGGAAATCGAAGGGCTGGTCCACGCGATGGACGCTTTGTGGTCCCATTGTGCGCTGAATCGTGCCGAAATGGCGGGGTGACCCCGAATATTTCGTATAGTCCGTTGATTTATGCTACCGATATCGAAAGAAAAGCTTAATCTCGAATCAACATGTTGTTTCGATTAAGGGCAGCGGGCATAGCTACGGGACATTTTTATGATTGGGCGGTGGTCTTCCAAGTCGGCAGATAACGAGCAAGTTGAAGCCAAAGGTTTCGACGCGTTCGACTTGCGCCTTGGTGACCTGATGCGCGGTGAACGCGCGACGCTTGGTAAATCGCTGCTGGATGTCCAACGCGAGCTTCGGATCAAGGCCTCCTACATTGCCGCGATCGAAAACGCCGACCCGGAAGCCTTTGATACACCTGGGTTTATTGCCGGTTACGTGCGGTCTTATGCCCGCTACCTGAACATGGACCCCGACAAGGCGTTCGCAGCCTTCTGTGCTGAATCCGGTTTTGCCGTGGCGCATGGCATGTCCTCTAAAGCGTCCGTCGTCAAAAAGCCCACCCGCGAAGAGCGTATGACCCGCAATGGCGAGAGCGATATCTTTGCCCGCCCTGCGACGCCCTTCACACCCGTCGGTGATTCCCTTCTGGCGCGAATAGAGCCCGGTGCTTTGGGTTCGCTGCTGGTGCTCGTCGCTTTGATCGGCGGGATTGGCTATGGCGGATGGAGCGTCCTGAAAGAAGTGCAGCGCGTGCAGGTCTCTCCGGTGGATGAAACCCCTGTTGTGCTCTCGGATCTTGATCCGCTGCAAGGCGCGCTTGCCTCCGCCCCCGAAACGACAGAAGACCCCGATGCGCCGACCGCGATGGCGACGCCACGCTCTGATGCGCTGGACCGGCTTTATCGTCCTGCCGCACTGGATGTGCCTGTTCTGGTCGCGCGGGATGCGCCGATTTCCTCGATTGATCCGCGCAGTATCGGCAGCTTTGCCTCCAGCTCGCCTTCGCCTTCCGTCGGGGATGCGCTGCGCACCGCAGAAAATACCGTGGTCCAACGGGATACGCCCGACGTGCTGCCGGGTGCCGTGCCGCAGGTGGTCGAAGGGCCCGCGCCGCAGCTGCGTATGGTTGCAGCCTATCCGTCCTGGGTGCGTGTACGCGCCGCAGATGGCAAGGTTATCTTTGAAGGCATCATGAACAAGGGCGACAGCTGGGATATCCCCGCCACCGAAGAGCCCCCGACGCTGCGCACCGGCGAATCCGGCGCGCTGTATTTCGCGATGGACGGGCAGTACTTCGGGCCTGTTGGCGATCGTGGGGCTGTTACGTCGAACCTGCCGCTGCACCGTCAGGCGCTGGCGGAGCTTTACGAGCCAGCCGTGCTGGAAGAGAATTCCGCGCTCGCGACAATGGTGGCCGAGCTGAAGAATGCGGCGACTTCGCCGACGGAATAAGCCGGATACCATTGCAACAACGCGACGGGCTGAATAGGTGTAGGGCGAACCGAACCTGACAGACCCTTCGACTGTTTCATTGCCAAAGGTAGCTTTGCATGTCCCTCAATCACATTCGCCCGTGGCGCAACATTTACCGCCGGAAGTCCCGTCAGATCATGGTGGGGAATGTGCCGGTCGGGGGCGATGCACCGATCACGGTGCAGACGATGACGAACACGCTGACGACGGATGTCAAAGCGACCATCGCGCAGATTCAGGCTGCTGCCGATGTGGGGGCCGATATCGTGCGTGTGTCGGTGCCGGATGTCGAAAGCTCCAAGGCGCTGAAAGAGATCGTGCGCGAGGTATCGGTGCCGATCGTGGCGGATATCCATTTCCACTACAAACGCGGGATCGAAGCCGCCGAGGCGGGGGCCGCTTGTCTGCGGATCAACCCCGGCAATATCGGCGACGAAAAGCGCGTTAAAGAGGTGATCAAGGCCGCGCGGGACAATAATTGTTCGATCCGCATCGGCGTCAACGCAGGGTCGCTGGAACGTCACCTGCTTGAGAAATACGGCGAGCCATGCCCCGATGCGATGGTCGAAAGCGGGATGGATCACATCAAGATCCTGCAAGACAATGATTTCCACGAATTCAAGATCAGCTGCAAAGCTTCTGACGTTTTCATGGCCGCCGCTGCCTACCAGCAGTTGGCCGAGGCGACGGATGCTCCGATCCACCTTGGCATCACCGAGGCGGGGGGGCTGACCTCTGGCACGATCAAATCGGCCATTGGCCTGGGCAATCTATTGTGGATGGGTATCGGTGACACGATCCGTGTGTCCCTGTCTGCGGACCCCGTGGAAGAGGTCAAGGTTGGCTACGAGATCCTGAAATCCCTTGGCCTGCGTCACCGTGGTGTGAACATCATCAGCTGCCCCAGCTGCGCGCGGCAAGGCTTTGACGTGATCAAGACCGTCGAAGCGCTGGAGCAACGGTTGGAGCATATCAAGACCCCGATGAGCCTGAGCATCATCGGCTGCGTCGTCAATGGCCCCGGTGAGGCGCTGATGACGGATGTGGGCTTTACCGGCGGGGGCAACGGGTCGGGTATGGTCTATCTTGCGGGCAAACAAAGCCACAAGCTGGGCAATGACGCGATGATCGATCACATTGTCGAACAGGTAGAAGCCCGCGCCGCCGTCATCGAAGCAGAGACCCAAGCGGCAGAGCAAGCAGCCGAGTGACTTTGCCCCAAGCGGCGCATTTGCCATCGACAGATATTTGCGTATTCCATATCAATAGATATGCCTGATCACGCCGCCAAGACCCCGACTTACGCCGAGTTTTTCTGCGGCGGTGGCATGGTGCGCGCGGCATTGCAAGACCGCTGGGATTGCGTGCTGGCCAATGATATCGACGCGATGAAATGCAAGGTCTATGCTCAGAATTGGGGGCAGGCGGCATTGCATCAGGGCGATATCGCGACCATGCCCGATGACCTTCTGACGCGTCAGATCGATATGTATTGGGCGTCGAGCCCGTGTCAGGATTTCAGCCTTGCGGGCAAGGGGCGGGGATTGGGCGGCGCGCGCAGCGGTGTCTTTGCCCATTGGGCCGACAAGATCGCCACGGCCATAAAAGCAGGATTTGCGCCGCGTATCATCGCCTTTGAAAACGTCGTCGGGCTGGTGTCGCGCAATGGTGGGGCGGATATGAACACCGTACTCGCGACCTTTGTGCGGCTTGGCTATAAGGTCGGCGCGCTCGAGATCGACGCGCGGCGTTTCCTGCCGCAAAGCCGGCCGCGTCTGTTCGTTGTGTGCGTGCGCGAGGATATCGACATCTCGGGGCTGACGGTGCCGAAACCGTCCCATGTCTTCCACGGCAAGAAGCTGCAAAAATTTCTCGCCTCCGCCGCACGGCCGGTCCGATCCAACTGGGTCTGGTGGAAATTGGGGGATGCCCCCGCCGACGAACAGGCGCTTGAGCGCGTGCTTGAACGGCGTGCCACCATGCCGTGGTTCAGTGCCGCGGATACCGACCGTCTGCTGACGCTGATGTCGCCCCCCAGCCTTGAACGCCTGCGCATGGCGCGCAAGGCAGGGCGCACGGTGGTGGGCACGATCTATAAACGCGGACGCCCCGATGCGGATGGGAATGTCCGCCAACGGGCAGAGCTGCGCACCGACGGGATTGCGGGCTGCTTGCGGACACCTGCGGGCGGGTCCTCGCGGCAGATCCTGATGTTTATCAAGGGCAACCAGACCAAGGCCCGGCTTGTCTCCTCGCGCGAGGTGGCGCGGCTGATGGGGCTGCCGGACAGCTACAAGATGCCCGACACCTACAACAACGCCTACCGCGTGGCGGGGGATGGGGTCGCCGTGCCTGTCGTGCGCTATCTCGACGAGGTCTTGTTCGCGCCACTGCTTGAGCGTCAGTCGCTGGGGGCCGTCGCGTGAACGCGGCGCAGGCGTTTCGGGGCAAGGCACTGGCGGCGCTGACCAATCAGATCGGCGTCTATGCGCTGTGCGATCTGGACGGCAACCCGATTTATGTGGGCCAGTCGGTTGATGGTATCCGCACGCGGGTGCGCCGGCATCTGACATCGGCGCGGTCCGATGTGATTGCCAACCGTCAGATCGACGTGTGGGAGATCGCCTTTGTCTGGGCCTGGCCGGTGGCGACGAAGGCAGAGGTAGAACCGCTGGAACGCGCGATCTTTGCCCATTACGACGCTGAATTGCCGCTGATGAACGGCAAGGCGATGGTGGCGGATGCACCGCTGTTCGACTGGCCGGAAAAGCAGGTGGTGCAGGTGATCGACGAAGAGGAACGACAGTCGCGTCTGACCCCGTCAAACCGGCTGCCGCGCCAGATCAAACAGTATGACTTGCTGGTCGATTATATCCTCAACGTGAAAGAGGCACCGCATCTCAAACGGTCGCTTGATGCGCATTTCAAACGCATGGTGCGCTATCATCAGCGGTTTCTCTAGGCGCTACGGAGCCAGATACCGCCGCAGCACGATGTCGGGCATATGGCCACGCAAGATGCGATCTGCCATGACGTAGAAGGGGGGATCGGTCATGCCAAGCTCTACCGCGAGGGCGGCGCTGGCAGGATCGGACATCATGTGATGCGTGAAGGTGATGGCATATGCATCTGCTATTGCTTCTAATTCCGCCAGTGCGCGATCGCAGTCTGCGCAGTCGTCGCCGGTAAACAATGCAATCGGTGCTCCGGCTAATACTTGATCTGTCAGGGATGTGATAAGCGCGAGATCCGCCTGCGCCTTCTCTTGATAGGCTTCGGCAGCATAGGTGCGGGGGGCCACAGCGGGTGCTGCAAGCTCGGGCTCTGCCAGAAGCAACGCCCGCACTTCTTCCCCCAAGGCGCGCCGTTCTGCATGGGTCAGCGCGCCAAAGTCGGTTTGCGCGGCAACCGGGAAGGCCGCCACGCAACAGGCTAGTGCCAAGCGCATCTTAGCCGCGTTTTTCTTCCAGAATGGCTTTCATCTGGTCGTAAGGCAGATAGCCGCGCAGCAGTTCGTCCTGCATCACAAAGGTCGGTGTGCCGGAAATCTGCAGCGTTTGTGCCAGTGCGCGGGTCTTTTCGATCTCGGCGGTGACTTCGGCACTGTCCATCTTTTCCTGAATGGCCTCGGCGTCCAGATCAAAGCTATTGGCCAAGCGTCCCAGCGACGTCGGGGTGATGTCGCCGTTAAAGCTCATCAAGGCGTCATGTACGGATTTATAGGCCTCGTCCCCCGCAACGATCTTGGTTGCGATGGCAAAGCGCGAGGCGACCATGGATTGTTCGCCCAGAATCGGCAGTTCTTTCACGATAAAGCGGATGTTGCCGTCGCCATTGACCAGCTTTTCAACCTCGGAGAACGCTTTTTTGCAGTAGCCGCAGCGGTAGTCCATGAACTCAACGATGGTCATGTCGCCTTCGGGGTTGCCACCGACATAGGAATAGCCGTCGTCAAAGATCGCGGCCGCATTGTCGGACACCAGCGTGAAATCCGCCTGCGCCTGTGCTTCGGCCTGACGGGCCTGCAGCTGGTTCACCGCTTCCATGATCACTTCGGGGTTTTCCATCAGATAGGCGCGGACCTCGGCGCGGAATTGCGCGCGTTCGGCATCGGTCAGTTCGGTCAGGTCCATCGCATGGGCGGGGGCTGTCAGGGAAAGGGCCACTAGGGCGGGGGCGATCAGCTTTTTCATCAGGGTCACTCGCTTGTTGTTGCGCAGGGGTGCAGGCACCGGTTGCAAGGGTGGTGCGCGATTTTGCCAGCGCGCACAAGGGTTGACGGCACCGGCGGGGTGCGGTGAAAGGTTCGGGCTCAACAGTAGGATCAAGCCCATGCGCATTTCAACCCGATCTCAGGTCGATCCCTTTATCGTGATGGATGTGATGCAGGCCGCCGCCGCCGCCGAGGCGGAGGGCCGCCACATCATCCATATGGAGGTCGGCCAACCCGGCACGGGCGCGCCCAAAGGGGCCAGCACCGCATTGTCCGCCGCGATGGAGCAGGGCGCGCTTGGTTATACCGTCGCATTGGGACTGCCTGCGCTGCGCCAGCGGATCGCGCGGATGTACGGGGAGTGGTACAATGTCGATCTGGACCCGAACCGCGTGGTCATCACCTCCGGCTCTTCGGGCGGGTTCATCCTGACGTTTACCTCGCTTTTTGATACCGGGGACCGTGTGGGCATCGGGGCACCGGGGTATCCCAGCTACCGACAGATCCTCAAGGCGCTGGACCTCGCCCCCGTGGATCTGCCCACCTCGCTTGGCAACCGCTTGCAGCCGGTGCCTGCGGATTTCGCGGGCATGGACCTGAAGGGGCTGCTGGTCGCGTCGCCGGGCAACCCCACGGGCACGATGCTGGATCACGCTGCCATGTCCGCGCTGATCGACGCGACGCAAGCGCAGGGGGCATCCTTTATCTCGGACGAGATTTACCACGGCATCGAATACGAGAAAAAGGCCGTGACCGCGCTTGAGATCACCGATGATGTCTATGTCATCAATTCGTTTTCCAAGTATTTCTCTATGACCGGTTGGCGTGTCGGCTGGATGGTTGTGCCAGAGGATCACGTGCGGGTGGTCGAAAGGATCGCGCAAAACATGTTCATCTGCGCCCCCCACGCCAGTCAGGTCGCCGCCCTTGCCGCGATGGATTGCACCGATGAGCTTGAGGCGAATATGGATGTCTACCGCGCCAACCGCGCGATGATGATCACCGGCCTGCGCGAGGCGGGCTTCACCCGTTTCGCGCCCCCCGACGGGGCCTTCTATGTCTACGCCGATGTGTCCGAGCTGACGGAGGACAGCCGCGCATTGGCGCGGGAT
Organism: Sulfitobacter sp. G5_S2_6_S6; assembly: GCF_054968505.1. Lineage (NCBI taxonomy): Bacteria > Pseudomonadati > Pseudomonadota > Alphaproteobacteria > Rhodobacterales > Roseobacteraceae > Sulfitobacter > Sulfitobacter sp. G5_S2_6_S6. The sequence continues at coordinate 64,930 of NZ_JBQKUI010000005.1, forward strand.
ATTCTGGACAAGGCGGGTGTGGCCGTGACCCCCGGGCTCGATTTCGATCCGGTGCGCGGGCATCACTGGCTGCGGTTTTCCTATGCGCGCAGCACCCAGGATATTGCCGAGGGGCTGGGGCGGCTCAAGACCTATATGGCGGCCCGCTGAAAGGCTGGCTCGGGTTGCGGCGGGGTGCTATACCTGCCGCAACCACCCCGAGCAGAACGGTGACAGGCATGCGTATTCTTCCCATTATCGCAACGGTTTGCGCGCTGTCCTTGCCAGCGTCCGCGCAGGATCTGACCGCGCTGGCGCGGGTGGACCCTACCAAAAGCGCCATCTCGGATGGTTGGTTCGGGGGCACGACGCTGACGCTTGGCCTGAGCCAAGGGGTACCGTTTCGGGTGTTCTTGCTGGATGATCCGGCGCGGCTGGTGGTCGATTTCCGCGAGGCCGACTGGAGCGGTGTGAACACCGCAGACCTGCTGCCTGAACCCGGACGGATTGCCGGTCTGCGCTTCGGCCCGTTCCAACCCGGTTGGTCGCGGCTTGTCGCGGATCTGGCCGAACCGATGATCCCGCGCGAGATCGGGATGCCGGTCAACAAGGGGTCCGGCCAAGCCACGCTTGAAATTGCGTTGACATCCGTCACCCCCGAGGAGTTTGCCGCCGCCGCCGGTGCGCCCGTTGATCCGGCGTGGACCATGGCGCTGGCCGCACCGCCCAAGGCGGTTGCCGACCTGAAAGAGGTGCCGTTTCGCGTGGTGCTGGACCCCGGTCACGGGGGCGTTGATCCGGGGGCAGAGACAGATGGTATCCTGGAGAAAGACCTGATGCTGTCCTTTGCCCAAGCGCTGCGCGACACATTGGTGCGCGACGGGATCGATGTGGTGATGACCCGAGATACGGATCATTTCGTCGCGCTTGAAACCCGCGTCGCCATTGCGCATCAGGCCGAAGGCGATCTGTTCATCTCGCTCCATGCGGACAGTTTGCAGCACGGCGGCGCAAAGGGGGCGACGGTCTATACGCTGTCGGACGACGCCAGCGATACTGCCACCGACCATCTGGCCGCACGCCACAACCGCGCCGATATTATCGCGGGGGCCGATCTGACCGGATCGGATGACGAGGTTGCCAGCGTGCTGCTTGATCTTGCCCGCCAAGAGACTGAGCCACGGTCGGTCGCCGCCGCTAAAGTGCTGGTCGAAGGCATGAAAGCCGCCGGCGGTCCGATGAACCGCCACCCGCTGCGCAATGCGGGCTTTTCGGTGTTGAAATCGGCTGACATCCCGTCGGTCCTGATCGAAATCGGCTTCCTCAGCTCGAAGCGTGATCTTGCCAATCTGCGAGACCCGATCTGGCGGGCGGTCATGGTGTCGGCGATTGCGGATTCCATCGCCAAATGGCGCGACGCGGATGCCGCGCTCAAGCCCTTGATTCGCCAGTAAACCGTATCCGAACGCCCCTCTAGGTGTTGCGCGGGTTACCGCACAGGGCCACTGCATCGTGTTTTGACGATTCCCGCAGGGTTGCGTATAGACGGGTCACCAACCCTCCTTGCAAGGAATTGCCAGCCGTGTTTCGTTTGATCCTGTCTTTCTTCGGGGGTATTTTTACCACCCTCACCATGAGCATCGGTATGGTCGCGCTGACCATCGGCGCGGTGTTCTGGATGTATGGCCGCGATCTGCCCAGCCACGAATCCCTTGCGCAATACACGCCCCCGACGATCAGCCGGATTTATTCGGGGCAGGGGCGGTTGATTGACGAATTCGCCAAGGAACGCCGCCTGTTCGCGCCGGCCAATACGATCCCGCCGCTGATCAAACAGGCTTTCATCTCGGCCGAGGACAAGAATTTCTATACCCACGAAGGCTATGACCTGCGCGGCATCGGGGCGGCGGCTGTAGATGCGGTGCGCACAAGGGGCAAGGACGTGCGCGGTGCATCGACCATCACGCAGCAGGTGATGAAGAACTTTCTTCTGTCCGGCGACCGTCGGGCCGAACGCAAGATCAAGGAAATCATCCTCGCCGCACGGCTTGAGGAAACGCTGCCCAAGGAAAAGATCCTTGAACTTTATCTGAACGAGATCTTCTTGGGCCAGAACTCCTACGGTGTGGCCGCCGCGTCGCAGACCTATTTCAACAAGACATTGGGGGAGCTGGCCCCACACGAGGCTGCGTTCCTTGCCTCGCTGCCCAAAGCACCATCTGATTATCATCCCGTGCGCCGCAAGGACCGGTTGCTGGCACGCCGGAACTTCGTGCTGCGCGAGATGAAGGAAAACGGCTATATCACCCCCGCCGTCTACGAGACCGAGGTCGCACAGCCTTTGCGGTCGGTGCAGAACGGGGACTTTGAAAGCTTCAAGGCCGAACTGCCGCCGCGCGATTACTTTACCGATGAAATCCGCCGCCAGCTGTCCGAGAACTTTGGCGAGGGCGAATTCTTTACCGGCGGTCTGACCGTGCGTGCCACCATCGACAACGAGATGCAGCCCATTGCCGCACAATCCTTGCAGCAGCAGCTTGAGGAATATGACCGCGGCATCGGTATCTACCGCGGCACCGGCAAGAAGATCGCGCCCGAAAAGCTGACCACCGAGGCGGATTGGCGCGAAGCCCTGTCTGACACCCGTGTGCCACGTGACGTTGATCTGGAAAACCCGTGGTATCCCGCCGTGGTGCTGAGCCTGACCAATGACGCCGCCCGCATCGGGATCGAAGGCGTGGATGAGGACGCAGACGGTCATTTCATCCCCGCCAAGGATGTCCAATGGGCGCGCAAACGTCTTGAGAACGGCAAGCTCGGCAACCGCGCCCAAGTGCCCGCTGACCTGCTTGAGGTCGGCGACGTGGTGCTGGTGCGCCGCATGACGGCGGATAGTGACGGGTCGTTCATCCGCTGGACTTTGCGTCAGATCCCGGAAGTGCAGGGCGGCTTTGTCGCGATGGACGTGAACACAGGGCGCGTGATCGCGATGCAGGGCGGTTTCTCCTATCAGGCGTCGGTGTTCAACCGTGCGACACAGGCGAAGCGCCAGCCGGGGTCGAGCTTCAAGCCCTTTGTCTATGCTGCGGCATTGGACAGCGGCTATACCCCTGCGACCATCGTTGTGGATGCCCCGATCGAGATCAACACACCCCAAGGCATGTGGCGGCCGCGAAACTCGTCGAACAAGTTCTACGGGCCGACGCCCCTGCGGACGGGTATCGAACAGTCGCGGAACCTCATGACCATCCGTCTGGCGCAAGAGGTCGGGATGAACACCGTTGGCGACTATGCCGAAAGGTTCGGGGTCTATGACAACCTGTCGCCAGTGCTTGCCAACGCGCTTGGTTCGCAGGAAACGACGCTTTACCAGATGGTGTCGGCCTATGCGATGTTCGCCAATGGTGGCGAACGGGTGCAGCCGACGCTGGTGGACCGTGTGCAGGACCGCTATGGCCGCACTGTCTACAAACACGACCAACGCATCTGTAACGATTGCCAGCTTGAAACGCTGGCCCCCGGCGTGGGGCCGCGCATCATCTCGAACCGCGAACGGGTGATGGACCCGATCACGGCCTATCAGCTGACATCGATGATGAAGGGCGTCGTGGATCGCGGTACGGCGCGTGGGGCGGTGAACCTGCCCGTGCCAATCGCGGGCAAGACCGGCACCACCAACGACGCCAAAGACGTCTGGTTCGTCGGCTTCTCAAGCAATATCGTGGCGGGCTGCTATATCGGTTTCGACAATCCGCGCTCGCTGGGGCGTCGTGCCTATGGGGCGGGGATGTGTGGCCCTGTGTTCCAGCGGTTCATGAGCGAAGCGATCAAGAAATACGGCGGCGGCCCCTTCGAAGTGCCTCCCGGCGGTCACTTCATCAAGATCGACCGCTTTACCGGTGCACGTTTGTCTGACAGCGCCGCAGGTCCCAACGTTGTGGCCGAATACTTCCGTGACGGCGAAGAGCCGCTGTTCGGGATCACCTTTGATGGTGGCTTTGCGATGGGTGCGGATCTGCCTCTGGTCGAGGAAGCCGGCGGCACCGCGCGCGAGGTCACAACCTCTACCGGTAAGAAGGCGCGTGTCGGGCCCAAGGCAAGCTTTGGCAGCATCAGCTCCGGCGGGTTGTACTAGGCCCGGCCCCATTCTACAGCGCTTGCCCAAGTTGCGGCGCTGGTCTATTTGAAACGCGGCCCCGGCTATTCGGGGCCGCGATCTATTTAAAGGCAGGATACCATGCGCGCAGATGCACAAAACACAGCGGAAAAGATCAGCAAATCGCTGGAGCTGTTGGCACAGCGTCTGGACGTCGAAACCGCGCCATACCGTCTGGAAGAATTCAATGCCCGTGTCGAAGACCCCAATCTGTGGGATGATCCCGATGCGGCGCAAAAACTGATGCGCGACCGTCAGGCGCTGGTCGATTCCATCGCCACCTACGAGGGCATCAAACAAGAGCTGGCCGATAACATCGAACTGATCGAATTGGGCGAGATGGAAGGCGACGACGAGGTCATCGCAGAGGCCGAAACCGCATTGAAAAAGCTGGCTGAGACAGCCGCCCAGAAAGAGCTGGAAGCGCTGTTGAACGGCGAGGCCGACGGGAATGACACTTTCCTTGAAATCAACGCAGGGGCAGGCGGCACCGAAAGCTGTGACTGGGCCAATATCCTGTCGCGCATGTATGTCCGTTGGGCCGAGAAAAAGGGCTATAAGGTCGAGCTACAATCCGAAAGCCCCGGCGAAGAGGCGGGGATCAAATCGGCGACCTACAAGATCAGCGGTCCGAATGCCTATGGCTGGCTCAAGTCGGAATCCGGTGTGCACCGTCTGGTGCGGATCAGCCCCTTTGACAGCGCCGCCAAACGGCACACGTCCTTTACCTCTATCTGGGTGTATCCGGTGGTGGACGACAACATCGAAATCGATATCAACCCCAGCGACATCCGCATCGACACCTATCGGTCCTCGGGGGCCGGTGGTCAGCACGTAAACACCACCGACTCGGCCGTGCGGATCACGCACCACCCCACCGGCATCGTCGTGACCAGCTCTGAGAAATCGCAGCACCAGAACCGCGACATCGCGATGAAGGCGCTGAAATCGCGGCTGTATCAGATGGAGCTGGACCGCCGTAACGCGGCCATCAACGAAGCCCATGAAAACAAGGGCGATGCGGGCTGGGGCAACCAGATCCGGTCGTACGTCTTGCAGCCGTACCAGATGGTCAAAGACCTGCGCACCAACTTTGAAACCTCGGATACCAAAGGGGTGCTGGATGGTGACCTTGACGGGTTGATGGGGGCCGCGCTGGCGCTTGCCGTGTCGGGCAAGACCCGCGCCGAGGCGCAAGAAGGCTAAGGCCAAATATCAGGCAACTGCGCGCGGGCGGCCTTGTCTCGTGCAGCACTTTTCCCGGCACCCCTTGCATCCCGCTGCGGCCTTCCGTTCTATGACCCCGAACGGAGGGCTCTGCCATGAACATACTAGACATCGGGGCCTTGGCCCAATCGGAGGCTTTGGCGAACGGCAGCCTGACGGCGCGTGCTTTGATGGAGGCCACGCTAGAGCGGATCGACGCCGTGAACGGCGCGGTCAACGCCATCGTCGCGCTGCGCCCGCGGGCCGAGCTTCTGGCCGAAGCCGATCGGGCCGATGCCACGCCTCGGGTCGGATGGCTGCACGGTATTCCCATTGCGATCAAGGATTTATCCGATGCCGAAGGCTTGCCAACCGCCAAGGGATCACCGCTGTTCGCCGGTGCGATTGCCCAGAAGGACAGCGTCTTTGTCGCCCGCATCCGCGCGGCGGGGGCGATCATCATTGGCAAGACGAACACGCCTGAATTCGGGTTGGGCAGCCACACGTTCAACCCCGTCTACGGCCCGACGCGGAACCCCTATGACCACACACGCTCGGCTGGCGGGTCTTCGGGCGGGGCGGCGGCTGCTTTGGCCACGGGGATGCTGAGCATCGCGGACGGCTCCGACATGATGGGCAGCCTGCGCAACCCCGCGGGCTGGAACAACGTCTACGGCATGCGCCCCAGCTGGGGCACAGTACCGGCAGAGCCAGAGGGCGATATGTTCCTGCATCAGCTGAGCATGGCAGGCCCGATGGCGCGCTGCCCCCGCGATCTGGCGGCTTTGCTGGACACGATGACCGGAGAGGACCCCAAACAACCCCTCGGCCTGTCACCCGCGCCGAGCTTGCCGGAGATGGACACCCCGTCGCCCACGCGCCGCATCGGGTGGCTGGGCGACTGGGGCGGGGCCTATGCCTATGAAGACGGGATCGAGGACGTGAGCAAAGCGGCCCTGGATCAACTGGCCGCCCTGGGGCATCGGGTGACCCATGTGCCAGCCCCCTTTGACGCGGACGCCATGTGGGACAGCTGGACCACGCTGCGATCTTTTGCCGTTGCTGCCGGTTTGGGCGCGCTTTACCGCGACCCGGAAACCCGCGACAAGCTCAAGCCCGCCGCTCAATGGGAGATCGAGCGCGGGCTCGGGTTCACGGGGCAGGAGGTGCAGCGCGCCAGCCTGACGCGGTCGGATTTGTATCGCCGTGTCACCGCGCTGTTTGACGAGGTTGACGTGCTGGTGCTGCCTTCGGCGCAGCTTTGGCCCTTTGACGTGGATCAGGTGCATCCGACACAGATCGCCGGACGGGACATGGATACCTATCACCGCTGGATGCAGGTCGTGGTGCCCGCCGGTCTGGTGGGGCTGCCGGTTGTCAACATCCCCGCCGGTTTCGGCGCAGGGGGGCTGCCTGCGGGGCTACAGATGATCGGACCGCGGGGCAGCGATACGGCGCTGCTTCAACTGGCACAGCAGTGGCACGCGGCAACGCAGTGGCCCCAGATGCGCCCGCCGCCGCTGGCGTAGCGGTCACTCAAAGGCGAATTCGGTGCGCAGAAGGTGGCGGTGAAAGGGTTCAAGATCGTTTGCCTCGCACAGCCCCTTCAAGCGGGCGGCCTGCAACACGGCCGACGGGGTTTGCGGCAGGTATTCATAGACCAGCCGCGTCGCCCGCAACCCGATCGAATTTTCCGGCACCGTGCGGGTGATGTATCCGACCCAGAAATTGTTGTTGAACGACGCGATCCGCCCCAGATAGTTGAACGAAGAGGTCATCGCGCCGCGCCGCGAAGCGATAATGGCGATGCCTTCTTCCTGCTGCAGCACCACGCCGCGATATTCGCGCAATTCCGAATGGGTGGGCAGGCTTTGGATGCGCATGGCGTGAGGGGCCTCGTAGCCGCGCAGATAGGTATGCCGGCCACTGCGAAACACCATAACCAATCCCAAGGCGAATTTCTCGGGGTAAAGAAAACTGCGACGCGAGAACCGGTAGAAACCGCTGGGAAACGTAGCTTCGGGAAGGTCCAGCGCGCCCGAAACGATAAAGTCGCCCATGAAATCCGGGGGGGTGGGTTCGATCTTCTTGATCTCTTCCAAGGGCTCCAGAAGGACACGTGCATCAACGTCGAAAAACTTGCACATCCGGTCCAGAATATCGGGGCGCGGAAAGCTTTCACCCGATAGATATCGATTGAACTGCGTGCGATTGATCCCCAGTTCCTGCGCGAGGTAGGTGATGGAGGGGTAACCTACTGAAAGTTTTTTTAAATTTGACCCGAAAATTGTCCTGATATCGGCGGGGTTCGTCATGAAATCAGTCCGTTAAAATTAATTGAACTAAACTTCACAACCTTTGAACGAATTTGCAAGGGGATTTGCAATATATGGCTGTTTAATGACGCTATTCAGCGTCAAACTCCGGTGCGCGCGACACAAATTGATTTCGTAAAAAAATCGACAATTTGTAAAAATGACATGATTATCTCTCATGTCTGCAAGCATCTGGAAGGAACAGTTAAATGTACGGTGTGGTACTTTGGAGCGATGCCCGATCCAACAAAGCTGTGTTCTGGTGCGAGGATCACGGCGACCTTGCGTATTTCCAAGGTGACCCCGCGACAGTGAACCAGACGATAAGCTGTTTCGACGCCGGTGATCTGGTCCAGTTCGAGGTCTACCACGAGGCCAAGTTGCGCAAAGCGCTCAACCCCAAGGTCGTGCGATCCAAGGCGGACGCTGATTTGCCGAACAAACTGCTGCGCCATTCCGCCGGCATTACGCGAAAGCAAACCGGCGGCGAGGTGCTTCCATTCCGCCCAAAAGCCGCCCCGCCGGTAGAGTTCCGTCACCGCGGTCAGGCCTAGTCCGGCCGGAGCCGGCCAGACGTCAACCTGCCATCTTAGCGTATCAGTCGCCGCGCGACAGGGCTGCCACACCCGTCCGTGCCACGGACACCAGCCCCAAGGGGCGCATCAATTCGGCAAATGCGTCAATCTTCTCGGGCGCGCCGGTGATCTCGAACACGAATGTTTCCAAGGTGCTATCGACAACGTTGGCGCGGAAGATATCCGCCAGACGCAGGGCTTCGACCCGTTTGTCGCCGGTGCCATTCACCTTGAACATCGCAAGCTCACGCTCGACCACGGGGCCTTCGACGGTCAGGTCATGCACTTCGTGTACTGGCACAATCCGCCCCAGCTGCGCCTTGATCTGCTCGATCACCTGCGGCGTGCCCGAGGTGACGATGGTGATGCGGCTAAGGTGGCCTGTGTGGTCGACCTCTGCCACGGTAAGGCTGTCGATATTATAGCCACGGCCCGAAAATAGACCGATGACGCGCGCCAGCACACCGGGTTCGTTCTCGACCAGTACGGCCAGCGTGTGGCGTTCGATCACATCCGAGAAATTGGGACGTAGGTTATAGGCGGAATGGCTGTTGGAGCCTTTTTTGATCTTTAGGGCTGACATGACACTGTCCTTCTAAGATTTGTTCAATCTCGGCGCGCGACCCCGCGCCGATGTGTTTCCTTGTGCCGTTGGCGGCTTAGACCAAGACCGATCCTTTCGCGTCGATCACACCTTGTGTATCGACACCGGCCAGCATCATGTCGTTATGCGCTTTGCCCGACGGGATCATCGGGAAACAGTTTTCGTGTTTTTCCACCAGACAGTCAAAGATCACCGGACCGTCATAATCGAGCATCTCCATGATCGCGTCGTCCAGATCGTCGGGGTCCGAACAGATGATCCCCTTGGCCCCGAAGGCTTCGGCCAGCTTGACGAAATCGGGCAGGGATTCAGACCAGCTTTGGGAATAGCGCTCGCCGTGCAGCAGTTCTTGCCACTGGCGGACCATCCCTAAGCGTTCGTTGTTCAGGATGAACTGTTTCACCGGCAGGCCGTATTGCATGGCGGTGCCCATTTCCTGCATGTTCATCAGCCAGGAGGCTTCGCCGGCGACGTTGATGACCAACGCGTCAGGATGCGCCATCTGCACGCCGATGGACGCAGGGAAGCCATAGCCCATCGTCCCCAGCCCGCCAGAGGTCATCCAGCGGTTCGGATCCTCGAAGCCAAGGTATTGCGCGGCCCACATCTGGTGCTGGCCCACTTCGGTGGTGACATAGCGGTCACGCCCCTTGGTCAGCGCCTCAAGCCGCGAGAGCGCGTATTGCGGTTTGATGATCTTGCCCTTTTGTTCGAACTTGAGGCAGTCAACGTTGCGCCATTCCTCGATCTTCTTCCACCATTTGCCAACGGCTTCGGTGTTTGTCTTGCGGCCGCGCGATTTCCAGACCTTCAGCAGGTCTTCCAGCACATGGCCCACGTCGCCGACGATAGGGATGTCTACGCGGATGATCTTGTTGATCGACGAGGGGTCGATGTCGATATGCGCTTTCTTGGATTTCGGGCTGAACATGTCGACGACGCCGGTGATCCGGTCGTCGAAGCGCGCGCCGATGTTGATCATCAGATCGCAGTCGTGCATCGCCATGTTGGCCTCGTAAAGACCATGCATGCCGAGCATCCCCAACCATTTGTCACCCGACGCCGGATAGCTGCCAAGCCCCATCAAGGTAGAGGTGATGGGAAAGCCTGTCGCCTCGACCAATTCGCGTAGCAATTGCGACGCCGCAGGGCCGGAGTTGATGACGCCGCCGCCGGTATAGAAAATCGGGCGCTTAGCGGTCTCGATGGCGGCCACCAGTTCGGTGATCTCGGTCATGTCGCCTTTGACGGGCGGCTGGTAATGCGAGGTGGACGGCTTCTTGGGCGTGTATTCCCCCGTGGCGAATTGCACGTCTTTCGGGATGTCGACCAGAACGGGGCCGGGGCGCCCGCTGGTGGCCACATGGAACGCCTCGTGCAGGACGCCGCCCAGCTTGTCGGTCTCTTTCACCAGCCAGTTGTGCTTGGTGCAGGGGCGGGTGATGCCCACGGTATCGGCCTCTTGAAATGCGTCAGAGCCGATCATGAAGGTCGGCACCTGACCTGTCAGGACCACCAGCGGAATGGAATCGAGCAAGGCATCCGTCAGGCCGGTCACCGCATTGGTGGCGCCGGGGCCCGAGGTTACAAGAACAACGCCCGGTTTTCCGGTCGAGCGCGCATAGCCTTCGGCGGCATGCACCGCCCCTTGTTCGTGACGCACCAGCACGTGTTTGATGCTGTTTTGTTGGAACACCTCGTCATAGATCGGTAGGACAGCGCCGCCGGGATAGCCAAATACGGTATCGACACCCTGATCAATCAGGGCTTGAACGATCATTTTCGCTCCGGTCATTTTACGTGTCATCTTGGTGCTCCGTCAGGCGGTGGTTTATCAAAAAATACGTTGCGCAAAAAAAAGCCCCCGATATTGACGGGGGCGCATGGTGACTATTATGGTCTGCCGTTACCGGCCCATGCGCGTGTGTCTTAGAATGACGACGATATCTGTCAAAGCTAGATCTGTCATAGCCAAAGGCCCCTCATTGCGTGCATGGACATTATGAGCGCCACAAAGGGGCGTCAATGCTCTATTGTCGATAAAAGTGTCGCTGGGTGCAAAAAATCTTTTCATTTATTGCGCGAAATCCTGAATTTTCTAATTTTTGCAAAATTGGGGGCATTTCTCGGGCCGATATCAGCTAGAGCCGCACTCCGGTCCCTTGCAGCACGCCGTGTTCCATCGCATAGCGCGTCAGCCCTGCGGTGGAAGAGATGCCAAGCTTGCGCTTGATATTCTTGCGGTGGGTTTCGACAGTGCGCACAGAGATATCCAAGGTCAGCGCGACCTCTTTGTTGGATTTCCCCTGTGCCAGTTGCAACAGGATCGTCTGTTCGCGTTCGGTCAGGGATTCACGTGCGGCGTCCTTGGGTTCAAGCGACCCTTGCGCGCCGGTGCACAGATACCGTTCGCCGCGCATCACCGTATCGATCGCCAGCTTGATCTCGTCTGTCGGCACATCCTTGAGGATATACCCCATAGCACCGTGGCTCAGCGCCGAAGAGATATATTCGGGGTTGTCATGCATCGACAGGATCACGATGCGGGTGTCGGGCTGGCGTTCCAGCAAGATCTCGGTCGCGGACAGTCCGCCGATCTCTGGCATATTGAGGTCCATGAGGATCACATCGGGGTCCAGTTCCGCGACGCTCTCAATCGCGGCGCGGCCATTGGGCAGACAGCCGACCACATTGATATCGTCATAGCTTTCAAGAATGGACTGGATGCCTTCGGCGACCATCGGGTGATCGTCCACGATCATCACTTTGATCAACTCGGGCGGCTGGGTGTCTGAAAGGGTCATGGGGCAGCTTTCGGGCAGGAGGAATATCAGGGCTTAGGGCAGGGCGGTCGGCGGCGGGCGCAGCATATGGGTCAGCGGGACGGTGGCGGTAATCTCGGTGCCGCCTTGGGCAGAGGTTTGCATGGTCAGCGTACCGTCTAGTTGTTCGATCCTCTCTTGCATATTGCGCAGGCCCAACCCTCCGGCGGTGGAGCGTGTCTTGGCCAGCCCCAGCCCGTTGTCAGAGATCGACAGCGTCGCGCCCTGTCGGTGACCGCGCAGATCGACGATAACTTCGGTGGCGCGTGCGTGGCGTTCGATATTGGTCAGCGCCTCTTGCGCGATCCGGTAAAGCGCGATCTTGGCCTCGTCGTCCAAGCGGTTGCGGAATACCACGGTATCGAAGCGGCACTGAATACCGGTGCGTAGGGCGAATTGTTCGACCAGCGTTTTCAGCGCGGGACCAAGGCCGAGATCATCCAGAATACTGGGGCGCAGGTCGCGGCTGATGCGGCGCACTTCGGCGATGGCCTGTGCAAGGCTGTCGATCCCCTTTGCCAAAGGCTCTGCCGCGCGGGCGTCGCCCCTTTCCAGCCGGCGTCGCGCATTGTCGAGCGCATAGCGCACCCCCACCAGGATCTGGCTGATACCATCATGCAGTTCGCGCGCCACGCGGCCGCGCTCTTCCTCTTGGGCGTCAAATACCCGCTGCGTCAGCTTTTTGAGCTTCGCGTCCGCAAGCCGCCGTTCACGCAGGTTGACCAGCATGCCCGTGCCAAAAACCAACAGCAGGGCGGTCACCGTAATAACGCCGATATAGAAGAACGTACGCTGCACCCGCGCCTGCACATCGGATCGCGCCGCGGCCCCGCTGGCAAGCACGTCGTCGATGAACACACCCGTCCCCACGGCCCACTGCCAGCTCGGGAAAGAGGTGACATAGGTGATCATCTGCGCATCCTCTCCGGTAGAGGGTTTGGGCCACATATAGGTGTGATACCCGCCGCCACTGCGTGCGATGCGGATCAGCTCGTCTACCACGGGCGTGCCGTCGCTGTCCGTTTCGCCGGCAAAGTTGCGGTTGATCCGGTCGGTCTGGCGCGGGCTGACAAGGGCGGTGCCGTCGTAGTCATAGACAAAGAACTGACCTTCCTCGCCATAGATCATCGCCGCGAGGATCTGCGCTACCTGCGATTTCGCCGCCCCGTCATCAGGAGAGGCGGACCCGTAGACAAAGTAGAACCCGTTGCGCGCCTGTGTCACATAATTGCGCAGCTCTACCTTCTTGGCGTCCAGCAACTGCTGCTCGAGCGTTGAAATCTCGCGGTCGGCCACCGCGCGCGCCTGCAATGCCACGACAAAGGCAATCGCCGTCACCGCCAGCACCAGCGGCACAGAGGCGATGAGCGTCAGCTTTTGGGCGTAGGTGGGGGCGATCATGAAAGACGGGCGGCGCATGCAGCGCTGATACTGGGAAATCCACACGAATCAAAGTGCTAGATGCAGTCACAAATCACCCGCTATACGCGTGTATGCACAACATATGGCAGGTGCGGCGGGACATTTGCCGCATATTTGGGCGGTAAATCTGCACCCTCTACGCAGTAGTTGGTATTTTCAACCATTCGCTTTTGCGTAGAGTGAACGACACTTGAAATGACCCGCGCGCATATAATGAAGCGCGGGCACCCTCATATAACTCGGGAGGAGTATCCAATATGGACCGTCGTTCATTTCTGAAGACATCCGCGCTTGGCGGGTCTGCCGCCGCTGCATCGACACTGGCCGCACCGCTGTACGCCCAAGGTAAACGCACGCTGACCATGGTCACCGCATGGCCCCGTGGCTTTGCCGTGCTTGATGACGCCGCGACCTACCTCAACAACATGGTTAACGAGATGTCTGACGGCACGTTGACCATCGAAAAGAAAGCCCCGGGCGAGCTCGTCGGCGCGTTCGAGGTCTTTGACGCCGTTTCCTCCGGTCAGGCGGACATGTATCACGCGGCTGACTACTATTTCATCGGCCAGCACCCCGGTCTGGCGTATTTCACCGCCGTGCCTTTCGGTGCCACAGCACAAGAGCTGACCAACTGGTATCTGCACGGTGGCGGCCATGACCTGCACAACCAGATCGGTGAAATCTTCAACATGAAGATGTTCCTCGCCGGTAACTCCGGTTCGCAGTCCGGTGGCTGGTTCCGCAAGGAAATCAACTCTGCCGCGGACTTCAACGGCCTGAAATTCCGTATGCCCGGTCTGGGCGGCAAGGTGCTGGGTAAACTGGGCGCGTCTGTTCAGAACATCCCTGGTGGCGAACTGTATCAGGCGCTGTCCTCCGGCGCGCTTGACGGGCTCGAGTGGGTTGGCCCCTTCGCGGATGAGCGCGCCGGCTTCCAGGAAGTCGCCAAGATCTACTATACCGCTGGTTTCCACGAGCCAGGATCGGGCCTGACCGCATCGGTCAACCTTGACGTGTTCAACGACCTGACACCGGCACAGCAGAAGATCATCGAATATGCATCGATGGCGACCACGCACACCGGTCTGGCCGAAACACTCGCCAACAACGGTGCCGCCTTGGCGCGTCTGCAGCAGCAGGGCGTGAAAACCATGCAGTTCCCCGATGATGTCTGGGATGCATTCGGTGCGGCCTCCAAAGAGGTTATGGACGAGAACATGGACGACTCCCTGTTCGCCGACATCCGCAACAGCTTTGAATCCTCGCTGTCCGCATCGGCTGAATGGCTGTCCAAATCCGACGCCTATTATGTCGAACAGCGCCAGCGCGTTCTGGGCAAAATGTAAGCCATCCCCACGGGATGACAGGGGGGCTGCCTTTGGGCGGCCCCACACGCGACTTTGCGATCCGCAACACGGGCGTGCAAAGCGAGGATAATTTTCGCACCAAGCCCACACTGAAACCGGGCGGGCGAAGGGGGGATATCAATGGCAGAAGATGCAGTATGCGCTGGATTTTTCCGCGCGGCGGAAGGGGCCAAGATCAGCTGCTTGGACCAGTTCCAGGAAGGCAACCTGATCAGCTTCATTCTGGGCAACATACTTGAAGCGTTCTACAATTTCTTTGCAGCGGTGCTGAACCCGTCCATGTGGCTGGACTGGTCCAACAGCGAGGCCTTGATGCGGTTCATCTATTACGGTGCCTCGGTAGAGCTGTTCTTTGTCTTGCTCGTCGGACTGCTGATCGTCACGGCTGTCGGCATCTGGAAACGCAGCTTTATGTGGGGCTGTGTGCGCGGGCTTGAAGGCTTCGCAAATGTCACCGGGCGTTTCTTTGCCTGGGCCGGGCTTTTGATGGTGCTGCAACAGATCATCATCGTCTTCATGCAACGTATTTTCACCCGGCCCGATATCTCTATCGGCTTTGGTATTCCGCTGCAGTTCGACATCAGCTGGTTCGCGGAAGAGTTGAAGCTTTTCAATGCGTTGGTCGTATGTCTTTGTGTGTCCTACACCTTTGTACAAGGCGGGCATGTGCGCGTTGACCTCTTCTATGCCGGCGCAAAATTCCGTACCAAGCGCGTGATCGACATGTTCGGCGCGCTGTTCTTCATGATCCCCTTTGCGATTGTCACATGGCTTTATGGCTGGTTCTTCCTGTGGCGCCATCTGGTGACACCGAACCCATCGGCCTCTGACCGGTTGGAGCTGCTGCTGCGCAAGGCGCGCTTGCTCAAGTGGAACGTGGAAACCATCGGCTTTTCGCCCAACGGGTTCAACGGCTACTTCTTGTTCAAGATCCTGCTGTGTGCCTTCTGCGCAATGGTGATCTTGCAAGCAATATCAGTGTTTTATCGCGCTTTGTTAGAGTTCCGTGAAGGGCCTGAAAGCGAAGATAAATATCTCGACCGCGATACGTTGGGCGAGGGCGAAGAAGCCTATGAGGGCACACATTAATTCAAGGGGCGTCCCATGCTATTTGGTCTCGACGGGGTCGAAATTGGCCTGATCATTGTTTTTGCCTGCCTCTTTGGCGGCATCCTGTCCGGTTTCCCGGTGGCCTTTGCCATCGGCGGTGCTGGCATCATCTCTTTCGGTATCATCGCCGCGCTCGATAGTGCGGGTCTGATGGTGCATCAGGCGATTGACCAATCGTCGCAAGCCTATCGCGATCTGGTGAACTCGGGCGTTCCCAATGACGCGGTATCGAAATTCCGCTATCCGGATTTGCCGCTGATCGGTGAATCTGTCTTCCCCCAAGGCTGGGAAGTCGCGCTGGACCGGAACGTCAGCTTTATCGTAAACCGTATGAACGAACGCGTTCTGGCGGGGCAGTCGATCGAGACGTTGCTGGCGGTTCTGATGTTCGTTCTGATGGGCATCACGCTTGAACGGTCCAAGATCGCGAACGACCTGTTGACCACTATGGCGCGCGTCTTCGGCCCGCTGCCCGGCGGTCTGGCGGTGTCGATTGTGGTTGTGGGCGCGTTTCTTGCGGCCTCCACCGGGATCGTGGGCGCGACTGTTGTAACCATGGGGCTGCTGGCGCTGCCGACCATGTTGCGCAACAACTATTCGCCTGAAATCGCGACAGGTGTCATCGCAGCCTCCGGTACTTTGGGCCAGATCATTCCGCCGTCTATCGTTATCGTTCTTCTGGGCACATTGGCGGGTGATCTATACTCCGCCGCCCAAGAAGCGCGTGCCACCGCCGTGGGCTGTACCGATGCGCTGACCTACTTGGGCCAGCCCGCGGTTGTGTCTGTGGGGACGCTGTTCCAGGCCGCGTTGCTGCCGGGGATCATGCTGGCGCTGCTTTATGCGCTTTACGCCTTTGTCTATGCGCTGCTGAACCCTGAAAAGGCGCCCGCAGTGCCAATGGGGGCGACCAATGCGGAACCCATCACGCGGGGCGAAGGCTTTACCTGGTTCCTTGGCATGCCAGCCCTGCTGATCGTGGGCACGATTGTTCTGGGCAACCTTGGCATCGTGGGCAGCCAGTCGACTGTCGTGTCCAGCTTTAGCGACATCGGGCAGGGCGCCAGCCTGCGTACCAACGTCGGCGAGGCCTGTCAGGCCGCGATGATCGAACTGCATGGGCAAAGCGCATGGGATCAAGCGGTAACCGAGCAAGCCGCGATCGAGGCGGCGGGCGGTCAACAGGCCAGCGAAAAACTGACCGAAGAAGCGCTGGCCGCCAAGCAGGCTGAAAAGATTGCCAATGCCGCCCCCATCGGGACCGGTGTTGCGATCATCCTGATCCTGCTGGCGCTGGTCATGACCACCGGTCGCGGTGTCGCACCATCGGCGGACAAACGGCCGTTGATCATCGGTGGCATCGGTCTGGTGCTGACACTGCTGGTCGATATCCTGCTGGTCGGTCCGGCCACGTCCTCGGGCGCGATGGTGCTGCTGATGGCGCTGCCTTTCGTGGCTGTCATGTATGGTGTGGTCTATGCGCTGAAGCTTTGCGCCGGTAACGAGCTGATCCGCGTGGTCTTCCCGCCGCTGGTCCTGATCGTTGCGGTACTGGGGTCGATCCTTGGCGGGATCACCAACCCGACGCCCGCTGCGGCCTTGGGGGCAGGTGGCGCGATCATGCTGGCCGCCTATCGCAAGCTCAAGGATATGGACCGGTCGCCCAAGGTGATCATCTGGTCAACCCTGGCCATCCTGATCGCGATCCTTGTCGGCGTGAACTTTGACCTGCGCATCAACCAAGAGGGCGTGAGCGTCGAAAGCTGGTTTGCCTTCTTCGTCGCCTATGGCGCGTATCTATACGCGGTGTTCGGTCTGCTGTTCTCGTGCTGGATCCTTTATACCTCGGGCGTGCTAAGCCCCGTGGTCCGCGAGACGGCCAAGGTGACCTCGATGGTGTTTACCATCCTGATCGGGTCGCAGTTGCTGAACCTTGTGGTGATCTCCTTTGGTGGCGAGCACTACATCCAGCAGTGGCTGAAAAGCTTCGACAACGAGCTGACGGTCTTCCTGATCGTGATGCTGGTGCTCTTTGTGCTGGGCTTCGTGCTCGACTTCCTCGAGATCATCTACATCGTGATCCCGATTGTCGGGCCGGTGATCTACGGCGGCACTTTCGACCCGAAGTGGGTGACGATCATGATTGCGGTGAACCTGCAAACGTCATTCCTGACACCGCCCTTCGGCTTCGCGCTCTTCTACCTGCGCGGCGTGGCCCCGGCGAGCGTCACCACTTCGCATATCTATCGCGGGATCATTCCTTTCGTCTTGATCCAGGTCGGGGCACTGGCGCTGCTGTGGATGTTCCCGGTCATCGTGACCATCGTGCCGGACCTGATCCCCAACTGATCTGGGGTCAGGCCACCACAAAAACAAAAGGCACCCCCGCGGGGTGCCTTTTTCGTTTCAGCGGATGACAGCGGTTCAATACACCTCAGCGCTACGGTTTACCCTTTGGTCGGGCTCAGATCGGGGAGGGCGATATTGGCCACCTGTTCGGCAATCGGGTCGGTGTTCAGGGGGTGCTGCTCGGGTTCGAAATCATCGGGGTTGCGCATCTTTTGCCACGCGCCGCCCATATAGACCTCAAGCCCCGAGAATTTGGCCTTATAGCCCATCTTGGGGCTGCCGGGCACCCAATAGCCCAGATATACATAAGGCAGACCCGCCGCGCGGGCGATTTCGATGTGGTCAAGGATGATGTAATTGCCCAACCCGTCGCGGGGCCGGTCAGGGCTGTAGAACGAATAGACCATGCTCACCCCGTCATCGAGCACATCTGTCAGGCAGACGCCAATCAACTCGCGGGTTTGGGTATCGGTATATTCGATCACACGGCTGCGGATCGGGGTTTCCTCGATCATCGCGGCAAATTCGAAGACATCCATATCGGCCATGCCACCGTCCGCATGGCGGCTGTCAAGATAGATGCGGAAGAGGTCGTATTGCTCTTCCGTGGCCCAAGGCGACGTCGCCCGCCGCGTCAGCCCCGCGTTGCGCTTGATCGTGCGCTTCTGGCTTTTGCTGGGGGTGAAGTCGGCGACGTTGATACGCGCTGACAGACAGGCCGCGCAATCCGTGCAAGACGGGCGATACAGTACATTCTGCGACCGCCGGAAGCCTTGCCCCGACAGGCTGTTATTCAGCTTGGTCGCGGAGTCGCCCTGCAGCGCGGTGAACAGTTTACGTTCCATCCGGCCGTCCAGATACGGGCAGGGCTGGGGCGCAGTCACATAGAACTGCGGAGCGATGGGAAGTGTATGGCGCATGAAAATCCGTTGTTGTTCGGAGGAAATTCTAACAACTGGTCCAAAGCGCGCCAAGCACAAGTTTGGGTCAGTTCACGCTTTCGACACGACGGTTCAGCGGGACTGTGCCGAGGATCACGTCGCTCAGGCTCTGATGGCGCGAGGTCGCACAGATCAGAATGATCGAAATCACCTGCAAAGGCATCATGGCAACGCTGACCGTATAGCCCGAAGTATGCAAGAACGCCGAGGCCAGATCCAGCGGTTCATCGCGCGCCGTGCGCAATTCCATGCCGAACAGGCGCATGCCCCAGGTGGCCGACCCGCTGGCAAGTGTCGCGACACGGTAGGTAAAGCCCACCATCAGCATCAGCAGCGGGAAAAAGAACAGGCCGGTGAAGGCGGTGAACGGCAGGATCAACACGCTGGCGATCAACACCAGCAGGGCGTCCACAACCCAAGCCATGAACCGCTTGGTCGGAATGCCGCTATAGAATTCAGGCTGGTCGAATGGATCGGGGGTGGTGGGGGTCATCATGTCCTGTCCCTTGAGAAAATCGGCCCCCCCGCCGTGGCGGAGGGGGTGTTGATTGAACGCGCAGGCTTTAGGCCTTTTGCGCATCATCGTCGTTTTTGGAGCCTTCGGCCATGAACTGGTCGAACTCTGCCTTGTCCTTGGCGTCGCGCAGACGGCTCAGGAAGGCTTCAAAATTGGTTTGCTCTTCCTCCAGACGGGCCAGGGTGTCGGCCTTATAGGCATCAAAGGCGGCGTTTCCGGTTGAACGCCCGGTGATAGACCCACGGCGGGCGCGTTTGCTGCAAGACGAAGATTTAAACATACGTTTGCTCCAGATCATATAGGCAAGAAGGGCAAGGCCAAGCGGCCAGAAAAGAATGAAACCGACAACCATGGCGGCGATCCAGGCCCCTTTGCCCTTGTCGTCAAGAAAGTCCTCGGTACGGCCCAGCCAACTGCGTTGTGCGGTGTAGGTGGGTGCATAGGTCTGTGTCATCAAGTTCCCTTTCGGTCAGAGTGTGGTGGCCCTGAACGCTGCGGGCCGGTGCGGTGGCGGGCAATGTAAATGCCTTTCACATTACATTAGATCGGGGTGCGCCCTGTGGTTTGCAAGGGATAATGTAAATCTTTTTTACATTATTTGGATTTGCACGTGTTTGGTGGGGGTTAGCAGGTGCCACGGCGCCATTGACGACGGGCATAGAACCAGCGAATGCTTGGCGTATGAGAACACTTGCCAGTCAGATCACCCGCTGTCCCCGCATCTTTACGGCCGATCAGGCGCAGGATGCGCGCGCGCTCTTTCCCGATGCGCCGCCCGAAATTGCCGCACTTGTGGCGGGGGCGGGATCGACGTCGCCCTATCTTCTGGGGTTGATGCAAAAGGAAACCGACTGGTGTCGTGCGGCTTTCGATGATCCCGCAGGGGCGGTGCAGCAGGTGATCGACAGCGCGGGCGCGGTGCCTCCGGACCAGTTGTCCAGTCATCTACGGCAAGGCAAGCGGCGCGTGGCGCTGATGACGGGGCTGGCTGATCTGGCAGGGGCTTGGTCGCTGGAGGAGGTGACCGGCGCGCTGACCGATTTCGCCGACGCCGCCGCCCAAGCCGCGCTGACCGCAGGGCTGAAAGCGCAGATCAAACGTGGAAAGCTGCCCGGCATGACAGAAGAGGACGCCGACAGCGGCGCAGGCATGGTCGTGTTGGCTATGGGCAAGATGGGCGCGCGCGAGCTGAATTATTCGTCCGATATCGATCTGATCTGCCTGTTCGACGAAACACGCTTTGACGCCAGCGATTTTCACGATGCCCGCACCGCCTTTGTCCGCGCCACCCGCGCGATGAGCGGGACGCTCAACGATCTCACGGGCGAGGGCTATGTCTTTCGCACAGACCTGCGGCTGCGGCCCGATTCCGGTGTGACGCCCGTGTGCATCGCGATGGAAGCGGCAGAACGGTATTACGAAAGTCTGGGCCGCACATGGGAGCGTGCCGCCTATATCAAGGCACGCCCTGCGGCGGGCGATCTGGCGGCGGGCGATCAGTTCCTTTCGGTGCTGCGACCCTTCGTCTGGCGCAAGCATCTGGATTTTGCCGCGATACAGGACGCCCATGACATGCGCCTTGCGATCCGTGAGCACAAAGGGTTGGGGGGCAGTGTCTCGCTTTCGGGGCACAATATGAAGCTGGGGCGCGGCGGTATCCGCGAGATCGAATTTTTCACCCAGACCCGTCAGCTGATCGCCGGTGGGCGCGACGCAGATCTGCGCGTGCGCGGCACCTGCGAAGGCATGGCCGTGCTGGCGGAAAAGGAATGGATCCCCTCAGAAGTGGCCGAGACGCTGTGCGATCACTACCGCGCGCATCGCACCGTGGAACACCGCGTCCAGATGATCCGTGACGCCCAGACCCATACATTGCCCCAAACGGAAGAGGGGTTCGACCGGCTGGCCGCGATGATGGATATGGATGTCCCCGCGCTGCGCAGTGACCTTGAACGGCGGCTGGAAGAGGTGCACCAACTGACCGAAGGGTTCTTTGCGGGCTCGACCTCACGCCCTGAAGCGGCTGCCGCGCCCGAGGAACATGTCTTTGACGCTGCGATTGTGGACCGTTGGCTGAACTACCCCGCCTTGCGCAGCGCCCGGGGGGCGGAGCTTTTTGCAGAGCTGAAACCCGGATTGCTGGCGCGTCTCGCACGGGCCACCAAACCGGACGAGGCATTGCTGGCCTTTGACGGCTTTCTTGGTGGGCTGCCCGCGGGGGTGCAGTTATTCTCTTTGTTGAAGATCAACCCGCAACTCTCTGATTTGCTTGTTGATATTGTCAGCGCGTCACCCGCGCTCGCTGCCTATCTGTCGCGCAATGCGCAGGTGTTCGACGCGGTGATCGGCGGGGATTTCTTTAGCGAATGGCCGGCAGAGGACGCTTTGGTCGACAGTCTGACAGAGGTGCTGGAGGCCGAAGAGGATTATGAGGCGCGGCTGGATACCTGTCGTCGATGGGCCAAGGAATGGCATTTTCGGATCGGGGTGCATCACCTGCGCGGGCTGATTGATGCCGCGACGGTGGGGGCGCAATATGCCGATCTGGCGCGGGCGGTGTTGCGCGGGCTCTGGCCGGTGGTGATCGACGAATTCTCGCGCCGTCACGGGCCGCCGCCCGGGCGCGGTGCGGTGCTGGTCGGGATGGGGTCACTTGGCGCGCGCCGCCTGACCGCTGCCTCTGATCTGGATATGATTGTGGTCTACGATTCCGCTGGCGTCGAAAGCTCTGACGGCAAGCGCCCGCTGGCGTCGCGGCTGTATTATGCGCGGTTGACGCAGGCGATGATCACCGCGATGACCGCGCCGATGGCCCAAGGCAAGCTGTACGAAGTGGACATGCGCTTGCGCCCGTCGGGGACGCAGGGGCCGGTGGCGACCAGTTTAGCGAGTTTTGAAAGCTATCAGATGGGGCAGGCCTGGGTGTGGGAGCATCTGGCCCTGACCCGCGCCGATTGTGTGACCGGCCCCGATGATCTGATGCAGGATGTGGCGCGCCTGTGCGACAAGGTGCTCGCCCGGTCGCGCGACCGTGCCGATACCCTGCACGAGGTCGCGGCGATGCGCGCACGTCTGGCAACGGCCAAGGTGGCGGGCGGCATCTGGGATGCCAAGAACGGGCCGGGGCGCTTGCAGGATATCGAGTTGCTGGCGCAGGCCGGGGCCTTGCTGGCGGGCACCACGGCGCGGGACATCACCTCTGCGCTTGGGGATGCGGAGGCGCAGAACGTCATCACCGCCGATCAGGCAGAGGTGCTGCGCCGCGTCTACCGCACCTGCTGGGCGCTGCAATCCGCGACGCGGCTGCTGTCATCCTCTGTTCTGCGCGAGGATTCTCTGGGGCAGGCGGGTTTGCGGTTTCTGTGCCGCTCCCTCGATGTGGACACGCCCGAAGAACTGCACGCGCATCTCGCGCAAAGCTACGATCAGGCCGCGACAATCATCGCCGATGCACTTGCCGCTTACGTAGACAAAGCGGACGGGGGCGCGACATGAGCAAAGGGGACCCCAACGATCCCAAAGGGCTGATCTTTGAATCCTACCGCATAGAGGGGATCACCCAGGCGGAGTGTCGGTCAATCTTTCTGGATTGGGCGCTCAGCCTGCCAGCGGAAGCGGATACCAAAGCCGCCCTGCGCGCCTTGTTGGACAGCATGACAGCAGAGAACCAAGACCATCCCATGACCCAAGTGATGCAAGAGGGGTTGATCGACATGGCCACGCCTCGGCGGCGCGGCGGCTGGCGCACCCGACCGCGCAGCTAGACAGGCCGACATTAAGGCGCAAACGTGCCGAAATACCCTAATGATGCCTTAGGTTTTGAACATTCTTGCCCCATTCCTGCCTTAATTGAGCAGCATTACCGTTACATGGCTGCACAATACGTATCGTCAGCAGCTTTTGGAGGGGTAAATGAAACATCATAAACTGTTGATCGCTTTGGCCTGTGCCGCTGCCGTGTCCGGTTGTGCACCGGCGGATATTGCCAGCCGGAATGCGATGTATGACACATCCTCGACCCGCATGTCCTTGCTGGACAATCTGAACGCCTACCAGCCCGATACGTTGCTGGACGCGGTGCATATCCAGCACACCAACGTCTCTGTGCCCGACCACCTGCGGGTCGCACAAGCGCCAAGCCTGCTGCAATCGGCCGACATCGTCTGGCATGGCGAAGCAGACACGGACCGCCGCGATCAGGTGCGCGCGATCTTCGAGGCCGCGATCCGCCAGGGGGCAGTGACCGCCTATGGTCCCGTGCCCGCCGCGCTGGAGGTCGAGGTCTTGCGGTTCTACAACCCCGCCTCAGAAGCCCCGTCGGCAGAGTTTATCCTGACCGTTGTCGACGCGCGCAATGGCAACCCGCTGGCCGAACCCCGTCAGGTCGCGGTAGAGCTGAGCAGCTTTGCGCCCCCCGTCGCAGAGGCGCAGCCTGACAATGCGGTGATGATCCATGATCTGGCCCGTGCGATCGAACAGCAGCTCGCCACGCCGGGCAGCTATAAACGCACGAAACTTGCCGCCTATTGAGGCAGCAATCGAACTCTGCGCTTCCCCAAACGCGCGGAACCGACTAATGGGGGCGGTATGACAACGCCCCTTTCCCCTCCCGCTTCGACCGACCCTTCCGATTTGCCTGTGGTGCGCCTGCTGCCCAAGGCGAATGCCCGCGCCATCCGGCACGGGTTTCCCTGGGTTTATGCCAATGAAATGGTCACCGACCGACGCACCAAGGCGCTTGCGCCCGGCAGTCTCGCGCTGCTGGAAGACAGTGCCCGTCAGGTGATGGGGGTGGTCGCGGTGAACCCGGCCTCCAAGATCTTCTGCCGGATGCTGGACCAGAACGCGCAAGCCGTGGTGAACCAGAACTGGTTCGAGGCCCATATCAATCGCGCCGTGCAACTGCGTGACCAGATGTATGACGCACCCTATTACCGGTTGATCCACGCCGAAGCCGATGGGTTGCCCGGTGTGGTGATCGACCGCTTTGGCGATACGGCCGTCATTCAGGCCAACGCCGCATGGGCCGATGTGCATATCGATGCGCTGACAGCAGCGCTGGTGGAGCAAACCGGCGTGCGCCACGTGCTCAAGAACGCGTCGGGCCGGACCCGCAGCCTTGAAGGGCTGGATGACGTAAGCGGTGTGCTGCATGGCGAGGCCCCAAGCGCGCCTGTGCAAGTGCCGATGAACGGTGCTATCTATATGGCTGACCTCACCGGCGGCCAGAAAACCGGCCTGTTCTACGACCAACGCCCGAACCACGCCTTCGCGGCGAACCTGACCAAAGGCAAACGCGTGCTGGATGTCTTCGCCCATGTTGGCGGGTTCTCACTCGCCGCGCTGGCAAATGGCGCGTCTTCTGCGGTTGCGGTCGACGGATCGGCATCCGCGCTTGAGCTGGCGCAGCAGGGCGCAGAGGCTATGGGCGTGTCAGACCGCTTTGCCACGCGCCAAGGCGACGCCTTTGACATCCTGACAGCACTGCGGGCCGAGGGCGAAGAGTTCGACGTGGTGATCTGCGATCCTCCCGCCTTTGCCCCCGGAAAACCCGCGCTTGAAGCCGGTCTGCGCGCCTATGAACGTGTGGCGCGTCTGGCGGCGCAACTGGTGGCCGAAAACGGCGTGCTGGGTCTGTGTTCCTGTTCCCACGCGGCGGATCTGACGCAGTTCCGGACCGCATCTGTGCGCGGTATCGGTCGTGCGGGACGGCGCGCAGCGCTGCTGCATACCGGTTTCGCCGGTCCTGACCACCCGCAGCTGCCGCAACTGGCCGAGACGGGATACCTCAAGTCGTTGTTCTTCCGCCTGTAATGGCGCTGCGCATCCTGATTGACGCCTGCGTGCTCTATCCCACTGTCATGCGCGAGATGGTGATGGGCGCGGCGCGGGCGGGGGTGTTTGAACCGCTGTGGTCCGCGCGCCTGTTGGAAGAATGGGCGCGCGCCGCGATCAAGCTTGGCCCCGAGGGCGAGGCACAGGCCCGCGCAGAGATCGCCTTGCTGCGCGCCGCCTGGCCCAAGGCCGAGGTGCCCCCGAGCCCCGGTGTGGCGGCACGGCTGTACCTGCCGGATGAAAACGATGTGCATGTGCTGGCCGCCGCGATCACCGGCCATGCCGATATTATCATGACGCTGAATGCCAAGGATTTCCCCCGTGGCACCTTGGCTGAAGAGGGGTTGGCGCGGGTCGATCCCGACAGCTATCTGCACGGCGTCTGGCTGGCGCAGCCGCAGGTGATGGAAGCTGTAGCCGCACATGTTCTGGAAGAGGCACGCCGCCTGTCAGGCCATCCGTGGGAGATGCGACCGTTGCTGAAGAAAGCACGGCTGCCGCGGCTGGCAAAGGCGCTTGGTTAACGGTCCCAGGCGGTTTGCAGCGCCGTGAGCGCGCCGATCCTGTCTGCGGTCTTCGGGTGGCTCAGCAGCCAGGCGGGGGCGGTGCCGTGGTTGCTTTGGGTCAGTGCCTCCAGCTTTTCGAACAAGGAAATCTGTGGCGCGATGCCGATACCCGCTTTGGTCAGCAGGGCGGCGGCATAGGCGTCCGCCTCGTATTCATCGCTGCGCGACAGCCGCGCGGCCAGGAGCGTCGCCAGCATATTGGCGATCCAGATACCGACACCGGGAAGAATCCGCCCCAAGATCATCCCAAGCGCCGCGCGCATGGCATTCTGGCCGGAAAAATCGATCATCCGTCGCCGTGAATGCCCCAAGGCCACATGGCCGAGCTCATGTGCAATCACGCTCGCGAGCTCTTCGGCGGTGACGTCACCGGATTTGAATTTCTCGTAAAAACCGCGGGTAATGAAGATCCGCCCATCGGGGGCGGCAAGACCGTTGACGGGGGCGACTTCGTAGATATGCACCTTGATCCGCGGCAGATCGAGGGCGCTGGCCAGCTTCGATGTCATCTCGCGCAGGGCAGGGTCGAGCAGTTCAGTCGATTTGTCATCCAGCTCCTTCGCGGTGCGCCAAGCAGAAAACCGATACATGGCAAGCCCGTAGAGCACGGCGAGAAGTATGGGGAGGATGCGGATCATCCACCCAATATGGACGCAGGCGAGCGGGGTGCAAGGGTGGAATGAGTATTTGGGAAAAGGGTGAAGGGGTCGTAGTAGGGGCCGCGGGCGGGCGCGGCCCCTGGGGTAGGGTCAGGACAGTTTTGCGTCCATCGTGATTTCGGCAGTCATCAGTTTGGAGATGGGGCAGTTCTCCTTGGCGGTTTTGGTCGCCTCTTCGAACTGTTCTTGTGTGGCATTGGGGATGACACATTCCACATCAAGGTGAATCTTCGGCACATGGAAGCCGCCGTCTTTTTGTTCAAGGAAGACCGTGGCCTTGGTTTCGATGCTATCGGCGACCAGATCGTAGTCTTCAAGGATCATTGACAGCGCCATCGAAAAACAGGACGCATGGGCCGCGCCGATCAGCTCTTCGGGGTTGGTGCCGTCTTTGCCTTCGAAACGGGTGTTAAAGCCGTAGGGTTGGTCGCTGATCACGCCGGTCTGGGTGGAGACATGGCCTTTGCCCTCTTTGAGGTTGCCTGTCCATTTTGCGGAGCCTGATTTCTTGATCATGGGAATTCCTTTCACCATTTGGGTTCATGGTGAAAACGCGGGGGCGCGGTGGAATGTTCCGATCTATGATGGGGTGGCGGCTGATTACCGGGTCAGGGTCTTCATCCCGCGGCTCAGCCCTTCGAGGGTCATGGGCACCATGGCCTCTGCGCCAAAGATTTCCTGCACCATTTTGATGGATTGTGTGTAGGGCCAGTATTTCTCTGGGATCGGGTTGATCCAGAGGTTGCTGTTCCATTGTTCGCGCGCCCGAGAGAGCCAGACCGATCCGGCCTCCGCGTTCCAGTGTTCATTGGCGCCACCGGGGTAGGCGATTTCGTAAGGCGACATGGACGCGTCGCCCACGAAAATGCATTTGTAATCCGGCCCGTAGGTGCGCAGCACCTCCATCGTGTCCAGCTGTTCCGTCCAGCGGCGGCGGTTGTCACGCCAGACGCCTTCATACAGGCAGTTGTGGAAGTAGAAGTGTTCGAGGTGTTTGAATTCGGACTTGGCGGCGCTGAACAGTTCTTCGACGGTTTTGATATGCGGGTCCATAGAACCACCCACATCCAGGAACAGCAGCACCTTGACCGCGTTGCGCCGCTCGGGGCGGGTTTTGACATCGAGGTAGCCGTGTTCCGCCGTCGCACGGATGGTGCCGCCCAAATCAAGTTCGTCATTCGCGCCGTCACGGGCCCACCGGCGCAGACGTTTCAGCGCGACCTTGATGTTGCGGGTGCCCAGTTCGACCGTGTCGTCGAGGTTTTTGAATTCGCGTTTGTCCCAGACCTTGACCGCGCGCTGGTGGCGCGATTCATTCTGGCCGATGCGCACGCCTTCCGGGTTGTAGCCATAGGCCCCGAAGGGCGAGGTGCCTGCGGTGCCGACCCATTTATTGCCCCCCTGATGGCGGCCTTTCTGTTCCTCGAGCCGTTTGCGCAGCGTCTCCATCAGCTTGTCAAAACCGCCCGCGGCCTCGATCTCGGCCTTTTCCTCGGGGGTGAGGTGCTTTTCGGCCATTTTCTCCAGCCACTCGTGCGGGATGTCCACGGCCTCCATCACATCGTCGAGGCTGATGTTTTCAAGGCCCGAGAACGCGGCTGCAAAGGCGCGGTCGAATTTATCGATGTTGCGTTCGTCTTTGACCATGCTGGTGCGCGCGAGATAGTAGAAGGCATCGACATCATAGGTCGCGAGCCCGGCTGCCATCCCGTCGAGAAAGGCGAGAAATTCGCGCATGGACACCGGCACCTTGTGTTGGCGCAGTTGGTCAAAGAACGGCAGAAACATGAATTACGCTCCGGTTAGGACTCGGTCCAGAACGACTGTAAGGATCATGCCGACGATGATAAAGGCCATCGCAAACCCGGCCGCGTATTGTGCGATATCCTTGCGGTTGCCGTTGCGTTTACGGGCGGTCAGCCCCCCGATAACAGCGCCGATCACGGCGAGAAGTATGACGATCATTTTAACCCGTTTCGCTAGTTATTTGAGCGGGTTAAGCGACGCGATCTCGCGCATTTTGGCCCGCACAGCCCAGTCAGAGCCAAATCCGTACCGTGCCCAGCCCAAACTGTCCACCCTGACGGCCTGTGCCTCGGCCGCGCGGTTCTCAAGCTCGAGCGCTTCGGCACGCAGCAACAGCAGGGTGCTGAGCAGGGCGGCGTTCTCGCGTCGGCGTGCGGTGTCGATATGCGGCGCGATCAGACGTAGCGCTTCGGCACCCTGACCCTTGGAGACCGAATAGGCCCCAAGCTGCGTCGCCACATAGGCGCGGTGCAGATCGGTGCCGGGGGTGCGGGCGTAGAAGAGGTCGGACATCTTGTATTGTTCATGCGCGGCTTCGGCATCCCCAGATTGCAACGCGCGCCCCATGGCGTAATGGGCAAACGCGCGGCGGTGATCCTGCCAGCCCAGGCTTTGTGCGATCTTGATGGCGCTATAGGCCGCGTCCTGGCGTTGCCCGCTGGAGCGACCGGGCCCGAGCGCGCCCTGAACGGCGGCATTCCAGGCGCGGGGGGTGCGGGTCAGAAAGCGTGCTTTGGTCGATGTGCCGCCCGGATTGATCCGTGCCAGAATACCCGGGAGGGCGTTTGCCACCTGGCCTCGTGTCATGCCCGACCGCAGCGCCGGATCGTAGTAGGCGCGCAGGATCATCATATCAAATCCGGTCAGCACCGTATGCACGTTGTCATCGTTAAAGACGGAATCCGGTAGGCGATACAGATCGTTGAGAGGACCAAGCGCTTGGGCCAGTTCTTCGTGCAGACAATCGCGGACCTCTTGCGGGCTGGCGTCATTGGGGATGAAGATCGACACGCGGCTGCGGGTTTTCAGCAAGGACCAGTTGGTCTGCGCGGTGCGGCGCACCTTCTTGTATTCATCAAGGCTGCTGACATTCGGGGCCACAAAACATGCGGCTTGGGGCAACACTTTGCTGATGGTGCGACGGCTGACAGCTTCGACGGTGATATTGGCATTCGTGCCGCTGGTCGGGCTGATGTCGATCCGGGCCTCTTGCCGCAAGCGATTGAGCAGCGCGGTCAGATCGGGGCCAAGGGTCGGGGGCGGCGCACCGATGACGCGCACGGTGACCGGACCTTCGAAACGGGTGAAAACGGGGAGCTCCTTGCCGCTTTCCATGCGGAACGACAGTTCGATAAAATCGAGGCTGAGGTCGTTGTTGGAGCGCGGTGCCGGCAGCGATTGATGAACGGTGAACCGTTTCATCGCGGGCAAAGAAGAGGTTGAGGCGGGTTCCATCGCGGCGCGGGTCACCACACCGGGATGCGAGGCCGGAACGCAGGCGCTGATCGCCAGCATCAAGGGCAGCAAAAGGTATTTCTTCATGGATGCGACCCCGTTGTGGCAGGTGCAGGGACCGCAAGGACAACTTTAACAGTCTCCAACACGCGGCGCACGAACGGTGCAAAAATCATATCCATCATCTACCTGACTGCCCTTTTGAGCTGATTACAGGTGTTTTTCGCCCGCCATCCAGACCATTCTAGGGAGCAACCATGTCAAAACAGAGAAAAATGTTAACAAATAAGGCAGGCTTATGACCATCGTTGCTTAGACGTCACAAATAGGACGGGCGCGTTTGCAGCCGTGAAATAACGCGCGGGCGGTTGGATATTCCCTTTATGCGGGATCAGGGCGCGGCGCACCGCGCCCCTTTGGGGTCACTTTTGCGCGCGTGCCATGAAGGCAAGCCGTTCGAACAGATGCACGTCCTGTTCGTTTTTCAGCAGCGCACCGTGCAACTTTGGCAGGGCGGACTTGCCGTCTTTTTTCAGATCGGCGGCATCCATATCCTCGGCCAGCAACAGCTTGAGCCAATCCAGCACTTCCGACGTGGATGGTTTTTTCTTCAGCCCTTGCTGTTCGCGGATTTCGTAGAATTGGGTCAGCGCCGTGGTCAACAGGGATTCCTTGATGCCGGGGTGGTGGACCTCGACGATCTTGCGCAGCGTGTCCATCTCGGGGAACTGGATGTAGTGGAAGAAGCAGCGGCGCAAAAAGGCGTCGGGCAGCTCTTTTTCGTTGTTCGAGGTGATGATGACGATGGGGCGGTTTTCGGCTTTGATCGTCTCGCCAGTCTCGTAGACGAAGAACTCCATCTTATCGAGCTCTTGCAAAAGGTCGTTGGGGAATTCGATGTCGGCCTTGTCGATCTCGTCGATCAGCAACACGGTTTTGCCTTCGGCCTCAAACGCCTGCCACAGCTTGCCCTTGCGGATGTAGTTTTTCACATCATGCACACGCTCTTCGCCAAGCTGGCTGTCGCGCAGGCGGCTGACGGCGTCATATTCGTATAGGCCCTGTTGCGCACGGGTGGTCGATTTGATGTTCCATTCGATCATGGGCAGGCCAAGGGCGGCTGACACTTGTCGGGCTAGTTCCGTTTTACCTGTGCCGGGCTCACCTTTTACAAGCAGAGGTCGTTCCAGCGTTACAGCCGCATTCACCGCAATCGTGAGGTCATCTGTGGCGACGTAATCTTGAGTACCTTGGAATTTCATCTTGTTTTCAACCTTCTTCAACGCGCTATTCTTGGTCCTTAAACCAACAAACATAAGCATTGTGTAGTGACAATCCGCTAACGCTGCGTTAGATGCACGCCACGGGAGTGATGTCGGGAGACGCGCCTTCATGACAGGATTTAAGACCGCGATGGGGAATGATATGAAGCAGGAAGTTTTTTTGGCGGATGGTTATACACCTGCCGAAGACGAGCCGTTCATGAATGATCGGCAAGTCGAATACTTCAGACGCAAACTATTGAACTGGAAAGCCGAGCTGCTGGCGGGAAGCCGGGACACGATCGAGGGCTTGCAAGACGGGACACGCAACATCCCCGATGTGAACGATCGCGCCTCCGAGGAAACGGATCGCGCGCTGGAATTGCGCACACGGGACCGCGCCCGCAAGCTGGTCAGCAAGATCGACGGGGCGCTGCGCCGCATCGATGAGGGTGAATTCGGCTACTGCTCTGTCACCGGAGAGCCGATTTCGCTGAAACGTCTGGATGCGCGTCCAATCGCCACGATGAGCCTTGAGGCGCAAGAACGTCACGAGCGCCGCGAGAAAGTTCACCGCGACGATTGATCGTCCGGTAACGGGCCGCAAATGATCGCATTTGCGCGAGAATGATAATGAAAGCGCCGCGGTGAGAGCCCGGCGCTTTTGTGTATGAAGTTGGCAAGGCAGGCGAAAGCGAAATGGGCATCGGCAACGCAATCGTTATTGGTGGGGGTATCGGCGGCTTGGCCGCCGCAGCGGCTTTGTCGCGCCGCGGCATGGCTGTCACGCTGCTGGAGCAGGCTCCGGCGATCACCGAGGTCGGTGCCGGTCTCCAGATCAGCCCTAACGGTATCGCGGTGTTGCGGGCCATGGGGCTTGACGCGAAGCTGACCGAACGCGCGGCGGTGCGCGGGCAGGCGGTGGTCTTGCAGGATCACAAGGCTGGGGCGCGTGTGGCGCGGTTGGACCTGATGCGCGGGCAGGGCGCATATCCCTATGTGTTCGTGCACCGCGCCGATCTGGTGGACATCCTGCTGGGCGCGGCCAAACGGGGCAATGTGACGGTAGAGCTCGGGGCCGAGGTGGCAGAGGTGACCCCCGGTGCCACACCGCAACTGCGCCTAACCGATGGGTCGCGCCGACGGGCAGAGCTGATCGTTGATGCCAGCGGGATCCACAGCCGGGCGCGTGCGGTGTTGAATGGCGCGGATCAGGCAAAGTTCACCGGTCAGGTCGCGTGGCGCGCGGTTGTGCGCAATGATTTCAACCACCCAGACGAGGCCCATGTCACCATGGGGCCGGGCCGGCATCTGGTCAGCTACCCTTTGCGCGGCGGGCGGCTGGTCAATCTGGTCGCGGTGGAAGAGCGTGACAGTTGGGCCGCCGAAGGCTGGAACGATGCGGACGATCCGGCACACCTGCGAAAGGCTTTTGCGGGCTTTGGCGGGCGGGCTGCCGCGATGATCAATGCGGTAGAGACCTGCACGCTTTGGGGGCTCCACCTGCATCCGGTTGCGCAGTCGTGGCATCAGGGCGGGGTTGTCTTGCTGGGGGATGCCGCGCATCCGACGCTGCCGTTCCTAGCGCAGGGCGCCAATATGGCGCTTGAAGATGCATGGGTGCTGGCCGACAGCGTACTGAACCACCCCGCAGAACAGGCGCTCGCCCGCTATCAAAACCTGCGCCAACCCCGTGTTACCCGCGTCGTCAAAGCGGCGGCAGGCAATGCCGCGCGCTATCATTTGCGCCCCGGGCCTTTGCGGTCGGCCGCGCATTTGGGGCTAAAGCTGGGCAGCACCCTTGCACCCTGGGCGATGGTCGGCGCGTTCAACTGGCTGTACCACCATGATGTGACCGCGCCGAAATAGGCTACCGTCGCCGTTACTTGGCCCTTTGCAACATGCCGAACAGATCCCGCGGATCTTCGGGGTCGGCCAGCAGGTCAAGCGGGTCGAACAGATCGGTCGCCTTGATCTGGTCGCGCACATAGCGCAGCGCCGAGAAATCCTCGATCGCAAAGCCGACGCTGTCGAACAGGGTGATCTGCTTGTCATCGGTGCGCCCCTGCGCCTGACCGGTCAACACCTGCCAGATCTCGGTCACAGGGTGATCCGGTTCAAGCTGCTGTATCTCGCCCTCGATCCGGGTCTGTTCGGGGTATTCCACAAAAATCCCTGCGCGGTGCAGGATCGCGGGGGCCAGTTCGGTCTTGCCCGGACAGTCGCCGCCGATGGCGTTGATGTGGATGCCGCTGCCGACCATATTATCTGTCAGGATGGTGGCATATTGCTTGTCCGCCGTGCATGTGGTGACGATCTGCGCGCCCAGCATCGCTTCTTCCGCGGTGTCGCAGGGCACGACCTTGATGCCCAGATCTTGCAGGTTGGCGGCGCATTTGGCGGTGGCATCTTTGTCGATGTCGTAAAGCCGCACCTCGTCGATGCCGACGATGGCCTTCATGGCGAGGGTCTGGAATTCGGATTGCGCCCCGTTCCCGATCATCGCCATCACATGCGCGCCCTTGGGGGCCAGCAACCGCGCCACCACGGCAGAGGTTGCCGCCGTGCGCAGCGCCGTCAGCATCGTCATCTCGGACAGCAACACCGGATAACCGTTGGCCACATTCGCCAGCAGGCCAAAGGCGGTCACGGTCTGCAACCCCTCTGCGGTGTTCGAGGGGTGGCCGTTCACATATTTGAACCCGTAGACCTCGCCGTCCGAGGTCGGCATCAGCTCGATCACGCCCTGTTCCGAATGGCTGGCAACGCGCGGGGTCTTGTCAAACAGCTCCCACCGTTTGAAGTCCGCCTCGATATACTCCCCAAGCCCGATCAGCATGGGTTCAATCCCGATGTGGTGGATCAGCGTCATCATATTGTCGACGGATACAAAGGGCACCAGCGCCTTGTCAGAGGGGGTCAGATTGGTCATGGTCGTGGTCCTTTACTCAAATCAATAGGCGCGGGTGGGGCGGTCGAATACGCGGCGGCCAAAGGCAGAGGCGGCCAGATCGACCATCAGCTGCGCGGTGCGGCCCCGTTCATCCAGAAAGGGGTTCAGCTCTACCAGATCAAGCGAGGTCATCAGCCCGCTGTCATGCAGCATTTCCATCACCAGATGGCCTTCGCGCACGGTCGCACCGCCGGGGACAGTCGTGCCAACCGCGGGGGCAACGGACGGATCAAGGAAATCCACATCAAGCGAGACATGCAGCATCCCGTTCGCCGCAGCGACCTTTTCAAGGAAGGTGTTCAGCGGCGTGGCGATGCCCGTCTCGTCGATCTCGCGCATGTCGACGCGCTGGATGGTGGTTTCTTGCAAGGCCGCACGCTCTGCCGCGTCGACAGAGCGCAGGCCGATGATGGCGATATTATCGTGGGGAAGCGGGTAGGGCAGATCGGGGAAGGCATCAAAGCCCTCGCGCCCTGTCACATAGCCCAAGGGGGTGCCGTGCAGGTTGCCGCTGTCGGTGCTTTCGGGCGTGTGGAAATCGCTATGCGCGTCCAGCCACAGCACAAACAGGGGGCGTTCCTGCGCCTGCGCATGGCGCATCGCGCCCAACACGGTGCCTGAGGCAAGCGCATGATCGCCGCCCATGATGATCGGGGTGCCATCCTGCAAGGCGGCTTGGGTGGCCTCGGCCAGGCTATGTGTCCAGGCGATGGTTTCCTCAAGCGCGTGCAGTTTCGGGTGCTTTCCGGGCGTGAAGGGCGCAGGCGCGACATTGCCACGGTCTGTGACGCTATGGCCCAGATCGGTCAGCGCGCCCGCCAACCCTGCGGTGCGATAGGCATCGGGGCCCATCAGACAGCCCAACCGGCGCTTGCCGCTATCCAGCGGGGCCCCAAGAAGAATACAGTTTTGTCCAGACATGGGTGAGATCCTTTCGTCAACGTTTCCGCGACGATATCTAGCTGGTCTGGTCAGAAACAATCATCTAAAGTGACCAAATCGGAGATTATTTGACCAAACTGGACAGCCAAGATGGACACAACGGACGAAGCAATTCTGGCAGCGCTGCGCGACGACGCGCGGGCGTCTCTGTCTGATCTGGCGGCGGCCTTGCGGCTGTCACGTACCACCGTGCGCGCGCGTCTCGCCCGTTTGCAACAAAGCGGAGAGATCCTGGGCTTTACCGTCGTGACGCGCTCGGACGTGCGTGCCGATCCGGTACGCGGATTGATGATGATCGAGATCGAGGGCCGTGGCGCTGACCGCATCACCCGCACGCTGGCCGGAATGGCGGCGTTGCGTGCCGTGCATTCGACCAATGGCAGATGGGATGTGATCGTCGAGATCGGCACCAAAACGCTTGAGGAGTTCGACGAGGTTCTGGCCCGCATCCGCAAGCTCGACGGGGTGGTCGCGAGCGAGACGAGCCTTTTGCTCAAGACGCGCAAGGCAGGGCAGGCCGCCTCCTAGGGCCGCGGCCTGCAAGATGGTTCAGCGCGGTGCGCGCGCGGCAGAGACCCAGAACGCCAGCAGGATGGCACAAATGACCGCGTTCCAACCCGCCATGGACAGACCGAAAAGCTGCCAAACGATGTCATCACACATGACCAGACCGGAGGGCGCGCTGGTGGACAAAAGATCGCTACCGCTCATCGCGCCAAGGTCCATGCCGCCGCCGGTGCAGGACGACGGCCCGGGCCAGAATTTCCATTCCACCCCCGCATGATAAACCCCGATCAGCCCCGTGATCGCCACCGACAGCGCGCCCAGCCAGATCAACGCCCGCGGCGCACCAAAGAGAACGATCACCCCGATCAGGATCGCCGCCGCATGGGGCCACCGCTGCCACAGGCACATTTTGCAAGGCGCATAGCCGCCGATGTGTTGGAACCCAAAGGCCCCCAACAGCAGCGCAGCAGACCCCAGCGTAGCGATCAGGACATAGGTGTTTCGCGTCATCACAGATACCTCAGCAAGAAGAAGCTGCCGAACAGCAGCACGACAAATACCGTAAATACCAAAGGCAGACGGCGTTCAACAAAGTCGCGGATAGGTGCGCCAAATTTCCACAGCAGCGCCGCCACGATGAAGAACCGCAGCGCGCGCGCAAGGATCGAGGTCACGATAAAGGTCGCCAGCGGCATCCCCGTCCACCCCGACATGATCGTGATCACCTTGTAGGGGAAGGGCGTGACGCCCGCAGTCAGCACAGCCCAGAAGCCGACGCCGTTGAACCGGTCCGAGAATTCCGCCATCGCGTCGCCTTTGCCAAGGCTGGCAAGGATCGGTTGCCCCAGTTGTTCAAATGCCAGCGCACCGATGGCGTATCCCAGCAGCCCTCCCAAGACCGACGCGACCAGTGCGATCCCCGCGATGAGCCATGCGCGGTTCGGGCGCGCAAGGATCATCGGGATCATCAGCACATCCGGCGGAATGGGAAAAACAGAGCTTTCAAGGAATGCCACAACCGCAAGGGCCCAAAGCGCGTGCGGGTGGTTTGCCAGGCCCAGAACCCAGTCATATAGCCGTCGGATCATACTGCGGTCTCCGGTATTGTTTTCTGTTCAATGGCAACACCAGAACAATCGGACGGGGTCAAGCAAAAGCGGTAAAATTGCTCTTGCCGTGGGGCGCGTGGCACGGTAACAGACCCCCATTGTGCCCAAGTGGCGGAATGGTAGACGCAGGGGATTCAAAATCCCCCGCCGCGAGGCGTGCCGGTTCGAGTCCGGCCTTGGGTACCACCTTGTTCTTGCAAGGCTTTCCGTAAAATTCAGTTTCGATCGTCGATAGGTGTAAAGGTTGCTTTTGCAGCTTTGGCGATGTCGCGTCATCCTGTTCGTTGCATGTCAAAAGCCGCGCAGGGTCGTGCTGCGCGGCTTTGCGAAAGGGATCGTCTGGGGTTGTGGTCGGCGTTAAAGCTCGTTCGCCCAAGGCGGGTTGGCACCGGCGCGTGACACTGTGATGGCGGCGACGCGGGCACCATAAGTCATCGCGTCGCACAAAGCGTCGGGATCAAGCGTGCCGAGGGCTTCGGGCGTCAGCAGGTCCAGTTCGGACAGCTTCGCCAGAAATCCCGCATTGAACGTATCACCGGCACCGATTGTATCGACGACGTTGGTCTTCACCGCAGGCACTGCGATCGATGTGCCGTCTGCAAGCGTTGCTATGGCGCCCTCGGCCCCTTGGGTGACAATCACAACCGACGGGCCGGTGTCGAGCATTGCGCTGATCTTTTCGGCCTGCGTCAACGGGGCGGGGTTCAGCCAGTTAAGATCCTCGTCCGAGACCTTGACGATATCCGCCTGCCTAATCATCGCCGCCATCCGGCGGCGGTAGCCCTCTGCGTCAGTGATAAACAGTGGGCGGATATTGGGATCGATCATCACCGCCCGCGACCCGCCCTGACGGTCCAGCAAGGCAGCATAGGCGCTGGCACTGGGATCGCTGGCAAGGCTGATACCGCCAAAGAACAGCGCGGTAATATCGCTCGTCAGCTCTGGCATATCCTCGGCGCGGATCATCCGACCGGCGGAGTTTTCGTCGAAGAATGAATAGCTTGCCTGCCCATCTTCAAGTTTCACAAAAGCCAATGTGCTAGGACGATCAGAGCGGATGATATGCGTGGTGTCCACGTCACTGGCCTTCAGCGCATCGGCGAGCTGATCGCCGAACATATCGCGCGACAATCCGGTCAGCATGCCCGCGCGGGCCCCCAATCGGCCAAGCGCGATGGCGGTGTTAAAGACCGCGCCGCCCGAATGAGGCACAAACCCGTCCGGCCCGTCGAGCGACGGGGCCGCGACCATATCGATCAATGCCTCCCCGCAACACAGGATCATTGCCCCATCCCCGCGCGGTCACCGGCCAATGCGGCGGCCACATCCGGCTGATCGGTATAGACCGCAAGCGCGGCCTCGCAGCCTTCTGCCCAGATGAGCGAGAGCCAGTGTTCAAACGCCTCGGCAAAGGCCTGATGCTCGGCCAGATCGCCATAGATATGACGCTGCGCAAGCCAGAGCTGCGGCGCTTCGCGCGCGGCCAGGGCCACAGCGTTGAGGCGCGCCCACTGCGGGTCGTTCGGCTCGATCTCTGTCCCGTCCATGCGGGTGCCTGCACACATACGGGCCCATAGCGCCTCTACCAGGGCCAGACCGGAGCAACTGCCCCTGGCCGCCAAGGCGTCGCGCAGGACCGGCAGAACAAACCCCGGATGTCGTGATGACCCGTCAAAGGCCACGCGCCGTGTGGTGTCGCGGATCGCGGGGTTGGCGAAACGTTTGGCAATCAGCTCGACATAGGCCGCCGGGTCTTGACCGGGCACGGCGGCGACGTAGGGGGCGATTTCCTCTGCCTCGATCTTGCGGAACATGGCAGAGGTCAAGGGGTGCGCCATGCAATCGGCGATGGTTTCCAGGCCCAGCAACTCTCCGGCGTTGGCCAAGACCTGATGTCCTGCGTTGAGGATGCGGATTTTCATCGCCTCATAGTCATGCACCGCATCGGTAAAGATCGCCCCCGCCTTGTCCCAGTCGGGGCGTCCGGCGCAGAAGTCGTCTTCGATCACCCATTGGCGGTAGTTCTCATGCGTCACCGGTGCCGCGTCATCGACGCCAAGGCTTTGCGCCAGCGCAATCTCGTCAGGGCCGGTGGCGGGCACGATGCAATCCACCATAGAGTTCGGGAAGCTGCAGTTTTGCTCGATCCACTGGGCAAGCGCCGCATCACTTTGGCGGGCGAGGGTCACGACGGCCTGGCGCGTGGCGGTGCCATTGCCGCGCAGGTTGTCGCAGCTTTGGACGGTAAACGGGCCGTGGCCCGCATCGCGTCGCAGCTTGAGCGCGGCAATGATCGCCCCGAAAACCGTCTTGGGCTGATCGGGCTGCGCGCGGTCATGCTGGATATCGGCGTGGGTCAGATCAAGCCCGCCGGTTTCGGGGTCGATGAAATAGCCACCCTCGGTCACGGTCAGCGACACGATGCGGATTGCGGGATCCGCCATCGCGGCAATCAGCGGCGCGTTGTCTTCGGCGATGGGAGTGTAGTCGATCATCGAGCCGACGACCTCTGCCGTGACACGACCGGGGGCAAGCTCGATCAAGGTGGTCAGATAGTCCTGCGCTTTAAGCTTGTCGCGCATCGCGCTGTCATAGGCCCGCACACCGGCACCGATCAGCGCCCAATCTTGCGCCAGACCCTGTTGCATCAGCTTGTGCAGATACCACGCTTGATGGGCGCGGTGGAAATTGCCCAGCCCGATGTGGATAATCCCTGCCGAGAGCGCGGCGCGATCGTAATTGGGCGTGCCGATACGGGCGGGCAGGTCACCAAGGCGGTCCAGGGACAGCGGCACCGGAGGCGGCGCGTCGGTGTTTGTTATGGTCGGTTCATTCATGAGACCGCTTTCGTAGGAAGCAAAGTTAAAGGGCAGGGGCACGCGGCGCTTCATGCGATGCGTAGGCCGTTGGCGTCGAAGCGGTGAAGCGAGTCCTCGCGCGGGGTCAGGAACACTCGGTCGCCGTGGCGCAAGCCCACTTCGCCGCGGGCGCGGACGGTCATCATCTCGGTCAGGCCGGTGTCATAGACGTGGAAGAACGTGTCCGACCCCAGATGCTCCGACACTTTGACGACGCCGCTCCAGGTGCCTTCGGTTGTCGATACGTCGATGTGTTCAGGGCGGATGCCGATGGTATGCGCACCGTGTTTGGCCGCCTCGGGGCCCGAGATCAGGTTCATTTTGGGCGAGCCGATAAAGCCCGCGACAAAGGTGTTGCGGGGGGTGTGGTAAAGCTCGAGCGGGGAGCCGACCTGTTCGATCACACCGGCCTGAAGCACCACGATCTTGTCGGCCATGGTCATCGCTTCGACCTGATCATGTGTTACATAGATCATCGTCGTCTCAAGCCGTTTATGTAGCTCGGAGATTTCAAGCCGCATGCCCACGCGCAAAGCCGCATCAAGGTTGGACAGCGGTTCGTCGAACAGGAAGGCCGCGGGTTCACGGACAATCGCCCGACCAATCGCCACACGCTGGCGTTGCCCGCCCGACAGCTGGCCGGGTTTGCGGTCCAGATAGGCGGTCAGGTTCAGCGCTTTCGCCGCAGCATCGATGCGGCGGTTCTGTTCGTCCACGGGGATGCCCGCCATGCGCATCGGAAAGGCGATGTTCTTGCGCACGGACATATGCGGATACAGCGCGTAGGACTGGAACACCATTGCCAGACCGCGCTTGGCGGGGGGCACATGGGTGGCGTCCTGTTTGTCGATGCGGATTTGCCCGCCCGAGGTATCTTCGAGCCCTGCAATCAGTCGCAGCAGGGTGGATTTGCCGCAGCCCGAGGGGCCGACAAAGACGGTGAATTCGCCGTCTTCGATGGTCAGGTCCAGCGGCGGGATGACTTCGACGTCACCGAAGCGCTTGGAAACCTTGTCTAATGTGATGCGTCCCATGGTGTTGTTTCCTTATTTCACTGCGCCAAAGGTCAGGCCGCTGACAAGTTGTTTCTGGCTGAACCAGCCAAGGATGAGGATCGGCGCGATGGCCATGGTCGAGGCCGCGCTGAGCTTGGCGTAGAACAACCCCTCGGGGCTGGAATAGCTGGCGATAAAGGCCGTCAGAGGGGCCGCCTTGGCAGCGGCGAGGTTGAGGGTCCAGAAGGCTTCATTCCAGGCGAGGATCACGTTCAGAAGCAGCGTAGATGCGATGCCGGGGATCGCCATCGGCGTGAGGATGTACAGCACCTCTTCGCGCAGGCTGGCACCATCCATACGGGCTGCTTCCAGGATCTCGCCGGGGATTTCCTTGAAGTAGGTGTAAAGCATCCAGATGATGATCGGCAGGTTGATCAGCATCAGCACCACGACCAGCCCCAGCTTGCTGTCCAGCAGACCCATTTTGATAAAGATGAGGTAGATCGGATACAGCACCCCGACCGCTGGCAGCATCTTTGTGGACAACATCCACAGCAGGATATCTTTGGTCCGGTTGGAGGGGACAAAGGCCATCGACCAGGCGGCGGGAACGGCGATCAGGATGCCCAGAAGGGTAGAGCCCCCCGCGATCACCACCGAATTCCACAAGAACCGGCCGTAGTTCGAACGTTCCTGCACCGCTGCGTAGTTCTCCAGTGTCCAGTCAAAGAACAGGAACACCGGCGGGTCTGCAATCGCCTGGGCTTCGGTCTTGAAGCTGGTCAGGATGGTCCAGAGGATCGGGAAGAAAATCAGCAGCCCGACGCCCCATGCGAGTGCGGTGTTCAGAGCCTTGCGTTGTGTGGTCGTTGCACGTGCCATGACGGGCTCCTTATGCGTCGAGGTTCTTGCCAACCATGCGCATCAGGAAGATGGCAACGATATTGGCGAGGATGATGGCATAGACACCGCCGGCAGAGCCGAGCCCGATGTTCTGGCTTTCCAGCACACGCTGGAAGATCAGATAGGTCAGGGTTTTGGTGCCAAAGGCGCCTTGGGTGGTCACGAAAATTTCGGCGAAGATAGAGAGCAAAAAGATCGTCTGGATCAGCACCACCACCGTGATCGCCCGCGACAGGTGGGGCAGGGTGATGAAGCCAAAGCGTTTGACCGGCGATGCGCCGTCCATCTCGGCGGCCTCCAGTTGTTCACTGTCCAGCGACTGGATCGCGGTCAGCAGGATCAGCGTCGCAAAGGGCAGCCACTGCCAGCTGACAATCAGAATGATGGATTGGGTCGAGGCTTCGGTCAGCCACACCAGCGGTTCAGCCCCGAACAGGCCCCACAGGTGGGCGAGCAGCCCGTTGACCGGATCCATGAACATGTTTTTCCAGACCAGCGCCGATACGGTCGGCATCACGAAGAACGGGGCAATCACGAGGATCCGAACGATCCCTTGACCCCACATCGGCTGGTTCAGCAAGACGGCCAGCAACACACCCAGTACGACGGTGATGAACAGGACGCCACCCACGATCACCAGTGTCGCCTGAACCGACGGCCAGAAGGCGCTGGACGATACGAAGCGGACGTAGTTGTCAAAGCCGACCCACCCCAGATCACCGCCGCGCAGGGGCAGGTATTTGCGAAAGGAAAAATACAGCGTCATCGTCAGGGGGACGAGCATCCATCCCAGAAGCAGCACGACAGCGGGGGCCATCATCAGACGGGCGGCCGATCGTGAGTGTTGCGTTGCCATTGAATATACCTCCTCCGTTGACGGGCTAGGGCCGTCCCGGACGATCATGCACGTGTTGGAAAAAAGGGGCCAGTCAGCAAGGGGGAGCTTTGCTGACTGACCCCGAGGGCGATCAGATCAGTAGCCGGCGGCTTCCATCTCATCGGTGGTCAACGCTTGGGCGTTGGCCAGGGCTTCATCGACGGACTGTTGTCCTGCCAG
This sequence comes from Sulfitobacter sp. G5_S2_6_S6, assembly GCF_054968505.1. Lineage (NCBI taxonomy): Bacteria > Pseudomonadati > Pseudomonadota > Alphaproteobacteria > Rhodobacterales > Roseobacteraceae > Sulfitobacter > Sulfitobacter sp. G5_S2_6_S6. The sequence goes on from NZ_JBQKUI010000005.1 coordinate 107,200, forward strand.
CGCGGCAGAGAACTCTTGTCCGACCTGTGTGGCGATGCCTGCAAACTCCGGGATAGCTGCAAACTGCACACCGACGTAGGGCACCGGATCCACGGTTGGCGCGGTGGGATCAGCCGACAGGATGCTGTCCAGTGTCATCTGCGCGAAAGGCACCTTTTTGTATTCGGCGTTTTCGTACAGCGATGTCCGCGTGCCGGGAGGAACATTTGCCCAACCGTCTTTCTCGGCGACCAGTTCAAGATACTCTTTGGACGTGGCCCATTCGATGAATTCTTTCGCGGCGGCTTCGTTATCGGTGCCAGCAGGGATGCCAAGCGCCCAAGCCCACAGCCAGTTGCCGCGTTTGCCTTTGCCGGTGTCAGGTGCCAACGCAAAGCCGACCTGATCCGCGACGGTGGAATCTGTCGGGTTGGTCACAAAGGACGCCGCAACAGTCGCGTCGATCCACATGCCGCATTTGCCCTGCTGGAACAGCGACAGGTTTTCGTTGAACCCGTTGTTCGCCGCACCCGGAGGGCCCGCGTCGTTCATCAGGTTCACATAGAACTCAAGCGTTTCTTTCCATGCGGGCTGGTCAAACTGCGCGCCCCAGCTTTCGTCGAACCAGCGTGCGCCAAATGCGTTTGCTGTCGCGGTGAGGAACGCCATGTTCTCGCCCCAACCGGCCTTGCCACGCAGACAGATGCCGTTGATGCCGGCGTCACGGTCGGTCATGGCGCGGGCGGCTTCAGCGACGAATTCCCATGTGGGCGCGTCGGGCATGTCCAGTCCGGCTTTCTCCATCAGGTCCTTACGGTACATGATCATGGAGCTTTCGCCATAGAACGGGGCCGCATAAAGCGTGCCGTCGACGCTCAGACCGCCGCGCATCGCGGGCAGGATGTCGTCGGTGTCATATTCTGCAGACAGATCGTCCAGCGGAACCAGCCAGCCTTGCTTGCCCCAGATCGGGGTCTCGTACATGCCGATGGTCATGATGTCGAACTGCCCACCTTTGGTAGTGATGTCCGTGGTCACACGTTGACGCAGGACGTTCTCCTCCAGCGTGACCCATTCAACCTCGTGGCCGGTTTTGGCAGTGAAATCATCGGTAAAACCCTGCATCCGGATCATGTCGCCGTTGTTGACTGTAGCGATTGTGATCGTATCCGCAGAAGCAGCGGCTGCCGTCAAAAGTGAAATGGCGGTCGCCGTTCGAAACGCGTTCAAAACAAACATCTTCTACCTCCCTGATGAGATGTTAGCGACAAGCTTACGGCTATTGGTGAACTCGCGTCAATTTGAATTTTACGCGCGTCTAGTTTTGCGATTTAGATACGTGTTTTCAATTCTCTAGGCAGAGCCCCTGAGCACGAGCTTTCCGTCAAACAGCGTCTCTGTACGCGAATCAAGAGAATCATCCGCCTCGATCAGCGCCAGCAGGGTGGTCGCGCTTTTCTCGGCAATGGCTTCGTAGTCTTGGGACACGGTGGTCAGGCGCGGGCAGGTGAAGCGCGAGAAAGGATGGTCGTCATGGCCCGCGACGCGGAAGTCGTGGCCGGCCTCGATCCCGACGCTCATCCCCGCCTCGAAAATGGCGGACAACAGCCCGATGGCCAAACGGTCATTGCTGCACAGTATTGTTTTCGACGGCAGGCTCCGGTCGCGGATCACGCGGGTGCCTTCGCGAAACCCGATCTCTTCGAATTCCCATCCCTCGCCGCCGACCTGGATCAGATGCGGCGTTTGGCCCAGACGTTCCATCGCCCTGACATAGGCCGCCCGCCGTTTGTAGGCGTTGGGGTTCATCGGGTCTTTCATCTCGAAAAACGCAGGCGGTTCGCCCGTGCGGCACAGATAGTCGACGATCAGATCAACGCTTTGTTCATTGTTGGAGCCTATGAACGCCTTGCCGACCTTATCGATGTTCGCATCGAACAGGACGGTAGGGACGTCTTCGGTAAAGGTCTGGATCTGCGCGTGGTCAGAGCTGCGCCCGAAAGCGGCCAGCAATACGCCCGCCGGTTTCAGCATGCGCAGGTTTTCGAGGTTCTCCAGCTCCATCTCGGGGCTGCCGTGCGACCCGAGCAGAACGGGCCGGAAGCCCTGCCGCAAGATGTGCTCTTCGATCGTGCGGGCAATCTTGGCAAAGAAAGGGTCGGCCAGATGCGGCACCACGACGCCGATGTTCTTGGTCAAACGGCGGTTCTGGTTCATGGCGTAAAGATTGGGCCGATAGTCATATCGGTCCAGCGCTGCCTCAACCCGTTTGCGGGTGCTGCTACGCACGCTGGTGGGGTCGTTGAAGAACTTGGAAAGCGTCGGACGGGAGATCCCGCTGACGGCGGCAAACTCTTCCATATTCTTGATTTTCCGACTGCTCATCAAACGCTTCTTCTGGTGGTGGCAGAGGCCAAGTGACGACGCCATGTTCCTGTATCTGTTGGATCAGCATACTTGTCGCGCGGTAAATATCACCCCCTAACATCATGAGACAGTGGGATTTTGATGCGAATTTGACCAAAATACCCTCTTGCGGTTGTAGCGGCAGATGTTCGCTCAAACGCATGTCCTCGTGTCAAACTTGTGGTGTCGGGCCTAAATAATCGGCATATGGCACCCCACCTGAGGTGCCGAAGACTATCCTTTAGGTGGTATTGCGATTCGGTTTCGCGCTGGCAAACTGGCGGCGTTTTCGAAAAAATGGGCGCGGTCGCAAGCTATTGGTTCCAAATCGCGAATTTACGTCCCGCCACGCCGAATTTAATCGCAAAGATGGTTTATTGTGTCTGCCTGCGAAACAGTGCCGAAGGTTGGGTTTGGGAAATCATTAAAATTAAGTGAAAAATCCCAAAAAGCATCCGCTCCATCGAAATTCGCGCCCTGAGATGGGAAACAATATGCTACCTATGCGTGCATATTCCGCGCCGCCGTCGAGTCAAAAAAGGCGGAAAAGAGGCGCGTCTGCGAATTCTTGCCATTTTTTCCTTCCAGCAACGTCAACGGGTAGGTAATAAGAACGTGCCCAACTGGGGGGCAAAGTTTTTTAGGTTTCGGGGGCGACCGCATCGAACGCACATGTTGTGCGGGGAAGATGTGTTCGCTTGGCTCTTAAGGGCCGATGAATATACCACTGCCGGTTGCGCGGCAGCGGGCAGCTGTCTGCGGCTGATCCTCCCTTCAGGACGGTAGAGTTCTTTGTGTGTCGTCTCTGACCGCGGAGCTTTGTTAGGGGTATTGTGCGCCGTTTTTTAACGGCCCGCCACGTTGGCGGAAGGAGGAGAAACTGATGGGACACTGTATCTACAGACCACGACTGCCGGACCGTTCGGGTATGGGTGATGTTGCAACTCTGCGTTGCTCCGCCGCTGCCGAGACCGTCTTGATTTCTTCCCCGAAGCGCCGTTTTCGGATCACAACAAGAACACAAATGACCCGTATCCAAACGGCTGCAGATTTGGGCGTGTCGCGCGATGCACCCGTCCGCGCGCCGTATGTTTCATTGCAGCAGCGTCGCGGGCAGGGCGTTGCTTTGTCCCGCCTTAGTACCCCGGCACAGAATTGGTGCCATGTGAATTAATTAGCTTCGCCCATGACTGGGCACCCTCGTTTTACGGCTGACGGTACAACCGTAGCGTGCCTGACCTGATTTTGGAGACGACCGATATGACCATCTTTTTGAACAAACTGTGGCTCTTTGGAAAAACCTCGACCGCCGAGGCCGAGAAAACCGCGACCGAGGCTCCGGCCGACGGGCCGAACGGGATCGTGGACGGTAACCAGCAGGGCAACAAGATCGACGCCAGCTATAATGATGACCCAAGCGGTGACCGTGTTGACGGTAACGACGCGGTATTTGGCAACGTCGGGTCCAATGATGACATCATCCTCGCACGTGGCGGCAATGATACGGTCAACGCGGGTGTGGGGAATGATACGGTCGTTGCAGGGTCGGGCAATGATTATGTCGACGGGGGCAAGGGCAACGACATCCTGATCGGTGATGGCGCGACCAAGGGCAACTACGGCGACACCCGCGAAAGCTTTGAATGGTCCAAGGCACCCGACCCATCGGGCGACGGTTCCGCGATCGACGACAATGACAACCTCAAGGGGGGGTTCACCCAGAATACCGGCACCGTCAACGTCACATTCGAGCTCAAGAGCTTTTCGCCGAAGAACAATGCGGACCAGGAATTCAGCGACAGCAAGCAGTTCACCGGCAATGTCGAGGGCGATGCCCATGGCGTGAACGATAACAGCTCGTTTGAATCGCTGGCCAACTGCACCGGTGAAACAAAGTTCGAACTGCGGTTTGACGAGGCCGTTGGCAATGTGTCGTTCAATGTGAACGACATCGACAACAGAGGCGCGGTGAAAGTGCTGGCCTACGACGCATCCGGCAAGATGATCGACGTCGATATGATCGCCAACAGCAGCTCCAGCAAAGTGAAGCTGACGGACAGTGACGGCAAGTTCGGCGTGGACACGGCCACCAGCGAGGGCGGCGACGATTCCCCCTCGTCGAGCAAGTATTCCGTCAACGTGTCCATCGACGGTCCCGTGTCGCGGATCGAGTTCATCCACACCGGTGCGACAAGCGGCAACTCGGGCGTGAACGTAACAGACGTGTTCTTTGACAACCCAGCGGCTTTGCTGGCGGATGACGACGGCACTGTCGGGAACGACACGCTGCACGGCGGCGAAGGCGATGACATCATCTTTGGCGACAGCGCCGGCCTGACCAAAGCGCAGCCCGTCTCGAAGACTGTTGAGCCTGTATCGGGTGCGGATCATACCGTTCTGACGTGGGATCTGGCGAATGTGACGGTGGCTGGCGGTTCAAGCCCCTTCCAGAACAGCGATGTGGGCTCCGGCGATCTGTCTGGCAAGTCGTTCACCATCAACGAAAATTCAGCACCTGTTGCGGTTGGCATCAATGATGACGACGATAAGTTGAATGACAACGACAACTCGCAAACCCTGGCAAAGACCACCAAATTGGATGGCAACACCGAATACGCCGGCGACAAGATCATCCCCGAGTATTCCTATATCGTGCGCCCCGAAGGCGCGGTGGATTCCTCGCAGGATGTGACAGTCTACGTCGTGAACTTTGACGGGAACGATGCCGTCGGTTTCGTGACAGACAAACCGCTGGAAGTTGGAAAATCCTACGATTTCGTCAGCCACAACTCTAACCTGCCGTCGATCAAATACGACCACATCGCCAAAACCTACACCGTGACCGATGACAGCACGTCCCCGACCGATGGCACCGTTGGTGGCGACGATGTGCTGACCGGCGGGAATGGCAACGACACGATCTTTGGTGAAGGCGGCAACGACAGCATCGAAGGCAACGCGGGCTACGATTCGATCGAGGGCAACCACGGCGATGACACCATTTCCGGTGGCACCGGCAATGACACGATCTATGGCGACAACAACACCGGCGGCGCCTCTACGCCCGGTGGCACGACAGAGCGTGAGAGCTTTGAGTGGGACAAGGCACCAGACCCCCATGACAACTCGGCTGTCGATAATAACGACAATCTGGGCGGTGGCTTTGTTCAGGACACGGGCAACGTCAATGTGACCTTCTCGGTCACCGGCAGCAGCAAAACGCCCGAGACGACATTCTCCACTGACCAGCAGAAGGTGCATTCGATCACCGGCGACGGTCAGGCGACCAATGCGAACAGCTCTTTGGCGTCTCTGGCGAACCAGGATGGCGAAAGCGCGACCTATCGCCTGGACTTCTCGAAGGATGTGACCAACATCAGCTTCCGCATCAATGACATTGATAATGCGTCGAAAGTTGTGATCGTGGCCGTTGGCCCCGATGGCGCGCGCACGCCGATCAACGTCAGCACAGGCGGCGGCATTCAGGCGCAGAACCAGGACGGCGTTGGCGGGAATGAAACGCTGATCAGCCGCGGTGCCGATGGCCCGGATACAGATCCGAGCCACTCTGCGCTGGTGAACATCTCGGGTCCGGTGGATTACCTCGAAATCACCCACACGATGGATCAAAGCCTGTCGCCAGGGAACCACGCGGGCATCAATATCACCGACGTCTATTTCGACGCGCCCGTGGGCGGCGTTGACGGGGGTGCCGGCAATGACCTGCTGATGGGCGACGAGGGCGATGACCTGATCGACGGTGGCGCGGGTAATGACACGCTGTTTGGCGGCGATGATGACGATACGTTGATCGGCGGCGACGGTGATGACCAGCTCACTGGCGACGAAGGCAAAGACAACATCAGCGGCGGCGCAGGCAAGGATACCATCTTTGGCGGCACTGATGGTGATGAGGTTGACGGTGGTGCCGGCGGCTTCAATGCCGACCCTGCGCTGAACACCGACGATGACACGCTTGATCTGACTGGCCTCAATTTCCGCTTGCGTGATCTGGAACCAGATAGCAACGGCAATGGTCAGAACGGTACGGTTGATCTGTACAACGACGACGGCACATCCGCGGGCTCGTTCAAATTCACCGAGATCGAAAACATCATCGGCGAAGAGATGGCCGGTCCTGTTGATGGTCTGGACAGTGGCGAGGATATGGCACCGGGCTACACCGACGCCCAAGGCGACCAGATCGACGGCACAGACGGGATCAACGATACGATCTTTGGCAACGGTGGCGACGACACGATCGACAGCGGGTTGGGCGACGATACCGTTGACGGCGGCGCGGGCGACGACACGTTCACACTGACCGATGGCGTCGATAACGACGTTATCATCGGCGGCGAAAGCGGCGAAACCGACGGCGATGTCATCGACAGTACGGCCGTGGATGACGACCTGACAGTCACTTTCACCGACAAAGAGGAAGGGACACTGACCAACGGGTCCGGCACCACCGAATTCTCGGAGATCGAGAGACTCGAACTGGGTGGCGGTGACGATACGGTCACAGGCTCCGGCGGTGATGAAAATGTCTTGACCGGTGACGGCAACGACGTGGTGAACGCCGGCGGTGGTGATGATACCATCGATGGCCAGGGCGGCAATGATACCATCGACGGTGGTAAATATGACGACAGCCTGATCGGTGGTGACGGCAACGACTCCCTCGTCGGTGGTGAGGGTGACGACGTACTGATCGGCAACAAGCCCGGTGCGATTGGCGTGCCCGACACGGACGTTCCTTTGGTCTCCACACCCTTTGATCAGGATACCAACCCCAACGACGACAAAGACACGCTGATCGGCGGCGCGGGGAATGATACGATCGATGGCGGTGATGATGCCGACTATATCGACGGTGGCGACGATGATGATGTCATCGAAGGCGGCATCGACAACGACACCATCTATGGCGGCAGCGGCAACGACACCATCACCGATGTCCAAGGTGCGGACGAAATCTATGGCGGTGACGGTGACGATCTGATCGAAGCGGGTATCGACACCTTCTCTGATTATGCGAATGATCAGCCGACCGTTGGTGGACGACCCAACCCCTTCTTCAACTCCGGCGATCCGAATAAGGACGATGGTCGTGATTTCGTCGATGGCGGCAGCGGCAACGATACGATCCGCACCGGCGACGATTCTGACACCATCTACGGCGGTACGGGCGACGATTCTATCAACGCGGGTATCGATGACGATGAGGTCTACGGCGACGACGGCGATGACAGCATCATCGGCAGCCACGGGTCCGACAGCCTTTATGGCGGCGAAGGCAATGACACCATCTATGGTGGCTTTGGCAACGAACCGATCGCCGGCTACGAGGGAGAGGAAGTCGACGCCACCGATCCGCAGCCGAATAACGGCAAGGATTATATCGAAGGCGGTGCCGGCAATGACGTGCTGTACGGTGAAGACGACAACGACACCATCCTGGGTGGTGCCGATGACGACTACATCGACGGTGGCATTGACGACGACAGCCTGGATGGCGGTCAGGGCAACGATACGATCTTGGGTGGTCAAGGCAACGACACCATCCGCGGCGCACAGGGCCATGATGAGATCGAAGGGGGGGACGGTGACGACTCCATCCTCGCTGGCAATGGCAACGACGACGTTAAAGGCGGTGACGGGAACGACACCATCGACGGTGGTCAGGGCAACGACACCATCGACGGCGGTGACGGCGATGACTCCATCCTTGGGGGCTTTGGCGACGACTCCATCCTCGGGGGGGCCGGAAACGACACGATCATCGCGGCCGGTGACAATGATACCGTAGACGGTGGGACCGGTGACGACTCCATCAGCGGTGTGCGCGGCGACGACATCTTGTTCGGTGGCGAGGGTGACGACACCATCGACGGCGGTGAAGACAACGACGAAATCGACGGCGGCGACGGCGACGACAGCCTGCTTGGTGGCTTTGGCAACGACACCATCGAAGGTGGTGAGGGCGACGATACCATCAGCGCAGGTGGCGGTGACGACATCATCAGCGGTGGCGCGGGCAATGACAGCCTGCAAGGTAACGACGGGCGCGATACCTTCACCAACGTCAATGGTGGCGACACCATCGACGGCGGTGCCGGCACAGATGCCTCCGACTACGACGTCATCGATCTGAGAGGCGCGCTGAGCCCCGGCGGCGGTTATCGCCTTGAAAACGTCACGCCGGATAATGATGCCGGTGACACCATCGACGGCGACAGCCCCAACGATGGCATCGACGGTACGATCGTCTTTACGGATGCGTCCGGCACTGAGACCGGTCGTCTCGACTTTACCAACATCGAAGAGATCATTCCCTGCTTCACACCGGGCACCTTGATCGCTACGCCTAAAGGGGAACGTCGGGTCGAAGATCTGGTGGTGGGCGACCGTGTCATCACCCGTGACAACGGTATCCAGGAAATCCGCTGGGTCGGTGCCCGCGAGATGACCGGACAAGAGCTGGCGCATAAAGCGCATCTGCTGCCGGTTCTGATCCGTCAGGGTGCTTTGGGCAACAATCTGCCCGAGCGTGACATGCTGGTCAGCCCCAACCACCGCGTTCTGGTGGCCAACGACAAGACAGCGCTCTACTTTGAAGAGCGCGAAGTTCTGGTCGCGGCGAAACACCTGACCGGTCTGGAAGGTGTTGATATCGTTGAAACCTCTGGCACGACCTACATCCATGTGATGTTCGACCAGCACGAGGTGATCCTGTCTGACGGCACATGGACCGAAAGCTTCCAGCCGGGCGATATGAGCCTTGCAGGTGTCGGCAACGCGCAGCGCAACGAGATCCTGGAGCTTTTCCCGGAACTGGCAACGCGCGAAGGGGTGGACGGCTATGTCGCCGCGCGCCGCACGCTGAAAAAGCACGAGGCGAAGCTTCTGACGAAGTAAGCGCCACATTATATGCAGCAACATGCCTGCATCCCCTAGGGGGTGCGGGGCGAAGAACGGGGCAGGCGACTGTCCCGTTTTTTTCGTGTTGAGGGGTACGTGGTTAGGGGCCGGTCAGCGCACCGCGCGCCATGCGGCCCATGCTTCGGGCGTATCAAGGTCCAGTCGCGCGCGGTTCTCCGGCAGGGGGATCAGCAGCGTCTGGTCCTGGGCCTGAGCGATGATCTCTTTCCCGCCGGTGTCACCTTGCATCCGGGCAAAATGATCGAAATGGCAGGCGGCAAATACCGTCGGGTGACCCGGCTTTCCATCCGCCGTCGCACCGCGCCATATCGTGTAATTTGATTTAATATCAACGGCGTGAAAGACAGAGTTCAAGTCATCTTCAGTCAGCTCTGGCAGGTCGGCAAGCAGCACCATCGCGGCAGGCGTCCCGGCGGGAAGGGCCGCAAACCCAGCGCGAAGCGAGGCGTTCATCCCCTCTGCCGCGTCGGGAACGGGGAGCGCTTCAACCTCCATATCAGCCACAAGCGCATAGCGAGGGTGGGGCGCAGGTGGCAGCGCCACAATGACCGCGCCTCGCGTCGCCGCCCGCGCAATCCGTGCCTGTCGGCGCAGCAGGGGTTCGCCCTCCACGATCTCTTGCAGTTTGTCGCGCCCCCGCATCCGCGAGGATTGCCCCGCGGCCAGCAGGATGATGGGGATGTCATGGCTCATACACCGACCATAGCCAGATTGTTCAACCACCGTAAGAGCATAGCATCAGACCCGCCCGCTGATTTAGCCCGGCATTTTTGAACCATCGGGCGGCATAGGGCGTTGGGCTTGTAAGCCAGGTGATCTCCGCGCAAGCTTGTTGAACATGGCACTTCATGACGCGGACATACCCTATGAACTTTGACTTCCTTCTGCCATCGACACTGCTCCGCAAGGGCCGTGAATACAGCCGCAAGCTTTGGGTGCGTGTGCTGATCATGGGGTTGTTGGCGGTCTTGTCGCTGCTGCTGAGCATGTTGATCGAACGCTGGATCCCGCAATCGCTCGCGACCTATCTGACCGGCAGTGCGGCGGACCGGTTGCTGTCGATCATCGCCAACGCGATGCTTGCGGTCACCACCTTTTCGCTTAGCGTCATGGTCACGGTATATCGCAGCACCTCGACCCAATGGACGCCGCGCATTCACCGCTTGATCGTGCAGGACCGCACCACCCAGAATACGCTGGCCGTCTTCATCGGGGCCTATGTGTATGCGCTGATCGCCATCATCCTGCGCGAGCTTGGGGTGTTCGACGACAAGCGGTCTTTCGTGTTGTTCGTGATGACGGTGATCGTATTGACGGTGATCGTGTTCAGCCTGATCCGCTGGGTGCTGCATTTGCAGACCTTTGGCAGCCTGATCGATACCTCGCGACAGGTGGAGGATCAGACACGCCGCACCTTCAAGGAACGCCTGCATAATCCCTGCCTCGGGGCCAATCCGCTGACCGGAGATATCCCCGACAGTGCAAAGCCGTTCACCGCGGATGAAAACGGCTATATCCAGCATATCTACCCCGAAGCGTTGAATACCGTGGCGGAAAACCACGGGGTGAAGATCTATCTCAAGCGCAACATCGGCAGCTTTGTTTTCGTCAACGAACCTTTGATGATGATCGACCGCGTGGGGCAGCCCAAGGACGATGAACACACCGATGAAACGCTGCATGCAGGGATCAATGCCAGTATCACCATCGGCGATCTGCGTACCTATGACCAAGATCCGCGCTTTGGTCTCATCGTGATGGGAGAGGTTGCGTCAAAGGCGCTGTCGCCGGGGGTCAACGACCCCGGCACCGCGATCGACGTGATCACCCGTATTGGCCGCATCCTGAGCTTTTACGAGGACGAGACCGAAAGGGACCGCGACGAGGTGCTGGACCACATCTATGTCGCACCGCTGGACCCGTCTGACCTGATGCAGGACGCTTTTGGCGCGTTGGCGCGGGACGGGTGTACGGTGGTCGAGGTGCAGCAGCGGCTTCAAGCCACGCTGACCGGCCTGATGCGGCACCCTGACGAGGGGCTACGCATCGCCGCGCGCAGGGCTGCCGAACGTCACCTCAGACGCGCGCTTGCCAAGATCGACTTTGAACCCGACCGGGCGCAGTTGATGGAAAGCGCCAGCCAAGACGTGCGCGATGCGGTCCGTGATGCGGTAAAGCACAGCGATACAGAGGATGACGCGCCAAAGATGGACAATGATACCGACACCACCTGAGGGCGGCTTTTACAGGGGGCGGATTTTCAGCTGTGTGATCCGGTTGCCATCGCGGGCGATGACCTCGAACCGGAACCCGTGGAAAGAAAACACCTGATTGGGCGTCGGGATCATCTGCGCTTCGTGGATCACCAGACCGGCGACGGTATTGGCCTCTTCGTCGGGCAAATCCCATTCCGTGGCGCGGTTCAGGTCGCGGATCGTCATGGCCCCATCGACGAAATATTGCCCGTCCTCGGCCTTGGTCACGCCGTGGTCCGCATCTGGGTCGAATTCATCGGTGATCTCGCCCACAATCTCTTCAAGGATATCCTCGAGCGTGATCAACCCCTGAAGCGAGCCATATTCATCCACCACCAGCGCAAAATGGGTGCGGCGCCGCAAGAACTGGCGCATCTGTTCGTCCAGCGTAGATGTCTCGGGTACGAAATAGGGTTTCATCGCGATATCGGCGATTTTGAACGTCTTGAACGGTTTGTCATCCTCGGCACCGCTGATGTGCTTGTACATGGCACGCAGCAGGTCTTTGGCATGGATCACGCCGATGATGTTCTCGGGGTCATCGCGATAGACGGGCAGGCGGGTGTGGTTGCTTTCCAGGATCTGTTCAAGGATCTGCGAAGGGTCATCGGCGGCATCAATCATCTCGATCCCTGACCGGTGGAGCATGACCTCTTCCACCATACGTTCGCGCAGGTCGAGCGCGCCTAGAATACGGTCGCGGTCTTCTTTCTCTACCACCCCTTCAGAGCGGCCGATTTGCAGCGCCCCCGCGATTTCCTCGCGCACGGCAAGGATGTTGCTGTCAGGGTCGATGGTCACGCCGAAAAGGCGCAGGATGCCGCGGACCAGAAACCGCACGGCTGACACCACGGGGCTGAAGATCAGCACCACCAGCGCAATGGGCCGCGACACGGCGGCGGCGGCGGTTTCAGCATTGGTGATCGCATAGGTCTTGGGCAGAACCTCGGCAAAGATCAGGACCAGCAGCGTCATCACCAGCGTCGCCAGCGCCACACCGGATTCGCCAAAGACCCGCGTGAACAGCGCCGTCGCAAGCGAGGCTGCAAGAATGTTCACAAGATTGTTGCCCAGCAGGACAGAGCCGATCAGCCGCTCGTTATCCTCGGTGATCTTGAGCGCACGTTCCGCCCCCTTGGACCCTTTATCCGCCTGACCCCGCAGCTTGCCCCGCGATGCCGCCGTCAGCGCCGTTTCCGACCCCGAAAAGAAGCCGGAAAGCACCAGAAGAAACAGGATGATACCGCTGCTGATCCAAAATGCGCCGTCTAGGATTGCGGGGGCCGTGTCCATTTGTGAGTATACCTTATCCGTTTGCTCATAGGGTTATGGGCGTGTGTGCGGTTTCATTCAAGGGATGAGCAGGGTGAACCATCAAGATTTGGGACAATTGAACGGGCCAATTGTGCTGTTCGGCGGGCCATATTCCAACCTGCAGGCGCTTGACGCGCTGTTTGACCGCGCGCGGGCCTTAGGGGTGGTGCCGGACCGGATGATTTGCACCGGCGACGTCGTGGCCTATTGCGCCGATGCCCATGCCGTCAGTGAAAGGATGCAGGACAGTGGCATCGCGGTGGTGGCCGGGAATTGTGAAAAGCAGCTTGCCGCAGGTGCGATGGATTGCGGCTGCGGGTTCGAGGATGGCAGCGCCTGCGATCTGCTGTCGGTCGGCTGGTACGGCTACGCCAGCGCACAGATCACCCAAGCGCAGCGCGACTGGATGGGGCAGGTGCCGGATATCCTCAGCTTTCACCACGCCGGAAAGCGCTATGCCGTGATCCACGGGGGGCACCACGATATCGCCCGCTTTATCTGGCCCGTCTCGTCCGAGGCCGTGTTTGACGCGGAATGGCAGGCGGTGGAGCACAGCATCGGTCCGGTGGATGGGATCATCGCAGGGCACTGCGGGGTGGCGTTTGAACGGCAGACAGCGCGGGGGATGTGGATCAACGCCGGTGTCATCGGCATGCCGCCCAACGACGGCGCACCGCAGACGCGTTTTGCGGTGCTTGATGCGGGGCAGGTGTCGTTTCACAGGCTTGACTATGACCACGCCGCCGCCGCCCGCGCGATGGTGCAGGCGGGGCTGACCCAAGGCTACCACAAGGCGCTAGAGACGGGTCACTGGCCGTCAGAGGATGTCTTGCCGCCGGAACTGCGCCGCGCCGCCTTGGCCAGCGGATGATTTTCCAGCACCAGCTCGGACAGACGTGCCTCTAGCACATGGGTGTAGATCTCGGTCGTGGCGACATCGGCGTGCCCCAACATCGTCTGGATCGCCCGCAGATCGGCCCCATTGGCCAGCAGATGCGTTGCAAAGGCGTGGCGTAGGGTGTGGGGGGTAACCTTGGACGGATCAACACCGGCGGTCAGGGCGAATTCCTTGATCAGCAGATAAAAGCGGTGGCGCGTCAGATATCCGGCGCTGCCGCGACTGGGGAACAGGTAGATCGACGCGGGTTTGTCCTTGGCTTGTGCGGCCTCGTCGGTTTTATCGCGCTGCACCAGCCATGCCGCCAGCGCCTCGCGCGCGGGGTCAGACAGGGGCACCAGACGTTCCTTGCCGCCTTTGCCCATGATCAAAAGCAAACGCGGATCGCCGCGGGCCGCGCTGACCCTAAGGCTCACCAGCTCGCTCACCCGCATACCCGTGGCGTAGAGCAGCTCCATCAGACAGGTGTTGCGCAGCTGGTCCGAGGTGTTGCGCCCCGAGCGGCGCGCCGCGTCGAGCAGCTGGTCAACCTCGTCTTCTGAAAGCACTTTGGGCAGACGTTTGTCCTGACCCGGACCGGCAATCTGGATCGCGGGGTTATCGCTGCGCCACCCTTCTTCAAAGGCGAAACGGTACAGCTGTTTGATCGCCGACAGCCGCCGTGCGCGGGTGGATTTGGCAAGCCCCTGCGCGTCGCACCAGACCATATAGGCCTCGATATCCTTGCGACCGACCGAGACAAAATCCAATGCGCGGCGGGCGAGGAAACTGTCAAAATCCTTCAGGTCGCGCCCATAGGCGAGTTGCGTGTTCGTGGCCGCGCCCAGTTCCGCCGCCTGCGCCTCTAGGAAGGTCGAAATCCAGTGCAGCAACTCGGTCTGCATCAGTCACGCTCCAGCAAAGACGTCTGCAAGGCAGCCCGCCGCGCAGCATCTTCCAGCCCCAGGGCCCGCAGGGTAGAGATCGCATCGCGCAGGGCAGCCGTGTCACCGCGGGCGCCGTCCTCTAGCAGGGCAATCGTATGCAGGATGGCGCTGCCCAACTGACCGTTTTGCGCCATTTCAACCAGCCCCTCACGTGGTGTTGGCGTCGTGAACGCGCTGGCAATCCCCTGTGCGTGGGGGATGTCGGGCGTGGTTTTCGGGGCCTCGCCGCGCGCGATCTGCGACAGGAATGTAATCTCTGCCGGTGTCGTATCGGCGCTGGTAACCTGCTCGTAGAGCGGTGACAGCAGCAGGATACGGTCGCGCAGGGCCGCGCTGGCACCTGTAAGGTCGGTGCCCTGCAAATCCTCGGCATAGAGGGTGGCGAAGGTCACTTCGGTCTCGGCCTGCTGCATGGCGCGCCACGCGGGGCGCAGGGCTTTGGCGATTGCCTCTGCATTGCCGCTGGACATGGCCGTGTCGAACCGCTGGAGCGCTTCTACACGGTCCCACACCCCGCCAGAGGCCGCAGGCTCACGGTCGGTATAAATGCCCAGAAACCGGTTGTCGGGCAGGGCACCGATACGGGTCAGACGCTCCGCCGCATCTAGCTGCGCTTTCCAGCCCGCGATATCGCGCAGATCGGCCACAGCGTAGGCGGCGGGCAGGTTCCGCGTGGGCTGCGGCTCTCCGATCGCTTCGAGAAGCCGGAACTTGAGCGGCGTCATTTCGCGCGGGCCGGGCAGGGGCGCGGCCCCTTCGTAAAGGTCAGGGTTGAGGAACCGGTCCAGCAACGACAGATCGCTTTCGGGCAGCAGCGCCAGCGCTTGGGCAGACCCCAACGTCAGCGCCGCCGTGTCCCATTCCCCCGACCGCGCAGCGCACAGGATGCGCACGCCGTAATCCGTTGTCAGGAAGGGCTTGTCCTTTAGTCGCAGGCAGGCACGATCTTCTGTGCCCAAAAGCAGGCTCACCTGCATCCATAGGCCAAAGTGATCCGGCGAGGTCTCGACACCCGCCTGTTCGATCAGCGACATCGCAGGGTCAAGCGCCGCAGAATCCATCAAGGTGCGCACACGGGCGAGGGCCAGCGCATCGCCCTGTTTCGCATCCCCCTGCGGCGCGGTTGCTTGCGCCAGCAGCAGGGTAAACAGCAGCGAATGGGCCACGGGCAGATGAAGCTCTGGCAGACGGTCAAGCTGGTGGGCGATGTCTTCCGCGGTGCTGCCCGTCCATAGATCCTGCGGCAGCCCTGTCACCTTGGTTGGCACCAACCCGATGGCGCGCGGCCCGCCTTTGCCCAAGGGGGCCACGGTCACGGCAGGCGGCAGCGCGGTCCGCGCCACGGGGGCCTCGTCCGGCTTTACGGGGGGCTTGCGCGTCGGTTGCGGCGTCTTGGGACGTTCGCCGAGCCAGTCGATCACCGACAAAGGCGCGTTGCGGTCATTTTGCGCCGCGGTTTGCGCGGCGACACCAAGGGGGAGGGCAATCAGGCAAAAAACGCTTAGCTGCCTGACAAATCGGATCATTGCTGCTCCAACGTCACGGATTCGCGGATTTCGACCTGGGGTGGTGCAAAGTCCGCCCCGAAGAACGGCCCCACATAGGCATAGACCGCAAGGCCGATGAACCCGATAATTGCGAGGTAAATCAGAAACTTGATCAGCTTGCCCATGGAATCCGCCTGCTTTCTTCTGCATCTTTTGACTATTCTATATATGGCCTTTTGGGCAAGATCACGTCATTCACACAAGAATGAGCGAAATTCAGCAATCCCCAGCCGATACGGCCCAAAACACCCCTCGGTACCATCTAAAGAAGACGGTTGTCATGGTGGGTATGATGGGCGCAGGTAAAACCGCCGTAGGCCGCGCTTTGGCCGCGAAACTCGGCGTGCCCTTTGTGGACAGCGACCACGAGATTGAGGCCGCTGCCAATCTGACCGTGCCCGAAATCTTTGAGCGCGACGGCGAGCCCTTCTTTCGCAAGCGCGAGACCGAAGTGATCTCGCGTCTGCTGGATAAAGAGCCCGGCATCCTGTCGACCGGCGGCGGCGCCTTTCTGGCGGAAGCCAACCGCGAGAATATCTCGGCCCGCGGGGTGTCGGTGTGGCTGGATGCGGATCTTGACCTGCTGTGGAACCGTGTGCGGTACAAGACCTCGCGCCCGTTGCTGCGCACTGCTGACCCACGCGGGACCCTGACCGAACTTTACGAAAAACGTGTGCCGATCTACCGGCTTGCGGATATGACGGTTGCCAGCACGCCGGCGCTGTCGATTGACGCGATGGCGCAGCGCGTGGTGGATGCGCTGACGGATCGTCCAGATGTACTTGAGGTGCTGTGATGCGAGAAACGGTTCATGTCGGTCTTGAGGGCCGCGCCTATGATGTGGTGATCGGCCCCGATCTGCTGGCGCAAGCAGGCACGTTGATTGCCCCGCTGTTGCGCCGCAAACGTGTTGTGGTGGTCAGCGATGAAACGGTTGCGGCGCACCATCTGGACAGTTTACGCGCCGGACTGGACGCCGCTGACATCAGCGTCGAGGCACTGGCATTGCCGCCGGGCGAGGCCACAAAATGTTGGGCAGAGCTGACCCGCACGGTCGATTGGCTGATGGATCAGAAGGTCGAACGCAACGATGTCGTGATTGCCTTTGGCGGCGGTGTCATCGGTGATCTGGTGGGCTTTGCCGCCGCAATTCTGCGCCGTGGTGTACGCTTTGTGCAAATCCCGACCTCGCTTCTGGCACAGGTCGACAGTTCGGTCGGGGGCAAGACGGGGATCAACGTATCACAGGGCAAGAACCTTGTCGGCGCGTTTCATCAGCCGTCCCTTGTATTGGCCGATACGGCCGTGCTTGGCACATTGCAGACGCGCGATTTCCTCGCCGGATATGGCGAGGTCGTCAAATACGGGCTGCTGGGGGATGCGGCCTTCTTTGACTGGCTCGAGGTGAACGCTCCCGCGATGGCCGCTGGCGATATGGCGCTGCGCGTAGAGGCGGTGCGCCGGTCTGTCCAGATGAAGGCCGATATTGTGCTGCGCGACGAAAAAGAACATGGCGACCGCGCGCTGTTGAACCTTGGCCATACCTTCTGTCACGCGCTTGAGGCGGCGACGGGCTATTCCGACCGGTTGCTGCATGGCGAAGGTGTGGCGATCGGCTGTGCGATGGCGTTTGAATTGTCCGCCCGTTTGGGGCTTTGCGCGCAAGAGGACCCCAGCCGCGTCCGTGCGCATCTGCGGGCCATGGGCATGAAAACCGACCTGCGCGACATCGACGGAGATCTGCCGGACGCCGCCTATCTGCTTGATCTGATGGGGCAGGATAAAAAGGTCATCGACGGCAAGCTGCGCTTTATTCTGGCCCGCAGCATTGGCGATGCTTTTGTCACCGCCGATGTCCCCAGGGACGCGGTGCTGCAACTGCTGGAGGACGCGTTGGCTGAACGCCACTAGGGCGCGACGCCCACCCGTCTTAAGTCACAACAAAGAAAAAGGCGGGGAATTCCCCGCCTTAACTATGTTTGGTATCCAATTGATGTCAGAATGGGATTTCATCATCCAGATCGCGCGAGGAACCGCGACCACCGTCGTTGCCACCGCCCGAGGGGCCACTGTCATAGCCGCCGCCGTAGCCGCCCTGATCTGACGGGCCGCTGTCGTAGCCACCGCCGCCGCCGCCGTAGTTGCCACCACCACCGGAACCTCCACCGTCGCGGCCATCGAGCATGGTCAGCGTACCGCCAAAGCCCTGCAGGACAACTTCTGTGCTGTATTTATCTTGACCGGACTGATCTTGCCATTTGCGCGTTTGCAGCTGGCCTTCGATATACACTTTGGAACCTTTCTTCAGGTATTGCTCTGCAATGCGCACAAGCCCTTCCTGAAAGATCGCCACCGAATGCCATTCGGTCTTTTCGCGGCGCTCGCCGGTGTTGCGGTCTTTCCATGTCTCGGATGTCGCGATGCGCAGGTTGCACACTTTGCCGCCGTTCTGGAACGAACGCACTTCGGGATCGCGCCCCAGATTCCCGATTAGGATCACTTTATTCACTGAGCCGGCCATGATGCCCCCATTTGCTGCAAGTTTACGGGCCACGCGCGAATCCCGCACGCACCTTGGATTGGCCGACGTTATACCCAGCAGGGATTGCGATAAACAGGGGGGAGGCGGGATTATCGCCGTTGCGACCCACGCAGATGTGACAGGGGGCAATAAAGGGTGGCACCAACGGGTCAGTTTGATATGGTCTGCGGGAATTGAGACTGCGTGGGGCAGGGACAATATGCGAATTTTACTAACGGCGGCGCTGTGCTGCCTTTCTGTGGGCGCAGCACCGGTTGCCGCTGATGTTTTTTCATCCAAGAACCGGACCAAGCTTTTTGCGTCCCAGACCAAGATTTTGGACACACGGGCGTCAAAACAATATGCGGCCTCTGTCCGGCTGCAGCCACAACGCGTGGTCACCCCGACAAAATGGGACACACCCAAATATCGCGGCAAGTACAAGGGCGTCTACCTTGGCATGGCGCGCGAAGCCGCGATGCGCCACGGCATTCCGGCGGATCTCTTCTTGCGTCTCGTGCAGCAGGAAAGCGGCTGGAACCCTGCGGCGCGGTCGCATAAAGGCGCGCTTGGTCTGGCGCAGCTTATGCCGGAAACGGCGCGTATCCTGCGCGTGGACCCGACCGACCCCTACGAGAACCTTGATGGCGGTGCACGCTACCTCAAGCGCCAATATCAGGCGTTCGGGTCATGGAACCTCGCGCTTGCGGCCTATAACGCGGGGCCGGGGGCGGTGAAGAAATACGGTGGCATCCCGCCCTACGCCGAAACCAAGAACTATGTGAAGGTGATCGCGGGTCTGTGATGCACCCCGATAAGTGGCTGTAAATACTATGTATTTAGCCGCTTTATGCTGATTTCCGCTTGCCGTTTTTCGCGGCGATGGAACCATATCGCCACGCCTGATGTTCCCTTTCCACAGCGTCAGCAGGTCGTCTTCTACGGTCTGCGCGCATCAGGAAGATAAGGAGCATTCGCATGTTCAACTCAGTTAAATCGATCGCCTTGGCCACGGGTGTCAGCTTGGCCGCATTGTCCTCTGCCGCATTTGCGGACGACAGCGTTGCCTTCTCGGCGATTGACGTAAGCTCGTCAATCAACGCCGCGCAGGACGCCAATGCGATGGAATACTACCCCCAGATCACCGAGGATCTGAAAGCCGCCGTGGCCGCCCGCGTCTTGGGCAGCGATGACGCCAGCGATCCGACGATCAACATCGACATCCGCAAAATCTCGCTGGATGGGGATACGATGCTGAGCGATAGCCAGGAATTTAACGAGATTGAAGGTGTGGTCGACATCACATCGCCCAATGAATCGATCGGCGCACGCAGCTTCCCTGTGAATGTCGCCGCCTATTCGGTCGATCAGGTCGTGCCCGAGGGCTATGTCGCCGTGTCCCCGACCGAGGGTGTGTTCTACGAAGTCATGATCAACGGTTTTGCCGATGAGGTGGCCGAACAGGTCGGCAATCTGAACACCGCAGGTAGCGGCGTCAGCAAATAAGCCACCCTGCCTCGATCAGGCAGAAGCGGCCATCGCACATGCGATGGCCGTTTTTTGATGCGTAGCGAAGGGTTCAGCGCGCCGTAACGTCCATCTCGATCACCGGCTCCATCGCCGCAAGCTGCGCGTCATCCAGATGACATTTCACCGTATGCCCCGCCTCCAGCGCCCGCAGCTCTGGTACCTGCGTCTCGCATAGATTTCCCGGCAGCTGAGATTTCCATCGGCAGCGCGTCTGAAAGGGGCAACCGGGCGGCGGGTTCATCGCCGAGGGGACATCGCCTTCCAGTACAATATGTTTTTTCTTCACCCGCGTGTCGGCAATCGGCACTGCCGAAAGCAGCGCTTCGGTATAGGGGTGATAGGGCGGAGAGAACACCTGATCCGTGGTGCCCAACTCGACCACATGACCCAGATACATCACCATCACCCGGTCGCTAAGGTATCGCACGATGCTCAGGTCATGGCTGATGAACAACAGACAGGTCTGTTGCGCCTGCTGGATCTCCATCAAAAGATCCGTAACCGCCGCCTGAACCGAGACATCAAGCGCCGAAACGGGTTCATCCGCCACCACAATCCGCGCGTCTCCGGCAAAGGCACGGGCAATCCCCACGCGTTGTTTCTGCCCGCCCGACAGTTGGCGCGGCATGCGGCAGGCGAATTCCCGCGGCAGTTTGACCAGATCCAGCAGCTCCAGCATGCGCGCCTTACGGTCGCGCGCGGATGTGCCCACGCCAAACACTTCAAGCGCGCGGATGATCTGGCGGCCCACGGTCATTGACGGGTTCAATGTGTCGAAAGGGTTCTGGAACACCATCTGGATATCAGCGACGGTCTGTGTCCCCCGATCCTCGATCGCGGTGGTACCGATATCACGGCCATCCAGCAGCAGATGACCGGCTGTGGCCGTCTCCAGCCCCATGAGAACCTTGGCAAAAGTGGACTTGCCGCAACCGGATTCCCCCACGATGGCAAGGGTTTCACCCGCGCGCGCTTCAAAGCTCAGCTCTTCGTTTGCTTTAACCACTTTGGTACCGGTGCCGCCAAACATGGAATGCGCCGCCACCTGATAGTATTTCTTGAGCTTGTCCATTTTCAGAACGACGTCGCCAACCTCGCCCTTCGACTTGGTCGCCGCATGCGCCATCGGCGCGGACCAGTCGATTTCATCGTGGCGGATACAGCGTGTCGCGTGTCGCGTGTTTTCGGGCACATCCAGCATCGGAATGGCACCCTGATCGCAGCGCCCCGCGACAAAGTAGTCACAGCGCGGGCCAAAGTTGCAGCCCTCGGGGCGTTCATGGGGCAGGGGGAAATTGCCGGGGATAGCGACCAGCGGGCGCGCGGTCTTGTCGGCTCCGGGCAGCGGGATCGACCGGAACAGAGCCTGTGTATAGGGATGGCGCATGCCGTCGAACACATCCGCAATCGACCCGCGCTCGACCGCCTCGCCTGAGTACATGACACAGATGCGATCGCAGGTGTCCAGCACCAGCCCGAGGTTGTGGCTGATGAACAGCATAGAGGTGCCGTATTTGCGCCCCAGATCTTTGACCAGATCAATGATCACCGCCTCGACCGTGACATCCAATGCTGTGGTGGGCTCGTCCAGGATCAGCAAGGACGGCTCTGACATCAGGGCCATAGCGATGACGATACGCTGCTGTTGCCCGCCTGACAGTTGGTGCGGATAGGCCTTGAGGATACGTTCGGGGTCCGGCAGCTTGACGTCGGTCACCAGTTGCAAGGCGCGGGCATGGGCCTCGCGTTTCGACATGCCACCGTGGATCATCGGCACTTCCATCAACTGCTGCCCGATCCGCATGGCGGGGTTCAAAGAGGCCATAGGCTCTTGATAGATCATCGCGATTTCGCTGCCCCTGATCTGACGCAACTCAGCGGCGCTCATCTGGGACAGATCGCGCCCCTTGAACTTGATGGACCCGCCCACGACACGCCCGTTCACCCCAAGGTCCTGCATCACACCCAAGGCGACCGTTGATTTACCACAACCGGATTCACCAACCAGCCCCACAGCCTCGCCCGGTTTGACCGAGACAGAGAAATCCATCACCGCCGGAATTTCGCGCAGCCGTGTGAAGAAAGAGATCGACAGCCCGTCGATCTCCAGAATTGGCCCGTCATATGCCTCGCCCATGTCCAACTCCCTTACCTTCAACCGCAACCATATACTTCATTTTGCCAAGTAAACTCCGGGGGTGCGGGGGCTGGCCCCCGGCGGCGGCCATCCCAAATCAATCCCGCAAACTCTCTTCGCGCAGCCCATCCGCGAGCAGGTTCAACCCCAGCACAAGGCTGAGCAAAGCCAGCGCCGGCGCGATTGCCGCATGGGGGTAGAGCGCCAGCAGGCGCCGCCCTGCGTTGATCGTGGTGCCCCAATCGGGGCTTTCGGATTCCAGTCCCAGCCCAAAGAACCCCAGCGTGCCAAGCAGGATCGTGGTATAGCCGATGCGCAGGCAGAAATCGACGATCAGGGGGCCGCGGGCATTGGGCAGGATCTCCCATAGCATGATGTACCACGGTCCTTCGCCGCGGGTCTGCGCGGCCGCCACGTAGTCGCGTGTCTTGATGTCCAGTGCGAGCCCGCGCACGATCCGGAATACTGTGGGCGCATTGACGAAAACCACCGCGACAAAGACCACCAGCAACCCCGGCCCGATGTCGAGGAAATCCAGAAACGCGGGCAGGCCCGGGATCTCGTAGGTCTGGGTGCGCACCAACGCCCCATCGTCCGAGATCATCGCGAGGTAAAGCCAGCCCACCAGCCCCAGTACCACGACCAGCACCGGCGTGCGGGTGCCTGGCTGCGTGCGCAGACGAGTGTTGAGCAGCACCCCAAGGAACACTAGCGGAAAGATGAACAGCACAATTGCCATGTAATTCGGCAGTCCGGTCAGCACGATTTCGGGGGTGACCAGAAGATAAAAGATCAAGATCACCGGAAAGGCGAGGATCAGATTGGCTAGAAAGCTCAGGAATACGTCCAGTTTACCGCCATAGTAGCCCGCAGGCAGCCCCAGCGTGATCCCCACCATAAAGGCAAAGACCGTCGCCATCGGCGCGATCTGGATCACCACCCAGGCCCCCTTGATCAGTCGGCTGAACACATCGCGGGCAAGGTTATCGCCGCCCAGCAGGAACCACGGGTAGTCGCCATCCTCGGCACGGGCCAGTGGTGTGCCGGGAAGCTTGTTCTTCATGCCCGAGGTCTGGCTGAGGCTATCATGGGTCACGATCATGTCGAACACCCCGCCGAACAGCCCCGTATAGACCCAGAACATCACCAGCCCAAAGCCGATCATGCCAACGGTGCTGTCAAACAATTTGCCATAAAGCCCCAGCCGGCGTTTGAAGGCGATCGACAGGGCAAAGGTCACGATCAGCGCAATCCAGACCGGCAGCAGACGTTGCGCCATGCCGCCAAAGATGCCGGCCTCGGCACCCATGAAAACGCCCCCGACGACATAGACCATCAGCAATGCCGTCGCCGCCGCGATCCCCGCGGTGGTGATCTGCCCCAAGCGGCGCGCTCCCGCAGGGGAAATGGGAAGCAGGGGCCAGACCATCTGCATCGCGATGCCAAGCAGCACGACCAACACCGCGCCCCCCAGCAATGGGTTCATCCAGTCCAGCGCACCTGTCCATGTCAAGGGGTCCATCTGCATTGTCTCCTCAGGTGATCCGGATGCGCGGGTTCAGCACGACATAGCCGATGTCCGAGATCAGCTGCGTTGTCAGCACCACGATCACCGACACGACCGACACGGCCAGCAACAACTCGATGTCATTATTCGACGCGGCGCGGACCAGCAGCCAGCCGAAACCCTTGTAGTTAAAGAGGGTCTCGACGATGACGACTCCGTTCAGAAGCCAGGGGATTTGCAGCATGATCACCGTGAACGGCGCGATCAGTGCATTGCGCAGGGCGTGTTTCAGGACGATGTTGCCAAAGCTCACCCCCTTCAGCCGCGCCGTGCGGATGTATTGCGCGGTCATCACCTCGGTCATCGAGGCACGGGTCATGCGCGCGATATAGCCCATCCCGTAAAGCGAGATGGTGAGCACCGGCAAAAAGAAATTCCAGAAGCTCGCGTCTTTCATCGCGCTGGCGGCGGAGCCCAGAAACAGCGTTTTGCTGTCGATCCAGCCCCAGTCGGCCAGCAGGGGTGACAACCCAAATCGCGAGGAGGCGAGCAGGGCGATGAACACGACACCAGACACATATTCAGGCGTCGCGGTTGTGAGGATTGAAAAGGTCGACAGGGTCCGGTCCGTCCGCGACCCTTCGCGCATCCCTGCCAGCACGCCCACAATCAGCGCCATCGGCACCATCAGCAGGATCACGCAGCCCATCAGCTTGCCCGTCAGCGCCAATCGCGTCAGGACGGTGGGGCCGACATCCTCTTGGAAAACAGTCGAAAATCCCCAATCCCCTTGCAAGATACCGCAAAAGCGGCGGCGGTCGCCCTCGGGCGTGTCCTTGGTAAAGCAGCGCCCGAAACTGGTGCCGTCATCCTCTTGCGTCACCCATCCGGGCATGACGCCCAGCCATTGGCCGAATTTGACCGGCAGCGGGTCAAGATAGCCGCGATCCCCCAGATAGCTTGCGACCGCTTCGTCCGACATGCGGAAGTTGCCTTGGGTCTTGGCGAGCTTTTCGAGGTTCGGATAGAGGTTGGTCAGCCAGAACACGATAAAGGTCAGGCATAGCGCTGTTACCACCATCACGCCCAAACGGCGCAATATGAAAATACCCATGTGATGACCCTGTTGCGCGGCGGTACGGCGACACCTCGAAGGCGCGCGGCTGCGTTTGAATTTGTCGCAGCGCGGTCCGGCTTTTGCCGATACGTTGCGCGCTGCGCGGCTCCCTTATTGTCCGCTTTCCACCATGACATGGGCGGTGCGGATGTGTTTTTCTTGAGTACCAGTCAGCCACAGGTCGCGGTGGCAGGTCAACTCGGTACTTTGGAAAAGGGCGCTAACCCGAGCGTCCTTGCGGCCACCGGCCCTGACGCGTCAGGCCGCAGTTGCCCGCAGACGCGAGGGTGTGAGGCCCGTGTGTTGCTGCATGAACCGTGTGAAATAGGCGGCAGAGCCAAAGCCAAGGTGACGCGCGATATCCTGTGCGGAATGCTCTGTCGTGCCAAGCAGATGCCGTGCCTCATGCACCACCCGTTCGGTCAGGATATCCGCTGCAGTCTTGCCGGTGGCAGATTTTACGGCCCGTGACAGATGCGTCGGCGTGACCTCCAGGCTTTCGGCGTATTGCGCCATCGGCGCGCCGCTGCTGTAGTGTTCACAGACCATCTGGCAGAACCGCGCGCTGAGCCGTGCGGCGGCGTTGCGCCGGTTGGGGACATGTTCGTCCTGCATGATCTGGCGCCGCAGCCAGACCGACATCAGCGCCGCGTGCCCCTCTAACGCGTCATGATACAGCGGGCGCTTGGCCTGTTGTTCGCGCTGCGCGGCTTCGATCAGGCCGGTCAGTTCGGTCTGGGCCTGCACATCCCGAATACGCAGGTGGCGCGGCATTTGGGGCAGGCGCAGCTCGGTGCCGTCGGGGATCACCACCGCTTGCCCGATGCCCTGCCGCCCCATATCAAGGGCAAAGAGCGCACGGGCAGGGATAAACACCGCGTTATGCGCCCCCAAGCCGCGCCGCTGGCCGTCAAGCTGCAGCAACCCCTGACCGCGGGTGATCCAGATCAGCATATGCACAGGCCGGTCATGACAAAGCTGCACGCGCCAGTCCTGCCCTTGCGACAGTTGCGCCAGCGTCAGCAATTCGATCGTGTTCTCTGTCATTGCATGACCCTATCAGCAAAAGACAAGTAAACACTATCGTTATACAGAGATACGGAAAGATAAAGGCAGTAAAAGATAATTCCGCCGTTTTGGCGACTGCGTGCTAGCCCGGCACATATTGCAGCCAATCGGCGGTGTTCTTGCGCATCCACGTGCGCTGCCGTTTGGCATACTGCCGTGTCGCGATGATGGCATCCTGTCGCGCCACGTCAAGCGGTGTTACGCCGTCAAGGTAGCGCATCAGCTCGGGTACGCCGATGGCACGGTGCGCGGGCAGGGCGGGGTCATAATCGGGGCGCACGGCGGCAACTTCGTCCAGCGCGCCTTGGTCCAGCATCTGGTCAAAGCGACGGATGATCCTGTCGTTCAGCCAGTCCTTTGACGCGGCAACGGCGACAGGCTGACAGCGACCCATCGGCAGGATGGGGGGCGGCGTATCATCTTGCCACGCGGCCAGCCCGCGCCCTGTGGCTTGCTGCACCTCCCACGCACGCTGGACGCGCATGGGGTTATAAAGATCGATGCGGCGCGCCGTCTCTGCATCAAGCGCGTCGATCATCGCCGCGCGGGGCATGGTATTGCCCGCGGCGCGCACCGCATCGGGGGTCGGGGGAATGTCCACCAGCCCCTTGGTCAGCGCCGCGAAATAAAGCCCCGTGCCACCGACAATAATCGGGCGTGCGGGCTGGCGCAGCACCTCGGTCACCTCGCGCAGCCAGTGGCCGACCGAATAGGGGTCGTGTGCTGCGACATGGCCGTACATCAGATGCGGTGCCAAGGCCTCTTCCTCGGCCGGGGGGCGGGCCGAGATCACGCGCCAGCAGCCGTAGACCTGACTGGCATCCGCATTCACAATCACCCCGCCCTGAGCCTGCGCAATCGCCAGCGCCAGCGCCGATTTACCCGAGGCCGTGGGCCCCGCAATCAGGACAGGCGCAGTAGCGTCGATAGAGGAAACCACGTCAGAGACGCGGGACAGCGGGGCATCTGGCATTTCTTTGCGTGAACCTCTGACGGAGCATTGAATGTTTGCGCTATTTGCGACATTTTACGGCGCAATGAAAACCCCTCCCACACCCTGAAAGGTGCGCCCATGCCCGAGAGCCAGTCAAAAGTAACATTCAACCGGGTCATGCTGAAGATTTCAGGCGAAGCATTGATGGGCGATCAGGGGTTCGGGCTGAACCCGCCAACCGTGCAACGCATCGCGAACGAGGTCAAATCGGTTCACGATCTTGGCGTCGAAATCTGCATGGTCATCGGGGGCGGCAATATCTTCCGCGGGCTGCAAGGATCGGCCCAAGGGATGGAACGCACCACCGCTGACTATATGGGGATGCTGGCCACCGTGATGAACGCGCTGGCGATGCAATCCGCGCTGGAGGAACTGGGCATCCACACGCGGGTGATTTCCGCGATCACAATGAACGAGGTCGCCGAACCCTATATTCGCCGCCGCGCCGTGCGCCACCTTGAGAAAAAGCGCGTGTGCATCTTTGCCGCGGGCACCGGCAACCCGTATTTCACCACTGATACCGCCGCGACGCTGCGCGCCAATGAAATGGCCTGCGAAGCGATCTTCAAGGGCACCAAGGTCGATGGTGTCTATGACAAAGACCCCGCCAAATTCGACGATGCGGTCCGCTATGATGCCGTCAGCTATGACGACGTGCTGCAAAAGCGCTTGGGGGTCATGGATGCCTCTGCCATCGCCTTGGCGCGCGACAACAACCTGCCGATCATCGTCTTCTCTCTGGACGAGCCGGGCGGCTTCAAGGGGATTCTCGCGGGCGAGGGCACATACACACGGGTTCAGGGCTAGGCCCCAACCTACGATAGATGCGGGGCTCCCTATACAAGGGGGGCCTGATCGCGTTATATCGGTTCAAATCTAGATAGTTACAAAACCACCGGGGACATCATGTCAGACGATTTTATGCTGGACACAGACGATCTTGAGCGGCGCATGAACGGCGCAATCGCATCGTTGCGCACCGAATTTGCCTCTTTGCGCACAGGCCGCGCGTCCGCTTCTATGCTGGAGCCTGTGATGGTCGACGCCTATGGCAGCAGCACGCCGATCAACCAGGTGGGCACCGTCAACGTGCCCGAGCCACGCATGGTCACCATCAACGTCTGGGACAAGGCGCTGGTCGGCAAGGTCGAAAAGGCGATCCGTGAATCCGGTCTGGGTATCAACCCGCAGTTGAACGGCACGATCATCATGTTGCCGATCCCCGAGCTGAACGAGGAACGCCGCACCCAGCTGACCAAGGTCGCGGGGCAATATGCCGAGAGCGCCCGTGTATCGATCCGCAACGTGCGCCGCGACGGTATGGACCAGATCAAGAAAGCCAAGGCCGACGGCATGTCGGAAGACGATCAGAAAGTCTGGGAGGGTGAGGTTCAGGACATGACCAACAAGTTCATCGCCCAGATCGACGAGCAGCTTGAAAGCAAACAAGCCGAGATCATGCAGGTTTAAGTACCTTACTCGATGCGCGCGACCCCAAGGTCCGCGCATCGGCCTGCAGTTCGATAAGGATAGATGATGCCTGCTGCGACCGACCAGACCTTCCAGCTTGTCCCAGGGGCACCGCGCCATGTTGCGATCATCATGGACGGAAACGGCCGTTGGGCGACCCAGCGGGGGCGTCCGCGTCTGTTCGGGCATCACGCCGGTGCCAAACGTGTGCGCGAGATCGTCGAGGCATGCCCCGATTTCGGCGTCGAATATCTGACGATCTTTGCCTTCTCGACCGAGAACTGGAAACGTACTCAGGTCGAGGTGGCAGGACTCATGAGCCTGTTCCGCCGCTATATCACCAAAGAGACCAAGGCGCTGAAAGCCAAGGGCGTGCGCGTCCGATTTATCGGTGACCGTGTCCGGCTGGATGCGAAACTGGTCAAGCTGATGAATGTGCTAGAGGCAGAGACGGCGGAAAATACCCGTACCCATCTGACGATTGCGTTGAACTACGGCGGTCGCGACGAGGTCGCGCGCGCGACCCAGCGGCTGGCGCAGGACGTTGCAGCGGGTCTGCTCAGCCCTGATGACGTCGACGAAGAAACCCTGCCGCGCTATCTGGATACCCATGTTCTGCCGGACCCCGATCTGGTGATCCGCACCAGTGGCGAGGCGCGGATATCGAACTTTCTGCTGTGGCAATCAGCCTATGCCGAATATGAATTCATTGATACGCTCTGGCCCGACTTCACCAAGGCCGAGTTCGGCAATCTTTGTGCGGCCTTTGGCAATCGCGACCGGCGCTTTGGTGCCGTGTCCTCCTGATCGTACGACGAAAGGAAAGCACTATGACACCTTCTTCGGAACGCTGGTCCGACCTCACGGCGCGCGTCGGTTCGGCGCTGGCGATGATCGTGGTCGGTCTGGGTGGTATCTATCTGGGCGGGCCCGTGTTCCACGTTCTTGTCGCGATCATTTGCGGCGTCATGGCGTGGGAACTGGTGGGGATGTTGAACCCGTCAAACCGTGGTGCGCGGATGCAGATGGGCTTGCTGGTGGGCGCGGCGACGCTCGCCGCGATCTACCTGCCCGTGGGCTTTGCCCTGCCGGTGCTGCTGGCCCCCGCGTTGGTGGGCTTTGGCCAGTTGGAAAAGCACCGCACCATTTTCATGTGTTTCACCGTGATGATCATGCTGGCCGGTTTCGGGCTAACGCAGGTCCGCGATGATTTCGGCTTTGGCTGGCTGATGTGGTTGGTGCTGGTTGTGGTGATCACCGATGTCGTTGGCTATTTCGCCGGACGTGCCATCGGTGGCCCGAAGTTCTGGCCCAAGGTCAGCCCCAAGAAAACATGGTCCGGCACGGCGGCGGGCTGGATCGGGGCCGCGGCTGTCGGTTTCCTGTTCTCGATCAACACCGGTGTGGGCTTGCAGCTGGTCGGTGTCTCTGTCGCCATGTCGATGGCGTCACAGATGGGTGATATGGCGGAATCCGGGATGAAGCGTCGCTTGGGGGTCAAGGACAGCTCAAACTTGATCCCCGGTCATGGCGGCTTGCTGGATCGGTTCGACGGTATGCTGGGGGCGGCGCTGTTCCTGCTGATCATTGGTCGTTTCCTGACCATCACCCCCGCGCTAAGCTGATCTTCACCCCATGAAGAAAGTCAGTATTTTCGGGGCCACGGGCTCTATCGGGCAGAACACCATTGATCTGATCGCGCGCGCGCCCGACGCCTATGATGTCGTCGCGTTGACCGGTGCCAGCAATATCGCGCAACTGGCAGAAGATGCGCAGCGGTTGAACGCGCAGCTTGCCGTCACGGCCCATGAGCATCTGCTGGACGACCTGCGCGACGCGCTATCAGGCACGGGGGTAGAGGCCGCCGCCGGAACACAAGCCATCAACGAAGCCGCCGCACGCCCCGCCGATTGGGTCATGTCCGCCATCATCGGGGCCGCGGGTCTGGCACCGGGGGTGGAGGCGTTGAAACAAGGCGCGACGCTGGCCCTTGCGAATAAAGAGTCGTTGGTCTGCGCCGGTCAACTGATGCTGGACACAGCCGCGGCACATGAGGCCACCATGCTACCGGTCGATAGCGAACATTCCGCCGTGTTTCAGGCCCTGATCGGCGAGGATATCTCGGCGGTGGAACGGATCATCATCACCGCCAGCGGCGGGGCGTTTCGCGATTGGCCGCTGGAAAAGCTTGCCGATGCCACGCTAGAGCAGGCGTCGAGCCATCCGAACTGGGACATGGGCCAGCGCATCACCATTGACAGCGCGTCGATGTTCAACAAGGCGATGGAAGTCATTGAAACGCGTGAATATTTTCGCGTGGATCCCGACCAGATCGAGGTGTTGGTGCATCCGCAGTCGATGATCCATGCGCTGGTGGGGTTCAACGATGGTGCCTTGATGGCGCATATCGGCCCGCCCGACATGCGCCACGCCATCGGCTTTGCCCTGCATCACCCCGACCGTACCCATTTGCCGGTAGAGCGGCTGGATCTGGCAAAGATCGGCAGTTTTGACTTCCGCGCCCCCGATGACATCCGTTGGCCCGCCCTGCGCCTCGCGCGCGAGGTGATGGCGCGTGGTGGCATGGCCGGTGCGGTGTTCAACGCCGCAAAAGAGGTCGCGCTGGACGGGTTTATCGGCGGCAAGCTGCGCTTTCCCCAGATGGCAGAGATCGTCGAAGACACGATGGAAGCGCTTTTCCCTGACAATGGGGTGATCGATGCGGCCATCACACTTGATAACGTCGCACAGGTGGACCATCTGGCAAGGCAGGCCGCATGGGACGAAATAACAAAGAGGGCAGGGTAGAGTTTTGGATATTATGGCATTGATCCCGCAGTTTGGCGGGCTGATCTGGACGCTTCTGGCTTTTGTGATTGCCCTGTCGGTGATCGTCGCGATCCATGAATACGGTCATTATATCGTCGGACGCTGGTCCGGCATCCATGCCGATGTCTTCTCTCTCGGGTTTGGCCCTGTGATCTACAGCCGCTACGACAAACGCGGCACCAAGTGGCAGATCGCCGCGCTGCCCTTTGGCGGCTACGTGAAATTCGCGGGCGATGCGGATGCGGCCTCGGGCAAGGATGTGGCCGCGATGGAAGCGGCCGAGGCGGACCCCAAGCGGTTGCGGGCCACCATGCATGGTGCGCCGCTATGGGCGCGTGCGGCCACAGTCGCTGCGGGGCCGGTGTTCAACTTTGCCTTGTCCATTCTGGTCTTCGCGGCCATCGGCCTGTCGGTCGGTGTTCCGCGTGATCCGATGACCGTCGGGGAATTGCACCCGCTGCCGTTTGAACAGAATGAACTGGTGGAAGGGGACGAGATCGTCTCTATCGGCGGGGTGACCCTGCCGCCGGTGTCCGATGCCACCGCCTATGCCGATGCTTTCGCCAGCATCCCGCTGGACCAGCCGCTGCCCTATGAGGTGAACCGTGGCGGGGAGGTCGTGACCGTGGATGGGCCTTATGTCATGCCATCGCTGGTCAAGCAGGTGATGCCGCAATCGGCGGCCTATGAGGCCGGTCTGAAAAGCGGCGATGTGATCACCTCGGTTGACGGGGCAGAGATTTTCGCCTTCCGCCAGTTGAAGACCGCTGTTGAAGCGTCTGAAGGCACGCCGCTTGAACTTGATATCTGGCGCGACGGGCAAATGCTGGACATCACCCTGCGCCCCAAAGTGACGGACGAACCGCAGCCGGACGGCAGCTTTAAGTCTCAGATGCGCATTGGCATCGTGGGCGGCACCGCCTTTGACACCGCCACCACGAACCCTGGCGTGCTGACAGCGCTCTGGGGTGGGGTAGAGAACACAGGCCGGATCATCAGCGGGTCGCTGTCGGGTCTCAAGCATATGATCGTCGGCAATATCAGCACCTGTAACCTGAGCGGCCCGGTGGGGATCGCGCAAACCTCTGGCGCGATGGCGTCGCAGGGTGCGCAAAGCTTCATCTACTTTATCGCGGTGCTGTCGACGGCGGTCGGTCTGCTGAACCTCTTCCCGATTCCGGCGTTGGATGGCGGGCATCTGGTGTTCTACGCCTATGAAGCCGTGACCGGCAAACCACCCAGCGATGGCGCGTTGCGCATCCTGATGACCATTGGTCTGACCTTGTTACTGGGGTTAATGGTCTTTGCCTTGGGTAACGATTTATTTTGCCCTTAGGCGATATTTTGCCGCCTAAAGGGGGGTAAAAAGTTACAAAAGTCTTATTGCTGCCTTAATTGGTCAAACGAGCGCCGCAATCGCCTGCGATATTCGATCCAAGTTACAAAGGATACGAGTATGCAGACGTTCAAGACAAGTTATCGCGGTTTGAGCCTTTTGGTTGATCTGAACTGGGACCGCGCTTTGTACTTCGGCTTCCTGATCATCGCGCTGACCGCCGGCGCGTGGATCGGCGCATAACGCCGTTCTCTCTCCCTACCCAAGTGCCCTCCCGCACTCTATCGTGATCCAACTGGCCGTCATACACACTATATAGGTGTATGGCGGTCTCTTCGTTTTGACAAAGGCCGCTAACCTGTCTAGTCAGGACGAAAGAGTTTTTTGACAGCGGGTAGGGCAAATGATGCACAACGACAGGTGGAATAAGCCCACCGAAACAGCGGTTTTCACTCCTTTTGCGAAATCCTTGCGCAGCGCTTCTTTTTGCGTAATGTTATCAGTCGCTTGGCTGGTTCCAGCGCCACATGCTGACGCGCAAAGCTATCAATTCAACACAGTTCAGATCGACGGCAACGAACGGATCGGCGACAGCGCCATCCTAAGCCGCGCAGGAATCGCACGTGGTCGGGCGATCAGCGCGGGCGAATTGAACGATGCTTACCAGAACCTTCAGGCGTCCGGCCTGTTCGAAAGCGTCGCACTTGAACCGCGCGGCGGGACATTGGTGATCACGGTCGTAGAATTCCCCACGATCAACCGCATCAGCTTTGAAGGCAACGCGCGCATCGACGACGAAGCGCTGGCTTCGGTCGTTGATTCAGACGAACGCCGCGTCTTTAACCCGACCCAAGCCGAAAAAGACGCCAATGCCATCGCGCAGGCCTATAGCAACGACGGCCGTATCGCCGCCCGCGTCCAGCCCAAGGTCATCCGCCGCGACCAGAACCGCGTTGATCTGGTGTTTGAAGTCTTCGAAGGCGACAACGTCGAGATTGAACGCCTGAGCTTTGTCGGCAACCGCCAATATTCGGACCGTCGTCTGCGCCGCGTTCTGGGGACCAAGCAAGCGGGCCTGTTCCGCCGACTGATCAAACGCGACACTTTTGTGCCCGAACGCATCGAGGCCGACCAGCAGATGCTGCGCGATTTCTACCTGTCGCGCGGGTATGTCGACATGCGCATTTCGGCGGCGAACGCTCAGCTGACCGAAGAACGCGACGGCTATTTTGTGCAGTTCAACGTGCAAGAGGGGCAACAGTTCAAGTTCGGCGAACTGACCGTGACCTCGACCATCAACGGGGTGAACGCCGAAGATTATCGTGGCGTAATCAAGACCAAATCCGGTGCCGTCTATTCACCGTCGCTGGTCGAGACGGATATCGCCCGGATGGAACGCAAAGCCATCCGTGACGGCGTTGATTTTCTGCGGGTAGAACCGGTTGTCACGCGCAATGATCGCGACCTGACGCTGAACGTCGAATATCGTATCTCTCGTGGTCCACGTGTCTTTGTCGAACGGATCGACATCGAAGGTAACACCACCACGCTTGACCGCGTTGTACGCCGCCAGTTTGACAGCGTAGAGGGTGACCCGTTCAACCCGCGCGAGATCCGTGAAAGCGCCGAGCGCATCCGCGCCCTTGGTTATTTTGAAAGCGCCGAAGTCAATGCCCGCGAGGGGTCTTCCCCCGAGCAGGTCGTCGTCGACGTGAATGTTGTGGAACAGCCGACAGGCTCGCTCAACTTCGGTGGGTCGTTCTCGTCCAGTGACGGGATCGGCGTCGCGGTCAGCTTCGCCGAGGATAACTTCCTGGGACGCGGCCAGAAGCTCAAGCTGACGGTCAGCACGGCTGAAGATGCACAGCGCTATGGCTTCAACTTTATCGAGCCGAGCCTCTTGGGGCGTGATGTGGCGTTCGGGCTGAACCTTGATTATGCCGAAACAAGCTCGTCCTATAACTCCTTCGATACCGAACGTATCGTCTTCCAGCCGACCCTGTCGTTCCCTGTCAGCGAAAACGGACGGTTGAGCCTCAACTATACCTATGACGACCTTGAGATGTCGGAGCGGGACGATACCACAACCGGTTTTGTCGTCGCAAATGACATCGCCGCAGGCCGTCAGGTGACCTCTTCGATCGGGTATAACTACAGCTACGACACCCGCCGCGCCGGCCTTGACCCGACATCGGGTGTGCTGCTGCAATTCGGGCAGGATTTCGCAGGTCTAGGGGGGGACACCAAGTTCGTGAAAACCACCGCCAAAGCCATCGGCGAAAAGCGTATCTTCAACGAGGAAGTTACCCTGCGTGCCACCTTGCAAGGTGGGGCATTGGCATGGAGCGAAGGCAACAACCGCGTTTCCGACCGCTTCTTGATCGGCCCGTCGATCATGCGCGGCTTTGAAACCGGCGGCATCGGTCCGCGCGATCAAAGCAACGGGTCTGACGACTCCCTTGGGGGTAACCTCTTTGTGGTTGGTAGTCTTGAGGCGGAATTCCCGCTGGGCCTGCCCGAAGAGTACGGCATCAGCGGCGGCGTCTTCTATGATGTCGGCAACGTCTGGAACCTCGACGATGTAGAGATCCCTCTGGGCTCGTCTATCGTTGGTGAATCCGGTTCGTTCCGCCACGTGATCGGTGTCTCGCTCTTCTGGGATACGCCTGTTGGTCCTTTGCAGTTCAACGTCTCTAAAGCCTTGAAAAAAGAGGACTTTGACGAAGAGCAGAAGTTTGAAGTGACCCTGCGGACCGATTTCTGAGGCCGTTATGAAACTGCGGGCACTCTTGATTTGCCTTCTGCCGGTACTGCCCCTTGCGGCGGTGCCGGTTTTTGCACAACAGCAGTCTGAACGGCGGGTGGTGCAAAGCCCGATCCTGACCATCGATTCAGATCGTGTGTTCAATGAAAGCGCCTTTGGTCTGCGGGTGGCGGATGACGTGGAAACCCAAAGCGCTGAAATATCTGCCGAAAACCGCCTGATTGAAGCGGATTTGAAGGCCGAGGAGCGCAAGCTCACCGATCAGCGCAGCAAGCTCAGCCCCGAAGCCTTTAGCGGGCTGGCGGATGCCTTTGACGAAAAGGTGCAGAAAACCCGCGCGGCGCAAGCGGCAAAGGGGCGGGCGTTGAACGAATTGGTCGAGAAAGAGCGCCAGGTGTTTCTGGCCGCTGCGGGCCCTGTGTTGGAACAGATGATGCGTGAAGCCGGGGCGGCCGTGATCCTTGAACGCCGGTCGGTCTTCGTCAGCGCCAACGCCATCGACATCACCGACGAAGCCATAGAGCGGCTTGATGCGTCGGTCGGCAGCGGCAAGAACTGATCCCCCCGCTTGCCCATGGCGGCCAGAATTGGTAGCCAGCATACAGCTTTTAACAGACAGGACATGCAATGACTGACACCCTGCCAAGTGCCGATATCCAGATGATCCAGCGGATCATTCCGCACCGCTATCCCTTTTTGCTGGTCGATAAAGTGGTCGATATTCAGGGCACGCAAAGCGCTGTCGGGATTAAGAATGTCACGATGAACGAACCGCATTTTCAGGGGCATTTCCCCGGCATGCCGATTATGCCCGGCGTCACCATCGTAGAGGCGATGGCGCAGACCGCTGCGGTGATGGTTGGTGTCACGCTGGAAATGGCGGATAAGGACATGAAGGTCTATTTCATGGCCATCGACAAATGCAAATTCCGCCGCAAGGTCGTTCCTGGTGACGTCGTCCGGATGGAGCTGAACACCCTGCGCGGCAAACCCGGCGGCAAAGTCTGGAAATTTGGCGGCGTCGCGTCGGTCGAGGGTGAAATGGCGGCCGAGGTTGAATTTACTGCGATGATGGACCTGTCCTGATGGGCAACATCCACCCAAGCGCCGTGATCGAGGAAGGGGCGCAGATCGCGGCCTCTGCCAAGGTCGGCCCGTTCTGCGTCATCGGCCCTCGGGTCGTGCTGCATGACAACGTTGAGGTGAAGTCCCACGCCATCGTCACCGGCGACACCGAAGTCGGCGAAGGCACGGTGATCTTTTCCTTCGCGGTGATCGGTGAAATCCCCCAAGACCTTAAGTTCAAAGGGGAATCCAGCCGCCTTGAGATCGGGAAGCGCAACCGTATCCGCGAACATGTCACCATGAACGGCGGCACCGAAGGCGGTGGCGGCGTGACCAGGATCGGCGATGACGGGCTGTTTATGGCGGGCTGTCACATCGCCCATGACGCCATTCTTGGCGACCGGGTGATTGTGGTGAACAATGCCGCCGTCGCGGGCCACTGCATCATTGAAGACGATGTTCTGATCGGCGGGCTGGCCGGTATCCATCAATTCGTGCGCATCGGTCGCGGGGCCATCATCGGCGCTGTGACGATGGTAACAAATGACGTGATCCCCTACGGTCTGGTGCAAGCGCCCCGAGGGGTCTTGGACGGGCTTAACCTCGTCGGGCTCAAGCGTCGCGGTGTCACCCGTGCCGACATCACGGCCCTTCGCGCGGCGTTCCAGATGCTGGCGCAGGGAGAGGGGACATTCCACGACCGCGCCCGCCGTTTGGGCGAGGAAACCGGCAGCGACTACGTCCGCGAGATCGTCGACTTCGTGCTGGCCGACACGGGCCGTCACTTTCTGACACCGGGTTGATGCTGGCGCTGATCGCAGGGGGCGGCGGACTGCCTCAACGGGTGGCCGGCGCGCTGGCCGATGCGCCTTTGATCTGCGCCTACGAGGGGACGACACCGGTCGGGCTGGAGCCTGATCTGGTGTTCCGCCTTGAAACGCTTGGCACCTTGCTGGCCGAGCTGACCGCGCGCGGCGTGACGCATGTGTGTTTCTGCGGTGCCGTGGCACGGCCGTCCTTCGATCCGTCCAAGCTGGATGCGGCAACGCTGCCCTTGGTGCCGGTCTTCCAGAAAGCCCTTGCCGCGGGGGACGACGGTGCCCTGCGCGCCTTGGTCGATATTTTCCAGACAGCGGGGCTGACCGTCGTTGCCGCGCATGACCTCGCGCCCGACTTGATGGCGGCCGAAGGCGTGTTCAGCCAGCGTCAGCCGGATGCGCAGATGCGCGATGACGCCGCGCGCGGTGCTGCCTTGGTGCGCTGCCTTGCGCCGATGGATGTGGGGCAATGCTGCGTCGTCGGGCAAGGGCAGGTCATGGGGGTCGAGGCGATTGGCGGCACGGATCACCTGCTGTCGACCCTGCCTGATCGTGCGCGCGCGGCCAGCGCGGTGCTGTTTAAAGGTCCGAAGCCGGGCCAAAGCCATCTTGTCGATATGCCCACCATCGGGCCCGACACCCTGCGCCGCGCCCATGCGGCAGGGCTGGCGGGTGTCGTGATCGAGGCGGGGTCTGTCATTCTGCTGGAGCCAGACGCCTGCGTCGCCTTGGCGGATGAATTTTACCTCGTGCTATGGGCAAGGGCCGCGACATGAAGGTGTTCATCATCGCGGGCGAACCTTCGGGCGACCGTTTGGGGGGCGCGCTGATGGCAGGGCTGAAATCCCTGCGCTCCGACATCACCTTTGACGGGATCGGCGGGACGGATATGGCCGCCGAAGGGCTGACCAGCCGTTTTGATATGTCCGAACTGTCTGTCATGGGCATCGCCGAGATCCTGCCGAAATACAAATCCTTGATGGCGCGGATCAACGAGACGGCGCAGGCCGTGATTGAAGCAAGGCCCGATGTGATGATCACCATCGACAGCCCCGATTTCTCGCTCCGCGTGGCCAAGCGGGTCAAGGCGGCGTCGGATATTCGCACGGTTCATTACGTCGCGCCCACGGTCTGGGCCTGGCGTCCCGGGCGCGCGAAAAAGATGGCGCGGTATATCGATCATGTGCTTGCGCTTTTCCCCTTCGAGCCGCCCCTGATGGAGGCCGAGGGCATGGCCTGCGATTTCGTCGGCCATCCCGTAGTCGGAGAGAAGATCGCCACACACCGCGAAGCCGCTGCCTTTCGTCAAGCGCATGAGATCGGGGATGCCCCCCTGATGCTCGTCCTGCCCGGATCGCGGCGGTCAGAGGTGGCGCGTCTGTCGGATGTGTTCGGCGATGCGGTGGCCCGTTTTGCCCGGACACATCCTGATCTGCGCGTGGTCATTCCCGCCGCTGGTCCTGTGGCAGACGCGGTGATTGCGCAGACCCAGGGCTGGACGGTGCGCCCCATCGTGCTGGACCCGCGTGCGGGCAGCAGGGAGGAAGGTGCCGCGATGAAACGGGCGGCTTTTGCCGCCGCGGACGTGGCACTTGCGGCCTCTGGCACGGTGTCGCTGGAACTGGCCGCCGCATCGCTGCCGATGGTGATCGCCTACCGGATGAACTGGCTCAGCTTCCGTCTGATCAAAGCGATGGCGCTGATTGATACGGTGACTTTGGTGAACCTTGTGTCCGACACCCGCGTC
The DNA here is from genome assembly GCF_054968505.1 of Sulfitobacter sp. G5_S2_6_S6. Classification (NCBI taxonomy): domain Bacteria; kingdom Pseudomonadati; phylum Pseudomonadota; class Alphaproteobacteria; order Rhodobacterales; family Roseobacteraceae; genus Sulfitobacter; species Sulfitobacter sp. G5_S2_6_S6. The sequence goes on from NZ_JBQKUI010000005.1 coordinate 146,373, forward strand.
GTGCCGGAGTTTCTGGGCCCCGATTGCACCGCCGATAAGATCGCTGGCGGTTTGGCGCATGTTTTTGCGCATCCCGAGGATCAAAAGGACGCGATGGCGCTGACGATGGAGAGGCTCGGCAAGGGGGGCGAGAGCCCGGGCCTGCGCGCGGCGCGGGCGGTATTGGCAAAGCTATAGGTCTAGAGACTGGCCATAGAGTAAAATGAGGGGCGCTGCCCCTCAAACTCACGACCCCATATGAGGGGCGCTGCCCCTCAAACTCCTCGGGATTTTAAACCATTTGGAAGGGGTTAGCCTTTGTGGATCCAGCCGCCGCCGAAGATGCGGGTGCTTTCGGGGTCGTAGAAGACGCAAGCCTGACCCGGCGAGATCCCTTCCTCGGGGGTGAGCAGCTCTACCGTGGCTTCGGTATCCGAGATCGGACGCAGGATCGCGTCTGTCGGAGGGCGGGTAGAGCGTACGCGCACAGCAATGGGCCATTCGCTTTGCGACATGAGCGGGGTGTCACCAAGCCAGTTAATCTCTTTCACGGGCACGGTTCGGGTGGCCAGCATTGATTTCGGCCCCACGACGACCTGCGCATTATCCGCATCAAGTTTCACCACATAAAGCGGGTCGGCCAAGCCGCCGATGCCAAGGCCACGGCGCTGCCCGATGGTGTAGTTGATCACCCCGTCATGCTGCGCCAGCACATTGCCGTCGGTGTCGACGATATTGCCGGGGTTGGCGGCTTCGGGGCGCAGTTTGCGGATCACCGAGGCGTAGTCGCCATTCGGAACAAAGCAGATATCCTGACTGTCGGGCTTGTCCGCCACGCTCAGCCCGTATTTCGCCGCCAGCGCCCGCGTGTCGTTTTTTGACGGCAGGTGGCCAAGGGGGAAACGCAGATAGTCCAACTGTTCGGGCGTGGTCGAGAACAGAAAGTAGCTTTGATCACGATTGGCATCGGCGGCGCAATGCAGTTCGGCCCCGTCGGGACCCATCTTGCGTTGGATATAGTGACCGGTCGCCATGCAATCGGCATCCAGATCCTTGGCCGTTTCCAGCAGATCCTTGAACTTCACCCGTTCGTTGCAGCGGATGCAGGGAACGGGCGTGGCCCCGCCCAGATAGCTATCGGCGAATTCGTCAATCACGGCGTCCTTGAACACGTTTTCATAATCCAAAACGTAATGCGGGAACCCCATGGATTCCGCGACACGCCGCGCGTCATGGATATCGATGCCCGCACAGCAGGCCCCTTTGCGCGCCAGTGCCGCACCGTGGTCGTAGAGCTGCAGGGTGACGCCGACGACGTCATAGCCTTCCTCGGCCAGCATGGCGGCGACCACGGAACTGTCGACACCGCCCGACATCGCCACAACGACGCGGGTGTCGGCAGGTGCTTTGGCAAAGCCCAACGAATTGAGCGGCGGGGTGCGATCAAGCGGCATGAGAATACTCCGGGAGGTTTGAGGCTTAATATAGGAAAATTAGCGGTACTCTCAAGGGGCGACTTCACGGGTCGTTAACATGCGGCGACCTAGCCTGCACCGGATCAAGAACGGGCCGTGAACAGTGGGCGCGCGTCTTATGTGTAAGGGGTGAAAAGGGGAAAACGAGTGTATTTGAAAAAGGTCGAACGACCCAGGGCGGTTACCCTGCCCGACGGGTCCAGCTTTAGCCTTGCGGATCTGCCGGATCGCAATACCCGCCGGTGGGTCGCATCGCGCAAGGCTGCGGTGGTGCGCGGTGTGTTATACGGGCTGATCACTGAGGCGGATGCGGAAGAACGCTATGGTGTGGGGCGGGCGGAATTTGTCGAATGGGTGCGCGCTGTCTCTGAACATGGGGAGGCGGCTTTGCGGGCCACAGCGCTACAAAAGTATAGACAACTTTAAGTTGCTCGCCTAACAAGTTGAGCACTATTAACGAGTGGTTAAACTATTTTGTTCACGGTGCCTTTTATACCAAATCCATTTGAGCGGAGTGAGACACATGCGAATACTGTTGGTCGAAGATGACCCAACCACCTCCAAAAGCATCGAACTGATGCTGACCCATGCCAATCTGAACACCTATACCACCGATTTGGGGGAAGAGGGCATCGATCTGGCAAAGCTCTATGACTACGATCTGATCCTGCTGGATCTGGATCTGCCGGATATGAACGGGCATGACGTCTTGCGCCAATTACGGCTGAGCAAGATCCAGACGCCGATCCTGATCCTCTCCGGCTCTGACGACACAGAAAACAAGATCAAGGGGTTCGGCTTTGGTGCTGATGACTATCTGACCAAACCTTTCCACCGCGAAGAACTGGTGGCGCGGATCCATGCGATCATCCGGCGGTCCAAGGGCCATTCGCAATCGGTGATCAACGTCGGGCGCGTGTCGGTCAATCTGGACGCCAAGTCGGTGACCGTGGGGGATAAGCCCGTGCATCTGACCGGAAAGGAATACCAGATGTTCGAACTGCTGAGCCTGCGCAAAGGGTCGACCCTGACGAAAGAGATGTTCCTGAACCATCTTTACGGCGGCATGGATGAACCCGAGCTCAAGATTATCGATGTTTTCATCTGCAAATTGCGTAAAAAGCTTAGCAATGCCACGGGTGGCGAGAATTACATCGAGACGGTCTGGGGCCGGGGCTATGTACTGCGCGATCCGGCCACCATGGGCTACCCCGAACAGGAAAGATTGGCCGTCGGCGGCTAGCCACAAAGGCAAGGGAAATATTCTAGACGCGGGGGAGTTCCCTGCGTATCTAGACCCCAGTTGAAACAGCAGGCTGGGGCTTACCGTGACTGATAAAACCGCACTTCAGGAGCTTTCCGAAGAGGAGGCCAAAGCCGAATTGGCGCGGTTGGCTGACCTGTTGGGGCGGGCGAATGCGGCCTATCACACGCAGGACGCGCCCGACCTGTCAGACGCGGAATATGATCGCCTGAAACGTCGCAATCAGGCGATCGAGGAACGGTTTCCCGGCCTCAAACGCGCTGATAGCCCCAGCGACAAGGTCGGTGCCGCCCCGGCGGAAGGGTTCGGCAAGGTCCGGCATGACGTGGCGATGCTGTCCTTGGGCAATGCCTTCGAGGATGAGGATGTTGTCGATTTCGATGCGCGCATCCGCAAATATCTGGGGCTGCCAAGCGGCACGCCGCTGGCCTTCACCGCAGAGCCCAAGATTGACGGGCTGTCGCTGTCGCTGCGCTATGAAAACGGGGATCTGGTGCAGGCCGCGACCCGTGGGGATGGTGCCGTCGGGGAAAACGTCACCGCCAATGCGCGCACGATTGATACCATTCCGACGCGGATCGAGGGCGCACCGGCGCTGCTTGAGGTGCGAGGCGAAGTCTATATGCGCCACGACGATTTTGATGCGCTGAACGCCCGACAGACGGCCAATGGCGGCAAGACCTTTGCTAATCCGCGCAACGCCGCCGCCGGATCCTTGCGCCAGCTGGATCCCGAGATTACCCGCGCACGGCCGCTGGCGTTTTTCGCCTATGCCTGGGGGGCCTTGTCCGCGCCTCTGGCCGAAACGCAGTTTCAAGCGATAGAGCGGCTTAAGGCATTCGGGTTTGACACCAACCCGTTGACGACGCTCTGCGATGGTCCGCAAGAGATGATCGCGCATTACCGTAAGATCGAAGAGCAACGCGCGACGCTTGGCTATGATATCGACGGCGTCGTCTACAAGGTGAACGATCTGGCGTTGCAAGACCGGCTTGGCTTTCGCTCAACCACCCCCCGTTGGGCAATTGCGCATAAATTCCCTGCAGAACTAGCCTGGACCCGGCTGGAGGATATCACCATTCAGGTCGGCCGCACCGGCGCGCTGTCGCCGGTGGCGCGGTTGAAGCCGGTGACCGTGGGGGGCGTCGTTGTCTCGAATGCGACGCTCCATAACGAGGATTATATCAAAGGGCTCGACAGTAAGGGGGCCCGTATCCGCGACGGCAAGGATATCCGCGTCGGCGACTGGGTGCAGGTCTACCGTGCGGGGGACGTGATCCCCAAGATCGCGGATGTGGACCTTGGCAAGCGACCCGAGGACGCTAGAGCCTATGTCTATCCAACGACATGCCCGGAATGTGGCAGCGACGCCATCCGCGAGGAAGGTGACGCGGTGCGTCGCTGTACGGGGGGTTTGATCTGTCCTGCCCAAGCGGTTGAAAAGCTGAAACATTTCGTATCACGCGCGGCTTTTGATATTGACGGTCTGGGCGCGAAACAGGTCGAGCAATTCTATGCCGATGGCTGGATCGCGGAACCGGCGGATATCTTCACGCTAAAGGCGCGATATGGCAGCGGCATGCAGCAGCTCAAGAACCGCGAGGGCTGGGGCGAGAAATCTGCCGATAAACTGTTTCAGGCCATTGAGGATAAACGCAAAATTCCCCTGTCGCGGCTGATTTTTGCGCTTGGCATCCGCCATGTTGGCGAAGCGGCGTCGAACCTGATCGCGCAGCATTACGGCAGCTGGACCGCGTTCGAGGCTGCAATGGGCCATGCAAAATCCGGGGTTGGCCCCGCCTGGGACGATCTGATCGGTGTGGACGGCATCGGTCAGGTCATGGCGCAAAGCTTGGTAAGCACCTTTGCCCAAGAGGCCGAACGTGCCTCGATCGACCGGCTGGTAACGGAACTGTCGGTGCAGGATGTGGCGCGCCCTGATACCGAAGGGTCCCCCGTGGCGGGAAAAACCGTGGTCTTCACCGGTACGCTTGAAAAAATGACCCGCGCCGAGGCGAAGGCGCGCGCCGAACGTTTGGGTGCCAAGGTCTCTGGCTCGGTCAGTGCGAAAACCGATATTCTGGTCGCGGGGCCGGGGGCTGGCTCCAAGGCCAAGAAAGCGGCGGATCTGGGCATTCAGACATTGGACGAGGACGGCTGGCTTGCGCTGATCGACGGCGCATGACGGGCCGGCCCGAGGCGCTTTTCCCCCTCTTTGCCAAGCTCGAAACGCTGGAAGGGGTCGGGCCGAAGACCGCGCAGAACTTTGCCCAGCTTGGGGTGATGGCCCCGCGGGACCTGTTGTTTACGCTGCCGTATTCCGGCATCGACCGACGGCTGCAGCCCAGTGTGAAGGATGCGATCCTGCCCGCCACTGTTACCGTGGCGGTCACCGTTGGCGCGCATCGGGCCCCTGCAAACAAGGGCGGGGCCTACCGTATTCATGTCGAAGACAGCGCCACCGCCTTTCAGGTGGTCTTCTTTCACGCGCGCGGGGATTATTGGAAACGACAGATGCCCGAAGGGTCACGGCGCGTGGTGTCGGGGCGGGTAGAGCTCTTTGACGGCATCCCCCAGATGGTGCACCCGGATTTCGTCGTGCCCGAGGCCGAGGCGGGCGATATTCCGACGTTTGAACCGGTCTATCCGCTGACCAGCGGGATCACGCAAAAGCTGATGTATAAGGCCACGCGGGCCGCATTGTCGCGGGTGCCAGAGGTCGGCGAATGGATTGATCCCAATCAGAAAAACCAAGAGAACTGGCCAGACTTTCCAGATGCGCTGCAACAGGCGCATGCCCCGAACGACATGGCTGACCTTTCTGCCGCGGTGCCAGCGCGGGCGCGGCTGGCCTATGATGAATTGCTCGCCCATCAACTGACGCTTGCCCTTGCGCGCGCCAAGGACCGGCGGAAGGCGGGGCGCAAGACGGTTGGGGATGGCCACCTGCAGCAGCGCGTGCTTGGCGCATTGCCCTACGCGCCCACCGGTGCACAGACCCGCGCCATCGCCGAGATTGCAAAGGACATGGCCAGCGGGGCGCGGATGAACCGCTTGCTGCAGGGGGATGTGGGCGCGGGCAAAACGCTGGTCGCCTTCATGGCATTGTTGCGGGCGGTCGAGGCAGGCGGGCAGGGCGTGCTGATGGCCCCGACAGAAATCCTGGCGCGTCAACATCTTGAAGGCTTGCGCCCCCTGGCCGAACAAGCGGGTGTGGTGCTTGAGCTTTTGACCGGACGCGACAAAGGGCCCGAACGGCGCGCCAAGCTGAGCGCGCTGGAAAGCGGCGCGATCCAGATCCTTGTGGGCACCCATGCGGTGTTTCAGGCCGATGTCGCCTTTGGCGATCTGCGCCTTGCGGTGGTGGATGAACAGCACCGTTTTGGGGTGCGCCAGCGGCTTGAGCTTGGCAAAAAAGGGCAGGCCGTCGATGTTTTGGTCATGACCGCGACGCCGATCCCGCGGTCGCTGGCCCTTGCGCAATATGGCGATATGGACGTGTCTGTGCTGGATGAAAAGCCGCCCGGGCGCAAACCCATCCGCACCGCCCTGATTGCCACCGACCGGATGGAGGAGGTCGTAACCCGTTTGCGCGCCGCCATCAGCGAAGGGCGGCAATGCTATTGGGTGTGCCCGCTGGTCGAAGAAAGCGAGGTCAGCGATCTAATCGCCGCAGAAGCGCGGTTCAAACACCTGCGTGCGGCATTGGGCGAAGGCGTGGTCGGGCTGGTCCATGGGCAGATGCCGCCCGCCGATAAAGACGCGGCCATGCGTGCCTTTCAGCAAGGGCAGACCAAGCTGCTGGTCGCCACCACGGTGATCGAGGTGGGCGTCGACGTGCCGAACGCCAGCATCATCGTGATCGAGCGCGCCGAAAGCTTCGGGCTGGCACAGCTGCACCAGCTGCGCGGGCGCGTGGGACGGGGGCAGGCGGCCTCTACCTGCTTGCTGATGTATCAAGCCCCGCTCAGCGAAAGCGGCCGCCAACGGCTGGAGGTTTTGCGCGAAAGCGAGGATGGGTTTGTGATCGCCGAGACGGACCTGAAGATGCGCGGGACCGGTGATCTGATCGGCACGGCGCAATCCGGCGTACCGCGGTTTCGGGTGGCGGATCTGGAGAAACAGGCGGCTTTGATGCAGGTCGCCCAATCGGATGCGCGCGCCTTGCTGGCTGTGGACCCTGATCTGACCACCCCGCGCGGCAAAGCCGCCCGGTTGCTGTTGTGGCTGATGCGCCAGGACGAAGCGATCCGTTTGATATCAGTGGGTTAGCAATTTAATCCCATTTTGTTCTCTTTTGTTCTCATAAAGTTCTTTACACAGGGGCTTGAAAATGAGAACAAATAGGCAACGAAAACGGGAGAACGCACATGACCACGATCCTTACAGTCAAAGCCATTGCCAAACGGTCGAAAGACACGCTGTTGCAAGATGCCGCAGGGGCGGCTGCCTTGGTTGTCATCCTCGTGGTCGGTCTGCACCTTCCCGCCTTCGTTTGACTTCTGCCTGCGTAAACCGTGTTGTTTTGATCTAGCCCGCGCATCTGTCCCAAACTCTATGCGTTGGCGAAGTCCGCAATACCTTCGTCCCTGTGCCCGAGTTGTCCCCTCTGTCACGGATCAAAACGAGCCTTCACGGTCACCGCACCCTTACGCCGCCATCCTGCCCGGATGTGCGGCGTTTTTTTGCAGGCGTTCGCGGGGGGCGTTCGCCGCTGGAGGCATCGCTGCCGCGGCGCTATTTGCACAAATCGCAGCGGAACGGGCCTAGCCGTTTTGCGCAACCTCTTGGGTCCGTTCCATCGCTTCGGCCAAAGCCTCTATCGTCAGCAGGATGGACGCATGACGGTTTTTGTAGGCCACCGCGGGGGTTAACACCTCGAACCCGTCAAAGGGGGCGTCGGGCACGGGGCCTTGGCCTTTCAACATCGCTTTCAACTGATCCCGCGCCGTCTGGATCTGATCCAACGTGGCACCAACTGCCGCCGCACCGGCCACAGCGGCAGAAGCCTGACCCAAGGCGCAGGCCTTCACATCCTGACCCATCTGCGCCAGCTTGCCATCTTCGACCACGACATCGACCGTGACGGTGGACCCACATAGGGGCGAGCGCCGCGTGACGCTGGCATCGGGATTTTCCAAACGCCCCAGATGCGGGATGTCAGCCGCAAGCCCCAAAATCCGCGCCGAGTATAGCTTGATCAGGTCTGTCTCGTCACTCATGGCTGTTCCTCTGTGTCGTTAACCCTTACATAAGCCTTCACGCGGATGATGCAAAAACAAACTGAAGGCACGGCGATGGACTTTGACACCAGCACATTGAAATTCAACGAAGCAGGGCTGATCCCCGCGATTGCGCAGGATGCGACCACGGGCGAGGTGTTGATGATGGCGTGGATGAACGCGCAGGCCGTCACCCAAACGCTGGAAACCGGCCGCGTCACCTATTGGAGCCGCTCTCGTCAGTCGTTCTGGATCAAGGGCGAAACCAGCGGCCACGTGCAAGAGCTGGTCGAGCTGCGCATCGACTGTGACCGCGATTGCCTGCTGGTGAAGGTGAACCAGACGGGGGCGGCCTGTCACACGGGACGGCGAAGCTGCTTTTACACGCTGGTCGAGGATGGTGCCGAACGTATCACGCTTGACGTAATGCATGATGAATAGGCGCTAAAGCCCTATCATTGCACGTATATCTTGTGGTGACGCGCCTTCTCTCCGGTACAAGGAGATTGCGCGCGCGTCATCGCGTTTGGCCAGCCGTTTGCCATTTTCATCACGGATCAGATCGTGGTGGAAATAGCGCGGGGGTTTGTGGCCCAGCAGATCCAGCAGCAACACTTGCACCTGAGTGAAGTCAAACAGGTCCACGCCGCGCACCACATGGGTGATCCCCTCGCGGATATCGTCGATGGCAGAGGCAAGGAAGTAGGCGGCGGTCTGGATGTCTTTGCGCCCCACCACGATATCACCGATCTTCGTCAAAAGGGCTGCGTGATCAAGGGGATGCGGGCCGGTGTGTAGCGGTCCGTCCTCGACAAAGCCCAACCCGTCTGACGCCTGCGCAAGCGCGCGGTCCATATGCAGGCGGATGGCGTCATTCGGTCCGCGGTCGTCCATACTGCGCGTTTTGCAGGTCTGCGGATAGACGCTGTGCGGTGCCCCTTCCTGCGGCGCGGCGAGTGCGGCGGCAATATCTTTGCGGCTACAACGGCAGGGATAGGTCAATCCACGTGAAGAAAGCGCCTCAACACTTTGATTATACACATCAAGGTTTTCGGATTGCATCAGAGGCGGTGCATCCCACGTGATGCCCAGCCACGCCAGATCGTCCAACGCTTGGCGCATGTATTCGGGCTTTGATCGCTCCAGATCCGTGTCCTCGAACCGCAGGAAAAAGCTGCCGCCTTGCGCGCGCGCCATATCATGGGCCACCAGCGCCGAATAGGCGTGACCCAGATGCAGCGGCCCGGTGGGCGACGGCGCGAACCGGGTGCGAAAACTCATGCTGCGGGCGTGGTGCCGTCCAACCAGCCCTGCCAGTCTGTCTTGGCGCGGTCGGTGTAGGCTTTATAGCGATCCTTGCGGCCGCGACGGCCAGATTTCAGCCCGTCGACCGGTGGGAACAGGCCAAAGTTGACGTTCATCGGCTGGAAGGTTTTCGCATCCGCGCCGCCGGTGATATGGGTGATCAAGGCACCGGTCGCAGTGGTTGGCGGCGGCGGGGTGGCCGCTTCGCCCTTGATCTCGGCCACGGCCAGACGCCCGGCAAGCAGCCCCATCGCAGCGCTTTCCACATAGCCTTCGACACCGGTGATCTGCCCGGCAAACCGCACGTTCGGCTGGCTGCGCAGACGCATCTGATCGTCCAACAGCGTGGGCGAGTTCAGGAAGGTATTGCGGTGGATACCGCCGAGCCGCGCGAAGGAGGCATTTTCAAGCCCCGGAATCATCCGCAGCACCTCTGTCTGGGCCCCGTATTTCATCTTTGTCTGGAAGCCGACGATATTATACAACGTGCCCAACTTGTTATCGCGGCGCAGTTGCACCACGGCATAGGGTTTGTTGTCGGGATCATGGGGGTTGGTCAGGCCGACGGGCTTCATCGGGCCAAAGCGCAGAGTTTCGCGCCCGCGTTCGGCCATGACCTCGATCGGGAGGCAGCCGTCGAAGTAGCCCGCCGTCTCGCCTTCCTTGAATTCTGTCTTGTCCGCGGCCAGCAGCGCGTCGATGAACGCCTCGTATTGATCCTTGGTCATCGGGCAGTTGAGGTAGGCGGTACGCTCTTCCTCGGTCTCGCCCTTGTCATAGCGCGATTGCATCCACGCTTTGCTCATATCGATGCTGTCATGGTAGATGATCGGCGCGATCGCGTCGAAAAAGGCCAGTGCCTCGGCACCGGTTTCGGCGGCAATGGACTGCGCCAGATCGCCCGAGGTCAGCGGGCCGGTCGCGATGATCCAGTGACCCTCGCGCGGCAGATCGGTGATCTCGCCATATTCGACAGAGATATTCGGGTGCGCCATCAGCGCGTCTGTCACCGATTGCGCGAAGGGATCACGGTCCACCGCCAAGGCACCGCCGGCGGGCAGGCGGTGTTTCTCGGCGGTTGCCATGATCAGCCCGTTGGCGGCACGCATCTCCCAATGCAGCAGGCCCACGGCGTTCTGTTCGTTATCATCCGAGCGGAAGGAGTTGGAGCAGACCATTTCCCCCAGCAGCCCCGTCTGATGCGCGAAGGTGCCGACCTTGGGCCGCATTTCATGGAGCACAACCTGAATGCCCGCGTTCGCCGCCTGCCAGGCGGCCTCTGATCCGGCCATGCCGCCGCCGATGATATGGAGTGTATGTGTCATGCCAGCGATGTAGGGCAGGGGCTGGCGCGGTGCAATAGCCAGCGGTGCCTGTCGCGAAACGCGTGCCCGCCGCCCATTGGGCTGTCAAACACATCAACTGAATGGGAAGGGGGTTTTTTGGGGTCGCCGCTGCGGGAACGGTCGGTCAGTGAGAGGCTGACCTGGAGGGACCTTCCGCCGGCGGCGACCCAAAATCATCAAGGCATCTGCCTTGTCTTATTTGTGCCACAAAAGCGCCCGAATTGAAAGCACGAATTCGTGATCTGTGAGGCACCATCGGAAACAGTCTGTTTCCGGCTTACTGATCCCACTCAGGGGTGCGTTTTTCCAGGAAGGCCGCGATGCCCTCGGCCGTGTCGGGGTTGAGCATGTTTTCCACCATCACGTCGCCCGTGTAGACATAAGCTTGCGCGACCGGCATGGCGAGCTGCGCATAGAAGGCCTGTTTGCCTATCTTGACCGCTGTGCCCAGCTTGTCCGCGATCTGCTGGGCCAGCGCTGTCGTCTGCGTCGCAAGCTCGTCTGGTGGGGCGATGCGGTTGATCAACCCCAGCTCGCGGGCGCGGGCTGCATCGATAAACTCGCCCGTGGTCAGCATCTCGAACGCCTGTTTGCGCGGGATATTGCGGCTGAGCGCGACCATCGGGGTCGAGCAAAACAGGCCGATATTCACCCCGTTCACGCCAAAGCGCGTATCCTCGGCCGCGACCGCAAGATCGCAGGTCGCGACCAGCTGACATCCCGCGGCCGTAGCGATGCCGTGGACCTGCGCGATCACGGGCTGGGGCAGGGACTGGATGCGCGCCATCAGACGGGCGCAGCGTTCGAACAGGTCTTGGAAGCCGGCGACACCCCCATCCTTGGCGTCGCGCAACGCCGTCATCTGCTTCAGATCATGGCCGGCGCAGAACGCCTTGCCCGCCCCGGCAAGGATGACGACCCGTATATCGGGACGATGCGCAATCTCGTCCAGACGCGCCTGCAACGCGGCCAGCATCTCGTCCGACAGCGCGTTCAACCGGTCCGGCGCGTTCATCGTCAACCGGACTACCGCACCGTCACATGCCATTTCGACCATTGTCATCTTGAACCCCTCCCGCTTTTCCCTGAGCCTAGCCGCGACATATGAGGGAGGACAAGTATGCCAATTATGATGGATGCCGACGCGCTCGCGGTTTTTATGAAAGACGTGTTCAAGCAGGTCGCCGATGATTTCGCCATCGACCATGTCGGAGAGACGGATCTGACCACACGTTTGCTCACCGCGGACCGGCACCTGCGCCCCGGTGGCACCGTGTCCGGCCCGTCGATCTTCGCGCTGGCCGATGTCAGCGCCTATCTGATGACCTTGGCGCGAATCGGGCCCAAGGCGCTGGCGGTGACCACAAACTGTTCGATCGATTTCATGCGCAAGCCCGCGGCCAACACCGATCTGATCGCCAAGACGCGGTTGCTCAAGCTTGGCAAACTTCTGTCGATTTGTGATGTGCTGGTCTATTCCGAAGGGCTGGACGACCCTGTCGCGCGGGCATCGCTGACCTATGCCATTCCGCCACGCTGATTGTACCCCACACTGACAGGTACAATCGAAAAAAGGGCCGGTATTTACCGGCCCGAGTGAAGAGGTCTGGACTGCGCCACAGGGACGTTACGCCTTCCAGAACACCCGAATAGACTCATCATGAGCCTGTCGCGGTGTGAGTCCCACGTCTGCCAACTGCCAAGGCTCAAGCTGTGCGAGCGCTTTGCGTGTCCGGCGACGCGATGCCATCTTCGTGACGCAGACCGCAAATTTGACCGCAAGAACAGCGGCAAACGGTGTGCTGCGCTGGTTCAGGATTGCCACAGTTTCGTGGTTGAGGGTCAGGGTCTGTGTCATGAGAATCTCCTATTTCTGAATTGTATTGACACAATGTTACGTTTTGCCGTAACAAAGGGGTACAAAATGCGATACATTTTGAAAAGGAAAACATTGTAATGGGTACAATTTGGCAACCTGATCAAATTGACGGGCCTGGCCCTAAATACAAAGCCGTTGTTACAATGATACGAAACGGTATCTCGAACGGTGCTTTATCGGCGGGGGAAAAACTGCCGCCGGTGCGGGAACTGGCATGGAAGCTGGGCGTCACGCCGGGGACTGTGGCACGGGCCTATACGATGCTGACCGAAAGCGGCACGTTGCAGGCCGAGGTCGGGCGCGGCACCTTTGTCGCGCTGCCGCCCACGACCCCCGATCGCAACAGCCCGATCGAGATGGATGTGATCGCCCACCACGTGCATCAAGGGACAAAGAATTACCCCGCGGACACCTATGCCGTGAACATGTTCTCGCCGCACCTTCCATCGGCGGGGCAGGCGACGCTGATCCGCAATCTGATGGCCGAGGTCGCTCAGGATCCGGCGTCAGGTGTGATGCATTATCCCAGCCGCACCGGGGCGCGCCCCGCCCGCGAAGCCGTGGTCAAATGGCTGGCCGGCACGCCGCTGGGATCCTTTACCGAAGCCGATGTGATCCTGTCTCACGGCGGGCAAAATGGTCTGTCTCTCGTGTTCCAGTCCATCCTGCAAGGCCGACGCCCCGCCATCGCGATTGAAGAGCTGTCGTACCCCGGTTTCCGCCGCGCGGGCGAGCTGCTGCGCGCCGATGTCATTCCGGTGGCGATGGATAAAGACGGCGTGATCCCCGAAGCGCTGGACGAGGTGGCGCGGAACCATGATCTTCAGATTTTCTGCACCTCGCCCGAAGTCCATAACCCGACCGCAGGCTTCACACCTGTGGCGCGCCGCGAGGCGCTGGTCGAGGTGGCGCGCAAACATGACTTTCAAATTGTCGAGGACGATTGTTATCGCATGCGCGTAGAGCGTGCACCGACCTACCGGATGCTTGCCCCCGAACGCGGCTGGTATGTCTCTTCGCTGGCCAAGACTCTGACGCCTGCGCTGCGCATCGGCTTCGCCATCGGCCCGCGCCAGCGCACACCCGATCTGCGTCGCGTGGCCGAGTACAATTGCTTCGGCCTTGCAACCCCGTTGATAGACCTTTGTGCCAAGCTGCTGGTGCATCCGGATATCGACGCCATCGCCGAGGGCACGCGTCAGGGCTTTAACGCCTATGTCCAAAGCGCGGTGAATATACTGGGCGGGTATGATGTGGCGTGGCGCACCAACGTACCGTTTTTGTGGCTGAGCCTGCCGGTTGGCTGGCGGGCGGGTGCGTTCTGTCAGGCGGCTGAAGGGCAGGGTGTTCAAATCCGCTCGGCCGAGGAATTTGTCTGCCGCGATGCCCGCGCGCCCCATGCAGTGCGGCTTGCGATCAACGCAGGCGTGGCGCTACACAGTTTTGAGGATGCGATCATGCGCCTGCGACATCTGCTGGACTCTCCACCCGAGCAGTTGAGTGTGTGATTTTTGTGGGGTATAATAATACCTAATTTGCAAGATATTGTTTTTGTGAGAAAAAATAGGGAATGTGGCGCTTGACGTGGCGAAGGGCGTGTTTATAACCCAGCCATCAGATAGCGGGGTTCGGTTTCGGACCCTTTCACCAAAGTAACGGGAATTCCCTCCATGAAAACCTTTTCTGCAACACCGGCAGATATCGACAAGAAATGGATCATCGTCGACGCTGAAGGCGTCGTCCTTGGCCGTCTTGCGTCGATCATTGCCATGCGTCTGCGCGGCAAGCACAAGCCTTCCTACACACCTCACATGGATTGCGGCGACAACGTCATCGTGATCAATGCCGAGAAAATCCAGATGACCGGCAAGAAGCGCGAAGAAAACTTCTACTGGCACACTGGCCACCCCGGCGGGATCAAAGAGCGTACCAAAGCTCAGATCCTTGAAGGTGCGCACCCCGAGCGTGTTGTGACCCAAGCGGTCAAGCGCATGCTGCCCGGCAACCGCCTGAGCCGCCAGATCATGACCAACCTGCGCGTTTACGCCGGTTCCGAACACCCCCACGAGGCGCAAAGCCCCGAGGTTCTGGACGTGAAATCCATGAACTCTAAAAACACGCGGAGTGCATAAGCATGGCTGATGAAATCAAAACACTCGAAGGCCTCGAAGCGGCCGTAACCGAGAACATCGGTGGCGTTCAGGGGACAGAAGTTGAAATGACCCCACGCGAGCCCGTGCGTGACGCGCAAGGCCGCGCCTATGCAACCGGTAAGCGTAAAGATGCGGTTGCCCGCGTCTGGATCAAACCAGGTTCCGGTAAAGTCATCGTAAACGGCAAAGCGCAAAACGAATATTTTGCACGCCCCGTTCTGCAGATGATCCTGGCACAGCCATTCACCATCACAGGCACCGACGGTCAGTTCGACGTTGTTGCAACTGTGAAAGGTGGCGGTCTGTCCGGTCAGGCGGGCGCGGTGAAGCACGGTGTTTCCAAAGCACTGCAGCTCTACGATCCCTCCCTGCGCGGCGCGCTGAAAGCGGCAGGCTTCCTGACACGCGACAGCCGCGTTGTTGAGCGTAAGAAGTACGGTCGTGCGAAAGCGCGTAAGAGCTTCCAGTTCTCCAAGCGTTAAGCTTTACTTTACAGTTTTTGGAAAAGGCCGCTCCTGCCGGGGCGGCCTTTTTCATATGCGCCTGAGGCCAGCCGGCCCTTCGGGGAGAGTTTATTTCGCAAAATGAAGCCGGCGGGGTGGTTTTGTTTTCCAGACCGCGTGCTTAGGTAAAGGATGCGTTAAAAACGGAGCCGCCCCATGCGATATTCAGTCCTTGATCTTTCCCCCGTGCCCGAAGGGTCAGATGCCCGCCAGGCCATTGCGAATACGATTGATCTGGCAAAGCGGACCGAAGCGGCGGGATATTATCGCTACTGGATGGCAGAGCATCACAACATGCCGGGGATCGCCTCTGCCGCGACATCGGTGTTGATCGGGCATGTGGCGGATCACACCTCTCGCATCCGTGTGGGCGCGGGGGGCATCATGTTGCCGAACCACGCGCCGCTGGCGATTGCAGAGCAGTTCGGCACGCTTGCCACGATTCACGGAGACCGGATTGATCTGGGCCTTGGCCGCGCGCCCGGTGGGGATCAGGCCGTGTACCACGCCTTGCGGCGCGGGATGCAAGGGGGCGACCGTTTCCCCGAAGATGTGGGCGAGCTGATCGGCTATCTTGGCGAGGCCCCTGCGGGGGCGCGTGTGATGGCGCATCCGGGGCAGGGCACCCATGTGCCGGTGTGGATATTGGGCTCTTCGCTTTATGGCGCGCAGCTGGCGGCGCATTTCGGGCTGCCCTATGCCTTTGCCTCGCATTTCGCCCCCGATGCGTTGGAAGACGCCGTGGCGATTTACCGTCGCGATTTCAAACCCTCGGCGCAGTGGGAGAAACCGCATTTCATGTTGGCGGCGAATGTTTTCGCGGCGGATACCGATGAAGAGGGGGCCTACCTTCGGACCTCCATGCAGCAGGCTTTTGTGCGGTTGCGCACCGGCAAACCGGGCAAGCTGCCGCGTCCGGTGCGCGATATTGATGCCGAAGTTGGCGTGCAGATGCGTCAGGCCGTCGATCAGGCCTTGCGGGTCACTGCCGTGGGCAGCCCCGAGCGCGTCGCGCGGCAACTGTCGCAGATGATTGAGACATATCAACCGGATGAATTGATCCTGACAGGGCAGATCCACGACCACGACGCGCGGGTCAAATCCTTCGAGATCGCGGCGCAGGCCCTGGCGGAGATTGCCGCCTAGTCGTCCGGTCCCACCAGACCAAGGCCGCGCAGGTAGATGCCGATGCCGCTTTCCAGCAGATCATCTGCGGGAAACGGCGAGGCCCTGCCGGGGGAATTGCGCGCGAAGAGTTCAACCACCCCGTGGCTCAGCGCCCAGATATGGGCCGAGAACATCGAGGCGGGCGGGCGTTTTTCCAACGGGATATGCTGGCTGAGATCGCTTGCGGCCTGTTCCAGCACCCCATTGGCCCGCGCCGCAGCGGCAGCCAGATCGGGGGTGCGGTTGACGGAAATACCGCTTTCGAACATCGCGATGTAATGGCCCGGATAATCGCGGGCGAAAGCAAGATAGGCGCGGCCCGTCGCCTCGAACGCCTTGAGCGCGGAAGGTTGGCCGGATTGATACGCGGCTTCCATCAATTCGGCAAAAATATCATAGCCTTGCAATGCGCCTTCGGCGATCAGGTCTTCGCGGCCTTCGAAATGCCGATAGACGGCTGCGGGGGTAACACCCGCCTGTTTCGCCGCCTCTGACAGGGTGAACCCCGTGGGGCCGCGATCCTCGATCAGTTTGAGCGCGCCGTCGATCAGCGCCTGTCGCAGGTTGCCGTGGTGATAGCCGCGTTTAGGCATCCCAGATATCCGGCCCGCCGCAAATCTGGTCATCAATCGCGCCGATCGCCTTGGTATCTTTGCCTGTATAGTCAAACGCGTGGAGCACGGTCCGGATCGCTGCCAGCCGCGCGCGACGTTTATCGTCAGAGCGGATCACCGTCCACGGGGTCTGCGGCGTGTGGGACCGCTGCAGGGTGTCCTTGATCGCGGCGCTATAGGCGTCCCATTTCGCCAGCCCTTTGACATCGATGATGCTGAGCTTCCATTGCTTCAGCGGGTCGCCTTCGCGCGCGAGCATCCGCCGCAGCTGTTCGCCCCGGCCTACGTTGAGCCAGAATTTGAACAGGTGCAGCCCGTCGTCCACCAGCATCTTTTCCAGCGGGACCACCTGATCGAAGAAGGCTTCACGCTCGGCCTCGGTGCAAAAGCCGAAAACCGGCTCGACGACGCCGCGATTATACCAGCTGCGATCAAAGAACACCATGTCACCAGCGGTCGGCAAATGCTTGATATAGCGTTGAAAATACCACTGACCAGCTTCGGTTTCGGTGGGTTTGGGCAGGGCCACCACATGGGCGGAACGCTGGTTCAGGTTCTGACGGAAGCGCGAGATGGTGCCGCCTTTGCCCGCAGCGTCGCGGCCTTCAAAGATCATCGCGATCCGCGTGCCGGTGTCGCGCGCCCATGCTTGCAGCTTGACCAGTTCGATCTGGAGCCGATCCATCTCGCGGTCATATTGCTTGCGCCCCAGACGTTCGGAATGGGGGTAGCTGTCGCTCAGGATATCGTCCTTATCGGCGCGTTTGATCGCCTTGTTGATGGGCGCGGGCGCGTCGTTTTCGAAATAGGCGCTGATCGCACCGTCAAAGGGCAGGTCCATGGGGGCCTCCTCAAATATCCTGTTCACCCTAACTTATGGAGAGTTCTGCCCCCTAGCGCAAACCCGCACGTGTCGCTGCGCGGTCAATGACGGCGATGACGTCGGGTTGGGTCACATGTTGTGGCATATGGCCAATGCCGGGCAGGGTGGTCAGCACCGCGTCGGGCAGTTGCGGCGTTGCGATTGCCGCGTGGACATCCAGCGGGACGATAGTGTCTGCGGTGCCGTGGATCAGCTCGACCGGCATGGTCAGCGTATCATATTTCGGGACCATCTTCTTGATCTCGGGCAGCAGCGTGTTCACCTGTTGCGCATTGGCGCGCATGGACATCCGCCGCAGGGACAGGCCGGTGCCGATGTGGTCACTATAGCCGTCAGGCGTGGCTTGCGGGGCAAAGATCGCGCCGACGCTGGCGCGTACAAATCCCTGCGGCACAAAGGCGGTGACCAGCGGGATCACAATACCCGACCCAAAGGCCGAACCGGTGATCTTGTACTGCCAGCCAAGGTCACCTTCCCACGGCTCGGACACGGCGGATACGAGCACCAGCGCCGCCGTGTCATCGGGCCGCGACAGCCCCCACGCCAGCGCCACCGCGCCGCCGTAGCTGTGCCCCAGCACGATCGGGTTGCTCACCCCAAGCCTGTCCGCTGCCTTTTGCAACAGCGCGGCCTGTTCATGGGGTGTGGCCGCAGTGGCATTCCATGCGCCCGCGTGCTGGGGCAGGTTGTCGGTCCAGCCGAGCCCAGGACGGTCGAACAGGATAACGCGGTAGCGGTCGGAAAGCTGGTCCACCATATCAAAGGTGAAATCCCGCATATTCCCTGAAGCCCCGTGGATCAGCACCAGATCCGGCCCGCTGCCCTGCACCTTGGCATGGACCTTCACGCCGTCGATATCGATCAGCTCGCCAATCGGCGGATAGGCGGCGTTGGCCGCAGCCTCACGCGCGCTGGCCCGCCAGTGAACCACGATCACCAAGCCCAGGGCGACCAGCGTCAGGATCAACAGCATGCTACGTCCCAAAATTGCTGCGACCGATGTCGTTCAGATCGTAGTGGGTGGTCTGGTAGATCTCGTTGATCCAGTTGCCGTAGAGCAGATGCGCGTGGCTACGCCAACGGTTCAGCGGCACCTGCGCGGGGTCATCATCGGGGTAATAGTTGCAGGGCACGTTGATCGGCGTGCCTTGGGCGACATCGCGGTCATATTCGTCCTTCAATGTGTCGCGGTCATATTCAAGGTGATTGAAGATATAGAGCGCCCGATGCCCTGCATCCTCGACCAGACAGGGGCCGACCTCCTTACTGCCGAGCAAGGTGGTCAGGCTGGGCACGGCGTCGACCTCTGCCGCGCGCATTTCGGTCCAACGGCTGACCGGCACCACCAGATCATCCGAGAACCCGCGCAGATAGGGCGACGACGGTTCAAGGTTGCTGTGGCGGAAGCAGCCGAATGCCTTTTCCTCCAACAGATGCTTTTTGATACCGTGGAAATAATTGATCATCGCCATGCCACCCCAGCACACGCCGAAGGTCGAATGGACATTGGTCTGGGTCCAGTCAAAGACGCGGGTAAGCTCTTCCCAATAGGTGACGTCATCAAAGTCCAGATGCTCTATCGGGGCGCCGGTGATGATCAGCCCATCGAATTTCTCGTGGGTGACTTCCTCGAACGGGCGGTAGAAGCTTTCAAGGTGATCTGCGGCCGTATTGCGCGACTGGTGGTCGGACATGCGGATCAGGCTGAATTCGATCTGCAAGGGCGTGGCCCCGATCAGCCGCGCGAACTGGTTTTCTGTCTGGATTTTTTTCGGCATCAGGTTCAGCAAGGCAATGCGCAAAGGCCGGATGTCCTGACGTGCCGCCATTTCCTCATCCAGCACCATGACACCTTCGCGCGTCAGCACGTCATAGGCAGGCAGGTCGGAAGGCAGTTTAATCGGCATGTCAGTATTCCACGTCTAGGGGCTCAGGTCTTGCATCATCTGCGCCGGATTTAGATAAGCGCCCGCGCAGAGGGCGCCAAGGGTCACGCGCTTAACGTCCCCGCGATCAGGTCGTTGAAGTCAGCCTCGGATTTGAGCCCGGCCACCTGATCCGCGGTCACGGTCACCCCCCATCGCGACATCGCCTCATAGCGTGGCTGTCGGTGGGCAAGCGCTTGGGCGTAGGTCCAGCGGATAAAGGCATCCGGATCGACATCATCCTCTTGGCAGTTGTTTTTGCTCAGATATTCTTGCCACACCCGCAGCAGGAACTCGGGCTGGTAGGCCATCGGCTTGGGGGCTTTGTCAAAGCGGCGGATCAGCTCTTGGGTGTGGGCATCGTCGCCCTTGATCCAGACCGGCAGACATTCCGCCGACAGGGTTTGCATCAGCGGATCATTGTCGTCATCGGGGTCCACCCATTCACAGATCGAGCCGCCGGTGTCACAGATGAAATGCGGATACCCATAAAGCGTCTGCGCACGGCGGGCGAAATGGCCGGTGTCGCGCAGGGCCGCGATCTCTGCCTGTTTGAACGCTTCCTGTCGGGACGCATATTCCGCCATCGGCAATCCCCCCTTGGCCGCATCGCCGGGCTTGCCCAGCCAGGTCGCCACGGGCGAAAGATTATCAAAGGTGATGTTTGACCCGATGTAGATGCTATCGCTCAGCAGAAGATCCCGCAGGAAGGGCACCTTCATCGCTTCGGCTTTGGCGTTGTCGGCGATGGTTTCACCCAAGTATCGCGTGCCGATCCGGTAGTCGATGGAGTAGTGGAACCACCCCCCAGATTGCCGCAGCAGATGCGCCATATGCGTTTTGCCCAGACCCGACATGCCAAAGACCAGCACATGTTTATGCGGCGCGGCACGCCACGCATCGGCAGAGGGGTAAAGCATGGGTCGTCATCCTTGGAACGTCTTGTTTCGCAATGAGTAGCCTAGCCTGTGCCCAGACACCAGACGCGAGACCTCGGCCACGAGACATCAGACATCGCACCCATGAAAAAGCCCGCCACATTGCTGGGGCGGGCTGATAGAGCGTTGCTGTGGTAGGGCTTAGAAGGTGAAGCCGACTTTCACACCGATCGCGACAGCGTCATTGTCTTCGAATGTCGCTGCGGTCTGACCGGCACCGAGTGTCGTCTCCGCGTCACCGATGTTGATGTAGCGGATGCCGGTTGTAACTTTCATACTGTCGCGCGTATAGGTCGCTGCCAATGCAAGGCTCTTGTTGCCGTCAGTCGGTCCCAAGTTGCTCGAAAAGCCACCGTTGGATTTCTCGTAACCGACGGACGCCGCAACGGACCACGTGTCACTCAGTCGGCGACCGACACCTAAGGAGTAGGTGTAGACGTCGTCTTCGTAGCTCAGCAGTTTTCCACCGCCTGTAAGGGTTGAGTAATCGTTTGGCGCGATTTCGAATGATGACCAGTCAACCCAACGGACACCACCGAAGACAAGCGTGTCTGCTGCAACGCCGGTTTGGAATTCAAGGTTAACCGACTGAGGTGTTTCTACCTCTGTTTCAGTTACATTGGATCCAATAAGCGAATTCTCGGATGTGCGCACATCGTAGCTGATCTTGGAATTATAAGTCAAAGACACGCGCAGCGCGATTTCAGGCTTTTCGTACGCGACACCGGCAACATACCCGACGCCTGTATCACGGTCTCCGTCCACGCTGTAGTTCGCGATGAAAGGGATGACAGCGCTGGCTTCAATGGTTTGCACCCGAATACCGCCATGCACACTGAAGTTGTTCGGCATCTTGTAGCGCAACAGGCCTGTCAGCGCGTGGCTGTTGAACTCGGCCGTGGACCCTTGGGCGAAATACCCAGTTCCCGTAGGGTACTCCACATCAGCACCAAAGGGCTGGTCATAGATAATCGCGTAGGACAGCTGATCGTTGATGTCAGCTTTGTACGCCGCACCAAAGGTAAAGAAATTATCCGTCATGTTGCCGGAGTTTGCGCCTGGCGTCGGCGTGACTGGGGACGCAGGCCCTGCACCCACCCCCGATGTATTCGGCGACACCGACCCAAGGCTGAACTCAGCATACCGGCCGCTTTCGAACAGGGCCGTGATCGACTGACCCGACCGGTCGATCCCCCCCGCGTGCAACGTGGATGCGCTGCCCAACAGGGCCGCCATTGCGATTACTCGATACGTCATCTCTAAATACTCCTCCCCAGAAGCAATGCAGCCACAACACGCAGCCACAATTTATACAGCAACTGAACGGTAGCATGCGTCAATCTGTCAATTCTTGACCAAGGGGAAGTCTGCGCCCCTATGCCAGAACTGTTGCAGTTTCGTTACGAAACGCGGCGGGATTCGATCCAGAGGTTCATGTAATTGCCCGCGAAGATGATCGCGCCGCCGATGAAAACCCAGATATCCAGGGCCTCGGCATAGACCAGCATTCCGATGACGGCGATCAGGGGCAGTCGAACAAAGTCGATTGGAACGACCACGGTCGCAGGCGCAATGGACAAGGCGTTGGTCAGACAGAAATGCGCCATGAGCCCTGCGACACCGATCAGCAACAACAGCGGCATCTGTGCCACCTCGGGCACCGCGATATCCCCGTCGTAACCGGCCATGATCACGCCAAAAACCAGTTGCGTCACGGTCAGGTAAAACAGGATGCAGGTGATCGTCTGGCTGCGCGTCAGCCGCTTGGTCAGCATGATCGTCAGTGCAAAGAAGATCGCCGAGGACGCCGCCGTGATCACGCCGGCATTCAGCCCGGCAATCGTCGGACGGGCAACACAAAGGATGCCGATAAACCCAAGAACCGCCGCCAAAGCCCGCACCTTGGTAAGCCGTTCGCCCAAAATCAGCGGCGACAGGACAATCACCCAAAGCGGAGAAGTGAATTCAAGCGCAAAGACCTGCGCGAGCGGGATCACGGTAACCGCGTAGAACCACAGATTCTGTCCGGTGAAATGCGCCAGATTGCGCCCGATCTGCGTGCCGAAATCGCGCCGGTTGATCTGCCCCCAGGTCCCGTAAACGGTCGCGAGCGTAAACACAGCGATCACGCCCACCAGCGACCGGTACATCATGATCTCGAACGTATCGAGGCTGCCGCCAAGCTCGCGCCCGGCGACGGCCATCGCAGAGAAAGACGTGATCGACCCCATCATCCACAAAGCCGCTCTTAGCGTCGGGGTCACGGTCTCTCTTCCAAATGGAAAAAAATCCCCGCCGGAGGCATCTTTGTCATGCGGCCGATCACAGCCATTCAGATCATTCCCATTCAATCGTGCCGGGAGGTTTCGACGTGATGTCGTAGGTCACCCGGTTGATGCCCGGAATCTCGTTGATGATCCGCGTTGCGGTCTCGCCCAGGAATTCGTGGGTGAACGGATAGTAATCCGCCGTCATCCCATCGACCGAGGTGACGGCCCGCAGGGCACAGGCAAAATCATAGGTCCGCCCGTCGCCCATCACACCCACGGTGCGGACCGGCAGGATCGCCACAAAGGCTTGCCAGATTTCATCGTAAAGCCCGTGCTTGCGGATCTGGTCGATATAGACCGCGTCCGCCTCGCGCAGGATGTCGAGCTTTTCGCGGGTGATCTCGCCGGGGCAGCGGATTGCGAGGCCGGGGCCGGGGAAGGGATGGCGGCCGATAAACGACGGCGGCAAACCCAGCTCGCGGCCAAGCTCGCGCACCTCGTCCTTGAAAAGTTCGCGCAGCGGCTCGACCAGCTTGAGGCCCATCTTTTCGGGCAAGCCGCCCACATTATGATGCGATTTGATTGTCACCGACGGCCCGCCGGAAAAGGACACCGATTCAATGACATCGGGGTACAGTGTGCCCTGTGCGAGGAAGGTGGCATCGCCGACTTCCTTGGCATGCTTCTGGAACACGTCGATGAACAGTTTGCCGATGATCTTGCGCTTGGTTTCGGGGTCGGACACGCCATCCAGCTCGCCCAGGAACAGTTCCTGTTCGTCGGCGTGGATCAGCGGCATGTTGTAGTTGTCACGGAACATGGTGACGACCTCTTCGGCCTCGCCCTTGCGCAGCAGACCGTGGTCGACGAAGACGCAAGTGAGCTGGTCACCAATCGCTTCGTGGATCAGCACGGCCGCGACCGAGGAATCGACCCCGCCGGACAGACCGCAGATGACCTTTTGATCACCGACCTGTTCACGGATCGCAGCGATGGCCTCGTCGCGGTAAGCGCTCATCGTCCAGTCGCCCTTGAAACCCGCGAGACGCACAAAGTTTTCGTACAGGCGCGCGCCATTGGGGGTGTGGTGCACTTCGGGGTGGAACTGCACGGCATAGAAATTGCGCGACACATCGCCGGTGACCGCGAAAGGCGCGTGAGGCGAGGTCCCGTAGACTTCGAAACCGGGCGCGATGGCGCTGACGTGATCGCCGTGGCTCATCCAGACTTGCTCTTTCTCGGTGAGGAACCAGCCTTCCAACAGCTCAAGACGGGCCTCGGAGGGGGTCACATAGGCGCGTCCGAATTCAGCGGTGCCGTGACCGCGTTCAACCTTGCCGCCCAGGCAATGCATCATGACCTGTTGGCCGTAGCAGATGCCAAGGATCGGTACGCCAAGCTCGAACACCGATTGCGGTGGCATGGGCGCACCTTCGGCGAAGACCGAGGACGGCCCCCCCGACAGGATCACCGCCTTGGGCGCAAAATCCTTGAGAAAGGCATCATCCACCGTGTTGAACGGGTGGATTTCGCAGAACACATTAAGTTCACGCAAACGGCGGGCGATCAGCTGGGTGACCTGGCTGCCGAAGTCGATGATGAGAAGGCGGTCATGGGAGATATCTGTCATGCAGACTGATTATGGGCGGATGGCCTGCGTGGCAAGAGTGGAGTGGGGGCCAGCCCCCAGACCCCCGGAGTTTATTTTGGCAAAATGAAGGGGTCGGCGGATCATGATGTCGGTTTTTGACCTCTAAGGCCGTAAACCGCGTAAAGCCTGCTGCGTGAATGGGGTAGCTAGGCGTCAGTTTTGGCGGAAAGGAAGACCTCATGGCGGAATCAGCAAGACGCGGGCGCGGTGGTGGCGGTGCGGCACGTCGGGCGGCACGCTCGGCTGTGTCCTTCGAGACAGCGAAATACATCGAACGCAACATTCCCAACTACGAGGTGCTGACCGAAGAGGCGCTGCAGATCATCGAGTATAACGCCGATACGGTGTTGGAAGAGATCGGCGTGAACTTTCCCGACAATCCCGAGGCGCTGGCGCTGTGGCGCGCGGCCGGGGCGGATGTGACCGGCGACCGCGTGCGTATCCCCCGCGGGCTGGCACGCGAGCTGTGCAAGACCGCGCCGTCGCAGTTCACCCAGCACGCGCGTAACCCCGCGCGCAACGTCGAGATCGGCGGGCGCAATCTGGTGTTGGCCCCGGTCTATGGCCCGCCCTTCGTGCGCGACACCGCCGGGGGCCGTCGCTATGCCACGATGGACGATTTCAACAAATTCGTGAAGCTTGGCTATATGTCCAAGTGGTTGCACCATTCCGGCGGCACCGTCTGTGAGCCCACCGACGTGCCCGTCAACAAGCGCCATCTGGACATGCTCCATGCGCATATGACGCTAAGCGATAAACCCTTCATGGGATCCGTCACGGAACCGAGCCGCGCGCAGGATTCCGTGGACATGTGCAAGATTCTGTTCGGGGCGGATTTCGTCGACCAGAACACGGTGATGACGTCGCTGGTGAACATCAACTCACCCATGACGTTTGATGATGTGATGATGGGGGCGCTGAAGGTCTTTGCCGAGAACAATCAGGCGTCGATCATTTCGCCCTTTATCGTTGGCGGCGCGATGGCACCGGTATCCGTGGCAGGGACATTGACGCAGGTTCTGGCCGAGGTCATGGCCGGCATCGCCTATAGCCAGCTGATCCGTAAGGGCGCGCCGGTGATTTTCGGGGCCTTTGTGACCTCGATCGACATGAACTCGGGTGCGCCGACCTTTGGCACGCCGGAAGCCGCGCATATCACCTATGGGGCGGGGCAATTGGCGCGGCGGATGAACCTGCCATTCCGGTCCTCGGGGTCGTTCTGCGGGTCAAAACTGCCCGACGCGCAAGCAGCCTATGAGACGGCGAACAGTCTGAACATGGGGCTTTTGTCGGGGGTGAACTTTATGCTCCACGCCTGTGGCTGGCTGGAAGGGGGGCTGGTCGCCTCGTTCGAGAAATTTGTGATGGATGCCGATCAACTGGGCGCGTTGCACCATTTGGCGCGCGGTGTAGAGATTGACGAAAACGCGCAAGCGCTGGATGCGATCCGCGAGGTTGGTCCCGGCGGGCATTATCTGGGATGCGCACACACACAGGCCAACTTTAAGGAAGCCTTCTGGAAATCCGATCTGCTGGACTACAAGCCATTTGAAACATGGTCAGATGAGGGCGCGCGCGATACCCAGTCGCTGGCGGCGGCGCGGGTCGAAAAGCTGTTGGGCGACTACGTGCAACCGCCCATGGACCCCGAGACGCGTGCGGCGCTTGATGCCTTTGTCGCGGAACGCAAGGCGGCGGAGCCTGACAGCTTTATGTAGCTGCATCTCGCAAGGTTTCGCGCAAGATCGCGGCCTCGGCAATGATGGCGATCATCACCTCTATATGACGGACCAGGTTATAGCCTGCGTCCGTCTTTTTACGTCTGGCGTTCAGGTCTGCCTCTATATCGATCAGCTGCACCAGCACTATTGTGCTGCGCGGCGGGGTCGCTTTCCCCAGTATCCGGCGCAGGGCCGGGCCGCGGCGATAACTGCGGGCCCCGATGGTGCCTGCCTGCACCAATATGGCGGGACGGTGGATACCGCGAAGACGCGTCAGAATATCTTGCATAAAATCAAATCCTTGCTGGCTGCGGCTGCATGCCATTGCATGGCCGCTCACGGGCAGGATTTCACGCAGGACACTGGTGTTGCTCGCGTGGCTGGGTCAGCGTGCGTCGCGGTTACGACTGTTTACCGTTTGGAAACAATTATGGGTTGTATCGGTAAATATTAACAAATCCATAACCAATTAACCTTTTGGTATTGTGGATAAGGCTGTGGATAACCGCGCCGCCTGAAGAAAGGAGACCGCATGACCCAAGTTTTGAATACGCCGCCGGACCGACGTGGATTGCCCGGATGGGTGCCGGATGCCGCGCGGCATTATGTGTCGCATGTGGAGATGGGCCAGCCGATCCGGGCGCTGGCGCGATCTGCTGAGTGTCACGCCTCTACCATCCTGCGCCAGATCCGGCGGCTGGAAACGCGGCGTGATGATCCGCTGGTGGACGACGCCCTTGATCTGCTGGGGCAGGTCAGCCGTTTTGAAACCCACCCCATGCAGGAGCCCGCCGCGATGAATGACACCTCACCCCCCATGATGCCCGATGATGAAACTCTCAGCAGCGAGGCGCAGCGCATCTTGCGGCGCTTGTGCGAAACCGGTGCGCTGCTGGCGGTCGCAGCCGAGATGGACAAAGCCGTTGTCGTGCGCAGTGGTCCGGATGGCGCACAGACGCGGACTGCCGTGGTCGACCGCTGTGTCGCGCAGGCGATGGCGCTTAACGGCTGGATCGCGAGTGATGGCGAGGGGCGCATCCTGCGCTATCACATCACCGCGGCCGGACGGCATGCGCTGGAAGAGATGCTGGGTCAGGGCGCACAGGACGGTTTTGCCGAAGCCCAAACCAGTTTTGCCCCTGCGCCGCCGCTGCCAAAGGGGGCGCGGCAGAAGACAGCGCGTCGCTTGCGCTACACTCTGGCAGAAAGCCCGTTGGCCGCGCTCGCGCGCAGACGCGACGCAAAGGGCGCGCCATTTCTGTCCGACAGTCTCGTCCAAGCCGGAGAGCGCCTGCGCGAAGATTTTGAACTGGCGCAAATGGGCGAGGCGGTGACGCAGAACTGGGACCGGTTTCTGGCACCGGGCGGGCAGGGCGACAGCGTCAGCTTTGAAGGCAGCGCGCCTTCTGCGGCCCGGGCACGGGTGGGATCGGCGCTGGCGGATCTGGGACCGGGTCTGTCGGATATTGTGCTACGGTGCTGCTGCTATCTGGAAGGGTTGGAAACCACGGAAAAGCGCCTAGGCTGGTCCGCGCGGTCGGGAAAGATCGTGCTGCGTATCGCCCTGATGCGCTTGCGCAAACACTATGCGGAAACGCTTGGCCCCGGGAGCGCGATGATCGGCTAGGCGGCGAATCCGGATCGGCGCGCACCGCATGGCTGCCCCGCAGATGACAACTGCCTCTTTCATGCGCCGCGCGAACCGACTACATAAGGGGCGTATTCCAAACGGAGCCTGATCATGCGAGACCTGAAAATCCCCGAGCAGCGCCACCCTGAAAAGGCCCGACGCCCCGACAATCCACAGCCGAAAAAGCCTTCGTGGATCCGGGTGAAGGCGCCGGGTGGCAAAGGCTATGCGGATACCGCAAAGATCATGCGCGAGAACAAGCTGGTGACTGTCTGCGAAGAAGCGGGCTGCCCGAATGTGGGCGAATGCTGGTCGCAGGGCCATGCCACCATGATGATCATGGGCGAGGTCTGCACCCGCGCCTGTACCTTCTGCAACATCGCAACAGGGCGCCCACCAGAAGCGCTGGACATCTTTGAACCCGGGCGTGTGGCCGATGCTGTGTCCAAACTGGGGCTGAACCACGTGGTGATCACCAGCGTGGACCGCGACGACATCGAAGACGGCGGGGCAGAACATTTTGCCCAGACCATCCGCGCCGTGCGCAAACGGTCCCCGGGCACCACGATCGAGATCCTGACCCCCGATTTCATCCGCTGTGATCCCAAAGTGCTGGAAACCGTGGTCGAGGCGCGCCCGGATGTGTTTAACCACAATCTGGAAACAGTGCCCGGCCTCTACCCCGAGGTCCGCCCCGGGGCGCGGTATTTCCATTCGCTGCGTCTGTTGCAGCGGGTCAAAGAGCTTGACCCGACGATGTTTACCAAATCCGGCATCATGGTCGGTCTGGGCGAGGATCGTCAGTCGGTTATGCAGGTCATGGAAGACATGCGCGCGGCGGATATCGATTTTCTGACCATCGGGCAATATCTGCAGCCGACACCAAAGCACCACGCGGTGGACCGCTTTGTGCACCCCGATGAATTCGCCGCCTATGAAAAATCGGCCTATGGCAAGGGGTTCTTGATGGTCTCTGCGACGCCCCTGACGCGGTCGAGCTACCACGCAGGGGATGACTTTGCGCGACTGCAGGCGGCGCGGTTGGCCAAGCTGGGGTAACTGCATTGCATTGAGTTTGAGGGGTGCCGCCCCTCAAGCTCGCGCAGTACATTGAGGGGCGCTGCCCCTCAAACTCACGCGATATAATGAGGGGCGCTGCCCCTCAAACTCCCCGGGATTTACATCCATTTGGAAAGGTTAGAACGGGTTTTTGATCCGTTGGGTCGTGGCCCATTCGGGCCAGTAGCCAAAGTATTCTGCGGCAAAGATCAGCGCGCCGGCCAGGACCACAGCAAAGACGAATTTGACGCGGCCCGCCGAGGGCGGGTGCTGCACCCACCGTTTCATCCGCATCAGCCAAGCGACGTTCATGTAAAACGGACCTTGCCGATAAAGGGCTGGTTGCGGTCGCGCTGTGCGAAATCGATGCCGTAGCCCACAACAAATTCATCGGGAATTTCAAAGCCGATCCAATCGGCCTTCATGTCCACCTCGCGGCGGCTGGGTTTGTCGAGCAGGGCGATGGTTTTCAGCCGTGCGGGTTCGCGCGACATCAGTAGGTTGCGCACGTGATGCAGGGTGTGGCCCGTATCGACGATATCTTCGACAACCAACACATCGCGCCCTTCGATTGCGCCGCGCAAGTCTTTGAGGATACGTACTTCTCTGCTGCTTTCCATGCCATCGCCATAGCTGGAGGCCTCGAGGAAATCGACCTCGATCGGGAGATCAAGTTCGCGCACCAGATCGGCGATAAACACGAAAGATCCGCGCAGCAGCCCCACCACTGTCAGCTTTTCGGTACCGGCGAATTCGCTTTGGATTTCGCGGCAAAGGGTTTCGATCCGCGCGGCGATTGCCTTGGCCGAGATCATTTCATCGATGACATAAGGTCGCGTCGTCATGGGTTTTACCTTGAAAAAGGGGGAGATAGGATTTCATAAGGGCTAACTTCATGACAGATGGAAATCAATGCCTACCCATTCAGAGACCCGCGAACTGCCCTACACCGCCCAGCAGATGTATGATCTAGTGGCCGATGTGGCGTCATACCCAGATTTTCTGCCCTGGACCGCCGCCGCGCGGATCAAAAGCCGTGAGGATAAGGGGGATCACGAGGTGATGGACGCCGATCTTGTCATCAGTTTCAAGGTGTTTCGCGAACGGTTCACCAGCCGCGTGGTGTTGTGGCCAGAGGCCAAGAAGATCGACACCGAATATCTGGATGGCCCGTTCAAATACATGAAATCGAACTGGGCCTTCGAGGACAATGGCGACGGCAGCTGCAAGGTGCATTTCTTCGTCGATTTCGAATTCAAGAACGCGATTTTGCAAAAGATCATCGGCGTCGTCTTTAACGAGGCGATGCAGCGGGTGGTACGGGCCTTTGAAAAACGCGCGGCCGCCCTCTATGGGGCGAGCGTGTAAGAATAACCCGAGACAACAAAGGCCCCGATGCGGGGCCTTTGTGTGGGTCTGCGTTTTCCCGATCAGCTGCTTAGATCATAGGCCCGTTCACCGTGGACGGATAGATCAAGCCCGTTGACCTCGACCTCTTTGCTGACACGCAGCGGCGTGATCGCCTTGCAGACCACCACCAGCACAACGGTCACCACAGTGGTATAGACACCGACAATCGCCAGCGACCCCAGTTGTGCGGCCCAGGACCCCGCCCCGAGGGCAGCGATCATGATGGTGCCGAAGATACCACCCACGCCGTGAACCGCGAATACATCAAGCGTGTCGTCGATCTTGGCCTTGTTGCGGATCAAGACGACCGCTTCCTGGCACAGGATCCCGGCAACCGCGCCGATCAGCAGCGCCGCCCAAGGGCCGACGAAGCCCGACGCAGGCGTGATGGAGGCCAGCCCCGCGATGGTGCCTGTGACGATGCCGACCAACGATGCCTTGCCGAATTTGATCCGCTCCCACAGCGCCCAGGTGAGCGAGGCAGTGGCGGCAGAGATATGGGTCACCGTGATCGCCATCGCCGCACCTCCGTCTGCGGCCAGTTGCGAGCCGCCGTTAAAGCCGAACCAGCCGACCCAGAGCATCGCCGCCCCGATCATCACGAAGCCCGGGTTATGTGGCGGGGTGTTGTGGTTGAGACGTGGACCAAGGAAGACCGCGAGGATCAGCGCCGCGAGGCCGGCTGTTTCATGCACCACGATGCCGCCCGCGAAATCGCGCACGCCGACCTCGCCAAAGATGCCACCATCGGCCAGGAAACCGCCGCCCCAGACCCAATGCACCACGGGCGCGTAGCACAGCAGCATCCAGAGACCCGAGAAGAGCATTACAAAGCCAAAGCCGATACGCTCCACATAGGCACCGACGATCAGCGCAGGCGTGATCACTGCGAATGTCATCTGGAAGGCGAAGAACAGGATCTCGGGCAGGGTGCCTGACAGGCTGTCAGCAGTGACGCCCGACAGGCCGATCTTGCCCAAGCCGCCCCAGAGGCCCGATGTGTCGGGACCAAAGGCGATGGAGTATCCGGCGAAGAACCACAGCACGCTCATCAGACAGGCGACGCCGTAGGTATGCATGAAAACGCTCAGCACGTTGCGGCTGCGCACCAGCCCGCCATAGAAGAGCGCGAGCCCCGGTAATGTCATGAACAGGACCAAGGCCGTGGCGGTCATGATCCAGGCCGTATCAGCTGCGTTCATCTTGGTTTCCTCCCGAAAGGTTTTTGATTGCAGACGGGTGAAACGGATGTGCGCGCGCGACAAAAGTTAAAATGTGGGCAAAGCCGGTGATTAAACGGGCATTTCTACATTCGCCACATATTTAGGCAGCAATTTAGCCATGCCGCCTGCTTTGCGGGCGTTATGCAATCGCCTCAAAAATCAGCCCCAAGGCGAAATCGCGGGCAGCGCGGCGGACCTTATCGCGGCCCAAGGCGCCGAACTCTTGCGTTTGGGTGGTGATACCGGACGCCGTGGCGAGGCCGAAACAGACGCGGCCTTCGGGCTTATGCTCTGACCCGCCGGGGCCTGCGATACCGGTGATCGACACGGCGATCTGCGCGCCGGATCGTGCCAAGGCACCGCGCGCCATTTCAAGGGCGACCTGCTCGGACACCGCGCCGTGGGCGGCAAGCGTCTCGGGGCTGACGCCCAGAAGATCGATCTTGGCGGCATTGGTATAGGTGACAAACCCACGGTCAAAGATCGCGGAGGATCCGGGCAATTCGGTCAGCGCGGCAGCGACCATGCCGCCGGTGCAGCTTTCGGCGCAGGCGATCATGACCTCGCGCGCGCGGGCGCGGTCCAGAAGGGCGTGCAAATCAGGCAAAGAGATACACGTGATACAGCACGGCCAGTGCGATCACCCCCAGCAGTGCGAAAATGCCCGCAAAGATATCATCCAGCATCACGCCAAGCGCATCGCCGCGCCGGTCGGCCCAGCCGATGATCAGCGGCTTCCAGATGTCGAACAGACGGAACAGGGCAAAAGCCGCGATCCAGCCGGGCCACATCACAAGGATGTTCATATCCATCGTCCAGCTGGCATAGCTGAGCGGCAGCAGCGCGACCCATTGGCCTGCAACCTCGTCGATCACGATTTCCGACGGATCATGATCCGCACTTCCCGCGGTCATGCGTGCGGTGGCCCACCAACCTGCGCCAAAGGTAAGCACGATGCCTGCGATCAACAGCGGCAGCCCACCGATGACATGGAGCAGCCAGGCCCAGGGCAGCGCGACCAGCGACCCCCAGGTGCCCGAGGCGGGGCGGATGTAACCCACCCCCAGAACGGTCGCGATCAGCTTTGCCAAAGTCATAGTTTCACCAATGTTGCTGTGGCCATGCAGGCGATGCCTTCGCCGCGGCCGGTAAACCCCAAACGTTCCGAGGTCGTCGCCTTGACCGACACACGGCTTTCCTCAATGGACAGGATATCCGCCATCACGCGGCGCATCTCTGCGGCATGAGGCCCCACTTTGGGGTATTCGCAGATCAGCGTGCAATCGACATGGGTCAGGGTGAACCCTTCGCTGCGCGCCAGATCGGCGGCATGGCGCAGAAAGATATGGCTTTGCGCCCCTTTCCACTGCGGGTCGGACGGGGGGAAATGCTGGCCGATGTCGCCCATAGCCAACGCGCCATAGATCGCATCGGTGACCGTATGCATACCGACATCGGCGTCGGAATGGCCGACCAGCCCCTGATCATGCGGGATATCAACGCCGCAAAGTGTAACGTGATCCCCCGGACCGAAAGCATGTACATCAAACCCGTTGCCGGTACGAATATCCATCGAAGACTCCAATATGCGGGCGGCGCGGGTCAAATCGCCCGGCACCGTGATTTTCAGGTTATCGACGCTGCCGGGGGTGATGGCAACCGCAACACCGGCGGCGCGGGCGACCTCTACATCATCGGCGGCGATGCCTTCAAAGGCGGCATGGGCCGCGCGGATCGTGGCCGCATCGAAGCCTTGCGGGGTTTGTGCGGCATAAAGCGCGGTACGGTCCTGCGTGCCTGCGACGGCTCCGTCTTCGGCGACCCAAAGTGCGTCGGTGACAGGCAGGCCGGGGGCGGCTGCGGCATCTGTGGCCAGCGCGTCGATCACA
This sequence comes from Sulfitobacter sp. G5_S2_6_S6, assembly GCF_054968505.1. Taxonomy (NCBI): domain Bacteria; kingdom Pseudomonadati; phylum Pseudomonadota; class Alphaproteobacteria; order Rhodobacterales; family Roseobacteraceae; genus Sulfitobacter; species Sulfitobacter sp. G5_S2_6_S6. Next base: position 179,879 of record NZ_JBQKUI010000005.1, read on the forward strand.
CCGTCGATGATCTGCGGCGTGACACAGGGGCGGGCGGCATCATGGATCAGCACCAGATCCGCATCCCCCAGCAGCGCCAGACCGTTACGCACCGATGCTGCACGATCCGCGCCCCCTTCTGCGACAAGACAGCCTTGCGCGGTGAACCCGTCGGCCTGCGCCATGTCACTGGCGCTTAATACGATGATGATCCGGTCCACCTGCGGATGCCGCTGGAAAGCCGCAAGCGTGTGGTCGATCACGCGTTTCCCGCACAGCGGCTGCCATTGTTTGGGCACGGTGCCCCCCGCACGGGTGCCCCGTCCGGCGGCCACGATGAGCGCTGCGATTTTCGGTGTCGACGCCATCGCGCGCCCCCTTTGATAAACTCGCCCCGTTCTAAGCCTGCGAAGCGGCCTGTGCAATCGTCCGCGCCCTATGCCTAAATTTTAGGCAACAGGTCAGTTTCTCACCAGCAAAAGCTTTTGGTTTGATTGAGTTTCGGCCCACCCCTCGGTAAACCAAAGGCAATTGCACAAGGATTAAGCGTTTGGATCTCTCGGATCTGCCCTTCAAACTCGACCCGCCCGTTTTGCTGGCTCCGATGGCGGGGATCACTGATCTGCCGTTCCGCACATTGGTGGCGTCTTTTGGCGCAGGGTTGGTGGTGTCAGAGATGGTTGCCAGCGTCGACATGATCAACGCCCGCCCCGGGACGCTGGAAAAGGCCGAACTGGGGCTTGGCGTCGAAGGCACTGCGGTACAGCTGGCAGGACGCGAGGCCGCCCCCATGGCCGAGGCCGCGCGGATGGTCGAAGGGCAGGGCGCGCGGGTGATCGACATCAATATGGGCTGCCCTGCCAAGAAGGTGACCCAAGGCTATTCCGGCTCTGCGTTGATGAAAACGCCCGACCACGCGCTGCGCCTGATCGAGGCGGTGGTGAACGCGGTGAACGTCCCCGTCACGCTCAAGACGCGGCTGGGGTGGGACGACAATATGCTGAACGCGCCACAGATCGCCGCGCGGGCCGAAGCGGCGGGGATCACGATGATCACCATCCACGGACGCACGCGCTGCCAGTTCTATAAGGGCTCCGCCGATTGGGCCGCGATTGCGGGTGTCAAACAGGCGGTCTCTATTCCCGTCATTGCCAATGGCGATATCATCAGCACCGATGCCGCGCGACAAGCGCTGGCGCAGTCGGGGGCCGACGGTGTGATGATCGGGCGCGGTGCCCAAGGCAAACCGTGGCTGCTGGCTCAGGTCGCCCATGATCTGTTCGGCGCGCCCGCACCGGTCATCCCGCAGGGTGCCGATTTCGCGCGCATGGTATCCGACCACTACGAGGCGATCATCCGGTTCTATGGCGAGGTGATTGGCCTGCGCGTCGCGCGCAAACATCTGGGGTGGTACATGGACACCAGCAACACCCCCGCTGATCTGCGTCGCGCGGTACTGACCGCTGCCAGCCCCGCCGAGGTGCACCGCCTTATCCCGTCCGCCTGTCTGCCGGACCACCAGTTGGAGGCCGCTTGATGTCGCTGGATACTGTTTTCGCATCTCTGCCCGTGCCCGCCATTCTGATCGATACCGACGACACGATCGCCGAGCTGAACTCGGAAGCCGAAGGGTTTCTGAACGCCTCTGCAAAATCCGTGCGCGGTGTGCCGGTGTGGGACATGATCGCCGTCGACGCCCCTCTGGAAGAGGCGTTCACCCGCGCCCGCGACAATGGCACGCCCTTGTTCGTCAACGATGTGGATGTCGGCAGCGGCCAACGCCCGCCGGTGCAATGCGCACTGCACTTCGCGCCGCTGATCGATGCGGCGGGGCAGATGATCCTGATGATCACCCCCCGCGAGATGGCCGGTCGGATGACGCAGAATAATTCGGTCAAATCCGCCGCCAAATCCGCCATCGGCATGGCCGAGATGCTGGCCCATGAGATCAAGAACCCGCTGGCAGGGATTACCGGCGCCGCGCAACTGCTCAGCATGAATCTCAGCACCGAGGATCTGGAGCTGACCGATCTGATCGTCGCGGAATCGCGCCGGATCGTGAAGCTGCTGGAACAGGTCGAACAATTCGGCAACCTGATGCCGCCGGAACGCAAGGCGGTGAACCTGCATGACGCGCTGGACCGCGCGCGCCGGTCTGCGCTGCTGGGGTTTGGCGCGCGCATGAAGATTATCGAGGATTACGACCCCTCGCTGCCGCCGGCCTTGGGCGACAAGGATCAGTTGCTGCAGGTGGTGCTGAACCTGATCAAGAACGCGTCAGAGGCGGCGGGCCCCTCGGGCGGGACGATCCGGTTGCACAGCTATTATGAACATTCGTTCCGCATGCGCCGATCCGACGGCACGGCGCAATCGTTGCCCTTGCAGATCGAAGTCATCGACGACGGCCCCGGTCTACCGGAGGCGATCCGCGCTGACGTGTTCGAACCCTTCGTATCCGGGCGCGAGAACGGCACCGGGCTGGGGCTGGCGCTGGTGAGCAAGATCATTTCCGACCACGGCGGCTGGATCACGGTGGAGTCTGTGCCCGGCAAGACCGTATTCCGCATCTCACTGCCGCGGGCCGATAAGACCCAAATTGAAAATACCGCTTCCGATCAGGAGAATTGACGATGGATGGCACCGTTCTGGTCGCTGATGACGACCGCACAATCCGCACCGTTCTGACACAGGCACTGACCCGCGCGGGCTGCAAGGTGCACGCGACATCCAGCCTGACCACCCTGATGCGTTGGGTCGGCGAGGGCAAAGGCGACGTTGTGATCTCGGATGTGGTGATGCCCGACGGCAATGGGCTCGAGATGCTGCCCAAGATCGCGCAGGACCGCCCCGGTTTGCCCGTGATCGTGATCTCGGCGCAGAACACCATCATGACCGCGATCAAGGCGGCAGAAGCGGAAGCCTATGACTACCTGCCCAAGCCTTTCGACCTGCCTGACCTGATGAAACGCACCGCCCGCGCGCTAGAGCGCAGCGGGCCGGCGCGCCGTCCGGCGCAGACCGGCTCTGACAGCGATGGGGACCGCGATGATCTGCCGCTGGTGGGGCGCACGCCGGTGATGCAGGCGCTCTACCGCGTGGTGGCGCGGGTGATGAACACGGATCTACCGGTGTTGATCTGGGGCGAATCCGGCACAGGAAAGTCGCTGATTGGCAAGGCGATCCACGATTTTTCGGACCGGCGGAACCTGCCCTTTGTCACCGTCACCTCGGCCGAGTTGCAAGACCTTGAGGGCCCGACACGTGTCTTGGCGAGGGTCCGCGGCGGGACGCTGCTGATTGACGAGATCGGTGATTTCTCGGAAGAGATTCAGGCCCGTATCGCGCGCATGATGGACACGCCCGGTGAACATGCGCCGCGGTTCCTTGCCACCAGCCAATCGGATCTGGCCGCCGCGATGAAGGCGGGCACCCTACGGCGCGATCTGTATTATCGTCTCTCGGGGGCGACGCTGCATGTGCCCGCGCTGCGCGACCGCGTGGATGATATTGCCTTGCTTGCCGCGCATTTCCTTGAACGGTCCGAAACCGGCAATACCGCGCCGCGCGCCCTGTCCGAAGGGGCGGCGAAGGTCTTTGCCAACTATCAATGGCCCGGCAACGTGCGACAGCTGGAACACGCGATGCGGCAGTTGGCGCTGACCAGCCGCGCGCCCGAAATCACCCAATCCGAGGCAGAGCATGTACTGGGCGCGCAACCCGACCCCGAACCGCTGCGCGCGCAGGCCAATACCGAAAAGCTTGGTGCGTCGGTCGAACGTCACCTGCAGCGATACTTTGACCAGCACGGATCCATGCTGCCGCCCCCCGGGCTCTACGCCCGTATCCTGCGCGAGATCGAAGCCCCGTTGATCGAGATCGCCCTTGCCGCAACCGCTGGTAATCAGGCGAAATGTGCAGACCTTCTGGGAATCAACCGCAATACGCTGAGAAAAAAGATCACGGACCTCGATATTGAGGTGACACGCGGTCGAAAAATGATGTAAAAGCGCCACATAACCGTGGCCATCTAGCCTCAAAGCCGGATCAGGACCACAAAAATGGGCGGTTGATGCATAGGTGCATCACATCATCGGTGAGGATAGCGGGTGCTTACCCGGTCACGCAGCTATTATCTTATGCGGCTTGAGCGCCTGCGCCGGATCAGGCGTGTGCGCAATCTGGCGACCCTGGGGCTTGTGGTTCTGGGGCCGGTGCTGGCGCTTGTCACCTATCTGGTGCTCGGCCCGCTTGAACAGGGCGGAAACACCCCCAGCCTGCGCATCATTCTACTGATCGATCTGGTCTATATCCTGCTCGTTGCCGCCCTTGTGCTGAGCGAGGTCGCTCGGCTGGTGGCGGCGCGGCGGGCGAAGTCGGCGGGTTCCCGGTTGCACCTGCGTCTGACGGGGGTGTTCGCGCTGATGGCGCTGATCCCGACGGTGAGTGTTGCGATCTTCGCGGGGCTGACGATCAACGTCGGGCTTGAAGGCTGGTTTTCCGATCGGGTGCGGTCCGTGGTGGGCAATTCGCTGGCCGCTGCCGAAGCCTATGAGAACGAGCAAAGCGACGATCTGCGCGAAGATGCCATCGCCTTGGCCCGTGCGATTGATCAAGCGCGCACGCAGGGCGTTGATGTGCCTGACACCCAGCTTTTGGCGGACGGGCAACGCCTGATCCAGCGCGGCTTGCGCGAGGCCTATATGATCGATGGCACCGGCCAGATCCGCGCGCGCGGCGACCGGTCCTATCTGTTCGATTTCGAAGAACCGACACCCGAACAGATCCGCGAGGCACAAGAGCTCGACGGCGCGCCGCTGGTGATCGAGGATTGGGACAACAACGAATTCCGCGCGCTGGTGCTGATGGAAGCCTTTGTCGATCGCTATCTTTACGTCAGCCGCGATGTGGACGGAAAAATCCTGTCGCTGCTGGACGATACCAAGGAAACGGTGCGGCTGTACCAACAGCTTGAAAACGAGCGCGGCAAGCTGCTGTTCGAATTCGGGCTGCTTTATGTGGGCTTTGCGGTGATCCTGATTCTCGCAGCGGTCTGGCTGGGGCTGTGGTTTGCCGAACGTCTGTCAGGGCCGGTGGGTCGGTTGACCGGCGCGGCGCAGCAGGTCGGTGCCGGTGATCTTGAGGTTCAGGTCCGCGAGGAAGAGGGCGATGACGAGATCGCCATGCTTGGCCGCTACTTCAACCAGATGACCAAACAGTTGAAAGGCCAGCGCGAAACGTTGCTGGATAACACCCGTCAGATCGAACGCCGTCGCCGCCTGTTCGATTCGGTGCTTAGCTCCGTCACCTCGGGCGTCGTGGGGCTGGACCCCGAAGGGCGGGTGACCTTCGTCAACCGGTCTGCCGCGCGGCTGCTGGACTGGAGCGAGGACCAGCAATCGCTGGCGCTCTCTGTCGCGGTGCCGGAGTTCGGCCCGCTGTTCAATTCGGTCGTCAGAGGCCAGAACGAGGTCGCGCAGGGCGAGATCAAGGTCTCGCGTCAGGGGCAGATGGAAAATCTGCTGGTGCGCGTCGCCACACGGCGCAGCGAAGACGGGCGGCTAGAGGGCTATGTTGTCGCCTTTGACGATGTGACCGATCTGGTAAGCGCGCAGCGCATGGCCGCATGGGGCGACGTGGCGCGGCGCATTGCCCACGAGATCAAGAACCCGCTCACTCCGATCCAGCTGAGCGCCGAGCGGATCAAACGCAAGTTCGGCCCCAAGCTGCCCGACGACGCCGCCAGCCTTGACCAGATGACCGGCGTGATCATCCGCCAGACTGGCGACCTGCGGCGTATCGTCGACGAATTCTCCAAATTCGCGCGCATGCCAGAGCCTGAAACCTCTGTGCAGAATGTCGTTCAGGTGCTGCAGGACGCAGTCTTGTTGCAGCAGTCGGGCCAGCCCGACGTGACCATCAGCGCCAATCTGCCGACACAAGAGATACTGGCGCGGGTGGACCAGACAATGCTGTCGCAAGCCTTAACAAATTTGATTAAGAACGCGGGCGAAGCCATTGAAAGCCGTAAGCAAAATGACCCAGACGCCGACATAGACCCGCGCATCGAGGTGCAGTTGACCACAACCCAAACGGCGCTACAAATCACCATAGCGGATAATGGCATCGGATTGCCGGAAGACCGCGCGCGACTGTTCGAGCCATATGTCACCACCCGATCCGAAGGGACTGGCCTTGGCCTGCCCATCGTGAAAAAGATCATCGAAGAACACGGCGGGACGTTGTCGTTGGAAAACGCGCCGGTCTTCGCGGGCGAAACACATTTCGGCGCAATGGCGGTTATCACGCTACCCCTTGCTGCCCCCACCGGAACCCCAGAACTGGAGACCCATAATGAGTGACATCCTGATCGTTGACGACGAACGCGACATCCGCGAGTTGATTTCGGACATTCTGGAAGACGAGGGCTTTGTCACGCGGTTGGCCGGCAATTCGGACGAGGCGATCTCGGCCATCAACGCGGAACCGCCGGCGCTGATGATCCTTGATATCTGGTTGAAAGACAGCCGGATGGACGGGATCGACATTCTGAAAACGGTAAAGCGGGACAATCCGGATGTGCCTGTTGTCATCATCTCGGGGCATGGGAACATCGAAATCGCGGTCGCGGCGATCAAGCAGGGTGCCTATGACTTCATCGAAAAACCCTTTAATATCGACCAGTTGATGGTGGTGATCCGCCGCGCGATGGAAACCTCGCGCCTGCGTCGCGAGAACCACAGCCTCAAACGCCGCGAGGTCGCCAGCACCGATATGATCGGCAGCTCGACCGCCTTCAAAACGCTGATGGGGCAGCTTGACAAGGTCACGAAATCGAACGGTCGGGTGATGCTGCGCGGCCCTGCGGGGGCGGGCAAAGAGATCGCCGCGCGCTATATCCATGCCAATTCCAACCGTGCCTCCGCCCCCTTCGTAACGGTCAACTGCGCCAGTGTGGCGCCGGACCGCATGGAAGAAGTGTTGTTTGGCCGCGAAACCCCCGACCGTGGGGTAGAGCCGGGCCTGCTGGAACAGGCGCATGGCGGGGTGATCTTCTTTGACGAGGTGGCCGATCTGCCGCTGGGGACACAATCGAAAATCCTCCGTGTACTGGTGGACCAGCAATTCACCCGCGTCGGCGGCAACGACAAGGTGCGTGTCGATCTACGCGTCATATCCAGCACAAACAAGGACTTGGATGCCGCGATTAAAGCGGACACCTTCCGGCAGGAACTATTTCACCGGCTCAACGTCGTGCCGATCTCTGTCCCGTCGCTAGAGGACCGCCGCGAGGATATTCCCGTCTTGGCGCGCCACTTTATCGCGGACTTCAACGCCTCGCAGGGGTTGCCGCTGCGCGAATTCTCGGGCGATGCAGAGGCGTTGCTGCAGACGATGGTCTGGCCGGGCAACGTGCGTCAGCTCAAGAACCTTGTGGAACGTGTGCTGATCCTTGGCGACGGCACCGGCCCGATCGAAGCGCGCGAGCTGCCGGGCGAGGAAGAAACCACCGACGAGGAGGGCCGCGTGGTGCTGTCTGGTGCCTTGGCGACCTTGCCCCTGCGCGAGGCGCGCGAGGCGTTCGAACGCGAATACCTGCTGACCCAGATCAACCGGTTCGGCGGCAACATCAGCCGCACCGCGAATTTCGTCGGCATGGAACGGTCGGCGCTGCACCGGAAGCTCAAAAGTCTCGGGGTGGTGACCTCGGCCAAGTCGGGCACGCGGGTGGCGCATGTCGATGATGACGGGGCAGCCGATAGCTGACCCCGCTCGCTACCCCCGCGTCACGATCTGGAAACTGCCATCGTCATTGCGGATCACGCAGGCGTTTTCGGTCAGCGCGGGCAGGGCGGTCGTGCGCCCCTGCGGCGCGGCCTTGGCGATGCCAGCGGGGCATTGCGGGATCGACACCGGCGCAAAGCCGGCATCGGCCATACATTGCGTTTCAACCCTTTTGCGCAGATCGGCACTGGGATCGACCGTATAGGTCTGCCCGGGCTCGAAATATCCCGCGCGGGAAGTGCAACGGCCATCGGACCGGCAGACGCGGCGCGGCGGGATGAAACGGGGCGGGGTGCGCACGGTTTGAAGCGCCACAGGCACCTGCGCCAAGGCATCGACCTGACATTGCGTGGTCTGCCGTTCGACCATCGCGACAGTGGCACCGGGCTTGTAGTAGGTGTTCAACGGTGCGCAGGCTGCCAGTGCCACGCCACCCCAGATGATCAATGCCGTTTTCCGCATATGCGCCCCCCGTCTTGCTATGGAAGCAAGTCTGACATTTGAATTGACCCTTGCATAGCCATCTGTCATTCAAATCACTGGCATATCACGGGTCACGCGGGTACGCCCCAGCTGGTGACGCAAGGCAAGGCTTCACGCCAAAGGAACCCCATTTATGAAAGTGATCATTTGCGGCGCAGGGCAGGTCGGGTGGCAGATTGCCCGCCATCTTTCGGGCGAACGCAACGACGTCACAATCGTTGACAGCAACGCCGATCTGGTGCGCCGCGCCACCGATACGCTGGATGTGCAAGGGATCGCCGGCTTTGCAAGCTACCCCGACGTGCTGGACCGCGCCGGGGCCCGCGATGCCGAGATGATCATTGCCGCCACCCATTCGGACGAGGTGAACATGGTCACCTGTCAGGTGGCCCACTCGGTCTTTGGCATCAACCGCAAGATCGCGCGACTGCGTAGCCAATCCTATCTGACGGCAATCTATTCCGATCTTTATCGTCGCGATCACATGCCGATCGACGTTGTGATCTCGCCCGAAAAAGAGGTGGCGAATGCGGCGTTGCAGCGGCTTTCGGCCCCGGCGGCCTTCGATACAGAGACCTTCATGGACGGGATGGCGCATCTGATCGGTATCCAGATCGACGAAGACTGCCCGGTTGTGAACACGCCGCTGCGACAGTTGACCGATCTGTTCTCGACGCTGCGCGCCGTTGTCGTCGGGGTGCGCCGTGATGGGACGCTGTTTGCGCCGGAATCCAAGGACCAGCTGTTTGTCGGTGACGCCTGCTATGTCTTCTGCCACCGCGATGACATCCCCCGCACGCTCGAGATTTTTGGCAAGACCACCAGCAAGCTTGAACGTGTCGTGCTTGTGGGCGGGGGGAATGTCGGGCTGGCCGTGGCCCAGAACCTCGAAGCGCGCGGCAAGCGGGTGCGCACCAAGATGATCGAGAAGAACCGCCGCATCGCGGAACGCGCCGCCGAGGCGTTGGAGCGGACGATCGTGCTTAACGGTGACGGTCTGGACGCGTCCCTGCTGGCCGAAGCGGGCATTGGCCGCGCCGATGCGATGATGGCGATCACCGATGACGACAAGACCAACATGCTGGCCTGCGTGCGCGCCAAATCCGAAGGCTGCCCCTATGTCATCGCGCTGATCAATGACCCCACGCTGGTCCCGCTGATGGAGCCTTTGGGCATCGACGCCTATATCAACCCGCGTTCCACCACCGTCAGCTCTATCCTGCGGCACATCCGTCACGGGCGGGTGCGGTCGGTCTATTCCATCGGCGACGCCGAGGCAGAGGTGATCGAGGCCGAGGTGCTATCGACCTCTCCGATTGCGGGCAAACGTGTGTCCGACATTGATTTCCCCGAAGGGGCATTGATGGGCATGGTCCGCAAGGGCGACGAGGTCATGCGCCCCCTTGGCACCACACGCATCGAAGAAGGCGACGTCATCGCTGTGTTCTGTCTGGCCAAAGACGTGCCGCAGGTCGAACAGCTGATGCAGGTCTCCATCGACTTTTTCTGATGGTGCCTGCGTCCAAATTATCGGAGCGCCGCACGTGAGACGCAAATCCTATATCCGCCGCGAGATCCTTGAACTGCCGCTGTTCTTGCTGATTTTCGGTGTGTTCAGCGCCTCGACGATCTTCCCGGCGATCTTTGCGCTGACCACCCAAGACCATCTGGCATCGCGGGCGTTTTTCTATTCGGGGCTGCTGGGGGTGATTATCTTTACCCTGATTGCGGTCGCCCATGCCGGACGGCGCGCGCGGCACGGGGCTTTGGGGCCGTTGATGTCGCTGTTTTCCAGCTTTGTCTTTTTGCCCGCGCTGCTGGCGATCCCGTTTCTTGAGGCCCTGCCGACCACGCGGTTCCTGCACGCCTATTTCGATATGGTCAGCGCGATTACCACGACCGGCGCGACGCTGTTCGATGATCCCGGGCGGATCAGTGACACGCTGCATCTGTGGCGCGCGCAGGTCGCCTGGATGGGTGGCCTGCTGATGTGGATCGCGGCCTCGGCCATTCTGGCCCCCTTACACCTTGGCGGATTCGAGGTGACCTCGCAGGCCGAACCCGGCAACCCGGACGAACGCCGCAGCAATATGGGCCAGATCGACCCGCGCCAACGGTTGCTCAGGTCCGCGGCGGCTCTGACGCCCACCTATCTGGCGCTGACGCTGATGCTGTGGCTGCTGCTGCTGGCCAATGGGGACCGATCGCTGGTCGCGCTGTGCCATGCCATGTCGGTGCTGGCGACCTCGGGCATCTCGCCACTTGGGGGGACGCATGACACCGGTGTCGGTTTCGGGGCCGAGGCGATGATGATGCTGTTCATGCTGTTCGCGCTGTCGCGGCTGACCTTTTCCAAAGACACGGTGACGGCGACGCAAGGGGGGCTCTTTACCGATCCGGAATTCCGGATGGGACTGGCGCTGATCCTTGGCGTGCCTGTGGTGCTGTTCGTGCGCCATTTTCTTGGCGCTTTCGATGTGGATGCAAGCGCCGAAGCACTTGAGACCGGAAGCGCGTTTTGGGGGGCCATGTTCACAGTCACCTCCTTTCTGACCACCACCGGATTTGTCAGCGCCTCATGGGCCGAAGCGCAAAGCTGGTCGGGGCTCGAGACGCCGGGGCTGATCCTCATGGGGCTGGCGCTGATCGGCGGCGGGGTGGCGACCACGGCCGGAGGGGTCAAGCTGTTGCGGGTCTTTGCACTGTATCGCAACGGCGTCCGCGAGATGGAACGGCTGGTCCATCCGCACTCTGTATCAGGTGCCGGTCAAGCGGGGCGGCGGCTGCAAAGCAACGGAGCATTCATCGCCTGGATCTTCTTTATGCTTTTCGCGCTGTCGCTGGCGGGGGTGACCCTGCTGCTGACCTTCGTCGGCGCGCCCTTTGCCGATGCGCTGGTGATGTCGGTGGCCACACTGGCGACAACCGGCCCGTTGATGGAGTTTGCCGCCGATGCCCCCATCGCGTTGATCCAGCTGGGCGACGGGGCCAAGATGATCCTATGTGCGGCGATGGTGTTGGGGCGGCTGGAAACTTTGGCGATTATTGCGCTGCTCACCCCTGATCTGTGGCGCGCGTGACACGGGATGCGGCTTTGCGCGCAACAGTTCTGACATTTTGGGGTGGAAACTCTGTGCGCGGGTCTTCATAGTCTTCCGAAGGGGTAAACCGATCCGCGGTTGCCAGCAAGAACAACAGCAAGAATAAGAGCGAGACCAACAATGGCGGCTGACCGACAAAACCTGCAAGACGCATTCCTGAACCATGTGCGCAAGACAAAGGTGCCGGTAACGATTTTCCTGATCAACGGTGTGAAGCTGCAAGGCGTCATCACATGGTTTGACAATTTCTGTGTTCTTCTGCGCCGTGATGGCCAATCGCAGCTTGTGTACAAACATGCGATTTCCACGATCATGCCAAGCACACCAATCTCGCTATACGAGGGTGAAGACGCTAATTGAGCCGTCCTCCGTTTCAAATTGATGACACCGCAGGCCCGAAGCGTACCCGGGCTTGGGTGATTCACCCTGACATCAAGTCAGACAATGACCGCCGCATCGCGGAGCCCGCCTTGGCGGAAGCCGTTGCCTTGGCCCGTGCCCTGCCGCATCTGGACGTGGAAGGGGCCAATATCGTGCCCCTGCGCACCGTCAGCGCGGGCATGCTGTTCGGCTCTGGCAAGATCGAGGAGCTTCGGCTTGTCTTTGAAGAGGCCGAGGTTGAACTGGTGCTGGTCGATGGACCGGTAACACCGGTCCAGCAGCGCAACCTTGAAAAAGCATGGGGCGTCAAACTGCTTGACCGTACCGGTCTGATCCTCGAGATTTTCAGCGACCGCGCCGCCACCCGCGAAGGGGTGCTACAGGTCGAAATGGCTGCGCTGAACTACCAGCGCACGCGTCTGGTCCGCGCCTGGACCCACCTTGAACGTCAAAGGGGTGGATTGGGCTTTGTCGGGGGCCCCGGTGAAACCCAGATTGAATCGGACCGCCGCGCCATTGACGAACAACTGGTGCGCTTGCGCCGGCAGTTGGACAAGGTCGTCAAGACTCGCGCCCTGCACCGCGCCGCGCGTGCCAAGGTACCGTTCCCCATCGTGGCGCTGGTGGGCTATACCAACGCAGGCAAATCGACGTTGTTCAACAGGATGACCGGTGCCGATGTGATGGCGAAAGACATGTTGTTTGCCACGCTGGACCCGACCATGCGCAGCCTTGTGCTGCCCGACGGGCCAGAGATCATTCTAAGCGACACCGTGGGCTTCATCTCTGACCTGCCGACGGAGCTGGTCGCCGCTTTTCGCGCGACACTGGAAGAAGTTCTGGCCGCCGATATCATCTGCCACGTGCGCGATATCTCTCATGCAGAGACGGAAAGCCAGGCACGCAATGTACGCGATATCCTGACATCCTTGGGCGTGCCCAAGGATACGCGCAGCTTCGAGGTCTGGAACAAGCTCGACCAGTTGGATGACGACCGTGCCGCCGCCGTACGCGCCCGTGCGCAGCGCGACGACAGTGTTCTTGCCATCTCTGCCATCACGGGTGAGGGGTTGGAGGAGTTGCAAGCGGTCATCGCCGAAGCGCTGCAAGGTGCTGTGCGTGAAGCCGAGCTGACGCTAGCCTTTGCCGACGGCAAGAAGCGCGCCTGGCTGTTCGAACAGGACGTCGTGATCGAGGAAACCCAAACCGAAGACGGGTTTAACTTGATCGTGCGTTGGTCGGCACAGCAAGAAGCGCAATACCAGCGGTTGTAAGGCCGGCAGGTCCCGGGACCATTTAAAATAAGATAAAAAACGCCCGGAAAAGTCGCATTTTCCGGGCGCTGCTGCATATGATTGGGGAGCGTTGATTTTTCAGGAGCCCCCGATGACTTTGATTATTCTATATGTGCTGACATTCGCGATCTTTCTGGGGCTCGATTTTCTGGGCCTGAGCTATCTGATCAAACCGGTTTTCAGCCGTGATATCGGCCCCTTGCTGCTAGACCAGTTCCGGCTTTTGCCTGCCTTTGTCTTCTATGCCTTCTATATCGCTGTGCTGCTGTATTTCGTCAGCTGGCCCGCGATTGCACAGGATAAATCCTTGCTGTGGGTCTTTGGCAATGCGGCGCTGATCGGGGCTTTGGGCTATGGCACCTATGAGTTCACCAACCTCGCGACGTTGAAAGACTGGACACCGCAAATGGTGGCGACGGATTTCTCGTGGGGGGTGGTGCTGACCGGGACCTCTGCCACGTTGGGGGTCTGGGGCACGCGGCTGTTTTCCTGACGGTTCAGGGGGCGGGGAAAAGGGGGGCCAGCCCCCCGGGATTTTGGGCCATTTGGAATTAGCGGCCAAGCTCGGATGAGAAGCGCCATGCGCCGGGTTGCAGCTTGTGTAGTTCCCAGTCGCCGACGCGCGCGCGGATCAGGCGGAGTGTCGGCAGGCCGACATGGGCCGTCATGCGCCGCACCTGACGGTTGCGACCTTCGGTGATCGTGATCTCGAGCCAGGCATCAGGGACGGATTTGCGAAACCGCACCGGCGGGTCGCGGTCCCACAGAGGATCGGGCGGGTCCATCAGCCGCGCCTTGGCGGGGGCGGTCTTGCCGTCTTTGAGCGTGACACCGCTGCGCAATGCGGCGAGGGCTTGTTCATCCGGCGTGCCCTCGACCTGCACCCAATAGGTTTTGGCCAGTTTATATTTCGGATGCGAGATACGGGCTTGCAGCGGGCCGCTATCGGTCAGCACCATCAGCCCTTCGCTGTCGCGGTCCAGCCGTCCGGCGGGGTAGAAGCCCTTTTCATCGATATAGGCCGACAGGGTCGGACGCGGCGAGCCTTCGGTGCCCTTGTCGGTGAATTGGGACAAGACGCCAAAGGGTTTGTTGAAAAGGATCACGCGGTTCATTCTGCCTCCGGTACCAGCTTGGTGATGCCGACGGGGGCGGCGCGGGCGAGCTCTTCGTCCAGCGACATGGGAATGTATTCGCCGCGCCGCCAGAGCTGTGCCAGATCGTCGTAGTGATGCGACAGGAAGTGGCCCGATTGGCCCGTTGATGTGATGAACACCGATGAATCCGGATCGGCGAAGTCATAAACCCCGCGAAAGCCTGCGCCGTGGACATTGGCGAAAGGGTCCGGCCCCGTGCCACGGGTGCGGCCGCGCAGCAGGGTGTTGTCACCGCCCGAGGTCGATTGGCGGATGTTCATGAAGTAGCGCAGCACGGGAACTTCGCCCAAGGTCTGGTGGTCGTGGGTGGCTTGGTGTGCGTCGCCCCACCGCAGGGATTCCAGCTGGGTGCCCCATGTTTCGTTGATCCAGATCAGCGCGTCGTCCAGCGCCATGCGGGCCATGTCGGGGCAGGTCTCTTTCGGGGCGGATTGCAGCACGTCGCACCATGCGGCCGCACCGTCCACATCGCGGAAAACACGTTCGATGAACAGCGGATCGACATGATCGAATTCCTCCGCCAGGGCCCCAAGCTCATCTTGGATCAGCCGTTGCTGCAAGGCGCGCAGCCAGGCGGCATAGATCAACGGTTCGGGCAGATGTTCGTTCATCTCGCCCGACCAGCCGGCAAGCAGGGTCAGCGCGCGTTGGCGTTGGCGCTCAGACGTGCCTTCGGGCGCGGTTTCGCCGGTGAACCACAGCTCGGCCCCGATCAGCGGTAGCAGAGAGCGTGCGGTGAAGCTGACCGTATCCAGCTGCGCCTCGATAAAGCTGTCGCGCGTGTGCACCTGACGGCGCTGCATCAGGTTGCGCCACCGTTGGATGCGTTGCGTATCGCCCCAAAGGAAGGACACGTGGTTGGGGAAGGGGCGGTCCACCGTTTTGTTGTTGGTATTGCCGATGATCCCGCCGCGGGGCGACAGGAATTCGGGGTTTGCGCTATAGGGCAGGCGGCCCTGCCAGCGGTTCGCGGCGATCCAGCCCGGTGTGGGCATGCGCCCCTGGCTTTGATGCGCGGCGTCGCGGGCGGGCAGCGCGCCGATGGTTTTCATCGCGATGGTATTCACATCCACCAGCGTCAGGTTTTGCGACGGCGCGATATAGGCCTCGCCCGCGGTGATCCCTTCCTCGACGGTCTTGGCCTCCATCAGCTGCATGGCCGCGGCGATCGAGGTATCGGCGGGGTCAAGCGCGGTCCAGTTCAGCGCGGCGACATGACCGGGCGGGGTGATCGCGGCAAGGTTATAGTGGCTGCCGGGAAGCACCGGCCCATTGTCGGTCCAGCGCAGGGTCAGCGTGATCGGATCGGCATCCTTGACCGTGATGATCGACGCGCGTTTGGCGAATTTCTTGAACCCGTCGGGGGTGCGGTATTCCTCGCTGTTGTCGGGGTTCAGCCCTTCGATATAGACATCCTGATCGTCGGCATAGGATGAGGTGATCCCCCAGCCAAGCGCGCTGCTGCGCCCTGTCAGCACCACGGGGATACCGGGGATCGTGCCGCCGATGACACCGCCTGATTGCAACTCGAGCCGCGCGAGGTACCAGATGGTCGGCGCGGTGAAGCCCAGATGCGGGTCATTGGCGATCAGCGTCCCGCCCGAGGCAGAACGATCCCGTGCGGCAGCCCAAGCGTTAGAGGCACCCGCCAGATCAAAGGATTTGAACGGTGACAGCGGAGAGGGATCAAGCGGGATATTGGCAGCGAACTGCGGCAGGCCGGGGGCAAGCTGCGCATATTCGGGCAGGGCGGCGATGCCGCTACCGGGGGCGTCGGGCAGGATATCGGACAGGCGCTTTTGATCGGGCAGCGCCAGCGAGGTGCGGGCGCGCTTGACCTCGGCATCCAGATGCCCCGACAGCTGCAACGCCATCAGCTTGACCAGCGCGACGGAATCCGCGGCGCGCCAGGGGGCGACAGGGGCATCAAACAGCAGCATTTCGGGGGCACCGCGACCCAGGGCTTCGGTGTTGATCTGATCCAGCCGGGCATTCACCCCGGCGGCATAGGCATCCAGCGCTGCGCGGGTCTTGGGGTCGAGCGCCTGAAGCGACTGCACCGACAAGGTATAAAGATCAAAGCGGCGCAGCAGACGGTCGATACGGACGGTGGTGGTGCCGAAAACCTCGGACAAGCGGCCTTGGACCGTGCGGCGCATGGTGATCATCTGCCACAGACGGTCCTGCGCATGGGCAAAGCCCAGCCCGTAGAACACATCTTGGTCACTTTCCCCGAAGATATGCGGCACATTGGCGTTGTCGCGCACGATCTCCACCTCGGCCCCGAGGTTGGGCACGCGGACCGTATCGTCGTAGTCAGGCAGCGACCGCGAGGCCAGCCAATAGGCACCGCCGACACCAATCACCGCCAGCACCACCAAGAGCGTTGCAATTCGCATCAGCCACCGAAAAACCACTGCCATGTCACGCTCCTGGGTATATCTACGCGCGATTGACCAATGCGCGCAGGGTGATAGGTTCCTCTCAGGCAATAGCGCAACTGAATGACAAGGAAAAGACGATGGCAAAGCTCGCATTTTTGGGATTGGGCGTGATGGGTGCGCCAATGGCCGCGCATCTGCAAAAAGCGGGGCATGACGTGACCGTGTACAACCGCACCACAGAGAAGGCGCGCGCTTGGGCAGAAACCCACGGTGGCAAGATGGCAGAGACGCCCAAAGCCGCCGCTGAAGGGGCAGAGATCGTTTTTTCCTGCGTCGGCAATGATGACGATCTGCGATCCGTCTGCGTTGGCGACGACGGCGCTTTTGCCGGCATGGGTGAGGGCACGATTTTTGTCGATCACACCACGGTCTCGGCAGCGGTTACGCGCGAGTTGCACGCGGCGGCGGATGCGCGCCAGATCAGCTTTGTCGATGCGCCGATTTCTGGCGGGCAGGCGGGGGCAGAGAATGGCCAGCTGTCCATCATGTGCGGTGGCGATTCCGGGGCCTTTGATCGAGCGCTGCCTGTGATGGAGGTTTACGCCAAGATCTGCCGTCGCCTTGGCGACAGTGGTGCCGGCCAGATGACCAAGATGTGCAACCAGATTGCCATTGCCGGTCTGGTGCAGGGCCTGAGCGAGGCGCTGCATTTCGCCCAGAAGGCCGGATTGGACGGGCGCGATGTGGTCGAGGTGATCAGCCAGGGTGCCGCAGGCAGCTGGCAGATGGCCAACCGCTACGAGACAATGCTGGACGATAAATTCGACCACGGGTTTGCCGTGGACTGGATGCGCAAGGATCTGGGGATTTGTCTGGACACCGGCAACGAGATCGACGCGAGCCTGCCTGTCACGGCGCTGGTCGATCAATTCTATAAGGATGTGCAGAAAATGGGGGGCGGACGTTGGGACACGTCGGCGCTTTTCAAACGTCTGAACGCCTTGGGTTAAGCCCAAAGCTGCCCGATCCGCGATGGTGCGGATCGGGCGTTTTGCTCAAGGAATGATGCGCGAATATTTCGTGCCTTCCAGTGTTGCACCGATACGCAGACCGGCGCGGCCAAAGACGGCGGCCAGCACGGGGGCAAGCACGGTTGTGGTATCCGCTTCGACGCTTTCGCCGCGATCCGAGATGACATATTCCAGATCGGCACCCGCAGCCCAACCGGGGGAGCGGCGGAAATCGCTGAGCGCGGCTTCGGTCATGAAGAACAGCACATGCGCATATTGCTGCGCCCCGATCTGTAATCCGCCCGTCGCCTTGGTGACCGAGTAATAGTCGACAGTCACGTTATTCACCCGCAGCGCACCACGACCATAGGCACCGCCAAAGCCAAGGCCGGCCTCGGTCACCAGCGGCATGATCAGCATACCGTTGGATTTTTCCGCCAGTTGCCGCGTGTTGGGGAAGCTGCGGTACATCGCATTGAGCGTCGCATCGACGCGGGCGTCGATCATCCCGCTGCCACGGCTGCCGACACCGTTGCCACATGCCGCAACGGCACCCGCGCTTGCAATCGCACCCAAAGCGAAAGCCCGGCGCGAGAAAGTGTTGTTTGTCATAGTCTTCTGCCTGTAATTGCCTGTGCCGGTTCATCCGGTTTCTGCGCGATCTTATGCTCAAAACCCGCGGGTGTCACGAATTTAGGGCTTGAATCGGCGGTGATCTGCCACAATTGGCGTGTTAATTGCGCATCGAAGCCGCGTTATCCGTTCATCAACCGCGCCACGGCGGGGGCAAAATAGGTCAAGACGCCGTCACAGCCCGCACGTTTGAACCCCATCAGGCTTTCCATCATCACGCGGTCTTCGTCGATCCAGCCATTCTGGGCGGCGGCTTTCACCATGCTGTATTCACCCGACACCTGATAGGCAAAGGTCGGCGCCCCGAAGCTGGATTTCACGCGGTGGCAGATATCAAGATACGGCATGCCGGGTTTGACCATGACCATATCGGCCCCTTCGCGCAGATCACGCTCGATCAGGCGGATCGCCTCGTTGCTGTTGGCGTAATCCATCTGATAGGTCTTCTTGTCGCCGGTCAGCGCCCCCGATGCCCCCACAGCATCGCGGAACGGACCATAGAAGGCCGAGGCGTATTTCGCCGCGTAGCTCATGATCATCACATCCGAATGGCGCGCCCCTTCAAGGCCCGCGCGGATCGCGGCGATGCGCCCGTCCATCATATCGGACGGCCCGATGATATCGGCCCCCGCGTCGGCCTGCGCCAGCGCCATCTTGACCAATGCCTCGACCGTGCGGTCGTTGACGATGATCCCGTCTTCGACAAAGCCGTCATGGCCGTTGATATTATAGGTGTCCAGCGCGACATCGGTCATGAGGACCATATCGGGCACCGCCTCGCGGATCGCGCGAAGGGCGCGGTTGGCGTTGTTTTCAGGATCCCAGGCGCCGGCGCAATCCTCTGTCCGGTCCTCGATACCGGTATAGGGGAAGATACACATCGCCCCGATCCCCAGATCAGAAGCCTCGCGCGCGGCATCGACCAGCTTGTCAACGCTGCGCCGATAGACGCCGGGCATGGAGGGGACGGGCTCTTCCACGCCCTCACCGCTGCGCACGAATACCGGCCAGATCAGATCCCCCAAGGACAGCGCATTTTCACGGACCAATGCGCGGACGCCCTCGGATTGACGGGTGCGGCGCAGGCGGGTGGCGGGAAAGGGGGCTTGTTGGGGTCTCATGCAAAAATACCTCAGATGCTATCGGGCAAGGCTTGCCACGTATTTTTGCACGGCTCAAGGCTAGGAATTTCGCGAACGCGCCGCTATGACAGGCAGACGATTGTAGGGCAGCACGTCTGAACACAATGATTTCACTTCAAAGATGAGCGCACCTTGACCCTCTATCAGACAATTTTCGAAGTCATCGACATGCGGTCGTTTTCCAACCTGTGGTACTGGATCGCCGTTGCTGTGATCTGGTCTTCTGCCAGCCATTGGGTCTTGGGCGTGCCCTTTGATATGGTGCTGCGCGCGCGGCGCAACGGTGAACAGGCGCTGGTCGACCTGGAGGATATGGCACGCATCAACGTGAACCGTATTCTATATATCACCCAAGTGTCCGGCATCTGGATTTTGGGGTTCACCTGCTTTTTCATGACGATGCTCTTTACGCTGGCGGTTTTCTACCGGTTCGAATTCGCCCAGGCCGTACTGTTGCTGGCCTTTCCGCTGTGTCTGGTAGGGGTGCTGAGCGTGTCGACCGCGCAGCAGATCCGCGAGGATTCCGGCACCGGCGACCGCCTGATCAAACGGCTGAACCGTCACCGTCTTTATACCCAGATCATCGGGATGATTTCGATTTTCATCACATCGATGTGGGGCATGTACCAAAACCTTTATACAGGTCCGTTTGGCGGTTGAAAAAACCGCGATCGGATACAGGTAGCTGCTGATGTCAGAGAAATCCCAAATCACGCTGTCCGGCGTTCCCGAAGGTTTTGACGCACAGGCGGTGCTGAAAGAACTGGGCAAAAGTGGCACACCGGTGTTGCATATTGCCCGCGATGACAAACGCATGGCGGCAATGCAGGCGGCGCTGCGCTTTTTCGCGCCGGATGTGCCTGTTATTGTCTTCCCCGGATGGGATTGCCTGCCCTATGACCGCGTGTCGCCCAATGCCGATATCTCGGCGCAGCGGATGGCGACGCTGGCGGGACTGGTGCATGGAATGCCGGACCGTTTTATCCTGCTCACCACGCTGAACGCCGCGACCCAGCGGGTGCCTGCGCGCGATGTGCTGCGCGATGCCGCGTTTTCGGCCCGTGTGGGCGACCGAATAGACGAGGCGGCCTTGCGCGGATTCCTTGTCCGCATGGGCTTTGTCCAGAGCCCGACAGTGACCGAGCCGGGCGACTATGCGATCCGCGGCGGCATCATCGACATTTTCCCACCCGGTGATCTTGGCCCTGTGCGGCTGGACCTCTTTGGCGATACGCTGGACGGGGCGCGCCGCTTTGATCCGGTGACGCAGCGCACCACAGAAAAGCTGGAGCTCGTGGAGCTTGCCCCCGTCAGCGAAGTCATCCTTGACGAAAGTGCTATCACCCGTTTCCGCCAGAACTACCGGATCGAATTCGGGGCCGCTGGCACCGATGATCCGCTGTATGAAGCGATCAGCGCAGGGCGCAAGCATCAGGGCGCAGAACACTGGATGTCGTTCTTTCACGAGACGCTCGAGACCTTGTTCGACTATGTGCCGCGGGCGACGATCACGCTGGACGACCAACTGACCGCGCAACGTCTGTCGCGGTGGGAGAGTATCGCAGATCAATACGAAACCCGCAGGCTGGCGATGGCGAACCGGTCGAAAATGGACAGCGTCTATAAGCCCGCACCGCCCGAAGGGCTGTACCTGACCGACACCGCGTGGGAAACCGCGCTGATCGGCAAACGCGTGATCAGTTTCAAGCCGCTCCCACAGCCAACGGGTCCGAATGTGCTGGATGCGGGTGGACGCTTGGGGCGTAACTTCGCCCCCGAGCGGCAACAGGAAACCGTCAGCCTTTTCGGTGCTTTGGCCGCACATATTAAAGCAAAACTTCAAGAAGGGCCGGTGGTCATCGCCAGCTATTCCGATGGCGCGCGGGAACGGCTGACTGGACTGATCGAAGACGAAGGCATGGGCGAGACCATCGCCATCAAGAACGGCACCCGCATCGGCAAACGCGGTCTGCATCTGGCGGTTTGGGCGTTGGAACACGGGTTCGAAGCCCCGTGGGAAAGCGGCAGCAGCGCGTCGAAACTGACTGTCATCTCTGAACAAGACATCCTTGGCGACCGCTTGATCCGCGCGCCGAAACGTAAACGGCGGGCCGAGAACTTCCTGACCGAGACACAATCGCTGAGCCCCGGCGATCTGGTCGTGCATGTGGATCACGGTGTCGGCCGCTATCTGGGGATGGAGGTGGTGACCGCCGCCGGTGCCGCCCATGAATGTCTGCTGCTGGAATACGCCGAAAGCTCGAAGCTCTATCTGCCGGTCGAGAATATCGAACTGCTGTCGCGCTATGGTCATGACGAGGGGCTGCTTGACAAGCTGGGCGGTGGCGCGTGGCAGTCCAAGAAAGCCAAGCTCAAGGAACGCATCCGCGAGATGGCGGACAAGCTGATCCGCATCGCCGCCGAACGTGCGCTGCGCAAAGCGCCTGTCATGGATCCGCCCCCCGGCATGTGGGACGCGTTTTCCGCGCGCTTCCCCTATACCGAGACCGACGACCAGTTGAATGCCATCTCGGATGTGCTGGATGATCTGACCAGCGGCAACCCGATGGACCGGCTGATCTGCGGCGACGTAGGCTTTGGCAAGACAGAGGTCGCCATGCGCGCCGCCTTTGTCGCGGCGATGTCAGGGCTGCAAGTGGCGATTGTCGCGCCGACGACCCTGCTGGCACGTCAACACTATAAATCCTTCGCCGAACGCTTCCGTGGCTTCCCGCTTGAAGTGCGTCAGCTGTCGCGTTTTGTCACCGCGAAAGAGGCCACAGCCACCCGCGACGGCATCAATCGCGGCACCGTCGATGTGGTGGTCGGCACCCACGCGCTGCTGGCAAAGACGGTCAAGTTCAAGAACCTCGGCCTGCTGATTATTGATGAAGAACAACACTTTGGCGTGGGTCACAAAGAACGTCTGAAGGCGATGCGCACGGATATTCACGTGCTGACCCTGACCGCCACGCCGATCCCGCGTACCCTGCAGCTTAGCCTGACCGGCGTGCGCGACCTGTCGATCATCGGCACGCCCCCTGTCGACCGTCTGGCGATCCGCACCTATGTCAGCGAATTCGATGCCGTCACCCTGCGCGAGGCGCTGTTGCGCGAACATTATCGCGGCGGGCAGTCCTTCTATGTTGTGCCCCGCATCACCGATCTGCCCGAAATCGAAGCGTTCCTGAAAGAGCAACTGCCCGAGCTGACGTATCTTGTTGCCCATGGGCAGATGGCCGCCGGAGAGCTCGACGACCGGATGAACGCCTTTTACGACGGGAAGTATGACATCCTGCTGGCCACGACGATTGTGGAATCCGGTCTGGATATCCCGACCGCCAACACGATGATCGTGCACCGTGCCGATATGTTTGGTCTGGCGCAACTGTACCAGATCAGGGGCAGGGTGGGCCGATCAAAAACCCGCGCCTATGCCTATCTGACAACCAAACCCCGTGCCAAGCTGACTGCTACCGCAGAGAAACGCTTGCGGGTGTTGGGCAGCCTCGACACGCTTGGGGCAGGCTTTACGCTGGCGTCGCAGGATCTTGATATCCGGGGTGCGGGCAACCTGCTGGGCGAGGAACAATCCGGCCAGATGCGCGACGTGGGGTTCGAGCTTTATCAATCCATGCTGGAAGACGCGATTGCCAAGATCAAATCGGGCGAGCTGGAAGGCGTGATCGACGACGATGGGCAGTGGGCACCGCAGATCAATCTGGGCGTACCGGTGCTGATCCCCGAGGATTACGTGCCTGATCTGGATGTGCGGCTCGGGCTTTACCGTCGCCTGTCCGAACTGACCACCAAGGTCGAGCTGGAAGGCTTTGCCGCCGAGCTGATCGACCGTTTCGGCAAGCTGCCGAAAGAGGTGAACACACTGATGCTGGTCGTGCGGATCAAGGCGATGTGCAAACGCGCCGGTATTGCCAAGCTGGATGGCGGGCCCAAGGGCGTCACGATCCAGTTCCACAACGACAAATTCGCCTCGCCCGAGGGGTTGGTCACCTTCATTCAGGACCAACGCGGGCTGGCAAAGGTCAAAGAGAACAAGATCGTCGTCAAGCGCGACTGGAAAACCGATGCCGACAAGATCAAAGGGGCCTTTGCCATCGCCCGTGATCTGGCAGAGCATGTGATCGCCAAGGAAAAGAAGGCCAAGAAAGCAAAAGCCTGACCCGTTGCCGGATCAGGCTTTCACAACCGTCTGTCGTCAGGCCGCGCCGTTTTAGGTGTAAAGCGACGGCACCCCCATCTGCGCGTGGATCTCGTTCACCGCGGCGGGCTGCATCCCATAGGCGCTGGCCAGCTTGTGCAGATATTGCGCCTCTTCCTGCGTATCCAGATCGATCGCCAGCAGCGACATTGCGTAGATTTGCGGGCCCATGCCTTCGGGTGTCTGGGCGACCAGCGCGTCGACATCCACAGGGGCTTCCATCTGGCCTTGCACGAATGCGGCCTCGTCGGCGTCAACGTCGCCCAGATGGTTCAGCAGCTTTTCACGCTCGGACTCATCAAAAGTACCGTCGGATTTCGCGGCCTGGATCATCGCGGCGATCATCAGCGCGGCGGTGGCCTCCTGATCGCGCGAGGGGGTGATTTCGGGGGCAGGGTTGCTATCGAATTGCGAGTTCAGCACCGCGCCAAAGTCCGCCTCTGGTCGTTCGGGGGCTTTTTGGCTGGCACCCCCCAGGCTGGACAGCAGACCACCCGCACCTGCGGCACCGGCAAGCCCACCCAGCAGCCCGCCAAGGCCGCCCGAGCTGCCAGACGTGCTGGTGCCTGTGCCGCCGCCAAGCTGGTTCAGCAAACCGCCCAAGCCGCCGCTGCTGGCACCGGAGGATCCGCCCATCAAACCACCCAGCATATCCTGCAGGTTACCGCCCGAGCCGCCCGTGCTGCCGCCGGTCAGACCTCCCAACAATCCACCCAGTCCGCCGCCGCTGCTGGCGCTGCCGGTTGTGGATTTATTCTTGTTCATCATGGCGCTGGCCCCTTTGGCCACAGCCACGCCGATCGCCACTTTGGCCAATGTTTTCATCAAGCTCATTATCGATAATCCTTTTGGGTCAAATCGCCTGCAAGTCTGTTGCAGTTTACTGTGCAAAACAACCAAAAGATCACGGGGGTTCCCGCTTGTCGACGTGCTTGACGGTGGGACAACGGGTGGCACCTGCCACCCGCTGGCCGTTCAGGTGCCGCAGAAAGTGGCCGGCACGATCTCCTGCGTCGTCGGCGCGCGGTGCAGATCGGCGTCGGTTTCGCGGTACGGGTGGGCAAGCGCTGTCATCAGCCGGTGGAACGGGTCCATATCACCGGCAACGGCGGCGTTGATCATCGCCTCTATCCGGTGGTTGCGCGGGATCACGGCGGGGTTGGCGGCATCCATGACCGATTTAGGGTCAGGCTCAGCCGCGATGCGCTGCTGCCACGCGTCGTGCCAGTTGGCAAAGGCCGCGCGGTCGGTGAATTGGCCGGCGGCGTCATCGCCTGACAGCGCGCGGAAAGCATTGGTAAAATCCGCGCCATCCGTTTGCATCAGCGACAACAGGGCGTCGATCAGTGCAGTATCTTCAGCCTTGGGCGTCGTGATCCCGATCTTGGCAGCAAAGCGTCTCAGCCAGGCTTGCTCGATCAACGCGGGCATGGCGTGCACGATCTCTGTCGCCTCGGCCACGCCGCTTTCGGGATCATCAAGCTGCTGCAACAACGAGGTTGCAAGCTGCGCCATATTCCACACGACGATCTGCGGCTGATTGGCATAGGCATAGCGCCCCTGACGGTCGATGGAGCTGAACACACGGTTGGGGTGAAACGCATCCATGAAGGCGCAGGGGCCGTAATCAATCGTCTCGCCCGAGATGGCGCAGTTATCGGTGTTCATCACCCCGTGAATAAAGCCCACAGACATCCACGCCGCGACCAGATCCGCCTGTGCTGCGCAGACCGCGCGCAGCAGGCCCAAGGGCCCGTCCGCCTGCGGGTAGTGCCGCTGGATCGCATAGTCGGTGAGGCGGCGCAGGTTTTCGACCTCGCCCCGATGGGCAAAGACCTGAAACGTCCCCACACGCAGATGGCTTGCGGCGACACGGGTCAGCACGGCACCGGGCAGGGCGGTTTCGCGAAAGACATCCTCGCCACTTTGCACAGCCGCTAAGGCGCGGGTGGTGGGGATGCCAAGGGCGTGCATCGCCTCGGACACCACATATTCGCGCAAGACCGGCCCAAGCCAGGCGCGCCCGTCGCCACCACGGGAATAGGGCGTGCGCCCCGATCCTTTCAACTGGATATCGCGGCGCTGGCCCTTTGCATCCAGCACCTCGCCCAAGAGGATCGCGCGGCCATCGCCAAGCTGCGGGTTGTAATTGCCGAACTGATGCCCCGCATAAAGCTGCGCCAGCGGATCGGCACCGGCGGGCAGTTCGTTGCCGCTGAAGATAAAGGCCAGATCCTCGGTCGATCCGTGGGTGATCCCCAGCGTCTTGGCCAGCGGCGCGTTGAAAGCCAGCAGTTTGGGGTCGGCCACCGGCGTCGGCGTGGTGCGGGTGAAAAAGCCATCGGGCAAGGCCGCGTAGCTGTTATCGAAGGGGGCTGATAATGTCATAGGGCAGATATAGGGGCTGCGGCCCCAGCTTGCCAGTCCGCGTCAGAATTTGCGCGACATGAACATATAGTTTTCGCGGGGGCGAAAGCCTGCACGGTGGTAAAGCTTCTGCGCGATCTCGTTGCTACGCTCTACCTCAAGATGGATCGCGCGCAGACCGCCGCCCGCCAGCGCATTCGGGACGGCCAGCAATGCCTCTGTCGCGATGCCACGGCCACGCACGCCGGGGCGCACGTAGATTTCATCGATAATCGCGTCCAGACCGCCGAATTCAACCGACCAGCCGAAGGTGATGATGATATAGCCGATGGGCGCACGGGCAGGGCCGATCAGATAGGCCACCCCATAGGGCGTGCCTTCGAGCAGAGGTGCCAGCCCGTTGCGGCGGTCGTCATCGGTCTGCTCGATCCCCGTCTCGGCGTGAAAGCTGCCCACGAGGGCAACGAGACGGTCCAGATGCTCTGGCTTGGCAAGGGTGAAGGCCGCGCTCATAGACGGGCCAGCCGTTCGGTCAGCAGGGCAAAGAAGCCATCAGAATCCAGATCGCCCATAAAGGTCGCATTGGGGGCGCGGTCGGTCACGCCCCACCAATCGGCGACGGTCATGCCCATGGTAAGCTCTGACTCTGTCTCGATCTCGACGTTGATGTGGCGGCCTTTGAACAGATCGGGGTTGATCAGATAGGCGGTAACGCAAGGGTCATGCAGCGGCGCGCCGTCAGAGCCGTATTTCTCTTTGTCGAACCGTTCGAAGAAATCGGTCATTTCCGCCACGGCGATGCCCACGGGCGTGCCAAGGGCGCGGAAAGCGTCGTTGCGCGCTTTGGTCACCAGCGCCTTATGGGTAACGTCCAGCGGCATGACAACGATAGGAGCGCCGGATTTAAACACAATATCAGCCGCTTGCGGGTCGACGTAGATGTTGAACTCTGCCGTTGGGGTGATGTTACCCCCTTCGAAATAGCCACCGCCCATCAGCACGATCTTGGCGATGCGATCGGCGATATCGGGTGCTTTTTGCAACGCGGTGGCGATATTGGTCAGCGGTCCCAGCGGGCATAGCGTGACGGTTCCCGGAGCGTTATCGCGCAGCGTGTCGATGATGAAATCCACCGCATGGCCTTCGGCCATCGGCATGGTAGGTTCGGGCAAATCGGGGCCGTCCAGCCCGGTCTTGCCGTGCACATGCTCTGCCGTGACCAGCGCCCGGCCCAAGGGGCGGTCGCATCCGGCAAAGACTTTGACATCCCGTTTGCCTGCCAATTCGCACACGATCCGCGCGTTGCGCGAGGTGAGGTCCAACGGCACATTGCCCGCGACGCAGGTGATCCCCAGAACATCAAGCTCTTCGGGGCTGGCCAAAGCGACAAGGATCGCTACGGCGTCATCCTGACCGGGGTCCGTGTCGATAATGATCTTGCGCGGTGTCATGGGCTCTCCTGTCTTGGCTGTGCCAGAGCCTTGCCGCAAGTGCCGCGACTTGTCCAGCAGGCACGGGCGGTCCTAGCTGCGTTCCGCCCGTTTTACATCCTCCCACAAGGCATCCATCTCGGCGAGATCACTGTCCGAGGGGGATTTACCTTGTGCGGCCAACCGCGCCTCTACCCCGTTGAAGCGGCGTATGAATTTGGCGTTGGCGGCGCGCAGGGCGGCTTCGGGTTCGACACCAAGATGCCGACCCAGATTGGCCATGACGAACATCAGGTCCCCGTATTCCTCGGTTACCTCGACCTGGGTCAGGGTATCACGCGCCTCGACCAGTTCGGTCGCTTCCTCGGTGATCTTGGCGATCACATCATCGACCTGCGGCCAGTCAAACCCGACACGGGCCGCGCGTTTTTGCAGCTTGTAGGCGCGCAGCAGCGCGGGCAGGCCAACGGCCACGCCGTCAAGCGTTCCCCCCTGGGCCTTGCCCGCGCGTTCTGCCGCCTTGATCTTTTCCCAATCCGCGGTCTGCTGTTCGGCCGATTTATCGCGGCTTTCATCGCCGAAAACATGCGGGTGCCGCGCGACCATCTTGTCCGAGATATTGCGCACCACCGTCTGAAAGCTGAACCGCCCGTCCTCTTCGCCCATGGCCGTGTGATACACGGTCTGGAGCAGCAGATCGCCCAACTCTCCCTCAAGCTCGGGCCAGTCGCGACGCTCGATCGCATCGGCGACTTCATACGCTTCTTCAATGGTATAGGGGGCAATGCTGTCGAAATCCTGTTCGATATCCCAAGGGCATCCGGTTTGCGGGTCACGCAGGCGGCGCATGATTTCCAGCAAGCGTTCGATCCCGGCGTCGCGATCGTGAATCAACGCATCATTTCTTGTCTCGGCCATTGCAGCCCCCATGTGTCTGATGTCAGATGCAACCTGACCAACATCCCCACAGGAGTCCAGTAATGCCCGTCGTGAACCGTATCGCGGATTATGCCCCCCAGATGACCGAATGGCGCAGATATCTGCACACGATCCCGGAACTGGGGAACGACTGCTTCAAGACCGCGGCTTTCGTGGCGGAACGCCTGCGGGACTTCGGCGTGGATGAGCTGCACGAAGGCTTTGCCACCACGGGTATCGTCGCCATTATCAACGGTCAGGCCGAGGGGCCGACCATCGGGCTGCGCGCCGATATGGATGCGCTGCCGATCCCCGAGGAAACCGGGCTGGACTATGCCAGCACCCACGCAGGCAAGATGCACGCCTGCGGGCACGACGGGCATACAACGATGCTGCTGGGGGCGGCGAAATATCTGGCGGAGACGCGCAATTTCGCGGGCCGCGTGGCGCTGATCTTCCAACCTGCTGAAGAAACCGGCGGCGGGGCCGAGGTGATGGTCGAGGAAGGGATCCTTGATCGCTTCGACATCGGCAAGGTCTATGCGCTGCACAATGCGCCCGGCTTCGAGAAAGGGGGCTTTTACACATCCCCCGGCGCGATGATGGCGGCGGTCGATGAGTTTCACATCCACATCAAGGGCTTGGGTGGTCATGGTGCCACACCGCATCTGACCCGCGATCCGGTCGTTGCCGCCTGTGGTATTGCGACGGCATTGCAGACCATCGTCAGCCGCAACCACTATGCGCAGGATGATCTTGTCGTTTCGGTCACGCAGATCCACACGGGCACCACCGACAACGTGATCCCCGAAACGGCCTATATCAACGGCACGGTACGCAGCTTTGACAAAGAGGTGCAGGCCATGGTGATCCGCCGGATGGAGCAGATCGTCGCCGGGCAGGCCGCCAGCTATGATGTCAGCGCGACACTGGAATATGAAAAGGGCTATCCCGCCACGGTGAACACCCCAAAAGAGGCCGGATTTGCCGCCGCCGTTGCCACCGAGATTGCGGGCGAGGACCGCGTTATTGCCGATAATGGCCGCGAGATGGGGGCGGAGGATTTCAGTTATATGCTGGAAAAACGCCCCGGTGCCTATTTGTTCATCGGACAGGGTGATACCGCAGGGCTGCACCACGCCGCCTATAACTTCGACGATGAGATCGCGCCCGTGGGTGCATCCTTTTTTGCCCGCATCGTCGAGCGGGCCCAACCATTAGGAGCCAAGTAACATGGGTTTGGAAGACGCGAAAAATCAGGTTGATCAAGCCTTTACCCGCGATGATCTAAAAGGGCCGAGCTTCGAGAACGCCTTTGGCGGGGCCACGTCCTTTCTGCGCCGGCGCTATACCAAAGACCTGCGCGGCGTGGACATCGCCGTGACCGGCGTGCCCTTTGATCAGGCCGTGACCAACCGTACCGGCACCCGTCTGGGCCCGCGTGCGATCCGCGAGGCGTCTTCCTTGCAGCCCTACGACCCGCCCTATGGCTGGGATTTCGACGTGCTCAGCGAGTTCGCCATCGCCGACTATGGCGATCTGGCGTTCGACTATGGTCACACAAGCCAGTTTCCCGCCGCTTTAACAAGCCATATCAAAGGGATACTGGACGCAGGTGCAGCAAGCGTGACCCTGGGCGGAGATCACTACATCAGTTTCCCGATCCTCAAGGCCTATGCCGAAAAATACGGCCCTATCAGTCTGTTACAGTTCGATGCGCATTCGGATACATGGCCTGACGATGATATGGACCGGATCGACCACGGCACCATGTTCTACAAGGCGGTGAAATCGGGCATCGTTGATCCGAAAACCTCGGTTCAGGTGGGCATCCGCACGACCAACCCGGATACGCTTGGCGTGACAACCATCGACGCGCGCGAGGTCCACGAGAAGGGGCCGCAGGCAGCCGTTGCCAAAATAAAACAGGTACTTGGCGACCGTCCTTGCTATCTTACATTCGATATCGATGCGCTTGATCCGGCCTTTGCGCCGGGCACAGGCACGCCGGTATGGGGCGGGCTCACGTCAGCGCAGGCGGCGATCATGATGCGGGATCTGGCGGGGATCAACATCGTGGGCGGCGACATCGTTGAAGTCTCTCCGCCTTTTGACACGACAGGTGCGACAGCGATCGCTGGGGCCCATGTGGCGACCGAGATCTTGTGCTTGCTGGGGTGGAACATGCGGCAGACCAAAGCCCGCGCATAACCACTGGCGGCGCAGTTTGCGACGGCAGGACGCTCCGCGGGGAGTTTATTTGGCAAAATGAAGGTAAAGATAATGATGGCATTTTTCTGGATCGCACTGGCGATTTTCGTCGCCTTGCAGGCGTACATCCGCCTTGCACCCGCCCCCGCGGCCCGCTGGGAATTGGGCGCGGTCGACAAGGCCCCCGGTGATTACCCCTCGGAGGGGGGCCTTATGGCCGTGCGCGAGGTTGAAGGCGACGGTACGGCGTTCTTGAACCGGTTTGACGACGCGATGTTGTCGTTGCCCCGAACCCGGCGGATCGAAAGCACCGCAGGTCAGGCGCTTTATGTCACACGCTCGGGCTTCTGGGGCTTTCCCGATTACACCAGCGTCGCGGTCACCCCTGTTGACGGGGCGGATCAGAGCCGCGCGGTGGTCTATGGGCGGCTGCGCTTTGGCCGGTCAGATATGGGTGTGAACGCCAAGCGTTTGAAGCGGGTTCTGGCCCAAGCCGGGGTCTAGGCGCTGTGCGAGGCCGGGGCAGGCCTCGCCGATATCGCGCCACATGGGCACGTTCAGCGACATCTGGCATTGCGCGGCAAAGCGGCGACCGTTGACGTCGAGGCAGATCGTTTGCCCCAGCTCGACCCGCTGGCCGTTGCGGTCGGTGCAATAGCACTCCACCGTTTTGCGCCCCGAGGGCGCAGGGTCCGCCGCAAGCGACGGGGCAAGGCAGATCAGACTGAAAACCAGCGAAATGCGTTTCATAGGGGCATCATAGCACAGGCTGGGTCTTGACCATAGCCGCTTCATCAGCGACATCCAGCGGTATGATCCCCATGGACCGCCTTGCCCAAATCACCCAACGTTTCCAGTTTCTGGAGGCGTCGATGTCTGCTGGCTCTGACGGGGCGGATTTTGCCAAGCTGGCCAAGGAATACGCAGATCTGCGCCCCGTGGTCGAACAGATCGACGCTTATCGCCAGTTGCTGCAAGACATGGACGAGGCCCGCGCCATGCTGAAAGACCCCGAGATGGCGGAACTGGCCGAGGAAGAGCTGCCGCGCCTGAAGGCCGCCTTGCCACAAGCGGAGGCTGATTTGCAGTTGGCGCTGCTGCCACGGGACGAGGCCGATAAGAAACCTGCAATGCTGGAGATCCGCCCCGGCACCGGCGGGGATGAGGCAGCACTTTTCGCCGCCGATCTGCTGCGCATGTATCAACGCTATGCCGAGGCGCGGGGCTGGAAGGTCGAGCTGATCGAACAACAGTTCACCGAGCTTGGCGGCGTCAAAGAGGTCGTGGCCCATATCAAGGGCGAGAATGTCTTTGCCCGTCTGAAATACGAATCCGGTGTGCACCGCGTGCAGCGTGTGCCCTCTACCGAAAGCGGCGGGCGTATCCATACTTCTGCCGCGACTGTCGCGGTTCTGCCGGAGGCAGAGGATGTGGATATTCACATCGACGCCAATGATCTGCGGATCGATACGATGCGCAGTTCAGGGGCGGGCGGGCAACACGTGAACACCACCGATTCTGCCGTGCGCATCACCCACCTGCCGACGGGGCTGGTGGTGACGTCTTCCGAGAAATCGCAGCACCGCAACCGCGAGATTGCGATGCAGGTGCTGAAAGCACGGCTTTATGATATGGAGCGTCAGCGGGTGGACAGTGAACGATCGGCCAGCCGTGCGGCGCAGGTGGGGTCTGGGGACCGGTCTGAACGGATCCGGACCTATAACTTCCCGCAAGGGCGCCTGACCGACCACCGGATCAACCTCACGCTCTACCGGCTTGAAGCCGTGATGCAGGGCGATCTGGACGAGATTGTCGATGCGTTGACCGCGGATGCGCAGGCGCAGCTGCTGGCCGAGATGGGGCAGTGAGCGCGCCAACCGCCGCGCAAGCCATGGTCGCCGCCACAGCGCGATTGCGCGCGGCGGGCGTGCCTGACCCCGCACGGGATGCGCGGATCTTGCTGGCGCATGCGGCCTCGGTTGATGCGGCGCGGGTGACGTTGATCGCGCCCGAGGAAATTGCGCCGGATATTGCCGAACGGTATGAAAAGCTGATCGCCTTGCGGGCCGTGCGCGTGCCGGTCTCGCATCTGGTAGGGCAGCGGGCGTTCTACGGGCGCGATTTCAAGGTCAGCCGCGATGTGCTCGACCCGCGGCCCGAGACCGAATCCCTTATTGAACTGGCGCTGTCCGAGCCCTTTGAACGGGTGCTTGATCTGGGCACCGGATCGGGCTGTATTCTGGTGACGCTTCTGGCCGAACAGCAAGACGCGCGCGGCGTGGGCCTTGATCTATCCGAAGCTGCCTGTCTGCAGGCCAGCGCCAATGCGGTGTTGCACGGGGTACAGGCACGCGCGGAGATCAAGCAATCGGATTGGTTCAGCGCGGCCGAGGGGCGGTTCGATCTGATCGTCTCCAACCCGCCATATCTGGCACAAAGCGAGATGGCGGATGTTTCGCCCGAACTGCGCTTGCATGAACCCGAGATGGCATTGACCGACGGGCAGGACGGGTTGAGTGTGTACCGTATCATCGCCGCGCAGGCACAGGGGTATCTGACGCCCACAGGTCGCGTTCTGGCAGAAATCGGCTGGCAACAGGGTGCCGATGTGAAAGCGATCTTTGAGGCAGCCGGTTGGGGCCGGGTGCGCATCTTGCCCGATCTGGGCGGGCGCGACCGTGTCCTTTGGGCCGATACGCCAGCATAAACACGCCAAAACTTGTCATTTCGGGGTGTTTTTCGCCAATTTCCACTTGCTCCAAATCATTTGCCGTGCTTATTCAAGGATGTTGCAGCGGTGGATGCCTTTTGGGCGGTCCCGCGCGGCGTTAAGCCCAACAGAGCGTAAAGCTAGCTTTTCAGGGACGCGACTGCGTCCGGCAGCTTATTCCGAAGCCCAGCATAACAAGGCTGAACTGATTACATGAAATCTTCCAGATCACGGTCCCGGTCCAAGAATAATCGCAACCGTCAGCCGCAAGGTGGCAACGTCGTTAACCGCGTTTTCGACAGTTCTGGCCCCGAAGGCAAGGTCCGCGGCACGCCGCAGCAGATTATCGAGAAATACAACCAGTTGGCGCGTGATGCCCAGCTGAGCAACGACCGCGTGGCGGCAGAGAACTTCCAGCAGCACGCCGAACATTACCTGCGGATGCTGTCCGAAGCACAACGCGAGATTGACCAGCGTCGCGATCAGCAAGAACGCGAGAACCGCGAAC
Source organism: Sulfitobacter sp. G5_S2_6_S6 (assembly GCF_054968505.1). Lineage (NCBI taxonomy): Bacteria > Pseudomonadati > Pseudomonadota > Alphaproteobacteria > Rhodobacterales > Roseobacteraceae > Sulfitobacter > Sulfitobacter sp. G5_S2_6_S6. The sequence goes on from NZ_JBQKUI010000005.1 coordinate 213,589, forward strand.
GTCAGGCAGAGCGGGACCGCGAGCGGGTAGAGCGTCAGGAGCGCGAAGCCGCTCAAGCCGGTCAGAACACTGCGGATCAACCAGCCACGGAAGCAGATACGGGCGACAAACCCGACGCACCCCAGCAGGACAACGCCAAGGGCGATGCCCCCAAGCGCCGCCGCAGCCGCAGCAACAACCAGAATGACAACGCCCCCAAGTCGGACAGCGCACCCAAGTCGGATGGCGATGACGCGCAAGATGGCAATGCGGCAGAGGACAATCTGGTCGACACGCCCGAGAACAAGCCCAAGCCCCGACGCGCGCCGCGCCGCAAACCTGCCCCCAAAGCAGAGACGAGCGAACCGGCCAAGGACAACAGTGGCGATCAGCCCGAAGCGGCTGAGTAAACGCTTTGACATCGTAACAAAGGCCCCGCGATTGCGGGGCCTTTTGCGTTTCGGACGGTGTGTGTGTTGTGGTGACCTTAGCCGTTAGCCCTTGGCAATTTCGCGGGCCAGCGCGCAGAAGCCTTCCAGCGGCACCTGTTCGGCGCGCTCTGTCGGTTTCAATCCGGCCGCACGCAAACGATCCTCGATATCCGGTGCGGTTCCTTTGAGGGCAGAACGCAGCATTTTGCGCCGCTGATTAAAGGCGGCCGCCACAACGCGGTTCAACACATCAGGATCCGCCGGAAAGCGGGGTTCGGGCAGGGCCGTCAGATGCACCACAGCGGAGGAGACTTTGGGCGGCGGGGTAAACGCCTCGGGTGGGAGGTTCAGCACGATACGCGCATCGGCCCGCCACTGTGCAAGCAGCGCCAGACGGCCATAGGCCTTGGAGCCGGGCTTGGCCACGATCCGCTCGGCCACCTCGCGCTGGAACATCAACGTCAGGCTTTGCCAGAACGGTGGCCATTCCTGCGGGGTCAGCCAACGCACCAACAGCTCTGTCCCGACGTTATAGGGCAGGTTCGCCGCGATACGGATCGGTGGGGTCAGATGGGCCAGCGGGTCGATTTCAAGGGCGTCGCCTTCGATCACCGTCAGACGGTCGGGATAGGCCTCGGCGATCTCGGCCAAAGCGGGCAGGCAGCGTTTGTCTTTCTCGATCGCCAGCACGCGGCGCGCGCCTTCGGACAGCAACCCGCGCGTCAACCCCCCGGGGCCCGGCCCGATTTCAAGCACATCACATTCGGTCATATCACCCGCTTGTCGCGCGATCTTGGCAGTGAGGTTCAGGTCGAGCAGAAAGTTCTGGCCCAGCGATTTGCGCGCCTTCAGGTCATGGGTGTTGATCACCTCGCGCAGGGGCGGCAGGTTGTCGATTGTGCTCATTCTTGGACCTGTGAAACAGAAGGGTTCTGGGGGCGCGGGGTCATGATTGCGCCATGCGATAGGCCATGCGCAGCGCCTCGACCATGCTGGTGGGGTTGGCGATGCCCTGACCCGCGATGTCAAAGGCGGTGCCGTGATCGGGCGAGGTGCGGATGAACGGCAGACCGAGGGTCACATTGACGCCGCGGTCGAAATCCAGCGTCTTGATCGGGATCAGCGCCTGATCATGATACATGGCAATCGCCGCGTCATAGCGCGCCCGTGCGGCGGCGTGGAACATCGTATCGGCAGGGTGCGGGCCGCTCAGGTCATAGCCTTCGTCCTGCATCCGGGTGACCAGCGCCGTCATCCAATCTGCTTCCTGACGGCCCATTGTCCCACCTTCGCCCGCATGGGGGTTCAGACCTGCGATGGCTATTCTAGGTACCTTGATCCCGAATTGAGAGCGAAGCCCCGCCGCCGTAATCTCTATCACGCGGCGCAGATGGGCGGGGGTCAGCACATTGGGGACCTGGTCCAGCGCGATATGGATTGTGGCCGGCACCACCCGCAGTTGGTCAGAGGCGAGCATCATCACCACATCGCTTCCCCCCGCCAGCGCGGCAAGGTACTCGGTGTGGCCCGGATAGGCGAAACCGGCCCCGTCTTTCAGCGCCTTTTTGTGAATGGGCGCGGTGGTCAGCGCAGATGCGGCCCCGCTGCGCACCAGGTCAACACCGCGCGCGATCACGTCGATTACCCCCTGCGCATTGGCGGGGTCCGGCTTGCCCGCGACCGCACCGGCGGCAAAGTCGTGGCGCAGCACGGGCAAAGCGTCATTGCCCGCGGCAAGCGCGTCCGACGGGCTGTCGATAATGCAATGGGGAATGTCTTGGGGCAGGTGGCGCGGATCACCGATCCAGGCGAGCGGCACTTCGCCTGCCAGCATCGCCCAGGCCCGTGCGGCGACCTCTGGCCCGATGCCAGAGGGTTCGCCGCAAGAGATCACAACCGGCTTGTCGGCCAAGCCCGTCTTGGCTTGGGTCATTTGCGAACGATGCGCGCGTCGGCCCGCAATTGCTCCAGCAGCTGTTCGGCATAGCCGGTCAGCCGTTCCTGACGCAGCGCATTGGTCACATCCTCGCGCGAGGCGGAGGCATTGGCGGCGGCGGTACGCCCACACATCATCAGCAGCATCAGCGTCTGACCATTGGCACGGGTCAGCGTGGTCGAAACCTCGCCCGTGTCGAGCTTGGACAGTTCAATCGCCACGTCCTGCGGGATGTCCGAAGGGGCTTTTTTCACACGCTCCAACACTTCGGCGGGCTGGCCTTTGGCGATGCCGTAAAGGTCATCGCAGGTATCGATGCGGCCACGGATCTGCGCCGCCTGAGCCAGCGCGGGTTCTGTGCGGCCACCGGGGATGTAATAGGCTGCGTATTCAATCTCGGCATAGGTCGGCGCGGCGACGCTGGTTTCCTCGATGTCGCGCAGTTGGAACAGCGCCACGGCGTTGGGGATCGGCAACGGGTCGGTAACTTCGCCCGGGGCGAGGTTCAGGATCAGTGGCTGCAGGCTTGGCGGCAGGTCCGTCAGGTTCTGCCACGGCAGCCGCCCGCCACGCCCGCGCGAGGCGGTCGCGGAATAGCGGCTGGCGTAGTTCGAAAACTCTGCCGTTGATTTGGATTGCGAGATTTGTTCGGCCAGCGCGTTCACCCGTGCGGCTTGCTGAGGCGGAGCGGGAATGATGATCTCGGACACGAGCACGCGCACACCGCTACCTTGTGTTTCGCCCAAAGCGCGGTTGATTTCAGCGTCGGTGATCTGCACGCGGCTGGCATAGCGGGCACGCACCAGTTCACGCCACCCGACCGAGTTTACGACAAAATCGCGAAACGTTTCGCGCGAGACGCCGGATTGACCAAGCGCCTGGGTAAATTCTTCGGTGCTCAGATCCGCGCGCGAGGCAAATTCGGCAAGGCTGTCTTCGATACCCTGCGGCGTCAGTTCGATGCCCGCTTCGGCCACGGCCTCGTTACGCAGGCGTTCGTCGATCAGCGAGGTCAGCGCCCCTTCGCGGGTCGCACCCGGTGCGTTCAACACTTCAAGAAAGCGCTGGCGCTGCTGGACTTCGAATTCGGTTACAACGGATTCATTCACCTTGGCGACGGGCGCAAAGAGGTTCTGCGCCGAAACGGGGGCGGCGGTCATCAGACCCAGCCCAAGGACGGCGATGCTTCGTGTCAGACGGTTCAGGTTCATCTTACTTATTTCCCACATGATCGCTCATATCTTTCTGTTCCGTTGGAGGCCGAGAAGCCTCGCAGGCCGATGTTAAACCCGATATCGGTAGAGGGCTCAACACTTGTTGAGGAGGTATAGCGGCGGCGCACCGAAAGGTCGACGCTCACACATTCATTATTGTAGGTCAGGCCAAGCCCCGCCGTCGCCGCTGTGCTGTTTTGGACGTCATAGCGCACGTCGGCGCTGGCGGACCATTGCTTGTTGATGTCGTAGCTGCCGTCAAGCGACACCTCGGAAATCGCTTCGGTTCGATCTTCGGCAGTATCCGCCTCGAGCCAGACATAGGTGCCTTCGACGGTGGTTTTACCAAAGCTCCACCCGCCGCGCAGTTCCGCCTTGGAGATGTCAAAATCGGAGTCGACCAAGGTCCGCGCCGTCAGCGAAAGACCGGCGTTATTCTTGATCTGCCCCGCCAGCAGCACGTCAGAGCGCACGCCCGACAGGCCGGACGTATCGGTAAAGGCAGGGTCGCTGATGCTGCGGAACACCTGACCGACCGCGACATAGGTGTCCCAGCCATTGGGGTCAAAGCGCGACCAGTTCACCGCCACCGCCGCGGTTGTGCCGCGTTCGCGCCGGTCGGGGCGCGGAAAGCGCGAGAGCGACAGGATGTTGCCCTGGTCGAATTCCACGCGGGTGCTTTCCTCGTTCGGAATGTCGAGCCGGCTGCCATCGGTCCACCCCAGTTGCACCACAGGCGTCAGCACCTGCGACGCACCACCAGCCTCGCGGCGTGCCAACGGGTAGCTTAGACCGACCGCTGCGAAAGGCGCGATGTCGCTGTGGTTCTGCGCAAAGGTATCGTCTTGGGTGATGTCAAAGAAATTGAACGTCGTGCCGACCTGCGCATCGGTGACCAAGCCGGAGCGATGGGTGAAGCGACGCAGATATTTAAGCGACCCGTTGATCCGCGATACATCGCGGCCAATCACATCCACATCAGAAGATCGCCAATGGCTATGCGCCTCCAGCCCGAACCGCAGTTCGCCCCCCCATGCTTTGGGGAAAAAGCGCCGTTCGAATTCGCCGTCGATCACGACTGTGGGCAGGGTGCTGTTCAACTCTCCGGGACGCAGGGTTTCAAAGTTGTAAAGGCTGGTACGCACAAAGCTGTCTCGCCGCGCGCGTGAAAGTGTGAGGTCACTACGCAAACGGTCTTCGTCCGAATAGCCGTATTCGGTAAAGTAAGAGCTGTCGCTGACGGCCTCGATCGTGAAGCTCAGCTTGTAGCCGCGCTCAAGCTCAAAGCTGCCTTCACCGAACAGATAGCCGCGGGTCTCATCTGGCAGCTGGTCATCGCGGGTATAGGCCCCGTCAAACTCGATATCACCGTTGGTAAACGCCTGCCGATAGCGGAATTCAAGCGTGCGGGTCGAGGACGACAGATAGGGCGTCAGGGTCAGGTCGCGGCTTTCGCCCAAGGTGATGAAATAAGGCAGCTTCAGCCCCGTGCCCAACAGCGACGTTGTGCGAATGGATGGGGCCAAAAACCCGTCCGCGCGGTCCAGCGTCGGGTCGGGCAGCCGCAAACGGGGCAGGTAAAACACCGGCACCGACCGGATGTGAAAAGTCGCATCATCGAAATACAGTTGCTGCGCCTCGGTATCATGCACCACGCGGCGCGCGCGGATCTGCCAGAGGGGCAGCTCGCCGTCATTGCAGGTTTTGCATGAGGTCACGGCGGTCTTGTACAGCTGGCTATAGCGCCCCTCGACACGGTCGATCTGGACGGCGGCCATCTGCACCTGCTGGTTCAGCACCATACGTGCGCCGCGCAGCAGACCGTTCTGCAACCCCTGGTCCAGCTCTGCCGCATCCGCGAGAATGACGGTGCCATCACCGTCGTTCAGCACAATCGGCCCTTCGATCACCAAGGCACCGGTTTCGTCATTATAGCGGATCGCAGAGGCACGGATGCGGGTCGTGCCTTGAAACGCCTCTACGTTACCTTGGGCGACCAGTTCCCGGTCACGGGTGATGAACAGGTCATCGGCCACCAGAACGGCAGGACGCTCGCTGTCTTGCGCGGCAGCGGGCAGACCAAGGGCGACAAGAAATGTCAGGAGCAAACGGCGCATGTCAGCCATCCTCTGAATGAAGTAGAAGACCAAGCGCCAGAAGAATGGACGCGACAGGCGGAGCCCAGGCCGCAAGAAGAACCGGAATCTGCCCGTTCTCCCCCAGAATTTGCGCAAAACTGCGAATAAAATACAAGCCGAACCCCATCAGAACAGAGGCCAGCACCGCGACGCCCGTGCCTCCGAACCTCGTATGGCGCATGGTAAACGCGCTCGCAACCAGAACCATCGCAACCAGAAAGAAGGGCCGCGCCAGTTCGGTCTGCAGCCAGACCTTGTGGCGACGCGGGCTGAAGCCTGCCAGTTCAAGCTGCTTGATGTAATCGGGCAGATCATAGATCGAGACGGCACCGGGATCGGTGATGCTGTCGCGGATACGGTCGAGCGTCAGGGTCGAAGGCAGGGTGAGCGTGTCAAATGTCTCGGCCGCGCCTTCGGCGTTCACGCCCACTTCAAGCGGCCATGACTTCGCATCGGTCAGCGTCCAGATGCCATTCTCCAGCGCGGCGCTGTCCGCTTCGATCCGCCGTGCGGGACCGCCCTCGGGCGCGTAGCTGAGGAATGTGACATCATAAAGCACCGAGGCGTCCTTGTTTGACCGCCATGCGCGGATCACGGTCTGCCCCTCGTCACTGCCTTGGCGCAGCCACAGCCCTTCGTCGCTGACCGACAGGACAGAGGTCCCGCCCGCGCGAATGCTATCGCTGAGTTGAATGTATCGTTTCGCGGTCGCCGCAACGATGGGGTTCAACATGCCCACAGCCATCACGCCAATGATGAACGCCACCCAGATCGGGGCCTGCAACGCGCTGAGCGCTGAGCGGCCGGCGGCACGGGTCACCACCAGTTCTGACGAGCGTGCCAGCGACAAAAACAACACCACGGTCGCAAGGATCATGATCAGCGGCAGGATCAGGTTCATGGTTTCAGGCGTGTTTAACAACGTCATCCCGAAGAGGCGCAGCCAGCCGATATCGTAGCTGCTGAACCGGCGCGCCTGATCGACCATATCCACCAACACGAGCAGAGAGAACAGCACAGCGGAAATGAGGATAAACCCCATAATAAAGCGGCGCGCGAAATAGAGATGCAGGATCATGCGACGCCCCTTTGCTTGCCCATCCGTTTGGTCCAGCCCGGATGGGCCGTTTGCCAGATCATCCCGATCACAATCACAGCGCCAATCAGGCTGGGCAGGAACAACAGCGGCCAGCGGCTGGCGTCGTCGCGCACCGTTTCGACCAAAGTGCCGCGCAGCCCGTCAATCGCGATGAGCAGACCAAAGGCGATCACGATCTCGCGCCAGACTCCGAAGCGCGAAAACCCTCCGAGCACCAGTGTCGCATAGCCGATCATCGCGGCGATCATACAAAAGGCTGCCGAGGCAAAGCGCGCCGTCAGCTCTTCTGCGATCTCGCCCGCGCTGGATTTGGTGATCGTCTCAAGCTGATCCCACTGGGAAAACATCTCGGCAGTGGTCATGGCGTCGATGGATTGGGTGCGGGGTTTGTCGCTGCTGACCAATGCCGAGATATCGAACGAGAAATCGCGGAACTTGGCGGTCGACAGGCGTTTGCCGGCCATCTCAAGCCGTTGCGCCATGCCATCGACCATGATCAGCGTCGTACCATCGCCATTGCGGATCAGATAGGCTTCGGACGCGGTATAGATCACGCCCTCGTCGGGGTTGCGCCGGTCCGACAGGAACACATCGCGCAACACCCCGTCGGCGTCGATCACGCGGGTATAGAACGTGACCTTAGAGGTCGGATGCAGGAATGTGCCTTCGGTCAGCAGCCGTGCGGTGACATTCTGCGAAATCTCGGCCTCGCGTTCAGACAGCTGTCCGTTGGACAGGGGCAACAGCAGATGGGTCAGCACCGACATCATGATCGCGACGCAAAGGCCATAGACGAACACGGGCCGCGCCAGACGCCAAGGGCTGGTGCCCGTCGCCTGCAGCACCGTCAGCTCGGATTCGCTGGTCATCCGGTTGATCACATAGACCGACCCCGCAAAGGTCGCGATCGGCAGCACGGTGGTGATCAGCTTGGGCAGCCCCAGCACGGTAAATTCAAGAAACACCAGCGCCGTCTGGCCGTCGCCAATCAGCCGGTCAAACAGCACCACGGCGCGGTTGATCCAGAAAATCGCCACCAGGATCAACGCAAAGAAACTGAACAAAATCAGGAACTGGGACAACATATAGCGGTCGAACTTGGCCAATCTGCATCCCTTGGGTATCAACACGGGTGAACTTTCGCCCGACGATAAAGTAAATTTCCGCCCACGAAAACTGCTATCTGGCCTTAACGGCGCACGCAGGATACGTCTAAGCGAAATTCAGACAAAAGGGGTTCACCTGATGACCGCATTGACGCCAATGACATTTACCGAAACCGATATTGACCAGATCGCGGGTCACACGGGCCGTGTGGCTGTGACTGTGGGCGCGGATGGCAAGCTCAACCCCTCCGCGCGGCGCATCAACAAGCTGACCAAGGGCGCGCTGGAACGTCTGGTGGCCAGCGACAGCTTCACGAAATTGTCAGCGGGCGATGCGGTCAGCCTCGGTTTTCCCACCGGCATGGCGGCCGAAGCCGTGGATGTGGTGCAATTGGCGAATAACGCCGATCAGGAAGCCCTGCGCGCAGCCGGTGCGGCGCTTGCGAAACGGCGCGGCGATGCGGATCTGCTGGTGTTGACGGGCGGTTTGCGCAAAGCGGCCGAGCTTTGTTTTGGACTGGCCATGCGCGACTACACGTTCGAGGATCGCAAAAGCAACGGCAAGCCACGCAAGGGGCAGGTCGTGATCATGAATTCCAAACCCGAAGAGGTCGAAGCCGCTGCCGCGCCCCTGCTGGCGATCGCCGACGGTGCCTTTATGACCCGCGACCTGACGAATGAGCCTGCGAATATCCTGACCACCACCGAATTCGCCGACCGTCTGGCCGAGATGGAGTCAATCGGCCTTGAGGTCGAAGTGCTGGACGAAGCCAAGCTGGAAGAACTGGGGATGCGCACCTTGCTCAGCGTCGGGCAGGGGTCGGCCAGCCCGTCCTACGTCGTGGTGATGAAATGGAACGGCGGCGAGAAAGACGCGGCCCCGCTGGCGTTGGTCGGCAAGGGCGTGGTGTTCGACACCGGCGGCATCAGCCTGAAACCGGGCGCGGGCATGGAAGACATGACAATGGACATGGGCGGCGCGGGCGTTGTCTCGGGCGTGATGCGCAGCCTTGCCCTGCGTAAGGCCAAGGCCAATGTCGTCGGGCTGGTCGGTATCGTAGAGAACATGCCATCCAGCACGGCAACCCGCCCCGGTGACGTGATCAAGACGATGAAGGGCGACACGGTCGAGGTGATCAATACCGACGCCGAAGGCCGTTTGGTGCTTTGTGATGTGCTTTGGTACGCGCAAGAACGGTTCAACCCCGCGGGCGTGATCGATTTGGCGACGCTGACCGGCGCGATTATCATCGGCCTGGGTCATGACAATGCGGGCGTTTTCTCGAACGACGATACGCTGTGCAACGCCTTCCTCAAGGCCGCGCAAACCGAGGGTGAAGGCGCGTGGCGGATGCCCCTGGGCGCGGGGTATGACAAGCTGCTGAAAAGCCGCATCGCCGACATGAAAAACATCGGTGGGCGGCCTGCCGGGTCGATCACGGCGGCGCAATTCCTGCAACGGTTCATCAAGGACGGCACGCCGTGGATTCACCTTGATATCGCCGGTGTGGCCTCCGTCAAATCCGAGACAGCGCTGGCGCCCGTCGGGGCCACGGGCTGGGGCGTTGCCGCGTTGAACCGATTGATTTCAAACCTCTACGAGACAGAGTAAACCTGATGGGTGCCGCGTATTTCTACCATCTGACCCAGCGACCGCTGGTCGAAACGCTGACCATGCTTTTGGGCAAGGCCCAAGGCGCGGGCTGGCGTGTGGCGGTACGCGGCACCGATCAATCCTTGCTGGAACAGCTTGACGTTGCCCTGTGGCGCGGGCCCGAGGATGGCTTTCTGCCTCATGGACTGGCCGGCGGGCCGCATGATGCCGAACAGCCGGTGTTGCTGACCACGGACACCCACGCGCCGAATAACGCAAGCTGCGTGTTCTCGATCCACGGTGCGGCTGTGTCGGCACAGGAAGTCGCAGCGCTGGATCGGGTGTGCATCCTGTTCGATGGGCTGGACGACCACGCCTTGAACGTCGCGCGGGACCAGTGGAAATCGCTGAAAGCCGCAGGAGCCTCTGCGCAATACTGGTCCGAGGAATCGGGCCGATGGGAGAAAAAGGCAGAAACCTGAAGGCGTTACGCCGTGTTTCAACGGGTGAGGATCAACTCTCCGTTGGTGATCTCGATCCGACCCCAGCGTTGTAGATAGCCCATCCCCAGCAAGGATTGCCGCATCTCGCCTTCGTTCACGACAGCGGGCACATCGGTATCGCGCACCCCGCCCAGTTCAACCTCGTCCAGCCGCACATAGGCGGTGCGCACTTCACCGTTGGCGGTGCTGGCACGGCCAAGATAGTTCAGGCTATCGGGCGAAAGCCCTGCGGCTTCGGCATCGGCGCGGGTCAGCACCATATCCGTCGCGCCGGTGTCCACCACAAAGCGGAGCGGCGTGCCGTTGATCGTCGCCGTCAGATAATAATGCCCGTCGCGGGCGCGCGGCAGGGTGACGCTGCCGGTGCTGGCCTCATAGGCTTGGCGCGGGATGTCGCCTTGCCGGTTGATATCCTCCCACAAGCCGTAGCCCGCGGCGACACCGGTAAAGATCATGGCCCAGACCGCGACCTGTTGCAGCGTCTTGTTCCAGCCCTGACGGCTTTGCATGAAGAACCAGCCCGCGACCATCGCCATGAGCACGATCAGATAGATCAAACGTCCTGTTTCAATGTCCGGCATCGTATATCCTTTGGCAATCTTCCAAAGATATGGGGGCAGGGTGCGGAAAAGTCAGCCCGGACCCGGCCCGAAACCAAAGGCGCTAAGCCCGTCGAGCACGAATTGCACCGACAGCGCGGCAAGCAGCATACCCAAAAGCCGCGTAATCACGTTGATCCCGACCTTTCCCAAAGCGTTTTCAAGGTAACCGCTGGCCTGCATCGTGATGCCCATGATGATCAGGACGGCGAAAGTGATCGCGACGACGGTCACCAGCCCTTCAAGGCCCGGTTTCTCGCCTGTCAGCAGGATCACCGACGCGATAGAGCCGGGGCCCGCGATCAAGGGAATGGCCAGCGGAAAAACCGATGGGTCGTCGTGATCGTCATCCGCCTCGGCATGGCCCTCGCGGCGTTTCGTGCGGCGGTCGAACAACATATCAAGCGCGGTCAGAAACAGCAGCACGCCCCCCGCGACACGGAAGGCGGGCATCGAGATACCGATAAAGCCAAGCACAGCCTCACCAAAGGCAGCAAAGACCAGCAGCAGCAGCCCCGCGATGACCACCGACCGCCACGCAATCAACCGGCGCTGGCGCGGAGTCATACCGGGGGTCAGGGCCAGAAACATCGGGCCAATCGCAAAGGGGTCAATGATCACGATCATCGTCGCGAACGCGGTGATCATGAATGCCAGATCAAGTGCCATCATAAACCGTCACCGGGGCCAGCCCCGTCCTTATCCCTTGCGCCGCGCTGGCATTACGCCGACGCGGTTTCCAGTTTTTCCAACGCGCCCATCCAGATCGCTTCCGCCCGTTCAAGCGCGGCCATGACTTCGGCGTATTTCTTGTTCCAGACCTCAAGTTCGCCGACTTTGTCCTTTTCGTAAAGGGCAGGGTCCGCGAGCTTTTTCGCAAGCTTGTCGCGCATGTCGTTGATCTTGGTCACCCGCGCCTCGGCCGTGCGCACTTCGGCGCGCAGGGCAAGGATGTCTTCGCGGTTGGCGCGTTTGGGTTTTGGCGCTTCCTTGACCGGTTTGGGGTTCTTGCTGACGGGCTTTTCCACGGTCAACAGCATCTTGCGATAGGCTTCGAGGTCATCCTCATAGGGTTTGACCGTGCCGTTCGACACCAGCCACAGACGGTCCGCAACCATCGACAAAAGGTGCATATCGTGGCTGACGAGGATCACAGCACCCGAATAGCGCGTCAACGCCTCGACCAGCGCTTCGCGCGATTCGATATCAAGGTGGTTGGTCGGCTCATCGAGGATCAGCAGATGCGGTGCGTCTAATGTGGCGAGCAGCAGCGACAGACGCGCCTTTTGTCCCCCCGACAAACGCCCCACTTCGGTATCGGCCTGATCCGGCCCCAGACCGAACCCCGCCAGCTGTGCGCGCAGCTTGGATTGCATCACACCGGGGCGCGCGCTGATGATATGCTGCAGCGGCGTTTCATGGACGATCAATTCATCCACCTGATGCTGTGCAAAGAACCCGATGCGCAGCTTGCTGGAGTTGATTGCCTTGCCCTCGAACAACACCAAACGGTTGGAGAGCAGCTTTGACAGCGTAGATTTACCTTGTCCGTTTTTGCCCAACAGCGCGATGCGGTCGTCTTGGTCGATCCGCAGGTTCAGGCGCGACAGGACGGGCTGGCCCTCGGTATAGCCGGTCGATCCGCCTTCGATGCTGATGATGGGCGGCGAAAGCTCATCGGGTTGCGGGAAGGTAAAGACCTTGCGCGCGGCTTCCTCCGGCGGCGTGATTGTCACCATCTTCTCGATGGCCTTCATTCGCGATTGCGCCTGTTTCGCCTTGGAGGCCTTGGCCTTGAAGCGATCAACGAACGCCTGCATGTGCGCCTTATGCGCTTGCTGCTTTTTCGCCTGCGCTGTCAGCTGCGCGCGCTTTTCGGCCCGCATTTTCGCGAATTGATCGTAATTACCCTGATAATACGTGAGCTTACGGTCTTCGAGGTGCAAGATACCACCGACGGCACGGTTCAACAGACCACGGTCGTGGCTGATGATGATCACCGTATGCGGGTATTTCGACAGGTAGTTTTCCAGCCACAACGCGCCTTCAAGGTCGAGGTAGTTGGTCGGTTCGTCCAACAGCAGCAAATCCGGCTGCGCGAACAGAACGCCCGCCAGCGCCACGCGCATCCGCCACCCGCCCGAATAGGCCGAACAGGGCTGCTGCTGATCATGGTCGTCAAAGCCGAGCCCCTTGAGGATCGCGGCGGCACGGCCTTCGGCGGACCAGGCGTCGATATCGGCAAGGCGGGTCTGCACCTCGGCGATGCGCGCGGGATCATCCGTTGTCTCTGCCTCGTGCATCAAGGCGGCGCGTTCGACATCGGCGGCCAGCACCGTATCGATCAGCGACACGTCAGAGGACGGGACCTCTTGGGCGATGCCCCCGATCTTGGCGCGCGAGGGCAGGCTGATGTCGCCCGCGTCCAGCGACAGCTCTCCGCGAATGATTTTGAACAGCGTGGTTTTACCCGCACCGTTTTGCCCGACCAGACCCACTTTGTGGCCTTCGGGGATGACCGCGCTGGCTTCCTCGAACAAGGGACGGCCTTCGACGGAATAGTTGATTTCTGAAATGCTTAACATGGACGCGGTGTGAACCATGTCTGGCCCCGCGTCAATCGCGGCTTTTCACGGGGCATGACCCATGCTAGGGAGCGGCCAAATCAACCCCACCTAGGAGAGCTATCATGGCCCTTGAGCGCACATTCTCGATCATCAAACCAGACGCAACACGCCGCAACCTGACCGGCAAAATCAACGCCAAATTCGAAGAAGCCGGCCTGCGCATCGTCGCACAAAAGCGTATTCACATGACAAAAGCACAAGCCGGCGTTTTCTATGCCGTGCACGCCGAGCGTCCTTTCTATGACGAACTGTGCGAATTCATGGCGTCCGAGCCTGTTGTTGTTCAGGTTCTTGAAGGCGAAGGTGCCATCGCGAAAAACCGCGAAGTGATGGGCGCAACCAACCCAGCAGACGCAGCCGAAGGCACGATCCGCGCAGAATTCGCCGAATCCGTTGGCGAAAACTCCGTTCACGGGTCCGACGCGCCTGAAACAGCCGCAGTCGAAATCGCGTATTTCTTCTCCGGCCTGGAACTGGTTGGCTAAGCCTTCTCAGGTTTGGACAGATGAAAAGGGTCGCAGGCAACTGCGGCCCTTTTTTCATGCAACGGGGATCATATAACGGCGGCCGATCTGTTCAGCCCTTCAGGGTCGGATGGTGCGACGACAGCTCACCGTCCACAGGGCTCACGGTTTTCATCGGTGCCGTTTGTTCAAGATGACGGTGCAATAGATCGACGTTGCGGATGTTTGCCTTCCAGCCCACGTCAAAGATGTCACCGATCAGGGGGATCGCACCGATCGCAAGGTCGATGCCCACATTCGCCCCCATACGCGCCAGAACCGAGCGGCTTGCGCCCATGCGATGCGCTTCCTTCAAGATATAGCCCGCCGGTGCCAAAGCCAGAACGTCGCCAACGCCGGGTATCAGGCCAAGGATGCTGTCCCAGCCCAGCCGAATGCCCAGCACAGGCACCCGTAGGGCGCTGTCCATCGTACGGGCAAGGCCACGCAGCCGGTCAAGGTCGTGTTGAACATCGGGGGAATGTGGCATGGGGCAGGGTATCCTGTTGGGGCTACGTTAGCGACCCAACGCTTATGGGCGCAGTGCCGTTCCGCTGCTGCCTTCAGGTTTCGCAGGGACGCGTTACGCCTCGCGCACACCGATCAGGTTCATCATGCGTTCGAATTCAGATCGTCCGGTATCATGGGCACGGGCCTTGATCGCGTCGAACTTGACCCGCAGGGCTTTCTTTTCTTCCCCCTTGCAGTCGTTCCACGGGCGCCCCTGAAGCCCCATCACCAGAACATAGTACCCGATGAAGTGGGGGCGCTGACCATTTTGCAGCAATCTCTCATAGGCTGCATCGGCACCAAGATCGCGCAGCTCTTGCGCAGAGTGGATGCCGGCACGGGCGCAGCTTTCCTCGAACGCGGGGCCAAGATTGCGGATGGAAGAAACAGGGTCAGTCATACCGGGCTGTTTATACCGCAGCGTGCCGCCTGTCACTTTCAGATGCTGGCGTAATCCGTAAATATCACCGGCTGGGGTTTTTCCGGCGCGGGTTTGGGTGGGGCGGATTGGTGCGGCTGCGGCGATTGCTTGGTCATGGGGCTTCTCCGGCTTGTGTTGGTCTCTCCGTTTCAGGGGCTACCAACGTTCGGGCGGCCCTTTCGTTCACGGTGAAGTCAAAAACTGCCGGTTTAAGGGCCGGATATGGGCGGTTTTGGGGCGAAACTGTGCCATTTAAGCCATGCGTTTTCCGCATATCCACTATGGTTTGCACCTTTGCTGCACCGCGCACATATGACGGTCACGGGCATTGAAGCCCTGAAATGGAAAGCTGGAAAATGAAAACCGAAGCTACATACAAAACCGCCACTCCGGTCGAAGTCGACCGTCTTCTTGCCGAAGCCAACGCGCTGCGCAGTGCCTATATCTCTGCCGCTGTTGCCAAAGCATCGCGCAAGTTTACCGGCCTGTTCCGCACCGCACCCCGCGGCACGGCAGCAGCCTAAACCGCCAGCGCTTCGCTGACCGAACATACCAAACCGAATGCGGTGGATAGGCCGCCGCATAGACGTGAAAGAGAGAATAAGAAATGAGCTATACATCCACATATACCGCCGCACCTGTTGCGGGTCTGATGCCCAAGCTGCGCCAGTCGCTTGATGCATTCCGTGCCTACAGCGCTGACCAACGCGCCAAACGCCAGACCTTCCGCGAGCTGTCGGCGATGAATGACCGGGATCTGGCAGATATCGGTGTTGCACGTGGCGAGATCCGCCATATTGCTTCGCAAGCGGTTGCCCTGCGCTAACCACGACGCCAAAAGCCACAAGAATTTCCCCGCCGCAAAGTCCTCCCACTTTGCGGCGGTTTTATTTTGTCTGATCAAATGCTTATGCGGTGAAATCCGGCGCTGGTGATTCCCCCAAATGCGCGCTAATTCGCTTGATATCTTCCCCCAAAGCCCCTTCCGCCGCTGCGGCCCCCGAAACAGCGTTTCGCGATCAAAGCCCTTGCCAGAATTTTATTCCTGACCAAGGATGAATGACACCACCGCGGACTTGCTTGACGCTGCGCCATTGAAGCGCGGCTGCGTCATGTTACCTCCCCCTTAGACGTAACGGAGAATATCATGATCAAACACGCCACACTTACCGCAATCGCCCTTGCTACCGGCGTCAGTGCTGCTCAGGCAGAGACGCTGAATGTCGGCATGTCGGGCGGGTACTTTCCCTTTACCTTCGTGAAGCTTGACGAGCTGCAAGGGTTCGAGGTCGATTTCATCAACGCCGTCGCCAAGGAAACCGGCGACGAAGTTAACTTTGTCACCATGTCCTTTTCCGGCCTGATCGGCGCGCTGGAATCTGGCCGCATCGACACGATCGCCAACCAGATCACCATCACCCCCGAACGCGAGGCGAAATTCGCCTTTTCGCAGCCCTATGTCTTTGACGGGGCGCAGGTCGTGGTGAAAGAGGGCAACGAAGACACCATTGGCAGTGTCGAGGATCTGAGCGGGAAGACCGTTGCGGTCAACCTCGGCTCCAACTTCGAGGAACTGCTGAACGAGCTGCCGAACGCGGGCGAGATCGACATTCGCACCTATGAAAGCAACATTGCGCAAGACACGGCCCTTGGTCGCGTGGATGCCTTTGTGATGGACCGCGTTTCCTCGGCCCAGCTGATCGCGGAAAGCCCGCTGCCGCTGGCGCTTGCGGGCAAACCCTTTAGCGAGATCCGCAACGCGCTGCCCTTCCGCAACGATGATGAAGGTCAGGCCCTGCGTGACCGGTTCGACGCCGCGATCACCAAGCTGAAAGAAGACGGCACCCTGACCGAGATTTCGGAAAAATGGTTCGGCTCTGACATCACAACAGCCGAGTAACACAAGATGCGGGGACTGGATTTCGAATATATGTGGGGCTTGCTGCCCGTGTTGCTGGGCTATGTCCCGCTGACGCTGTTCATGGCGTTTGTGGGCATGGTCTGCGCATTGGTGCTGGCCTCGGTACTCGCGGTTGAACGGGTGTTTCGGGTTCCGGTCCTCGACGTTTTTGTGCGGCTGTTCATCAGCTTCTTTCGCGGCACGCCGTTGTTGGTGCAGTTGTTCCTGTTCTACTACGGCCTGCCGCAAGTCCTGAGCTTTCTGGGCAAGATCGACGGCGTCACCGCGACCATCATGGGGCTGACGCTGCATTTCTCGGCCTATATGGCGGAAAGCATCCGCGCCGCCATACTGGGTGTGGACCGCAGCCAGTGGGAGGCCGCGCAGGCCGTGGGCATGACCCAAGGCCAGATGATGCGCCAGATTATTCTGCCTCAGGCCTCGCGGGTCGCGGCACCGACTTTGGTGAACTACTTTATCGATATGATCAAAGGCACCTCGCTGGCCTTTACCCTTGGCGTGACCGAACTGATGGGGGCGACCCAGAAAGAGGCAGCGGGCAGCTTCCTCTACTTCGAAGCCTTTCTCGTCGTCGCCGCGATCTATTGGGTCATGGTAGAGACATTGGCCTTCGCACAGCGTCACCTAGAGGTCTATCTGAACAAGGCACATGCGCGATGACCAATACACAAAGCATTCCAGAGACGGGCAGGGCGATGGGGGACGGGATCACCATATCCGGCCTGACCAAATCCTTTGGCAGCACCGCCGTGCTGAAAGACATCTCGCTTGATATCGCCCAAGGCGAACGGGTGGTGATCATCGGACCGTCGGGCACGGGGAAGTCCACCTTGCTGCGCTGCCTGAACTTTCTTGATGCGCCTGACGCGGGCATCATCCGCATCGGCGATATGTCTGTCGATGCAGCTACGGCGAAGCGCGCCGATATTCTGGCGCTGCGGCGGCGCACGTCCTTCGTGTTCCAGAACTACGCGCTGTTCGCCAACAAGACCGCGCGCGAGAATATCACTCAGGCGCTGATCACCGTTCAGGGCTATAGCAAGGCCGAGGCTAACGCCCGTGCCGATGCGACGCTGCGCGAAACCGGTCTGTTCGAGAAAGCCGACAGCTACCCCGCTGCACTGTCGGGCGGCCAGCAGCAAAGGGTGGGCATCGGCCGCGCGATGGCGCTGGATGCGGATCTGATGCTGTTTGACGAACCGACCTCGGCGCTGGACCCCGAATGGGTGGGAGAGGTGCTCGACCTCATGCGGCGCGTGGCCGAGAAACAACAGACCATGCTGATCGTCACGCACGAGATCCAGTTCGCGCGCGAGATTGCGGATCGGATCGTCTTTATGGACGAGGGGCGGATTGTCGAACAGGGCCCACCGGCGGAACTGCTTGATGCGCCCAAAGACCCGCGCACCCAATCCTTCTTGCGGCGTGTCACGGGATAGGGACTAGACCTTGATCACCGTGCACCCATGGGCGGCGGCGCGGGACAGCAGATCGGGCGACAGCGCGGCCCCTGTGACAAGGTAGTCATAGGCCCAGATCTCCCCGTGCTGGCAGGCAAGGTCCAAATCCGCCTTGCCCTGATCGGCCACCAGGATCGTTGTCTTGGCGCAGCCCGCAATCGCCTTGCGCGCCAGCACCTCGTCCGAGTTATAGTCCATCACCGCGCCCGACCCCGACAGCCCGCCACAGCTGAACACGGCGTAATCCATGCGGTAACCCGCAAAAAACGCCAGCGCTGCAGCGCCGATCAGATCCAGATCGCGCATCCGTACATTGCCGCCCGCCAGCTCCACCATCACGCCCGCGGCATTCTGCAGGGCGCACACCGCGTGGATGCTATTGGTCGCGACGAATAGGTCCTTGTGCGACGACAGAAACCGCGCGCAATGCTCAACCGTGGTCCCCGTCCCAAGCGCCACCCGTGCGCCATCGGGGATCAGGTTCTTGACCGCCAAGGCGATGCGCTGCTTTTCCTGTCGCGCGATGGTTTCGCGGGGCAGGTAGCCGATATTCTCGCTTTGCTGGCGCAGCTGCACCTTTCCCTTGCGGCGCTGCACCAGTGCCGCGTCGTCAAGGTCGCGCAGGTCGGCGCGGATGGTCTGCACCGAAACGTCCAAACGCTGCGATAGTTCGGCAGGGGACAAAGCGTCGTTCTGCGACAGCAGCGCAATGATCCTGTCGCGCCGGTCGGTCAGAGTAGGTCGCGCCATCTATTTTCCTTCGAAAACAACTCAAGGTTAGCCGGACCCTAGAGCGACCCCGTCCACGGCGCAATATAATTAAATCTGTTACGGAAATGTCATAAATCTGTAGCGTAAGATGGGAATAAGGCGAGCGTGAAATGCTTTCGTACGAAAGCTACCTTTTCAGGAGAGCCCCATGAAAACCATCCTCACCACCACCGCTTTTGCCCTGATGGCCAGCACGGCCCTTGCAGATACAATCACACTTTACACCTCGCAGCCCAATGCAGATGCGCAGCAGACTGTGGACGCCTTCAAAGCCGCCAACCCCGATACCGATGTCGAATGGGTCCGCGATGGCACGACCAAACTGATGGCCCGTCTGCGCGCCGAGATCGAGGCAGGCAACCCGCAGCCCGACGTGCTGCTGATCGCCGACACCGTGACGCTGGAGGGCATGGCCCAAGAAGGTCTGCTGACCGCTTACCAATCCCCCGAGGCTGCCAATTATGACAGCGCGCTGTATTCTGCCGACGGCTTCTATCACTCGACCAAGCTGATCACGACAGGTATCGTCTATAACACCGGCGTCGAGACGGCTCCGACCTCGTGGAACGACCTGAGCGATGCGGCCCTGAAAGGGCAGGTGGCCATGCCGTCCCCGCTGTATTCCGGTGCGGCGCTGATCCATCTGGCAACCCTGACCGGCGATGACAGCCTTGGCTGGGGCTATTACGAACAACTGGCGGAAAACGACGCCCGCGCCCAAGGCGGCAACGGTGGCACGTTCAAGGCCGTGGCCTCGGGCGAGAAACCTTATGGCATGGTCGTCGACTTCCTCGCGATCCGCAACAAGGCCGAAGGGTCGCCTGTCGAATTCGTCTTCCCGACCGAAGGCGTATCCTATGTGACCGAGCCTGTTGCGATCATGTCGACCGCCAAGAACGTCGAAGGCGCACAGAAGTTCGTCGATTTCCTGCTGAGCGCGGAAGGTCAGGATGTGGTGCTTGAGATGGGCTATATCCCCGCACGCGACGGCATGAGCGTGCCCGCCGGTTTCCCTGCGCGCGAAGACATCAAACTGATGGACTTCGATCCCGCGACCGCGTTGAAAGACGCCGAAGCCAACAAGGCCAAATTCACAGAGCTGTTTGGCGCCGAGTAATGGGCGTTCTGACAAAAAACGGGGGCAGCCGGTCCGAGGGGTGGCTGCTCTCTACCATTTTGATTGTGGCGATCAGCCTGACTCTTGCGCCGGTGCTGCGCCTGTTTGTCGAAGGGGTGACGGATCAGGGCGCAGTTGGCCTGTCGCTCGCGGGCGAGGTGCTGCGCCAGCCATCGACGCTGAGCGCGCTGAAACATTCGCTGGTGACCGCAGGGTTCGGCACCCTGGTCTCGGTGGTTCTGGGGTCTGCCTTTGCGTTTCTGGTGGCGCTGACCGATCTGCGCGCCAAGGCGGCGCTGGTGTTCTGCCTGATGATCCCGATGATGATCCCGCCCCAGATCACTGCGCTGTCATGGACCCAGATCATGGGGCCGTCGTCTGTGTTGCTCAAGACCTTGGGGCTGGCGCCGCCATTGGGGTCGCCGCAGCCGCTTTATTCGGCGCAAGGCATCATTCTGTTGCTGGGCATCCAGCATATGTCGATTATTTTCCTGACCCTGCGTGCAGGTCTGCGCGCCATCCCGCAAGAGGTGGTCGAAGCGGCGCGCATCAGTGGCGCGCGGGGGCTGCGCACGTGGTGGCAGGTGGTCATGCCCCTGACCCTGCCCAGTTTGGCCGCGGGAACGGCGATCACCTTTGTCACCGCCCTTGGCAACTTTGGCATCCCCGCGATGCTGGGTATTCCGGCGGGCTATGCGACCCTGCCGACGCTGGTTTACCAAAAGTTGGCGGGCATGGGCACCAGCGTGCTGGCCGAGGTATCGATCCTCGCCATGCTGATCGGTGCGGTGGCTGTAACGGGCATCCTGACGCAACGGTTCTTTCAATCGCGCCAACGGGTCTATCTGGTGGGGGCCACCTCGCGCCCCTTGGCGATCCCGCTCGGGGCGGCGCGTCTGCCGGTCGAGGTGTTGCTATGGGCCGTGGTCTGCACGATCCTTGTGCTGCCCATGTTCGGCCTGCTGGCGACGTCGCTGGTGCCTGCCTATGGCGTGCCACTGCGGCTTGACACCGTAACCCTTCAGGCGTGGACCGAGGTCCTGCTGCGCCAGCCGGTCACGACGCGGGCCTTTGCGAACTCCTTTGGTCTGGCGATCGGCGCGGCGGTTGTGCTCATGCTGCTCTGCCTGCCGCTGGCGTGGTTGATGGAGCGGAACCCGACGCGGCTGTCGCGGCTGTTTGATAGCCTGCTGGATCTGCCCTATGCCTTGCCCGGAGTGGTGTTGTCGATTGCGATGATCCTGCTGCTGATCAAGCTGCCGTTCACCGATGCGACGCTGTATGGCACGATCTGGATCATCTTCTTGGCCTATCTGGCGCGGTTCTTTGCGGTGATGTTCCGCCCCGTGCAAGCGAGCCTCAAGCAGTTGGATCCTGCCATGGGCGAAGCCGCGCAATCGGTGGGGGCATCGCTGTTCCAGCGGCTGCGCGATGTGATCGTGCCGCTCTCGGCTCCGGCGGCGGCGGCTGGGGCGATCCTTGTGTTTCTCACCGCGTTTAACGAGCTCACGGTTTCCGCGCTGCTCTGGTCCTCGGGGACCGAGACGTTGGGCGTGGTCATTTTCAATCTGGACGACAGTGGCGAGACCGCAATGGCCAGCGCGCTGGCGATGACCATCGTGCTGGTGGTTATGGCGCTGATGGTGCTGGTGCAACTGATGTCCCGACGTTTCCCCAAAGGAGTAGTCCCATGGCAGACATAAGCCTGTCCGCGCTTGGCAAATCATTCGCCGGCACCACCGCGCTGCATGACATCACCACCACCTTCAAGGATGGCGAATTCGTCGCCCTGCTGGGGCCGTCGGGCTGCGGCAAGACCACGCTGCTGCGCCTGCTTGCGGGGTTCGAGATGCCGACGACGGGGCAGATTTCCATCGGCCCGCACGAGGTCGCGCATGTGGCTGGCAACCGCATGGTCCCGCCCGAGGATCGCAACATCGGTTTCGTATTCCAGTCCTACGCGCTTTGGCCCCATATGAACGTGCGGCGCAATGTGTCCTATCCTCTGGAGATCCGGCGTTTTTCCAAGGCCGAGATCACCGCGCAGACCGATCAGGCGTTACAGGCGACGGGGCTGACGGACTATGCCGACCGGATGCCCTCCGAACTGTCGGGCGGGCAGCGTCAGCGGGTCGCTTTGGCGCGCTGTCTGGTGTCGCACCCCGATGCGGTGCTGCTGGACGAACCGCTGGCCAACCTTGATGTGGCGCTGCGGGCGTCGATGCAGACGGTGTTCACCGATTTCCACAAGCGCACCGGCGCGACGATGGTCTATGTCACCCACGACCAGTCAGAGGCGATGGCCATGGCCGACCGCATCGCCGTGATGGACAAGGGCCGCATCCAGCAGTTCGACACGCCCCAAACGCTGTATGAACGCCCCAGAAACCGCTTTGTCGCCGAATTCGTCGGGCGCGGCACGGTGGTGCCTATGCGCGGGGTCGAAAAGAGCGATAGCGCCCTGCACGGCCATGTTCTGGGCACTCGGATCGCCGTGCAAAGCGGGGATGACCTGCCAAGCCATGTCTGCCTGCGCCCCGAAAACCTGACCATCAGCGAAACCGGCGACCTGCGCGCCAAAGTGGCGCGGGTGACCTATCTGGGCGGCAAATACCTTCTGGAAACCGTCGCGGACTGCGGCACGCGTCTGCTGGCTGAAACACGGGCACGGTTTGATGTCGGCATGCAGCTTGGCCTGACGATCACCACCCCATGGGCATTCTCCGAGGAATAAATGCAAAGCGTAAGAGTACTTTCCGGCATAGGGGACAAAGGCCCCGCATGCATGCAATTGAACACGGGCAATCGGCGCTGGCTGCTGGACTGCGGCTTTGGCCCCGAGGCCCACGCCCATTTTGACCCGCGCTGGCTGAAGGGCGCGGATGCGGTCTTTATCACCCACGACCATATCGACCACATCGGCGGGGCGATCTATGCGGTAGAGGCGGGGCTGCCGATCTATGCCACCGCGCAAACCGCCAAGGCGCTGCCCCCTGCCGCCAAGGTCAACCTGCTGCCCGAACGGGGGGTATCTGTGATCGACGGCGTGCAGCTGACCACGGGGCGCAACGGGCACGCCATGGGCGGTGTCTGGATGCATTTCGCCTTGGGCGAGGGGCTGTTCTACTCGGGCGACTGGTCCGAGGAATCCGACTGGTTCCCGCTGGACCTTCCACCACCCGCGGCGACGGCGATCCTGGACTGTTCCTACCAGCTTGACGATGTGCCCCAGACCGAAAGATTTGCAGCACTTGACGCCTTGCTGGACAGGCTTGAGGGGCAGGTGCTTTTGCCAGTGCCGCCATCGGGCAGGGCGGGCGAAATGGCCCTGCACCTGATCCGGCGCTATGGTCACGCCAGCGTCATGCTGGACCCGGAATGTCAGGCGGTGCTGGCGACGGGTCTGCGCAGCGGCACGCTTGGCGTGGATGCGGCCAAGATCGCCCCGCTGCTGGCGCGCGGCCCGCTGGACGAGGCGCGGTTTCTGGTCTGCGACACCCCCAATGCCGATGGCGGTGCCGCCTGGGGCTATGTGCGCGCCTGGCATGAAAGCGGCCGTTTGGGGCGCGACGCGCATGTGGTCTTTACCGGCCATATGACCGCCCATGCCCGCGGGATCTGCAGCGTGCCGGGGGGATATTTCCAACGCTGGAACGTACACCCGCCGCTGCGTGATCAGGTGCGTATGCTGGAACGGCTTGGCGCGAAACGCTTTGCGCCAGCCTTCTGCACCCAGCCAGAAGACTATTTGATCGAGGATCTGGGCGTCGAGGTTTTCATGCATGATCCGGTGCGCCTGTGAGGGTGGCCGCGCTTCCGCCCTCGGACTTTTGCCTGATCCGCCACGGGGAGACGACCGCCAATGCGCAAAGCATCATCGCAGGGGTGACCGATGTAGCGCTGACCGCCCGCGGCCGCGATCAGGCGCGCGCGCTGGCCCGTCGTCGCTGGCCGCAGCCGGTCACGCTTTTCGCCAGCCCCGCCGCACGGGCGCGAGACACCTGCAAGCTTGCCTTTGCGCAGCGCGGTTTTACCGTGATTTCCGCGTTGCGCGAACGCGATTGGGGGGCGTTCGAGGGGCAGCCGCTGTCGCAGCAACCCATACGCGAAGACACCCCCGAAGGCGGCGAAAGCTGGCCCGCCATGCTTGATCGTGTCGCAGGCGCGATCCACGCGGCCTGTGCCGCCACACCCGCCGGCCACCTTCCGGTGCTGGTCTGCCATTCCGGTATCATCCGCGCCGCGCGCGTGCTGTGGACACCCCATGACGCGGGCACACGCCCGCCAAACGCCATCCCGATCCTGTTTCAGCGGTCGGGCACACTTCTTGAGGAGAAAGAGCTATGACATCCGCCCCCCTGACACCTTGCGTGGTATTCGACGTCGACGGCACTCTGGCCGAGTTCGACGCGGCAAAGCTGGGTCATCTGGTGCATGGCGTCGAGAAGCAATGGGATGCGTTCCACATGGCGATGGCCGACGCCCCGCTGATTGCCCCCATCGCCAAACTGATGCGCCGCCTGAAGCAAAGCGGCGAGACGATCGTCATCTGCTCGGGCCGCCCTGACGGTTGGGCGGAACACACGATCGCCTGGCTGCACAAACACGATCTGCCCTTCGACGGCGTCTACCTGCGCGCCAAGGATCAGGACGCCGCAAGCGATCCGGAGGTCAAACGCCAAGCGCTGGCGCAAATGCAAGCAGACGGGCTGGCCCCCTGGCTGGTCATCGATGATCGCAGTTCGGTCGTTGACGCATGGCGGGCCGAGGGGCTTGCCTGCCTGCAATGCGCGCCGGGGGATTTTTGACGCGGGCGGGTGCAGCATCACGCCCCTGATCGCGGATTTTGACAGCGCACCGCGCCACAGGGGCCTGCGACCAAGGCGACGGCTTGTCCCGCAAGGGGTATACATAAACTGTCAGGGTGAAATGGCGGAGAGACAGGGATTCGAACCCTGGGAACCCGTGAAGGCTCAACGGTTTTCGAGACCGCCCCGTTCGACCACTCCGGCACCTCTCCGCATCGGTGTGGTGCGTCCGTTTAGGATGGATTTTGCGGGGTGGCAAGGGGGGCTAGGCCAGTTTTCGCGGACACGGGGAATTTCATTGCTGACAGATGGATTTCGCCTAAGCTCTTGGGGTGGATCAACTTGAAAGGAATGCCCTGATGCGCCGACTGTCCCGTTTGCCGTTAACTTTATGTTTTGGATTGGCGGTCATGGTATCGCTGATTGCACCGATGGCGCGGGCCGCCGACAGGGAAAGGGTCGATGCATTTCTGGAAGTCACAGGGTTTGATGTCGCCCTTGAAAGCATCCGGCTGTCAGCTGATTCCGCGCCGCAAATGCTGGGGATTGATGCGGATGCCTTCGGTTCTGAATGGTCGCGTCTGGTGCGCGAGGTATTCGAGACGGATTTGATGCTGGACATGGGGGCCGGTATTCTGGCGCAGGCGCTCAGCGATGATGCGCTGGAACATGCCTCGGATTTCTATGCCAGTGATCTGGGCCGACGCTTGGTGGCCGCCGAAAACGCGTCGCATATGGAGGAAGACGATGCCGCGAAGGCAGAAGCGGGCGATGCGATCCTGGACGGGCTGCGCGGGATCGATTCTCCGCGTGTGGATCTGTTGGCGCGTCTGAACGGGGCGAGCGATGTCGAGGATAGCTCGATCAAGGCGCTGCAAGAGGTGCAGATCCGGTTCCTGATGGCAGCGGCGGGGGCGGGCGTGATCGAATTACAGATGGAAGAGCCCGACCTGCGCGAAGCGATGCGCGCGCAAGAGCCCGAGATGCGCGCCTCTATCAAAGAGAACGCGCTGGCGGGGGCAGCCTACACCTATCAGGCGTTCTCGGATGAAGAAGTGCGGGTCTATGCCAAGGCGCTGGAAGATCCGCAGATGCAGGAGGTCTACGCGCTGATGAATGCCGTGCAGTTCGAGATCATGGCGAACCGGTTTGAAGAGGTCGCACAGCGGCTTGGCACCATGCAACCCAGTCAGGACCTGTAACCATGCGCGCCCTTGTTCTTGCTGCTGGCCTGTGGATGCTGGCGCTGCCGCTTTGGGCCGACGCGCGGTCAACCGTGCTGGTGGATGTCCTGCGTCTTGGCGAGCTGGCCGAGATTTTGCAGCGCGAGGGGTTGGAGAACGCGGAAACGCTTGATCGCGATATGCTGGGCGGGCAGGGCGGCGCGGGGTGGGCGCTGCAGGTGCGTGCCATCTACAACCCCGAACGCATCGTCGAAACCCTGCGCGGGGCATTGGATGCGGGCTTGCAAGGGCAGGCCCGCGAGGATGTCATTGCCTTTTTCGCGCAAGACACGGGCGCAAGGATCATCACGCTCGAGAACGAGGCCCGCGCCGCTATCACCGACCCCGAGGTGGAAGACGCCGCCCGCGCAGGGTTCCATGACCTTGAGGGCAGCGACGACCCACGTCTGGCGCAGATCGCCACATTGATCGACAGTGGCGATATGATCGATCGCAATGTCACCGCCGCGATAAATTCCAACTTTCAATTCATGCGCGGGATGGCAGATGGCAACGCGCTGCAGATGACAGAGGCCGAGATGCTGGCCGACGTGGCGCAGCAGCAAGAAGAGATCGCGCAAGACACGCGCGGCTGGCTTTATGGCTATCTGCTGCTGGCGTATTCTCCGCTGGAGGATGCAGAGCTTGACCGCTATATCGCCTTTGCGCAAAGCGATGCGGGGCGCAGCCTGAACACAGCGCTGTTCGAAGGCTTTGGCACCGCGTACGAAGACGTGTCCTATGCCCTTGGTCGCGCAGTTGCGTTGAACATGGTGGCCGAGGAATTATTGCCAGCCGCACCGCCTTTGCGATAAGTCCCGCGAGGCCCGTGCTGGCCCTTGACATCAGGGGGGCGGTGCATCATACGGCAAGCCTCAACCTAAGGGTGCCCGTTTCGGGTGCCTTTGTTATTTCATGAACATCCCGAAACGGGATGCGCTGTCCGAGGTGGGCCAAGGCCCGACAAACTCCCGAACGGGGACCACAGGATGCGGAAACAGTAAAGGAAGACGCATGTTTGCGGTCATCAAGACAGGCGGCAAGCAGTACAAAGTTCAATCCGGCGATATGCTGCGGGTAGAACGTTTGGCTGCTGACGCGGGCGAAACAGTCCAATTCAACGAAGTTCTCATGCTGGGCGGCGATTCCCCCAAGCTGGGTGCTCCTTTGGTCGCAGGGGCCGGCGTTCAAGCCGAGGTCGTCGATCAGATCAAGGGCGAGAAAGTCATTCACTTCGTCAAGCGCCGCCGGAAGCACTCTTCCAAGCGTACCAAAGGCCACCGTCAAAAGCTGACACTGGTCAAAATCGGCGAGATCCTGTCGTCCGGCGCGGATAAATCCGACGTCAAAGCGGCCATCGGTACCGGTTCCGTCAGCGCTGCTGCCGTGACAGCCATGGAAGAGCGTTATGCGCTGAACAAAACCGATCAGGCCGAAATGGCCAAGCGCGTGAAGAACAACCAGGCCGAAGAGAAATCGGCCAAGCCTGCCAAGGCGAAGAAGGCCAAAGCTGCACCCGCAGCCGAAGGTGCCGACGATCTGAGCAAGATCTCCGGTGTTGGCCCGGTCATCGTTGGCAAGCTGAACGGCGAAGGCATCACAACCTTCGCACAGATCGCTGCTTGGACAGACGCTGACGTCGAAGCTATCGAAGAGAAACTGTCGTTCAAAGGTCGCGTCGGTCGTGAAGACTGGATCGCACAGGCCAAAGAACTCGCAAAAGGCTAAGGAGAGACACCAATGGCACATAAAAAAGCAGGCGGCTCATCCCGTAACGGCCGCGACTCAGCAGGTCGTCGTCTTGGCGTGAAAAAATATGGCGGTGAAGCTGTCATTCCCGGCAACATTCTGGTGCGTCAGCGCGGTACAAAGTACTGGCCGGCTGAAGGCGTTGGCATGGGCAAGGATCACACGATCTTCGCAACCGTTGACGGCAAGGTCCAGTTCCACAAGGGGCTGAAGAACCGTACGTTTATCTCGGTCCTGCCAGCGGCAGAAGCCGCAGAATAAGCCGCACCCGAGAGGTTTGAAAATTTAGGGATCGGCGGAAACGCCGGTCCCTTTTCCATTTTATCGCCCAGTGTTCACCCAGGAAGGGAGGGGCCGTTATGTCACGATCAAACCGCCCCGAGCTGAGCGATGGCACCATCCGTCTACGCGCGCCCGAACACCGTGACATCGACGCCCGGTTCAAGCTTGGAAACACGCCCGAGATCCACCACATGTTCGGGGCAGAGCTGAACGCCGTGCCGGTGATGACCAAGGCGCTGGCCGAACGTTGGTATGAAACGCAGCTGGTTGAACCGCTGGCCTGGGTCATCGAACATCGCGGCAAGATGATCGGTGCGCTGCGCCTGCACAGTCTTCGTCCGTGGGATGCCAGCGCCGATGTCGCGATCGGCATTCTCGCCCCCAAGAAACTGGGGAAGGGGTTGGGCACGCGCGCGCTGCATCTGCTTGCGGCCCACGCCTTTGGCTCGCTGTCGCTGCACCGCCTCTCGGCCCGTGTGCTCGACATCAACGAACGCGCTGCGGCCTGTTTCACCAAAGTCGGCTTTGCCGCCGAAGGGCGTGCGCGGCAATCGTCTTTTCTGGGGGGCGAATGGCACGACAACCTGTTGTTCGGGCTGATCAAACCCGATTACGTTCCGCCCGTCTATGACGCCAAGCCGCGGCAAAAGCGCAAGAAGAAGAGCCAGTCATGAGCGTCGCCCTGACATCCTTTATCGTCTTCGCTGCAAGCCAGATCGGCACACCCGGACCGGCGAATATGGCGCTGATGGCCACGGGCGCGCGCTTCGGCTTTCGCGCGGCATTGCCTTTTGTCGCGGGCGTGGCCCTTGGCAAACAGCTGGTGATCTGGCCAGTGGGTTTCGGGTTGATGCAACTGGCCGACCGCGCGCCGGGGGTTTTCGTCGCGCTGAAATTCGCCTCTGCCGCCTATATCATCTGGCTGGCGTGGAAGGTTGCGAACCTGCGGCTGGGGCAGGGCGCGCGAACCGAGGCCGCACCGGGCTTTCTGGCCGGGCTGATCGTCCACCCGCTGAACCCCAAGGCCTGGGCGATGATCGTGGGCAGTTTCACAGCCTTCATCGCGCCCGGCACACCTGCGCTGGCGGCGACGGTCACGGTGGCCGCCGTGCTGCTGGGATGCCAGATCGTGCTGCACCCCTTGTGGACGCTGGCCGGTGCGGGGATCGCAAAGACGGTCGCAGGCACCGTTTGGGAGAAATATTTGATGTGGACCTTGGCCGCTTTGACGGTGGCCTCTGTCTTGTTCGTGCTGTTCGGAGGAGGGACATAACGATGGAAGATTTAACAGTGTCGCAACAGCAAGTGATTGAAACAGAACGGTTTGACCTGCGCCCTGTGCGCATGTCGGATCGTGGGATGATCGAACATTATGCCAGCGATCCACGGGTTGCGATGCGCACCGCATCCATTCCGCACCCGCTACCGCCCGGCGTGATCGAAAGCTTCATCACCCGCGCCACCAGCACCCCGCGGACAGAAGATGTCTGGGTCATGGATGGGCTGAAAACCGGCGGCTCCGAGGTGATGGGCGTGATTTCCCTGATCCGGATGGACCGCGATCAATCCGAAGTCGGCTATTGGGTCGCCCCTGCGTTCTGGAACACGCATCTCGCGTCCGAGGCGGTGCAAGCGCTGGTGCAGGCCAATCCGCTGCGCAACAAAAATATGTTCGCCTCGGTGTTTCGCGACAACCCTGCCTCTGCCAAAGTGTTGACAAATGCGGGCTTCCGCTATCTTGGCAATGCGGAAACCTATTGTCTGGCGCGCGAGACCTGCGTACCAACCTGGACGTATAGCCATAAACTATGACCACACGTGCCCCGAAAGGCCCTTTTGATGAAGTTTCTTGACCTGTGCAAAGTCTATATCCGCTCTGGCGCAGGCGGGGGCGGTTGCGTGTCTTTCCGGCGCGAAAAATACATTGAATACGGTGGTCCCGATGGCGGAGACGGCGGCTCGGGCGGATCGGTCTGGGCCGAAGCCGTCGACGGGCTGAACACGCTGATCGACTTCCGCTACCAGCAGCACTTCTTTGCCAAGAACGGCCAGCCCGGCATGGGCAAGCAGCGCACCGGCAAGGATGGCGATGACATCATCCTGCGCGTCCCCGTGGGCACCGAGATCCTTGATGAAGATCAGGAAACCGTGCTGGCGGATATGACAGAGCTTGGCCAGCGGGTCGAACTGGCGCGTGGGGGCAACGGCGGCTGGGGGAACCTGCATTTTAAATCTGCGACGAACCAGGCACCGCGCCGTGCCAATCCCGGACAGGAAGGCGTGGACCGCACGCTGTGGCTGCGTCTCAAGCTGATCGCGGATGTGGGTCTGCTTGGCCTGCCGAACGCGGGAAAATCGACTTTCCTCGCCGCGACATCGAACGCGCGGCCAAAGATTGCCGATTATCCGTTTACCACACTGCACCCCAATCTGGGCGTTGTGGGGGTGGATAATACCGAATTCGTCGTCGCCGATATCCCTGGCCTGATCGAAGGCGCGTCCGAAGGGCGCGGTCTGGGCGATCTGTTTCTGGGCCATGTCGAACGCTGCGCGGTGCTGCTCCACCTGATTGATGGCACGTCGAACACCATTGCCGAAGATTACCAGACCATCATCAACGAACTCGAAGCCTATGGCGGCGAGCTGGCGGATAAACCGCGGATCACCGTGCTGAACAAAATTGATGCACTGGATGAAGATGATCGCATAACCGCCCGCGAGGAATTGGAAAAAGCCTGCGGCGCAGAGGTCATGATGATGTCTGGCGTCGCCCGCGAAGGGGTCACCGAGGTGCTGCGGGCTTTGCGTGGCCAGATTGACGACGACCGGCTGCGTTTCCGGTCCGAAGATGAAGAAGAGGCACCTTGGCAACCCTAAGCGACGGCACCCGTATCGTTGTAAAAATCGGCTCGGCGCTGCTCGTCGATCGGGCCACCGGCCAGCTGCGCCGCGATTGGCTGCAAAGTCTCGCGCAGGATGTGGCGTGGCTCAAGGGGCAGGGCAAGGATGTGGTGCTGGTGTCTTCGGGCTCCATCGCCTTGGGGCGGGGTGTGCTTGGGCTGCCGCCAACCACGCTTGCGCTGGAACAATCCCAAGCCGCGGCCGCGGTGGGGCAAATCCGTCTCGCCCGCGCCTATGAAGAGGCGCTGGAACCCTATGGGATCACCGCCGCGCAGGTGCTCGTCACCCTAGAAGACAGCGCGGATCGTCGGCGGTATCTCAACAGCCGCGCCACGATGGAACAGCTGTTGTCCATGGGGGCGGTACCCATCGTCAACGAGAATGACACCGTTGCCACGGACGAGATTCGCTTTGGCGACAATGACCGGCTCGCGGCGCAGATCGCCGTGACCGTGGCGGCAGACCGGTTGATCCTGCTGTCGGATGTGGATGGTTTCTATTCCGCCAATCCCAATGACGACCCCGATGCCATCCGCTATGAGGTGATCGACACGATCACCCCAGAGATCGAGGCGCAGGCGGGCGATGCGGGCTCTGGCCTGTCCAAGGGCGGCATGAAGACAAAGCTGATGGCCGCGAAAACCGCGACCGCCGCGGGCTGCGCCATGGCCATCACCGAAGGATCACCATTGCGGCCTTTGCTGACCCTCGAAAACGGGGCCAACGCCACTTGGTTCACCGCGCAATCCGACCCCCAAACCGCGCGCAAACAATGGATTACGGCAATCAAACCACGCGGCAGCGTCACATTGGATGCCGGTGCGGTGGCTGCCATGTCCAAGGGCAAGTCGCTTTTGCCCGCCGGTGTCACCGCTGTTTCCGGTCCCTTCGGGCGCGGCGACTCCGTTGCGCTGTTGACCCCTGATGGGCGCCCCATCGGTCACGGGCTGACACGCTATACCTCAGCAGAGGCAGAGCTGATCAAAGGTCGACAATCCTCGGAGATCGAGGCCATTCTGGGCGCGCCGGGGCGTGCTGCTTTGATCCATCGGGACGATCTTGCGCTTTCCTGACCTCCAAATGGTTTAAAATCCTCGCCGAAGGCTTTAGGTAGAGGGCAACCCGAAATGACAAAAAAGCAGTAATTAGGTTATGACCTTGGATATGACACAGACAGACGACATTCCCGCGTTGATGGCGGATATTGGCGCGCGCGCCAAAGCCGCCGCCGCGACATTGGGCTTTGCCAGTGCCGACCAAAAGCAGACCGCGCTTGAAAAAGCCGCCGACGCGCTGATGGCCAGCAGCGCCGATATTCTGGACGCGAACGCCAAAGATCTGGCGTTTGGCCGCGACAAGGGTCTCTCTGACGCGATGATGGACCGGCTCTTGCTGGATGATGCGCGTATCAGCGCCATTGCTGATAGCCTGCGCAGCATCGCCGCACAGGATGATCCCGTGGGGCAGGTGCTGACCGAATGGGATCAGCCGACGGGCCTGAACATCCAGCGCGTGCGCACGCCTTTGGGTGTCATCGGCGTGATCTATGAATCGCGCCCGAATGTGACCGCGGATGCCGGTGCGCTTTGCCTCAAGGCGGGTAATGCCGTGATCCTGCGGGGCGGCTCCGAAAGCTTCCATTCCTCGCGCGCGATCCATGCCGCCTTGCAACAGGGGCTCGAAGCCGCTGATCTGCCTGCGGATTCAATCCAGCTCGTGCCCACGCGCGACCGCGCCGCGGTGAGCGAGATGCTGACCATGACCGACACGATTGATGTGATCGTCCCGCGCGGCGGCAAGGGGCTGGTCGGTCTGGTGCAGCGCGAAGCGCGGGTGCCGGTCTTTGCCCACCTCGAAGGCATCGTGCACATCTATATCGATGAAAACGCCGACCCCGAGAAGGTTTTGAAAGTCGTGCTGAACGCCAAGACCCGCCGCACCGGCATTTGCGGCTCGGCTGAGTGTCTGCTGATCCACGAGAAAGTGGCGCGGACGATTGGCAAGGGCGTGATCAAGGCACTGCTGGACGCTGGCGTCGAAGTGCGCGCCGACGGCGAGCTGACCGAGATCGAAGGCACCGTGCCGGCCACGGCGGATGATTGGGGTCACGAATACCTTGATATGATCATCGCGGCAAAAACCGTGGGCAGTATCGACGATGCGATCACCCATATCCGCACCTACGGTTCGAACCACACCGATTGCATCATCACCGAAGACGATGCGGCGGCGACCAAATTCATGACGCGGCTGGATTCTGCGATCCTGATGCACAATGCTTCCACCCAATTCGCCGATGGTGGAGAGTTTGGCATGGGTGCCGAAATCGGGATCGCCACCGGCAAAATGCACGCGCGCGGGCCCGTCGGTGCCGAGCAGCTGACCAGCTTCAAGTATCTGGTGCGCGGCGATGGGGCCGTACGCAGCTAAGCCGTGATCCCAAGGGTGATGGTCGTTTCTGTCACGATAGATGTTAACTGTTGCCCGCTGTCCTTCACGATGGCGGGCAACAGCCCGAACTGGACCTGCGAAGCAGTTAGACGCTCTGCCCGAGACTGCCCCGCCAACACGCCCCAAAGCGCAGCGTTGATGCTTAGCCGGTCGGCCGTGCCGGTGATGTCCCATCCCCCGTCGTGGTGATCTATGGTGATCTGCCCACCATAGGGCATCCCCGTTTCCAGACATAGCAGGCTCAGGAATACCATCCGCAGCGCGTTGCGCGGCGCGGCGACGCCGTCGGGCCAGGATACCTGCCATTTGGACTGAGCATATAGATCACGCAGGATACCGCTGGTTTCTTGGGCAGGGACAGGCTGCGCGTCGCCCGCGCCGAAAGCCACGCGAAAGAACCGTAGCCGCGCACTGGCGTTGCGCACGCTTTCATCGATCAGCGCGACTTCGGGGCTCATATTCATGCCCGACATCAAAAGCAGCTCAAGCCCATTGTTGATTGCGCCCACCGGCGATATCAAGTCATGGCAGATGCGGCTGCCGATCAAGGCGGCAAGATCAGTGTCGGTTTCTACCATGGGACACCCCCTAATTAGCTGGCCCCCACACCGCGCCGCAGAAAGGACGCACGCTTGGAAGACCTGAATGCGATACTGACACCCGGAATGCTTGTACGCCACCCCGCACATCCCGATTGGGGCGTGGGGCAGGTGCAAAGCAATATCAGCGGCAAGGTCACGGTAAACTTCCGCAGCGAGGGCAAGATCGTGGTCGATAGTCATCGGGTGATGCTCACCCCCGTCTTTGATGAAGGCTCTTCGTTAGCAAATCGTTAATTTTCTGCCGAAAACCACCGCGACGTGGGGCAAGCATTGCGCAACGGGCGGCAACTGCCTATTTATCCGCGTGATTGCGACCGGAGACGAAACCAGCCCATGATCATTGCAAAAGCGGCAGAGTTCGAAGTCCGTCTGGCGCGCACCCAAGCGGATCTTCATGCGGCGCAGCGGCTGCGGTATGACGTTTTTGTCACCGAGCTGGGGGCGGGTGGGCCTTTGGTAGATCACGACAACCGGCGAGAGGTCGACCAATACGACGATTTCGTGGACCATCTGCTGCTTATTGATCGCAAAACCCAGCAAACCGTTGGCGTGTACCGGCTGATCCGCCGCGATATGGCGGATCGGGCAGGCGGGTTCTATTCGGAAAACGAATATGATCTGACCGCGCTCAAATCCTCTGGCCGCGAGATACTCGAGCTGGGGCGGTCCTGTCTGCATCCGTCCTATCGCGGGGGCATCGCGATGCACCAGCTTTGGGCGGGGCTTGCCTCTTATGTGGCGGAACACGGGATAGAGATCCTTTTTGGCGTCGCGAGCTTTCATGGTACCCAGGCCGAAGCATTGGCGCAGCCCTTGTCGCTGCTGCATCACACCTACCTCGCGCCGCCCGATCTGCGGGTCACCGCCTTGCCAAAGGCGCGCCAAGAGATGAACCTGATCCCCGCCGACATCCTGAACCGGCGTCAGGCGATGGTGCAGATGCCCAGCCTGATCAAAGCCTATCTGCGGCTTGGCGGATGTGTGGGCGAGGGGGCCTTTATCGACCATGACTTCAACACGACGGATGTGCTTTTGATGCTCGACACCGCCCGGCTTAGCGAGCGGCAGGCCAAGATCTATAGCGGACAGCAAGGATGAGCGCGGCCTGGGACAGCGCCGACCACCCGACACCGGTATCCGTCGGGCCCCTTGGCTGGGTGCTGATGCTGCTGCGTGGGATGACGCTGGCGACGGTGGTTCTGGTGGGGCTGGTGATCCTGCTCGCGATCCGCTTGATAGAGCGCCCGCTGTATGGGCAGGGTCGCCCCGTGACCCCGCATATCACCCAGATCGTTTGCAAAATCGCATTCTGGATCATGGGCTTACGCCGCGCGGTTGTCGGCACCCCGATGCGCCACAGGGGCGCTGTCGTCGCCAATCACACCAGTTGGCTTGATATCTTCAGTTTGAACGCGGCGCAGCGGATATACTTTGTGTCCAAGTCCGAAGTCGCCAGCTGGCCCGGCATTGGCTGGCTCGCCAAGGCGACGGGCACGTTGTTTATTGAACGCAACCCGAAACACGCGCGCAAACAGACCGAGGTGTTCCAACAGCGCTTGCTCGACAACCACCGGCTGTTGTTCTTCCCCGAAGGCACCAGCACCGATGGCCTGCAGGTCTTGCCGTTCAAAACCACGCTCTTCCAGTCCTTCTTCGCGCCCGAACTGCGCGACGTGATCTGGGTGCAGCCTGTGACCGTGCTCTATACCGCTCCCAATGGGACCGATCCGCGGTTTTATGGCTGGTGGGGCGATATGAGCTTTGGCGGCCATCTGCTGCGCACCTTGGCGTCCCTGCGGCAGGGGCAGGTAACGACGATCTATCACACGCCGCTGGCCGTCGCCGATTTCGAGAACCGCAAAGCCTTGGCCCAAGCCTGTGAAGCGCAGGTGCGCGCGGCCCATCCCTCGGCCGGGCTTGCAACGCCAAACCCCGCTGAATTGCGCTGATATAAGGCCCCAATGGCTAAAACATGCGCCTTGGACCTTGCGAAGCGTGAAAATCCGGACTATACGCGCGTTACTTAAACCCGCAGTCGGGGTTGGGCCTTTGAGGGAGAAATCCTTGAACGTCCGCCGGTTGGTCCCATTCCGGGATCGAGACCCCCGACGAGGCAAAACCGGAAAGGTATAAAGACATGGCTCTTCCTGAGTTCTCCATGCGCCAACTGCTTGAAGCAGGCGTACACTTTGGTCACCAAACACAGCGCTGGAACCCCCGCATGGGTCCGTTCATCTACGGCGCGCGTAACGGCATCCACATCATGGACCTGACACAGACTGTTCCAATGCTGGACCAGGCGCTGCAAGTCATCCGTGACACCGTTGCCAAAGGCGGCAGCATTCTTTTCGTTGGCACCAAGCGTCAGGCTGCACAGCCGATCGCAGAAGCCGCAGAGAAATGCGCACAGTACTACATGAACCACCGTTGGTTGGGCGGCACGCTGACAAACTGGCAGACCGTTTCCAAATCCATCCAACGCCTGAAGTCCATCGACGAACAGTCCGAGCGTGGCTTCTCCGGTCTGACCAAGAAAGAGCGTCTTGGCATGGAACGTGACCAAGCGAAGCTGGAAGCATCGTTGGGTGGTATCCGTGAAATGGGCGGTCGCCCTGACCTGATCTTCGTCATCGACGTGAAAAAAGAAGCACTGGCCGTGGCCGAAGCGAACAAGCTGGGCATTCCGGTTATCGCTGTTGTCGACACCAACTGCTCCCCCGACGGGATCGACTACATCATCCCGGGCAACGACGACGCCGCCCGCGCGATCCACATGTATTGCGATCTGGCCGCACGTGCCGCACTTGACGGTATGTCCGCGCAGCTGGGTGCCGCAGGTGTTGATATCGGTGCGATGGAAGAAGCGCCCGAAGAAGAAGCCCTGATCGACGGTGGTGTCGAAGTTGGCAACGCTTCGGAAGAAACCGTTTCGAACGACGCAATGGCAAAAGACGCACCTCTGGATATCGAATCCAAGAAGGAAACGCTGGCCGACGCCAAGTCGTAAGCGACGCGAAAGAGACGGGCAGGGGGCATGTTTCCCTCTGCCTGTCACAAAACCATTACATGATTGAGACAGTGGTGCAGGACGCTCTGCCCCTCAATTTATCCCAATTCAAGGAGAACCAAAGCGATGGCAATCACAGCATCCATGGTCAAAGAACTGCGCGACACAACCGGTGCCGGCATGATGGACGCGAAAAAAGCGTTGACTGAAACAGATGGCGACATGGAAGCAGCCGTTGACTGGCTGCGCACCAAGGGTCTGGCGAAAGCAGCCAAGAAATCCGGCCGCACCGCAGCCGAAGGCCTTGTTGCCGTTAAAGTCGAAGGCGGCCACGGTGTTGCTGTCGAAGTGAACTCCGAAACCGACTTCGTTGGCAAAAACGCTGACTTCCAGAAAATGGTTTCCGGCATCGCAGATGTTGCAACCGGTGTGTCCGACGTTGACGCGCTGAACGCGGCAGACATGGGCGGCAAGCCCGTTTCCACCGTGATCACCGATGCCATTGCGAAAATCGGCGAGAACATGTCGGTGCGCCGCATGCAGTCCATCGATGGTGACCAGGTCGTGTCCTATGTGCACAACGCTGTAGCACCCGGCATGGGCAAAATCGGTGTTCTGGTCGCAATGACCGGCGGCAACGAAGAGCTGGGCAAACAGATCGCGATGCACATCGCCGCTGTGAACCCTGCGTCCTTGTCCGAAGCGGATCTGGATCCGGCTGTTGTTGAGAAAGAAAAACAGGTTCAAATGGACATCGCACGCGAGTCCGGCAAGCCGGAAGCCGTGATCGAGAAAATGATCACCGGCCGCATGCAGAAATACATGTCCGAAGTGACACTGCTGAACCAGGCATTCGTTGTGAACCCTGACCTGACCGTCGGCAAAGCCGCAGAAGAAGCTGGCGCGACCATCACCGGTTTTGTCCGTCTTGAAGTTGGCGAAGGCATCGAAGTCGTCAAAGAAGACTTCGCAGCAGAAGTTGCAAAAGCCGCCAAAGGCTAAGCTGTCACACAGCAGACGAGAAAAAGGGCGAGGGCGCATCAGCACCTTCGCCCTTTTTTATTATAAATCAGCTACTAAGCGATGAAACCTAATCCTTTAGGTGAGCTTTCAGCGCATCTAGGGCCATCAGATAACCCTGCGCACCAAACCCACAGATCTGACCCAGAGCCACAGGCGCGATGTAAGACCGGTGCCGGAATTCCTCGCGCGCGTGGATGTTGCTCAGGTGTACCTCGACAACCGGCAGCTCGACCGAAGCGATCGCATCCATCAGCGCAATCGACGTATGGGTATAGGCACCGGCATTCAGCACGATCCCGGCATGTTTGCCTTTGGCCGCGTGGATTAGATCGATCAGCGCGCCTTCGTGGTTGGACTGCTCAAACTCCACATCAAACCCAAGCGTCTTCGCTTTCTCGCGGCACAGCGCCTCGACATCAGCCAAAGTCGTCTTGCCATAGACCTCGGGCTGGCGCGTGCCCAGCAGGTTCAGGTTCGGACCGTTCAGGATCAGAATGGATGTCATAGCGAGGACCTTGTTGTTGCTGTGTGGTAGCGCAGACGTAGCATAGGCGCCACGGCGTCGTTAGTCTTTCTTTTCAGGGTATTCGACCGGACCACCGTGCTTTTCCCATGTCGAAAAGCCTTCGCGCAGATGCGCCGCGTCAAAGCCCATGTCTTGCAGCGTCGCCGTGGTGATCGCCGAGCGCCAGCCAGAGGCACAGTGAAAGACAAAGGTCTTGTCCTGACCGAAGATCTCTTTGAAGTACGGGCTGTCAGGGTCGACCCAGAATTCGATCATGCCGCGCGGTGCGTGAAAGCTGCCGGGGATATAGCCGCTGCGCTGGCGTTCACGGATATCGCGCAGGTCAACGACAACAACATCCGGATCCTTCAGCATGGCCATCAGATCAGGCGTTTCGATCTCGCGGATACGCGCACGGGCAGCGGCAACCATATCCGCCGAAGACATCTTGAGCGTCATATTCTTCCTTTCGTTCAGCAGCCGCCAAAGCGCCGATCGCTTACAGTTGCATCGGCTTGGCGCATGTGGATTATGGCATGCAGAACAACGGGGTAAAGCAAGAAGCCACGCGGGTGGGACAATGAAGAAACTGGATGAAGAAGCGTCTTTTTATACTGGTTTTCAGTGACTTATGACGCACTTTAACAGCATAACATCATCCTGTACACATGAATTATTTACATAATACTGATTATGAGATTCAGGTTAGGCCCATACGCACCCCTCACAAACACAGGATTAGCTAATGAAACTCTGCCGTATCGAAACCCCTGACGGGATAAAACCTGCGATGATTGACGCAGATGGTGCCGCGCGCGATCTGACGCAGCATCTGACGGATATCGAGCTTGCCACGATGGCACCCGCAGCGCTGGACCAGTTGCGCGATGTGGACGTTACGGCCTTGCCTGTCATCACGGGCCGTTTTGCGCCTGTGATCAATGACATACGTCGTATTCTGTGTATCGGGCTGAATTACTCTGACCACGCGGCAGAAGCTGGCATGGACGTGCCCGATCACCCGATCCTGTTTAGCAAACTCTGCGCGGCCACCGGTGCCAACGACCCGATCATCATCCCCAAGGATTCCGAGAAAACCGATTGGGAAGTTGAACTTGCGGTCGTTATCGGCACCAAGGCACAGCATGTGTCCGAGGCCGACGCGCTGTCCCATGTGGCGGGTTATGCGAGCTTCAACGACGTGTCAGAGCGCGCTTTTCAGATCGAATTCGGCGGTCAGTGGGTCAAGGGCAAGTCCTGCGACAGCTTTGCCCCCATCGGCCCGTATCTTGTGACCGCAGACGAGGTGCCGGACCCGCAGAACCTTGATCTATGGCTTGATGTGAACGGCACCCGTCGCCAGACGGGCAATACCCGCACGATGGTCTTCTCGGTGGCCGAGATTATCTCTTTTCTCAGCCGTTTCATGACCTTGCTGCCCGGAGACGTGATCGCCACCGGCACACCGCCCGGCGTTGGCATGGGCTTTAAGCCGCCGGTG
Source organism: Sulfitobacter sp. G5_S2_6_S6 (assembly GCF_054968505.1). Taxonomy (NCBI): domain Bacteria; kingdom Pseudomonadati; phylum Pseudomonadota; class Alphaproteobacteria; order Rhodobacterales; family Roseobacteraceae; genus Sulfitobacter; species Sulfitobacter sp. G5_S2_6_S6. Next base: position 253,570 of record NZ_JBQKUI010000005.1, read on the forward strand.
TACCTGCAACCGGGCGATGTCGTTGAACTGGGCATCGAAGGCTTGGGGAATCAACGCCAAGAAGTCATACAATTCAACGGGTAAGCGCCCTACCCTAATGCATAACCTGCACCGCGCACCGTGCGGATCGGGTCATCGCCACCGTGAGATGTCAGCGCCTTGCGCAGCCGCGCGATGTGCACATCCACGGTGCGCGTGTCGACATATATATCGCGGCCCCAGACGTGATCCAGCAGCTGATCGCGGCTGAACACACGGCCCGGACGCTCTAACAGGGTGACCAGCAGCCGGTATTCTGTCGGGCCCAGTTTCAGCTCGTTCGCGGCGCGGTTCACGCGGTGGCGTTCGGTGTCCAGCGTGATATCGGCATAGCTGAGCGCCGCGCCCGACGATGCCGGGCGCACACGGCGCAATTGGGTGCGCACACGGGCCATGAGCTCGCGCATGGAATAGGGTTTGACCACGTAATCATCCGCCCCCGTCTCGAGCCCGCGCACGGTATCCACCTCTTCTGACCGTGCCGAGAGCATGATCACGGGGATATTACGCGTATCTTCGCGGGTCTTGAGCTGCCGGCACACCTCGATACCGCTCAGCAGCGGCATCATCCAATCCAGAATAATTAGGTCCGGCAGCGCCTCTGCCACCAGCAGGATCGCTTCTTCGCCATTCTCGGCCCGCCTTACGTCAAACCCTTCGGATTCGAGGTTATACGCCAGAATTTCGCGCTGTGCGGGTTCGTCTTCCACCAACAGGATCTGGGGCTGCGCCGCCGACATGGTTCTACCCCTTCAGCTTGGTGGAGGTGTTATCCGCCTTTGGGCGGTCCTCGTCCGGATGGGTGCCGGTCACCAGATAGACGACCTGTTCCGCGATCGATGTGACCAGATCGCCCATGCGTTCCACGTTTTTCGCGATGAAATGCAGGTGCATACACGATGTAATGTTACGCGGGTCTTCCATCATGAAGGTGAGGAATTCACGGAACAGCGCGTTATACATCTGATCGACGTCTTCATCGCGTGCGATCACGTCCATCGCCAGTTCTGCGTCGCGCTGCACATAGGAATCCAGCGCGTCCTTGAGCATGGATTCAACTGTTTTACACATGCGGCGGATGGCACCGGCGCTATCAGCAACTGCCGGAAGCTGCGCGAGCACTGAATTACGCTTGGCCATGTTTTTCGCATAGTCGCCAATACGTTCCAGGCTGGCGCTGATCTTGATCACGCTCAGGATCAGGCGCAGATCCACGGCTGTGGGCGCGCGCAAGGCGATGATGCGGGCGGCGCGTTCGTTGATCAGCTCTTCGAGCGCGTCAATCGCCTTGTCCCCGCCGCGGACCTGATCGGCCAGCTCTTCGTCGCGGGTTTCAAGCGATTGTGCGGCAAGGCGAATGGCATCTTCGACCATGCCACCCATTTTCATGATCTGTGCCTGAACGCTTTCGAGGTCACGGTCAAAGGCAGAGACAATGTGTTGATCTTGCATGATACTTATCCAATCCGGCCAGTGATGTAGCTTTCCGTCCGAGGGTCTTCGGGCGACGTGAAAATCTTGTCGGTCTCGCCGAACTCCACCAGATTGCCAAGGTGGAAGAACGCCGTCTTCTGGCTCACCCGTGCGGCCTGCTGCATAGAGTGTGTGACGATCACGACCGAATAGTCCTGACGCAGCTCGTCGATCAGCTCTTCGACCTGCGCGGTGGCGATCGGGTCAAGCGCGGAACAGGGTTCGTCCATTAGCAGCACTTCGGGTTCGGTCGCAACGGCACGGGCGATGCACAGACGCTGCTGTTGCCCGCCTGAAAGGCCGGTGCCGGGCGCATGCAGACGGTCCTTGACCTCGTTCCAGATGGCACCGCGTTTCAGGGCGCGTTCAACGATATCGTCAAGCTCGGACTTGTTGCGGGCCAGACCGTGGATACGGGGGCCGTAGGCAACATTGTCATAGATCGATTTGGGGAACGGGTTCGGCTTCTGGAACACCATGCCGACCTTGGCGCGCAGCTGCACCGGATCGACCGCGCTGTCATAGATGTCTTCGCCGTCGATCAGGATATCGCCCTTGACGGTGCAGATATCAATCGTGTCGTTCATCCGGTTGATACACCGCAGGAAAGTCGATTTCCCGCAGCCCGATGGTCCGATAAAGGCGGTGACGGTTTTGTCTTGGATATCGACAGAGACATCCTTGATCGCGTGGGTGTCCCCGTAGAAAACCTGCACGTTGCGGGCGGCGATTTTTGTTTGGTTCGTTGTCACGTCCGTCTCCGAAATTACATTGTCTTTCATAGCCTTGCCTTTCATTCTTACCAGCGCCGCTCGAACCGGCGCCGCAGCATTACGGCGATGGCATTCATGGTGATCAAAAAGACCAGCAAGATGATGATACCGCCCCAGGCGCGTTCATAGAACGCGGGATCGGCGCGTTTGGCCCATTCGTAGATCTGCGCCGGCATGGCGGAGTTCGGATCCATCAGCCCCGATGCGATGCCGTCGGGCGGGTTCGAGGCGATGAAGCCCACCATCCCGATCAGCAGCAGCGGGGCCGTTTCACCAAGCGCCTGCGCCAGACCGATGATTGTGCCAGTGAGGATACCCGGAGCAGCCAAAGGCAGCACGTGGTGGAACACCGATTGCATCTTCGACGCCCCTACCCCCAGTGCCGCGTCACGGATGCTGGGCGGGACAGATTTTAGCGAGGCGCGGGTCGAGATAATGATCGTCGGCAGCGTCATCAGCGTCAGCACCAGCCCGCCCACCAGCGGGGCCGAGTTTGGCAGATGCATATAATTGATGAAAACCGCCAGACCCAGAATACCGAAGACAATCGACGGCACCGCCGCGAGGTTAGAAATATTCACCTCGATGATATCGGTCAGCAGGTTCTTGGGGGCGAATTCTTCAAGGTAGATCGACGCGGCGACCCCGATGGGCAGCGCCAGCGCCAGCACCACCAGCATCATAAAGAGCGAGCCAAGCATCGATACCCCCATGCCCGCCGCCTCGGGTCGGGCGTCAGACGCATCGGCACCTGTGATGAAATCGATGTTAAAGCGTTTTTCCAGCGCCCCATCTGCGACAAGGGCGTCCACCAGATCAAGCTGCTCTGCGCTGATGCTTTTGTCGTTGGCAATGCTGTCGCGCGTAACGCGGCCCTTCATATAGCCATCGACGCGGCTGTTGGTCAGGAATTCGAATTCAACCGCGGTGCCGATGAGCTCGGGGTTATCCAGCACAAAGTCACGCAGCTGTGCCGCCGCATCCTTGGACAGGATGCCCGCCATATCCTTGGGCTTTAGGTCCGTGGTAATATCGGTCTCGGCCACCTTGGCCTCAAGCGCGGCGGCCATCAGCGGCGCGTAGCCGAAGGTCGATACCTTCTTGATCTCGTCCAGATTCCGGTTGCCGTTCTTGTCCAGCTTTTCCTCAAGCAGTTGCACGTTCAGCGTCAGGAACGTCTGCTGAAAGGCCCCTACGCCGCGTCCGATAATCGTGGTCAGCAAGATCGCCAACATCAGCAGGCCCACGGCGATGGCCGCGATACCGTAGGATTTGAAACGGGCCTCTGCGCGGTTGCGTTTGACGGTGCGCGCGTCGGGCTTCAGCAGCGAATGGCGCGGCGTTGCGGTGTTGGGCATGTCGGTCATTCGTACTGCTCCCGGTATTTGCGCACGATATAAAGCGCCAGAACGTTCAGCCCCAAAGTCAGCACGAACAGCGTCAGACCAAGGGCAAAGGCGACCAGCGTTTCAGGGCTGGCAAAGTCGGTATCCCCGGTCAGCTGGCTGACGATACGGGTGGTGATGGTGGTCATCGCTTCCAGCGGGTTGCCCGAGATGCGGGCGATGGCCCCTGCCCCCAGAACAACGATCATCGTCTCGCCGATGGCCCGGCTCGCGGCGAGAAGCACAGCCCCCACAATCCCCGGCAAAGCGGCAGGCAGCACGACCTGGCGGATGGTTTCGGAATGGGTCGCGCCCAAGCCAAATGACCCGTCGCGCATCGATTGCGGCACAGCGTTGATGATATCGTCGCTCAGCGACGAAACGAAGGGGATCAGCATGATGCCCATGACCAGCCCCGCCGTCAGGACCGAAGTCGCCCCGCTCATCCAGTCGACGCCCAGCAGACCATTCTCGCCGCGGCCAAAGATGTTCACAAGAAACGGACCCACTGTCAGCAAGGCAAACAGACCGTAAACAATGGTCGGGATACCGGCGAGGATCTCCAGCAAAGGCTTGGCGAAAGAGCGTACTTTGTTGTTGGCGTATTCCGACAGGTAGATCGCGGCAAAGAGGCCGATGGGCACGGCCACCAGCAGCGCGATGATCGAGATATAGAGCGTCCCCCAGAGCAGCGGCAGGATCGACAGGTCACTGTCCCCGCGGAAGTTCGGGGCCCATGTGGTGCCCAGAAAGAAATCCTGCCACGGATGCAGACGGAAGAAGTTCAGCGTCTCGAACAGCATCGACAGGACGATACCCACGGTGGTCAGGATCGCCAGCGACGCGGCGAGCACCAGCAACCCCAGCAGAAAGCGTTCCACCGTATTGCGCGCGCGAAAATCGGCCCGCGCGGTGCGCATCGCGATGAACAGACCGGCCAGTGCCAACACAGAGATCACCGCGATCATCAGCCAGCGGCCGGTGTATTCCATTGACCGGTAGCGCTGCGCGGCGGCCAGCACCTCTGGCGTCACGTCAGACCCAAGCGCCACGCCCGTGCCCGCCAGCAGCGCGCGCACGTCGGTGCCGGTCACGTCCAGATCACGGGCGCTTTGCGCATCCAGCGCGCCTGATTCCACGGCCGCGTCCAGCCCGTTGGCCACGCGGCGCACGTCGCTCATCACCAGATTGACCGAAGAGCCTTCGTTCACGGCGCTTTGCGGGATCATGTCGATGACCGCGTTCTGGATCAGCATCGGCTGGACCAGCATCCAGATCGCCAGCACAAACAGCGCCGGAATGGCGGTGAGCATGGCGGCATTATAGCCGTAGTAGTTCGGAAGGGAGTGCAGCTTGCGTGCATCGCCCGAGACGGACGACATGGCCCGGCTGCGCACCAGACCATAGGCAAGGACTGTTAATATCAAAACAACGACAACTAAGAGCGTGGTAGATCCCACATTGAAAATATCGCGCATGGTGGCCCCCGGTCGCAGCCTATTTCAGGCTATCATTGTTTGGAAAGTATCAGTCGGCAGCAAAAATCCGGAGGCACCTCGCAGCGCCTCCGGATCGTCAGACAGGGTTTAGGAACCGCTGCCCATTACAGTTTCTTCAGCAACAACCGACTGTGTTTTCGCCAGTTCTGGGTCGGAGACCAGACCGTATTCAGCCAAAGGACCGTCGGGGCCGGCAATCTCGTCTGCCACGAAGAACTCGGCATATTCTTTCAGGCCGGGGATCACGCCGATGTGCGCTTTCTTGACGTAGAAGAACAGCGGGCGGGATACGGGGTAGTCGCCGCTCGAGATGGTTTCAACGGTGGGCTCAATGCCGCTCATGTTGGCGACGGTCAGCTTGTCGGTGTTGTTCTCGTAGAAGGCCAGACCGAAGACGCCGATGCCGTCTTTGTTGCTTTCGATGCGCGCCAGCGTTTCGGTGTAGTCACCGTCGATGTCCACGGACACACCATCGGTGCGCAGCGCGATACATGCTTTTTCAGCGGCTTTCTTGTCGTCGCCATTGGCGGCCTTGAAAGCTTCGAAATCGCCGGTGGCTTCACAGCCTGCCAGGATCACTTTTTCTTCGAAAACTTCGCGTGTGCCGTGCTTGGTGCCGGGGATGTAGGCCTGGATCGGCTGCTCGGGGAAGCTGGCGTTCACGTCGGACCACATTTTGTTGGGGTTCGCCACGATCTCGCCGTCGACAACGACTTCGGCGGACAGGGCTTTGTACCAGTCTTCGGGGGTGAATTCGAATGTGTTGCCATTGATGTCAGACGCAAACACGATGCCGTCATAGCCGATCTGGACTTCGATGATGTCGGTCACACCGTTCGCGGCGCAGGCTTCGACTTCGGAGCTTTTGATCTTGCGCGAGGCGTTTGCCACGTCGATTGTGTTCTCGCCAACACCTTCACAAAAACGCTTCAGACCCGCCGAGGACCCACCGGATTCTACAACAGGTGTCGGGAAATCGAAGTTTTCGCCAAAGGCTTCGGCAACGATGGACGCATAGGGCAAAACAGTGGAGGAACCGGCAACCTGTACCTGATCACGCGCGGCAGCGGCGGTTGCGGATACGGCGGCAATGGCCAGCGCGGAAGTGGTGAGTTTAACGAGCGACATGATGTCTCCTGTCAGCTTAGATTTGTCTGACCACCCCCATGGTGATCTTGCCGCACCAATAGGCGGGCGACACTGAGCTTTTGTGACAGTCATGTTACAGTTTTATGACACGGACGGAAATTGTAATTTCTTTTTGACCAAAATGCGCCCGATCACGCCACATCCATGGGCAAGATCACCGTGAAGCGCGCCCCATCTCCCAGATCAGAGGTGATTTTCAGCCGTCCGCGGTGCCGGTTCAGGATATGCTTTACAATCGCCAGCCCCAACCCCGTCCCGCCAAGGGCACGGCTGCGGTGGCTGTCGGCGCGGTAGAAGCGTTCGGTCAGGCGTGGCAGGTGCACAGGGTCGATCCCCGGACCGTGGTCGCGGATTGTGACCCGCACCGCAGGCCCGCGCAAGGAAGGGTCACGCAAGGTCGTCTCGACCGAGATTTCGACGCCTTTACCCACGCCACCATATTTGATGCCGTTTTCAATAAGATTCGTGAACACCTGCAACAGCTGGTCCGTATCCCCCATCAAGGGCAGCGGATCGTCCCCCATGGTCGCGACCAGCGTCACATTCGCCTCTACGGCCAAGGGGTTGAGGTTGCGCATGGTCGATTGGAGCACATAGCGCAGATCGACCTTATCCGTCGGGCGGACCCGTTCGTCCGATTCGACGCGGGACAGCGACAACAGATCGCCCACCAGCCGGTTCATGCGCTCGGCCTCTCCGGTCATGATCCCCAGAAACCTGTCCCGTGCGGGGGCGTCGTCACGCGCAGGGCCGCGTAAGGTTTCAATGAACCCCATCATCGCCGTCAGCGGGGTGCGCAACTCGTGGCTGACGTTGGCGACGAAATCGCGGCGCATCTGGCTGGCGTTGGTGACCTGTGTGATGTCTTGAAAGCTCAGCAAGACGTAATCCATGCCGGTCACCTTTCGGACGTGCACCCGAAAGGTCGTGTCATTGCCATTGTCGCTGGCCAGATATTGCGCCTCGCGCGGGGTATCATCCTGTTGGCATTGCTCGACCGCATCGACCACCGCCGGCTGGCGCAACACGTTGATGTAATGGCGGTCCAATGCGCCACGGCCCAGCAGAGCTTGGGCCGGCGCATTCATCGCGACGATACGTTCAGCCCGATCAACGGCAAGCGTAGGCAAAGGCAGCGCTGCCAGCAGATCCGGCAGATGCGGGCGCAGCACCATGCTCAGACGGGTTTAAGCTGGCTGGCAAAGCGCCGCGCGTTGTCTTGGTAGTGTTTCGCGCTGGCGGTCAGCCCTGCAATCGCCGCCGCGTCCAGCTCGCGCACGACCTTGCCCGGTGCGCCCATCACAAGCGACCCGTCGGGGATCACCTTGTTTTCAGTGATCAACGCCCCTGCCCCGATCAGACAATTCTTGCCGATCTTGGCCCCGTTCAGGATCGTCGCCCCCATCCCGACCAGCGAATTATCCCCGATGGTACAGCCGTGCAGCATGACCTTGTGACCGATCGTACAGTTTTCTCCCACGGTCAGCGGACAGCCCGGGTCCGTGTGAAAAACGCAGTTTTCCTGCACATTACTGCCCTTGCCGACGAGGATCAGTTCGTTATCGCCGCGCAGCGTACAGCCGAACCAGACAGAGGCATCAGCCTCGAGCGTCACATTCCCGATGACATTGGCATCGGGGGCAACCCATGCATCCGCGTGAACCTGCGGGGTGATATCGGCCAGAGCGTAAAGCGTCATTTCGTGTCCTCGAATTCTGATTGCAGCGCGCGCACATGATCCACCAGTTTCGGCTGCTGCGAAAGGCGCAATCTTTCGGCGGTGATGATCGACTTCAGCTTGGCCTCTGTTTCGGTCAGGTCATCATTGACCAGCACGTAGTCGTAGCCGTCCCAATGGCTGATCTCGTCCCAGCTTTTCTCCATTCGCAGGGCGATGGTATCGGGGGCGTCCTGACCACGGGTTTCCAGACGCCGCCGCAGCTCTTTGATCGAGGGCGGCAGGATGAAGATCGACAGCACGTGCTGCTTGAGCGTCGAGTTGCTGATCTGCTGCGCGCCCTGCCAATCCACGTCGAACAGCACATCGCGGCCACTGTCGATCGCCTTTTGCACCGGTCCCTTGGGCGAGCCGTAATAGTTGTTGAAGACGCGGGCGTGCTCCAGCATATCGCCATCGTTCACCATGGCGCGGAAATCATCCTCGGCGGTGAAAAAATAGTCCTTGCCGTCTTCCTCGCCGACACGCGGTGCGCGGGTGGTGGCCGAGACAGAGAATTCAAGCGAGGTATCCCAATCGCGCAGCTTGCGGGCCAGCGTCGATTTACCCGCCCCAGAGGGCGAGCTGAGGATGATCAATAGGCCGCGTCTGTCGCTCATGTCTTACTCCACATTTTGCACTTGTTCGCGCATCTGGTCTATCACCGCCTTCAAGGCCAGCCCGATCTGGGTCAGCGCGGTGTTTTGTGCCTTGGCGCACAGTGTATTGGCCTCGCGGTTGAACTCCTGCATCAGGAAATCCAGCTTGCGCCCCACGGCCCCGTCCTGCGCCAGCAAGGCGCGGGCGGCATCGACATGGGCGTGCAGGCGGTCGATCTCTTCGGTGATGTCGGATTTGACGGCGATCAGCGCCAGTTCCTGCGCCAGCCGGTCAGCGTCCACGCCTTCGGCATTGTCCAGCACCCGCGAAAGATTGCGTTGCAATGTCTGTGCCATCTCGTCCTTGCGCGTCTCGGCCAGCGCGGCGGCCTGTGTCGTCAACTCTGCCACCTGCGCCAACTGCGCTTCGAGCACCTGCGCCAAGGCAGCCCCTTCGCGGGCGCGCATGTCGTTGAAATTGGCAAGCACCGTGGGGAATTCCGCCAACAATGTCGCGCAAAGGGCGGCCACATCATCCACCGTCGTCGCCTGTTCAAGCACGCCGCGCATGGTGACGATATCGGTCGCCTTGGAGGGCGCAAGCGAGATACCCGCATCCATCGCGCGCGCTTCGATCTGGTGCAGCGCGTCCAGCACGACCTCAAGCTGATCCGCGTTCACCGTCAATGCGCCAGAGCCATCCTCGCGGGTGATCCTCAGGTTGCAGGTGACATTGCCGCGGGTGATCGCCGCGCCGAGCGTCTTGCGCAGGCCGGCTTCCAGCCCGTCGATCCAGTCGGGCACACGCAGGCGCAGGTCGAGCCCCTTGCCGTTGACCGATCGCAATTCCCACCCCCAACTGTGCGGGCCGGACGCACCACTGGCCGAGGCGAAACCCGTCATCGAACGTATCATGGCATGGTCCTTGTCGATTGCGATTGTTGCGCGCCTTAAAAGGGAAACTCGCAAATGGGGCAAGTAAAAAGCCATTCTGCCGCGCGAGGTCTCCCCTTAACGGTCTGTTAACCAAGTTTGCTGTTATATCTACAAATTACTGCTCATTTGACTAAACTCAGGCAATACATCACGGCCCCGCTGCCGCCCCCCCGTCCTGCTCTTGTCCCGACCGCAATAAGGCTGCCCGATGAAACATCTTCCCCCTCTGGATGACATGCCCCAGACCGGCTCTTGCCGCGTGATGCCGCCGCCGACACCCGCGATGGTTGACGTGCGGGCCTATTGGCAGGGGCTTTGCCGGGGTCAGCCGGTCCCGTTCCGGTCACAGATCGATCCTGCACAGATCACCTCCGTGCTTGATCGCGCCTTTGTTCTGGAACGCAGGCGGTCTGAACTGGCGCGGTTTCGCGTCGCCGGATCGCAGCTGTGCACTGCCATGGGGATGGACCTGCGCGGGATGCCGATGATCTCTCTGTTCGACCCGTCCGAGCGTCGACGCTGCAGTGATTGGCTGGATCACATTCTGTCACAGCCCGTCACCGGAGAGATGACGCTCACCGCGGGGGATGCGACCGTTCAGGCGCGTATGCTGGTGCTGCCGCTGCGCAGTGACATGGGGCAGATCGACCGGATGCTTGGCTGTCTGGAGATCACATCCAATGCCATCGAGCATCCGGGCTTGTATCGGATCGGCGATCTTGCCACGACACCGATCCCGCGCCCGCCACGGGCCGATGTGGC